>JACPZP010000108.1 GCA_016195405.1 Planctomycetota bacterium | reverse complement strand
CGTGTGGGAAAAAGAAAACGCCCAGGGCGAACCTTGAGCGTACGTGGAGAACAAGAATCAATCGACTACATCAATCGGCAGGTGAGCTGGACAGTCAACCAGACGCGCGAACACTGCCCCCGCGGAGCGGTTTAGTTCAACGGCTCATGGCCGACTTGATGTACGGCTCGGGGCTGCGGTTGCTCGATTGTTGCCGCTTACGAGTCAAAGACATCAACTTCGCCCGCGGCCAAATCGTGGTTCGCGAGGGCAAGGGCGACAAGGACCGAGTCGTGCCGTTGCCCAAGACCACCGTCGAGCGCTTGCACGAGCAGATACGCCAGGTTCAGGAGCTGCACCAACAGGATGTGCGCGCGGGACATGGCCGGGTTTGGCTGCCCACGGCCCTGAAAGAAAAGTATCCGCAAGCCGACCGGGAATTGGGCTGGCAATACCTCTTTCCATCAAGCCGGCTGAGCGTCGACCCGCGCGGCGAGGATGCCCTCTCACCCCCAACCCCTCTCCCCCGCAGGGGCGAGGGGGGCCGTCAGTCGCCGGCGCGCTCACCACGCACCACGAACCACTCACTCCTAATGCGTCACCACATTCACGAGAACATGATCCAGAAAGAGGTTCGCAAGGCCGTGCTGGCCTCGGGGCTGACCAAGAGGGTGAGCTGTCACACGTTGCGGCATAGTTTCGCCACGCATCTACTCGAAGCCGGCTATGACATTCGCACCGTGCAAGAGTTGTTGGGACACAAAGATGTCGCCACCACGATGATCTACACGCACGTTTTGCAGCGCGGCGCCGGCGGCGTACAGAGTCCGCTGGATCGGTTATGACCGAGGCCGAAAAAAAGGGAACATCCATGTTTATTTAGTCTGGGTTTTCCTGGTTGCAGAAAAACAACGCGATATTAAACATGGATGTCCCCTTTGTTATCCCGTCGCGGCAATCTACTTCGTGGGCAATTCATCCAGCGGATTCCGCTCTGCATACAGCTTCTCGTGCTTCCGGAAAAAGTTGTCCATATATCGGGCGGTTTCGGTGTCTTCGCCGCCTGCGGGGAGTTCCTGATCTTCCCGCAACCAATACGTGACTTGGTTCGGGCCGATTGCGCCTACGCGGACATCGCGCATTTTTAGCCTCTTTTGGGCATTGCGGATCTGGCGCGCCGAGATGTGCTGTTTTTGGGCGGCTTCCCAGATTTCCCGCGAGGTCCGCGGGCCGTCCTTGAGCATCGTTTCCAGGAAATCTTCCGACCGCATCTGCAATTGCTTCCGCCGGCTCAAGACGCCCCTGGCCAGGTCGTCCTCGTTAGAGAAGCTCGTTCCCTGCCACTCGATCACGGCTTCTCCCGACGGGTCGGACTTGATCTGGTAGGCCAGGCTTGGCTGCGGCGGATCGAGATTGCTCTTGTGCTGGGCCAATACGCATTTCCGCAGATTGTGCGGATCGCGGCCCACCAGCCAGGCCACGCGGCAGGAGGCGACGAAGCCGATGGAAAACAGGCCGCGGTAGAGAGCGCTCCGGCGCGACGTCTTGCTGAGATGCCTCACCATGTTGATGGCGCAGCGGCGGCGGTCGGCCAATTCGGCCAAGGGCAGAAGCGCCTGCCGCACGTGTGGATCGGAGGCGACGTTGACCGAGCTATCCAGAAAAGCCATGATCGGATCGATGGCGACGTAACGGGCCCCCGTGCGGGCGAGCGCTTCTTCCAGTCGCCCGACGTGATTGGGCAAGCGCAGGAAAGATTCGCTGGCCGCCCGCTCCCAGACGTGGACCAAATCCAGGTTGGCGCCGGCGGCGCGGAGGCGGGCATAGATGGTGTCGCGGGCCCGGTCCTCCGCGTTGATCAAGATCACCCCCGCCGGTTTGCCGCCGCCTATGCCGCTGCCCGTGCCGTCGGGAAAGGGCCGGCCCGTGGTGATGCGGGCGCAGAGATCGACGGTGACGAGCGACTTGCCCAAACCCGGATCGCCGTCCATGATCGACAAGTAGCCGATGGGCAGCCGCCCGGGCCAAAGCCATTGAACTTTGATAGGAGAAAGCTGTGTGATGGGCACGAAAGGCATGATGCGACCTCGTTTGGAAGAGTTGAGGGACGGAGATGTGATTAACACTGAGACTCAGAGACTAAGAAACGGAGGCAGGAAGCGAGAACGGAATCGACGAGATGCCACGGACCGGCGGAAACCTCCTTTCTTCATTAGAACCGAAAGCGCGCGCCGATTCCAGGTTGGTTGTTGGAGAGCCGCCAACCGGGCTAAGGATTTTCCCGGGGGTGGCATGCACGAAAACGTGCAAGTCGAGCGGATTCGATTTTATAACTCCCGTCGAATCAACGGGTTGTGAATCGCGCCTCGACGTGCACGTTTTGCGGAAAGTGGCTGCGTGCGCTGCGTGCTGAATCATCGCCCCTTCGGCGTAACCTCCAACTGAATGTCCTTAAACCGCACTTCCATCGGCCCGCCCGAGTGCAGTTGGAACGCGAAGAGGCCGCGGCGTGAAATCTGCGGATCGTCGAGATCGACGCACACCTTGCCGTTGACATACGTCTTTATCTTCGAGCCGACGGCGACGATCTCGTAGTCATTCCATTTATCCTTGTTGACGTAGCCGTCGAACCCCACACCCTTTCCTTTCCCCTCCTTAGGGGCGAGGGGGAACAGGATGCCGCGGCCATGTTCTTCGTAGAGCTTGCCCCACCAGCCGAGACCGATGTCGGCTTGCGGGCCTTTGATGTCGCCGTCTGGGAGCGCTTGACTGCGGAATTGCACGCCGCTGTTCTCGGCGTTGGGAACCAGCTTCACTTTGAGGGTAAGCCGGAAGTCGTCGGCGATCATTTGGCTGCGGAGGAATTCATTCTTCTTGAGACCCTTGGTTAAGCCGACGATCTCGCTGTTCTCCACGCGCCAAAGCGACATGTCGCCGTCCCATCCAGTCAGGTCCTTGCCGTTAAAGAGGTCCTTGGCGTTTTCTTCGGTCGCCAATATCGGCGTCTGATTCGGGCTTTGCAAGTACGCGATCAAGGCACGGAACTCGTGGTCCTTGAACGGAACCATTTGGTCGTCGGGCATCATCGACTTGTCGCTCGGCTTCTTGAGCGCGATCTCGGCGACCGGAATCGTCAACGCTTCGTTGGCGGTGACCATGGTGAGCTTGACCTTGGACTCGTCCTTGACAATTCCCGTAAGGACCCGGCCATCGTTCAGCTCGATCACCGTGGCGGCGTATTCCTTTGGAATGACGGCGCTCGGGTCGAAGATGTTTTCGAGCAAATAGTCGATGCTTTGGCGATTGGCGCCGGTGATGTCCGGGCCGACCTTAGCGCCAAGGCCGAAAAGTGTGTGGCAGTTGGCGCAGGTCTTCTGGTAGAGCGCCCGGCCCAGGGCGAGATCGGGCGGCGGCGCTGGAGTTAGTAGGAGCTTGCGGTGACGTGCGATCTCCTTGGCGCGGTCGGCCGGCGTATCGCGGACGATGCCCCAGACCTCGGCGATGCGCGCCTCCAACTCCTTATCCTTCAGATTGCGCATTTGGCGGACAATGTCGGCCGACACGTCGCCGGCAGGGATTTTCTTGGCGGCGACGGCGTCGAGCATCGCTTTCGCATACGGAAGCCGCGCTCCCAGGGTGTTCAGGGCGTCGCGTTTTTCTTGCGTCGTGAAGTTTGCGAAGCCCTGCAAGATGACTTCCGGCGTGCGCGGGTCGTCATAAATCGCCAGGCCGCGCAGGGCCGGGGAGCGCAAATCGGGATCCGCGATAAGCTTGTGCAGGAGCGGAACCAGCTCTTTGTCCTTGGCGCCCAATAGCGAATCGAGGGCGTCCTTGCGCTGGGCGACGTGTAGCTCGCTGGTGACCAGTTGTCGCCGCATCTCGGCGAAAGCGCTTGGATCGCCAAAGACGACGGCGAGGGATAAGGCCTGCTCGCGCACTCGGGATTCGTTGCTCTTCGAAAGCTTCGCAAACGCTCCGGGCCACGCCTTCGGCATCGGCACTTGCCGTTGACCCTTGAGGGCGGCGCGGATGCCTTCGAGGAACGCCAGTTGCGCGGGTGCGTTCCCTGCTTTCTCGACCCCTTCAACCAAAAGTCCCAATGGGCTTTCGCCCATTTCAACGCGGGCGATATCGCGCAGATACACGACGAGACCCGCATCACTCGTCTTGACGATGATGTCCCCGATCTGCTCCGGCTGGGTGAGCCGTCCCATCGGCGTCACGGTGTACGCAATGGGCTGCCTGGCAGGCGCGGGCGGCCTGTTTTTCTGCGCAGAGGGCACATGCACGTTCTGTGCTTGTAGGGCCGCCACGATATCGCCGGCAGTTAAATTGCGAGCAACCATCTTTTCTGGATCGACATAAATGCGCATCGTCTGGACGGCCGCCAAGCGCCGCACCATGAATTGCAGGTGCATGGGCATCTTCGATTTCGCAGCCAAATCCAGCGCTCGCGCCGGATCCTCGCCGCCTAAGGGTTCCATGGCGTACCAGTACATGAGCGGCAGGTTCAGATCGTTGGCGTCTTCGCTGTGGCTTACCAGGGCGGCCAAATATTCCCAGCGGTCGTTCGTTGGAATTCGTTGCAGGGCGGAAGCGATTGCCAAGCGTACGACAGGCGAATCGCCCTCTCGCGCCATTTGCAGAACTTTTTTGTTGAATCGCTCCGGAATCAAGCCGTCCTGCCACATAAGTCGAATCGTCCAAGCACGCACATGCTCGCTGGCATCATCGAGAGCTGCCAAGATGGGTTCGTTGGACACATCTCCTCTGCATGCGAATAGCGTCCAAAGGGCACGCAGTCTGCGAGTTGGATCGGCGTGCGTGCTAAGAATCTTCACCAGATCGCCGCTGGCTAGCTTCCCGCGCTCTTGAAGCAGACGTCTAGCATGCCGCACATACCAGTCGTTCTCATGCAACTGCAATTCGACGAGTTCCTTGTCACTCTTCTTCGACAAATCCACCTGCACCGGTTTCGTCCCGCGGTAGCAGATCTTGTAAATCCGCCCGTTGTCGCGGTCCCAGATCTTGATATCGGTCGAGTGGCAGGCTTGCTTGTCGTACCAGTCGATGAGATAGACGTTGCCGTCGGGGCCGTAGCGCATGTTGATGAAGCGCGCCCAGGCGTCGTTGGCGAGCAGGAAGTCATTGCCGTGCGAGGCGACGTAGCCCGAACCCTTGGGCTTCAGCGTGTCCAGGTTCAAGCGGCGGCCGTGGATGTTGCCCATGAAGAGCTGTCCGCGATATTCCGCCGGCCAGGCGCCGCCCAGGTAACACATCAGGCCGCAGTGGGCGTGGCCGCCGCCGAAAGCATCGGAGCGATTCGCCGCCGCCCATTGATTCGGACCTTGCCAGTGCAAGTGATCCGCGATGGTCTGAATATCAGCGAAGGTGTACGGATTGAAATGGTTGCCCGCCTGCCGATGATAGCGAGCGCCTTGGATGAGATGAAAGCAGTGAGGAATCACGCACGCCTCGCAAAACGCTTGGCCATATTCGTTGAAGTCGAGGCCCCAGGGATTGCTCGTCCCCTCCGCGAAGACTTCGAAGACATGGCGGGTGGGATGGTAACGCCAAATGCCGGCGTTGATCCGGGTTCGATTGTCGTCCGGTGTCCCAGGCTTGCCCACCTTGGAATGCGTGAAGACACCGTGGCAGCCGTAGAGCCAGCCGTCCGGGCCCCAGATGAAGGCGTTGAGCGTTTCGTGGGTGTCCTGGTAACCCCAGCCGTCGAGCAGAATCTTCGGTTCGCCGGCGTGCTTGTCGTCCTTCATCGGCACATAGAGGAGATAAGGCGCCGCTCCGATCCAGACGCCGCCGAAACCGACTTCAATCCCGCTGACGAGATTCAGCCCTTCCATGAACACGGTGCGCTTAGTGAAATGGCCGTCGCCTTTCTCGTCCTCGAAGATGAGGATGCGGTCGCCCTGAATGCCGTCGGCCACGAACGGTGAATCGGGCCCCTTCGGTTTGCGGCGCTGCGGATAACAGAAGCTCTCCACTACCCAAACGCGGCCACGGTCGTCCAGGCACATGGCGATCGGCTGCACGATGTCCGGCTCACCAGCGAAGAGCTTGACCTCGAAGCCTTCCGGGACCGTCATCACCGCCGCGGCTTTCGCAGGCGGAATTCCGGCGAACTTGTACTGATCGAGCGGAATCTGGGCCTGGGCACTTGGCCGCTTCGGATAGTTCGGCTTGGTGGAATGGAAGCGGAAGTCGTCAAAGTTGATATGTCCCCAGTCACCGGAATGTTTGTCGACCAGGCGAATGAAAATCTCCTTGCCCTGGTGCGGCTGCAGATCGACTACTTCTCTGCGCAGATTTTCTTCCGCGAACCCGGTAGCGCGATGGACGACCTTGCCGGTGTCCTTGCGAATCAGCTCGACGCAAGTGACCTCGTGCGGTCCACCCGCTACGAGGAAGGATGCCCACGGATGCGTCACCTTGAACGGCATGCTCGTCAGCGTTCCCTGTGGCTTGTCTCCCTTACGTTCGTAGGTGCCGATCCAGTAGTTGCCTTGATGCTGGCTTCTGCTGCCGTTGTGGCGCGGGTAGACGGTATCGCCTTTGATCGGCTGGCCCTCGAAGGCCTCGCCCTCCGCGGTCCAGTCCTTGAGCGTGCCGGTCTCGAAGTCGAGATTGAGCGGCTTGCCGTCAGCGCCGACCGGGAGAATGCCATCGGGAGGCGTGGGCGGGAGCTTGGTTTGGGCAAAAGTCGGTGTGGATGCAAGTACGATGACGAAGAGGGAGAAAATGCGGCGCGGCATGCGGGCTCCGGGATGAACGTGATTTTTCACCGGCTTTTAGTATCGTTTGCATCGCGGTCGAAGGCAAGCGCGTAATCAGTGCGATCCAAGTGCGGGCTCCAAAGGTCATACTTGTAGTACACCCGTTCGGAACGCTCGTCCATCGTCATGCCTCGTTGCCGCGGCCAATGCGATCAGCAGGTCCTGTCGCGTCTCATCCGGTTCCGTTATTCGGTCCACCCAGAGTCTTGCGGCCGCGTAGCGGATGTCGGTCTGCTCTTGGTAACTTGCCTCAACTTTCTGGCGCAGCTCGGCCAATTCCTTAGCGTCCGGTGCGTGCCCTTGGCGTTTGAGGGCACTGACAGTGATTTCGAGGAGCGTGCTGGCGGCTTGCTCGCCGCCCATGACGGCGTATTTCGCCGTCGGCCAGGCGAAGATGAAGCGTGGATCAAACGCCTTGCCACAGAGCGCGTAATTGCCGGCGCCGTAGGAGCCGCCCAAAATCACCGTGATTTTCGGCACTACGCTGTTGGCGATGACGTTGACGAGCTTCGCGCCGGCGCGGATGATGCCGGCCTGTTCCGATTCGCGGCCCACCATGAAGCCGTTGACGTCTTGCAAGAAGATCAAGGGCACGCGTGTCTGATTGCAATCCATGATAAAGCGGGCGGCTTTGTCGGCGGCATCGACGTAGATGACGCCGCCGTATTGGAGCAAGCCGCCGGGTAGCTTGACGCGTTGGCGCTGGTTGGCGACGATGCCGACTGGGACTCCGCCGAGCCGTCCATAGCCACAAACGAGCGTTTGTCCGAATTCCGACTTGTATTCGTCGAAGGGACCCGCGTCGAGTATGCACGGAAGCAGATCACGGATGTCGTATTCCTGGCGGCTCTCGGCGGGGACAAGCTTTAGCAGATCGGAAGGATTCCTCCCGCTAGGGGTGTCGAAGTGGACCTGGACGGGATCAGGATGCAGATTGTCCACTAGACGCCTTAGTCGTTCGAGGCAGGCGGTATCGTCTTTTTCGCGGAAGTCGATGGTGCCGCTGATGGCCGCGTGCATCGCCGCCCCACCAAGGTCCTCATGGCTGACGGTCTGTCCGATTGCCGCTTTCACCAGTGCCGGACCCGCAAGGTAAAGGCCACTGCCTTCGGTCATGAGAAGCTTGTCACATAGAACGGGGAGGTAGCCGCCGCCCGCGACGCAGTTGCCTAAGATGGCGGCGAACTGCGGAATGCCTGCTGCGGAGATGACCGCATTGTTGCGGAAGATGCGGCCAAAGTCGTCTTCGTCGGGGAAGACCTCGTCTTGCAATGGAAGGAAAACGCCCGCGCTATCAACTAGATAGACTAGGGGCAGGCGGTTCTCCATGGCGATGCGCTGGGCGCGCAGCACTTTCTTGGCCGTCATCGGGAAAAACGCGCCGGCCTTCACCGTGGCGTCATTGGCGATGATCATGGCCTGCCGCTGGGCCACCATGCCGATGCCGGTAACAACGCCCGCCGACGGCGCCCCGCCCCACTCCTCGTACATGTGGTAGGCGGCCCATAGCCCTAGCTCGAAGAACCGCGAGTTTGCGTCGATGAGCTTTTCGATGCGTTCGCGAGCCGTGAGCCGATTTTTTTCGTGTTGGCGCAAGATCGCCGATTCGCCTCCGCCTCCGTGAATCCGGGATTCTTGTCTGTGAATTTCTTCAGCGAGCTTCGCAAGAGGAGATGCGGAAGGATCGGCGAGCAGTTTCTTGGCGGACATTCGTGGTGCTCATTGGGGGTCGGGGCTGGTTCAAGTTCAATATATAGTTCAGTGGTCCTGCGTAAGGAATTGCCGATGTGGAAGCGATTCAGAACATCGAAGACTTGAATACGCTTGAAAAGCTCATCGATCGGCTTGCCGAGGCTACTTCTTGGGACGATCTCCTTGGCGGGAGATGAGACACCGATCGCTCTGATCATTTCTTCTCGGCCGCCTGTGCCTGGCGCACTCCCGGCACCAACGGCTCAATGCGCACATCGTCAAAATACACCGACCCGATGCCGGTCATCGCCAGGGTCACAGACATGGTTCCTGAGGCGGGAATTCGGCGATAAAGAACGAGCTTTTTCCAGGGCGTCGGTTCGGTCAGGCGAATGGCCAGCGGCTCGCCGCCGGCGCTGTCGTAGAAGAGGGCGCCGTCGGGCGAGGCAGTGATTTGCTGCGGAATCCGCACCCATGCGCTGACTTGCACCAGCGTACCAGGCTGCAAGTTGACGGTCGGGCTCGTGATCGCAAGCAAAGTTCGCTCCAGCGCCGCGGGTACGGCGGCTTTGTTCTTCGGCTTGATCTGGAGCATGGCGCATTGCTTGCCCTGGTGCGGCAGTTCCACCTTGGTCGGCACTTTGCTCTTCAGGTCGATGGGTTGCTGAATCTGGGCAACCCGTTGCGGTATCAGTTCCACTTCGTCCAGAGTCGGATCTTCCACCTTCCAGGTTTCCTGCTTGCGATCCGGCACCGTCTCGAAGTCACCGCCGGGCAGCACATTCGCCGTCGGCGTCATCTTGCTGATTTGGTCCATGAACATCCAATGTCGCGGCAAAGTGAAAAAAGTGACTGCATAGGGACTGGAGACGGGGGAGTCGAGGTTCTTGACGGCTTCCTCCCACTGGGCACGCATCAAGATGCGCAATGGCCTCAGAGCGCGCTGTCCTTCACGATACGCCTCGGGAAAGTTGCGAATATCCCAAAGTGACTTCGTGGTTTTGATGCGATTGTCGGCATCGTTCATGAGCTGCGTTGCGTCGGGCAAAGTGTGTCCCATTTTTTCCAACTGCTCTTGGACTCGGGCAACTTTGTCGCGCTCGTACGCTGCCATGTCGTAGGCCCACTGGGCCGCTTGTTGGCGACGGCTTCGGGCTTGCTCCTGAAAGCGCACAATGACGTTGGTGTCGGACGTGAACACGACGGCCGCGGTCAGGCCGAATTCCGGCAGCGTAATCTTGGTGCCGCCAACCACGCGCTCGCCGCGCAACCCGCGAACGTCGGCTGGAGTCACCTCCCAGGCCTGCATGCTCTGCGGAACTTGCGGCACCGTCATGTTCAGCTTGGAAGCCGCCGCCTGTCCGGGCACGAATTGCGCACCCCTGCCAATCCACATCGGCAGCACCAGAATGCCTTTCGACGTGTGAAATACGGCCGCTTTTACGTCAGGAACCGACGTATCGATCCACTGGGGCGGCGCATCGGCGGCCAGCAAGAGCGGCTCAAGCATGTCGATTTCCTGATTGAGCAAAGCGCAGCACAAGAGGCGATCGCGTCCTTGATGGCTGTCGGCAAGAAAACGGTCCGACCAGAACGCCAGGCCACGGCTTCCCGCCGCCAGAGCCGTGTACGCTAAGAGGCGAATCTGCTCGGCTTGCGGTCCGACGGGTTCCTTGAACGTGCCGAGCGAGTTTTGCTCGTAGAGGATTTGCGTGTACCATTCCGGCATGTGCGTTTGAATCCAGGTCCAGACGAAGCTACCAGGATTGGCGAGGTTGCGGCGTTGCTCGAGCCAATCACGGTACTTGGGAATCTCCATCGAGGTCATCAGCGGCCAGCGATGCACGCCAACGAGGTTCAAGTTGCGCGAATAAGGCAGAAGGCCGTCCCAAACGTCGGCGCCCAAGGGCCTTCCCGGGTCGGCCTGGCGCATGAGCTGTGCGGCCCGCGAGAGCGGCGCCGCTTGCTCAAATGCGAGCGTGCTGCCAAGGTGCCAAAACAGCACGGCGTTGTTCGTCAAATAGCGGCTTGCTTCCGAGGACAAGCTCTCGGCCGAAGTGAGTTTGCCGTCGTCGGACAGTACCCTGAGCTGCGGCACTACCCATAAACCCAGCTCGGCGGCTTCATTGATGAGAGACTTGCTGCTCGTGGAGTCGACAAACACTGCATTGAAGCCGGCGTCGCGCAGCACGCGCAGCGGCGTGTCGGTAACGCGGATGGCCCGGAAAAAGTAGCGCTTGCCGCCGACCACGAGCCGGCTGCCGCTGAACTCCACCGCCGCGTTGCGGGCATTGGTTCGCGGAATGCTCGTCGGGACCGTCACCTCCTTCCCGGGCGTCCGCAGCGCGGGTTGGAACGGTGACTCGAATAGCGTCGGGCCGATTTCCAAATCGTCGATCCAAACTTCCGTCGGGCCCGGCCCGGAATAGACATTGAGGACCAATGCGTCGACATACGCGTCCTGGAAATTCACAGGCCGCTTGAGTTGAGCCTGCATCAGTTGTTGCTGCTGCTTGGCGAGCTGTACGGGCCGGCCGAGGTCCAATCTTTGCCAGCGTCCCGGCTTGTCGTAGGCGCCGGCGCGGATGAAGGTGGTCAGGCGGTTTTCGAGGTTGTTGGGGTCGCGCTCGTTCGGCAAGACGATCCGGGCCATAAACTGAATGCCGGGGCGATTGCTCTTGATCCAAAGACTTCCGCTCAGCTCCTCGGCGATCGGCGCCTTCCCGACGGCATATTGGTAATGGATGTAGTTTCCGTCTTTGGCGTCAAGCTGGATGTATTCGCAACGCTGGCCGTCGTGCGGACCTACGTCAGTAGTGGCATGGGCACTTTCTTGGAATGGAGCGTCGAAGCCGCCCTTGACCCACGCTGGCTGCATTCCATCGAAGCCATTGCGATGCACTTGCTGAGCCGACGCAGGTCCGTTTGTCAGGACCAGGACCAACAGGGCGGTCACAAACCTGCCTATCTTACCCGGCCAGCTAATGAGCTTCATGGCGTGATTCCTCTTCCAAAAAGGCGGCCGGAGTTCTAGCAAAACCTGGCTTTACAGCAAAGAGATGTTTGTTTGCAAAGCTTTACACTACCTTCACAAACAGCGTTCAAGGCCGTTCACTAACTATTTCCTGAATAATGACTTATGGAAAGTCGCTTTTTTCTTTTGACTGGGCGTGGAGTTTGCTATTCCCACCGTCCACACTCGATTGTGACTACTTGGGAGTTTGGGATGAGCAAACCAATTTCGACGGAATGGCGCAAGGACCAAATGCCGGAGGAGCTTCTCGAATTGCGCAATCACCTGGGCGCGCTTCCCTTACATTGGCGCGAAAAGCTCGTGCCGTTGTGCGAGCGCGTCGGTCAGTTTTCGCGCCTCCAGGGCAAGCTCGTGAAGATCGCCCAAGACGCAGTCGACCAGCTTCAGCTCGACGTAAAGTACCTGCTCTTCGATCTCGAAGCGACCCGCCGTGAACGCGATGAACTTCGCCAGATTCTCGACGAACTCGAAGAAAACGAAGAGCGCTAAGCCACGCCGTCACGGGCTGACGATTTCACACCACCGCCTACGAATCTCCGCTGGCGAAGCTGTCCCCGTCTTGCCAATCTTTCGAATCGTGATTGAGGCAACGAGATTGCCGAACGCCGACGCAGTCTCGAGCCCAACGCCCGCCGCTATCGCGCACGCGATGCCCGCGCTGGTGCTATCACCGGCTCCGACCGAATCGTTGGGACCCGTCACGCGATAACCGGCGACGGCGGCCCGTGCTTGATTTCGCGGATCCACAACTAGGATGCCGTCGCCGCCGCGGGTGCAAAACACGGGCCTTTCGCATTGGTCCGCGAGCATTTTCACAGCCTTTTCGAGATCGTTCGTCGCGGTCGCGCGCCGGCATTCGGTTTGGTTCGGCTTCAGCGAGACGTTGCGGAACTCGCCGATCCGCTCCCGACTGTCGGCAAGAATCAGTTTGCTGGGAGTTGCCGCGCCCAGGTCTGCCAAGCGCTGTCGTACGCCCGCCGTCACCACGCCGCAATCAGGCTCACTGACCTGGTCGAGAACGATGAGCGCATCCAAGTTCGGCCAAAGCTTTTGCAGTGCCGACAATAGTCGTACCTCATCAGTTGCCTTCAATGGCGTCCGATTCTTGATATCCAGCCGGTTTAGTTCGCGAGGCGAATTCTTGGCCGTCATCAACATCGGCTTCGTATACGTCGGCGTACGCCGGTCAAAGGCCGTGAACACCGCGGACGAATCGACGCCTTTCAAACGGCCAAGCTCCTGGCGAAGCTCGAACCCCTCGCCGTCGTCACCGATAAGTGAGATGACAACGACACGGCCGACTCCAAGCGCGACGAGATTGTTGACAATCGTTCCAGCAGCTCCAGGGGAAGACCGAACTCGCACCACCTGGTATGCATCGAGGCCGGTTTCGATCGATGGCTCGGTGAGGGCCGCGTCGATGTCGAGATATCGATCGAGAAACAGATCGCCCAAAACGCCGAGGCACAACGCTGGCAAACGATCCAAAATCTGCTCGATGATCTGCTCGGTCAGCATGACTCATCACTCTCTTGACGAAAGTTCGCGAATATCCGGAAGCAGGCCGTGCCAGAGTGCGGGAAGCGGTGCGGACACGGTCACGGATTCGTAACGTATCGGATGCAGGAAGGTGAGGCTGCGCGCGTGCAGGGCGATGACGCTTTCGCGTGTATTCGAAACGTCGAAACCAATCCGAAGCGTGGCGCCATAGAGTCTATCCCCCAAGACCGGGTGCCCGCGTATGGCTGCCTGCAAACGGATTTGATGCATGCGTCCAGTCTGGGGCACAAATTCGAGCAACGTCGATTCCGCCATATGCCGCAAACAGTGATAGCGCAGCACTGCCTGTTGTGCACCTTCTTGTTCCTGGTCTGTTTGCTCGGCACGCGGCTCATCTTTGACTTTCCGTATCCAGTCGATCCAACTTCCGTCTTCGGGCTGAACCCGTCCCTCAACCAGTCCCCAATACGTCTTGGTCACCTGCTGATTCGCGAATTGCTCCGATAGCCGCTGTGCCGCCTTGCTGCTCCGTGCGAATAAGATGACTCCGCTTACCGGTCGATCGAGCCGATGCGGCACTCCCAAATACACATTGCCCGACTTATGGTGTTTTTCCTTGAGATATTCCTTCACCAGCGCCTCAAGGCTCGGAATCCCCGGCGGCGCTTGCGTCAATAGCGGCGCGGGCTTGTTGACTGCCAGACAATGGTTGTCTTCGTACAGAATTTCTAAATCCGTAGTCATGCGGAGAATTCTATCTTTTGAGCGTGCTTCGAATTCTGATATCGGCGCTCAAAAATCGGTAGCGGAACCCTCGTGTCGAGCCATATCCTACCATCATGAGCACAACCATCAGTAAACCGACGACCCGCGAGATGCAGAAGGCTTACCTGAAACGGGACGAATCGTACGACGGCGTCTTCTATCTCGCGGTACGCACCACGGGCATCTTTTGCCGCCCGTCGTGCCCGGCGCGCAAGCCGCTGCCGAAGAATGTCACCTATTTTGCCTCCACGCGCGAAGCACTGTTCGCAGGATTCAGGCCGTGCAAGCGCTGCCGGCCGATGGAGGCGAATGGCCGGCCGCCCGAATGGGTCAATAAGCTCTTGGCGAGAATTGATGAGGATTCGTCACGCCGGCTAACCGACGGCGACATCCGCAAGCTTGGCATCGATTCCGCCCGCGCGCGCCGCTACTTCCTCAAGCACCATGGTATGACGTTTCAGGCATATTGCCGGGCCCGGCGGATGGGAACCGCCCTCGACCAGATTCGCCGCGGGGCGGACCTCGATGAGGTCGCTCTGGGCAACGGCTACGATTCTCACAGTGGATTTCGGGAGGCTTTCATGCACACTTTCGGCAAATCTCCTGGCCAAAGCCGGAACGCGGACTGTGTGGTCATCACCTGGGTCGAAAGCCCCGTCGGTCCGCTCCTTGCCGGCGCCAACCGCGAGGGAATCTGCCTTCTTGAGTTCACCGACCGGCGCATGCTCGAGACCCAATTCGACGTGTTGCGCAAACGCCTGGATTGCGCGATTGTTCCGGGCGAAAACGAACATCTGATCAAGCTGCGAAAGGAGTTGGGCGACTACTTTGCAGGCGAACTGCGCGACTTCACCGTGCCGCTCGTTTATCCCGGCACGCCGTTCCAAAAACAGGTGTGGGACGAATTGCTAAAGATTCCGTACGGCCGGACCCGCTCCTATGAGGAAATGGCGACACGCATCGGCCACCCCGGCGCCCAGCGCGCCGTGGGCACAGCCAACGGCTGCAACCGCATCGCCATCGTCATTCCCTGCCATCGCGTCGTCAATAAGGGCGGCAAGCTCGGCGGATACGGCGGCGGTTTGTGGCGCAAACAGATGTTGCTCGATCTTGAGCAGGGCAAATCAGGCCTGCGAACTTTATTCGAGGAATCCGCCCGAGCGCCACATGCATCAGAAAATGGTCATAACTGTTCACCGCTTCAGAGCCGCGCTCGTTAGGAAGCGGGTTTGACTTCGTGGCGCGCTTTCACCCGTTTCCTGTCGGGCGCGGCTCTGCGGCGCTTGATGGCTATCGCGCATCAGCGAAACCTTTCCTCCCGCCACGGGTCGCCGCGCATGTGGTAACCGCCGTGCTCCCAGCTTTCCCAGAAGCCTGCGCGGTCGGCTTCCATCAGTTCGATGCCGCGCACCCACTTGGCGCTTTTCCAGGCGTAAAGCCTCGGCACCACCAGACGCAGCGGATAGCCGTGATCGGGCTCGAGGTCCTGGCCGTTGTGCCGCCAGGCGAACAGGCAATCTTCGCCAAGGAAGTCGTCGAGCGGCAGATTAGTAGTGAAGCCGTGCTCGCAGTGCACCATGACAAACTTGGCCTGGGGCAAAAGCTCGACCTTGGCGATGAGTTCGCGCGTGCCAACGCCTTCCCAGGTGTTGTCGAGCTTGCTCCAGCGCGTGACGCAGTGCATGTCGGCTAGCAACTGCTTGTGCGGCAGGTTGATGAACTCGTCGTATCCGCACTGCCAGGGCTTCGCGACCAGGCCGAAGACATGGAACGTCCATCGGGTGCGGTCAAACGTCGGCGTTGGACCGTAGTGAAGGACGGGCCACTTCCGCGTCAACGCTTGCCGCGGCGGGACGCGCTGCTCGCGCTTGACGTCGAGGCTAATAATCGGTTCGCTCATGTTGGGATTTATTTGAAGAACTCGACTGCATTTCGAAACAACCGCAAGCCGTCGCCTTCCGGCGCCAATCCTTTGCGTGTCCATTGCGGATGTTGCGTCGGCAAAACATGGCGCTCGGGGTGCGGCATCAGACCCAGCACGCGGCCGGTCGGATCGCATACGCCGGCTATGTCGTCTTGCGAACCATTGGGATTGACCGGAAACGGACCAGGCCTCCCGTCCTTATCGACATAGCGCAAAACGACTTGGCCGGCCTGGTCCAATCCCTTGCGGATCCAAGCAGCCCGGCAGATGAAATTGCCTTCGCCATGTGCGATCGGCATTTCCAAAAGCCCGCAATCTCTAAGGAACGGACACTTGCCGGCGCGGGCTTTCATGGCGATCCAGCGATCCTCGAACTTGCCGTGGGCGTTCTGGGCCAAGGTGGCGAGCGGGCCGTCTTCGTCAGGTGAAATCAGCAAGCCCGCTTTAAGGAGAGCCTGAAAGCCGTTGCAAATGCCGAGAATGAGTTTCTCGTGGTCGCGGAAGCGCCGTAACTGATCGCCCAGGAAAACGCTGAGTTGGTTGGCAAGGATCTTGCCGGCCGCCACGTCGTCGCCATACGTGAAGCCGCCGGGGACGACGAGAATCTGATAGTCATCCAGCAGAGCAGGTTTTTCGCGCAGGCGGTTAATGTGTATACGCTCTGCCACTTGAGCGCCGGCGCGTTCGAAGGCGAACTGCGTCTCCTCGTCGCAATTCGCCCCAGGGGCCCGCAGAATCAACACCCGCGCCTTGCCCATGACGTCGGCCTCGGAATTGGATTGGGAACTCGCTCAGCGTCATTTTATGAAACATGGCGTGATCGCAACGAGGTCAATCGACGTTGAGTGCCGCGAGAAACTGATCGTACTCGCGCTGTTGTTTTTGAAGAGTCGCTTTCAGTTGGCGAATCTGGTTCTGCAAGGATTCGATCTGAGTCTCCTGGGCGACGAATTTCTCCAAGAACTTCTTGTAATGCTCCGAAGTCTGCGGAATGATCTGCAAGTTGGAGCGAACCCGAGCCTGGTCGCGGCTTACGACATCCTGCTGCTTTTCCGCCTCCGCAAGCAGCCGGCTCGTCTCGGTGGCCTTCGTCTGCAAATCGAGCGCTTTGGCGAGGGCCGTCTTTACGTCGGCGCTTATCGCTGGATGCGAAAGATACTCTTGCAGCGCCGGCTCGCTGATGTCCTTGAAAAACACGCCCTTGTCCTTCAATGAGTGCTCTTCCTTCAACTCCTTCGCGGCGGGCTTGCCTCTAGCGACAGCCAGCTTAAAGCGGAAGATGTCCGGCCCGGTCTTCTGCAGATCGCCTTTTTCGTCCAATAACGTCCAAGCAGGTCGCACGACGTGATCGATGAGGAATTCGCGATCTTCCTCAGAATTGTTTTGCACGATGTACGTCGTCAATTCACGGATTTTCCTGGTCGGGTGCAGAATTCCCTTGCGGATTTTGAGGCCGACCAGCTGATCCGACTCAAGAGCAGTTTCCGTGCGCACGACCAGACCGAGGCCGAGCGAATAACGCGGCTTACCGGCGCTGGAAAGAGCCACCTGCTCGACGACCGGCTTCTCTTCGACGAGTTCCTTGCTAAGGCTCTTGCCTTTGGGAACTTTGAGCTTGAACTGCGACACGCCGGGACCTTTCCTCTCAGCAGCGCCCGTGTCGTCCAATAGCGTCCAGCCCGGACGCACCACGTGATCGACAGTGAATTCGCGATCCTGAGCCGAGAGATTTTGAATGAAATATGACTTGGATTCGCGAAGGGTCTTGGCGACGCGCAGCGTATCATTCTGGATTTTCAATTCGACGAGCTTGTCCTCGTACCGGTGGTCGATTGCTTTGACCGTGATGCCCAACAGGACCGCATGTCGCGGCGCGTCATCCTTAAAGGAGAATGGATCGACGCGCGGCTGCTCCTCAGCCACTTCGAATGAGGTTGTCTTGCCGGAAGGCGCCGCCACCGTGAAACGGTAAACGTCGCGCGACTGCTCGCCCGGCTTAGTGCCGGCCAGCTTCCAGTCGGCGCGTATCGGATGCTCCAAAATGACGGTGCGATCGTGCGTCGAACGGTTCTTGATAGTGTAAGTTTTGGTCTCACGCATAATGTAGCGCGCGGACAAAGTCGCGTCATCGAAGCGAAAGTTCATGGACGTGCTTGGCGTCGCCTTGACGGCGGTCTTGATCTCGGTGGACTGGTCGAGGGCGTAGCTCAACAGGCGCTCCTCGTTGGGTTGGAAATCGAGGATGCGCGTGTCGCCGGCGTAAGTGCTGTTGTCGTAAACCGTGATCGGTCCCTGGGTCAGGGGCTGATTCGACGTGTTCTTGAGGCGCAGGCCAAGCAAGGGATACTTCGGGTGCGTGGCTTCATTGAAGATGCTGACTTTGGTCCCTTCGATGGTCTGGTCGAGAATCGGCACCATCGCTGACTTCTGGCGCGGAAGCGTGATCTTCTGATCGAGAACGTACTGATAATAGTCGCCGACTTCCTCAGCCGTCGCGACCGACTGAATGCCTTCCTTGAAGTTGAGTCCCGCGATAACGCTGCCCGCCTTCTTAGCTTCGTCTTGGGCCGCTTGCTGTTGCTTGCGGCGTTCGAGCAGTTCCTCATACGTGAGGCGCCTGCTCGACCTTCGTGCCGGCGCCCACCAGCTCGCCATCCGGGTCGCCCACCAGCAGCACCCGCTGGCCCGCCTTCACTCACGGGCGCCGGCGGCGGTGCCGGCTCCAAAGATCCGGCGTAAACCGGCGGCCGCAGCGACGCGAAAAGTTCCGGCTCGACAAACGGCCGGGGAATGTACAGGGGCTCATAAAGGTTCATCTGAAAGGAGATCGGTTTGCCGCTCACCAGGACCATGCGAATATCGTTCCAGTCGTCGTCGCTGGTGTTTTCGACCAGCGCCCAGCCTTGCAGGAAAACCTTGCCGTTGGGCTCCATGCGCAGGCGATAGCTGGTCTTCCAGATGGGCCGTTCGACGACATAGCCGACGCGAACAGCGCGTTTGCCGGCGCCATTGAAGCCAAGGCTTACCGATTTCTTTTGCATGTCATGCGAGGCGGCTAAGATTTTCAAAGCACGTAGGAATTCGCTTTCCAGCACGGGATTCAAGAATTTCACTCCCAAAACGGTTTTCAAACCGATGCTGTGCATTCCTTGGGTAGTCGAGAGGTTCAAGAACTCCTCTTCGCCCATCAGGCCGGGCGTTGCGTCGGCGCCATCCTTAATCAGCGGATACTTGGCTTCCATGCCGATGATGGTGCCCGTTAATTTAGTTGGCTGTGCGTCCTTTTTATCCAAACGCGTGACTTCGATTTTCTCGCCGCGGGCTTGGTTGAGAAGCTGGGCGAAGGTCGGATTGTTATTGAGGTCGAGAGCGAAGCTGCGCAGGATTTTGTCAATGGGATCGTGGCTGTCGTAGTTGACCGTGGAGACACGGCCGCCGCCCAAATCTTGCAGCACCAGGCTCTTCAGGAGATCGTTGATGTCGCCGACCGGAAAGGTCAAGTCGATGCGGGCGTTGCCGTCCACGTCTCCTTCGCGCTGGAAATAGCCGACGCCGCTGTTGAACAGCACCACCTGGCGAATGGGCAAGGGGCTTTCCGCCGCTTTTTCCTTTCCTCCCAGCTCCGGATTCTGCGCCCCGCCCCGCGACGTTTGCCAAACGACCGTCGCGGCCAAAAGCGCCGCGCCCACCAACGCTGTCAATTGCCATTTGCGCCGCATGACACGCGCCTCCGCGAAAATGGAACGTGAAGAGATTTCGAGAGAGAGCGCGGCGATCAATGGAGACTTGCGCGGAAAAAGCGCTAACTTCGGAAATGAGTAATGAACCGCTTGAAGTTGCGACGAACAATCGCAACCGTTAGAATCAACTACATGAACGCGCCAATTACCGAATACGTCCACCTGGCTTCAAATCCGAAGTCCGCATATAAGCAGCTATTCGTCAAGGGAACACGCATGCGCGCGCGCGTCCTTTATGGCTGGTATGCGTGCGAAGAGCCCATGTCGCCGGAGGAAATCGCCCGCGAGTTTGCCCTTCCAGTGCAAGCGGTTCTAGAAGCGATTGCCTATTGCGAGTCCAACCCTCCAGAACTCCTGGAAGACTATGATCGCGAAGAGGCGCTCACCGAAGCTGCCGGGATGAATGAGCCGGACTACATGTTTCATCCCACTCCCAGACTGCTCGAACCCGAGGAAATCGCGCGGATTAACAGGTCATGAGGATCTACCTCGATGATGATTCCGCGGCGGCCCTTCTGATCCGCTTATCTACACGCTCGAGGGACAATCATGAGTGGATTTGTTGTTTGTTTCGTCGCAATGTTCACAGGTCAAGTCTTCGACAGCGCGACGGAGAAAAAGGCCATCCAAAAGGTCCTCGACGATCAGGCCGCCGCTTGGAATAAGGGCGATCTCCGCGGGTTTATGGCCGGCTACTGGGAATCGCCGGACTTGAGCTTCTACTCCGGCAACAACAAGACCAAAGGCTGGCAGGCGACTTTGGAACGCTACCAGAAAACCTACCAAGGCGAGGGCAAGGAGATGGGGAAGCTCTCGTTCTCGGAGATGTCTATCGACCTTCTCAATGGCGAACATGCCTTGGTGAAAGGCCGATTCACTCTGGAGCTGCAAAAGAAAGGGCCAACGGGGATCTTCACGCTAATCTTGAAAAAGGTCCCCGCGGGGTGGCGGATCATCCACGATCATACGTCGACGTGACCTCCGATTCCCGCTTGCGGTTAGCGCGAACTCGAACCCCACGGCGCGCTAACCCGCAACCGGGAAAAGATGGCGAACCTTTTTCGTCGCGCAGCCCTCTCTTCTCCACCAGCGCAATCCGCGGATTCTCAATTCTCTTCGCACACGTCTTGAGCGCCATCGGATCGCGCATTGGCCGGCCAGGGCCAAACGCTCTCATGGAGGAAACCCATGATCTTCCTGTACACGCTTTTGCTCCTCCTCCTGGGAGCCGTCAAGTGGTTGGTGAGCCGGCGCGCTATCTCCCTGGAGCGGAAGTACTCGCGCGTGGCCGCCGCGGTTTCCAAGCTCGTGAGCAATTTGACCTGGAAGCCGGGCAATAGCGGCCGGGCGGATCTGTGCGCAAGCGCCAAGTGCACCTTCGAGCTTGGCGCATTCGTGCAGAAGCGCGACCTCCTGGAACGCAAGTGCTATTGCTGGCGCGGCTGGGCGGACAAGCTGAGCCGGGCCGTCGACGCGGTACGCTCCTGGAAGGGCAAGAAGCTGCCTTACACGCTGGGCGCGCTGGACGTCTGGCTGACGCTGGCCCTGATCGATCATTTCGGCTTCGCGGATATCGTCCGCCCGGGCCGACTGATTGAGACGGTGCTGACGTGGGTTGGCAGCCTCTAAAGCGATTGCGCGAGCGCGAAACGGCAAGCAACAGTGGGGCTATGCGGTCCGGCACAAAACCTGGCCGCCGGGCCGCTCGGGGGCGGAACCTGTGTCCGCCCCAGTTTCCTTCTCACGGGATGAACCTTCTTACGGGATGAAAATGAACTCTTTGACGTTGAAAAGCACATGGGCCAAATCGGTCCACGCGCGCGGAGCGTCGGATCGGCCGTGAATCCGCGCCTGTTCTTCCAAGTACGCTTGCGCCTGAGTCGATTCGACCTCCGATGGCGGCCGTCCGAACACGGCGACGTACATTTGATTGAGACGCGCGCGCGCCGTGCGTCCATTTCCCGCAAGCACCTTCTTGCCCCATGATTCGGCTTGCTGCAGAACGAAGTCATTGTTCATCATTGTCAATGCTTGCGCGGGGACGTTGGAGACGCTGCGCCGGCCCATCGTCGAAAACGGCGTCGGGTAATCGAACGCCAGGAGCATGGGATTGAGGAAATTGCGCCTTACACCGAGATAAATGCTGCGCCGGCCATCGCCGTCAAGCGGACCGCTCGCCCCCGGTCGGCCCCGGCCAAGCATGAACGGCGTCAGATGCGGTGGGACGCTTGGCCCAAAAAGAGTGCGATCGAGCCGGCCCGATACGGCCAACATGGCGTCGCGAATCGCCTCGGCATCAAGCCGCCGGACGGGCATTCGGTGCAGCAACTTGTTGTCCGGGTCGGCTTCATCCGCTGGCGGATCTGCGCGGCTCGCCATTTGATAGGTGGACGACAGCACCATCATTCGATGCATTTTCTTGATCGACCAGCCGCCCTTAATGAACTCCGAAGCGAGAAAATCGAGTAAGTTCGGATGAGTCGGCGTTTGGCCGAGGACGCCGAAGTCGTCCGGGCTGCGGACGATGCCGTCGCCGAAGTGATGCTTCCAAAGGCGGTTGACGATGACCCGCGGCAAGATCGGCGTGCGTTTCGGATCGACCATCTGCCGGGCGAGTTCCAGCCGGCCGCAGCCCTTTTCCGGCGGCGCCTGCTCTGTACCGCCGAAGACTTCCAAGAAGCGGCGCGGCACTACCTCTCCAAGCTTCTTGTGATTGCCGCGGAGTAAGACGTTTTCGTTTACCGCTGTCCCATCGGTGATGGCGAGCGCCCGGCGCGGCGCCGGCAAGTCCGCTTCGAGCTTGCGAAATTCATGCACCAGTTCCTTCTGCGCGGGCAAGTCTATTCGACAGGGATCGATCTTCGCGGCGTGGAGCATCCAGTTAAGTAATTCGACGCGCGCCCACAACTCTGGTCCCTCGAGAAGGGCGCCGGTTTCCCAACTCTTGATGATCGCGCCGAGCTCGGCACGGTATTTCGCTTTCAGTTCTTCGGAGGCTGTTGCTTTTTCATCTTCAAGCAGCTTCAAGAGCAAGGTGTTAGGCGACTCCGGCGGCGGGCTTTCATCGCTGAAAATCACGCGATCCAACACGGCGTGGCCCGGCCCGTCGTCGAGGATCTCGATGTAAGCGCGGTGACCCAGCCACATCGACACGTCCTGCGTGAACCAGCGCATGTCCTTGCTTTCGAGCTTAAATGTCAAGCCACCATAGATGGGCTCTTGTATCAGGTGCAGGCCGTCGAGGACCAGCCGCACCGTCGACTGGCTGCCCGCAGCGTGGTAGTGAATCCTTTTCTTGCTGATGAGAAACGTCGGCGTGCGAGCCGTGCCTTGCAACTTGGAAGAGAGACGTGCCGAGTGCAGTGCCTGATCAGCGAGCAGCGGCGTCGTTTGGGAGGTCGCCAAGTTGCGCCAGGCCTCGCCGCTAAGTGTCCACGCCTTGAAGGAATCATTTCGCGCATCAGCGTACACAATTGCTTGTGCCAGGTTCCTGTCTTCGCGCTTAAGTCGAACTTGTAAATTGGCCACGGCGGCGTGACGCCGCGCCTTGAGCGTGTCGGCCGATAGGGGCGTGTCATCTTCGGCCAGCGTGATCCAAGGCTTTGCGGACGATTCGCCGCGACCTACAAGAAATCGCCCCGCAAGATCGTCGAGGCGTTTTTCCAGATCCGCTGCCGCCGCTAGCTGGCCGAGTCGCATCAGTTCTGAATTCAAAGCTTCCATCCGTTTCAAGGTCTTCGCGCGCGGCGCCGGATCGTCGATAAATGCTAAGTCTCGACGTGAACTCTGCAAGTAGCCTGTCAGGGCGTAGTAGTCCTTGGTGGAAATGGCGTCGAACTTGTGGTCGTGGCAGCGCGCGCAGGCGATGGTCATTCCAAGAAACGCCTTGCCGAAGACGTCGATCTGATTGTCGATGCGGTCGGCTTGATCGCCGCGCACGTCCACCGGCGAGTGCTTGGCCTCGCCCAGCCACCAAAAACCCGTGGCCAGGATCGATTCGTTTGTACGTTCGGCGGGATGGCGGCGCGGCTCCGTGAGCAGATCGCCGGCAATGTGTTCGATCACAAACTGATTGAAGGCAAGATCGTCATTGAACGCCCGAATGACATAATCGCGATACTGGAATGCCAGAGGAATGTCTGGGTCAAATTCATGGCCATTGGTTTCGGCGTAGCGAACGAGATCGAGCCAGTGCCGCGCCCAGCGCTCGCCGTAGTGAGGCGAGGCAAGCAGCCGCTCGACGACGCGCGTAAACGCATCCGGCGCCTCGTCCTTTAAGAATGCCTCGATCTCCTCAGGCGTCGGCGGCAAGCCAATCAGGTCGAAGGTGACCCGGCGCAAGAGCGTGCGCTTGTCGGCACGTTCGGCGGGCGGAAGGCCTTTTTCCTCGAGCTTGGCGAGAATGAACGCGTCGATCGGCGACTCAATCCAGTTCTGACGCTGCGGTTTTGATTGGGCCGGATTCATCAACGGCTGCAACGACCAGTGTCCGGAGCGTTCCTTGAGATTGAACTCCTTTTTGGCGACGGCTGAGCTGCTCTGCTCTTGCGGCCAAGGCGCGCCGAGCTTCGTCCAGGTGACGAGATCGGCAATCTGCTGGTCGGAGAGCTTGCCACGCGGCGGCATCTTGAGATCGGGATCGTCGTAGCGAACGGCCTTGACCAGAAGGCTTCGCTCGGGATCGCCGGGCACGATCGCCGGCCCAGACTGGCCGCCCTTTAGCATGCCTTCACGACTAGACAGGACGAGCTTTGCCTTGACCTTGTCGCCGCCATGGCACTTGAAGCAATTCTCCGCCAACAGCGGGCGAATCTTGGTTTCGAAGAACTCGAGGCTTTCACGGGGCAATTCCTGCGCCGTGAATGTTCCGGGGAACATTGGAATCAGCAGCACGCAAAGAAATGCGCATGCCCGCACGAGACGGTGAATCCGGCAAAAAGAATGCATCCGACTCATTTTACTTGGAGGAGGATCAGAATCCAAACAGCATGTCGTAGCCGACGATCATAATGGCGGCGTCCACGATGAGATGGCTGAGCCAGGGCGCGTAGATCGAGCCGGTGCGATGATAAAGCCAAGCCCACACGGCGGCGCCGCCTGCCACGCACAGGGAAAAAGGCACAGCGGCGATCCAAAATCGGCCAGGCAGGTAATAGCCGAGAACGAGGACATGATGCGCCATGAACGCAAGGCTCGAGATGGCCACGGCGAGCCCCCACGGAACCACACGTTGCAACTGTCCGAATAGGAACCAGCGCCAGTAATATTCCTCCAGAAACGAATGCGGCACGCTGATCAAAGCGGCCACCAGGATGTAGCCTGTCGCGGAGGCTGCGCCTATTTTCGTCAACCAATGGTCAATTCCCGTCCGCGTGTCGGCAAAGACTCCCGTTTCTTTCAGAACGAAGAAATAGAGCCCGAAGATACCTAGTGTCACCAGACCGGAAAACGCGATTGCCATGCCAAGTCCGCGAGGATTCCAGCGCAAAGCTCGGAAGGAATCGCGGCAGGAGAGCCAGACGTAAAGGACGGGAAACGAGAACTGAACGACTTTGCCGCCGACGAAGATGGCCGTGAGGGCCGGATCGGGCTCCGTGCTTTCGCCGGGAAGGACCCAAAACTCCAACCAGCTCATGAAGCTGGGAAAGCCCATGGCAAGCAGGAGAGCGGTCCATTCCCGCGCCCGAGTCGCTCCCGCCTGAGTCGCTCCCGCCTGAGTCGCTCCCGCCCGCGTCACTCTTTCGTTTCCTCCTTGATGATCTCTTCCCAGCGGTTAATGTTGCGAGGCTTGCTGACCAGGGGTCTTTTGACCTCGCGCGGCGGATGGATCAAGCCGGCCTTCTCGAGCAACGGCTGATCCATGATCTCCTCGGCATCCTCAAGCATCTCGTCCATGGCCTGCTTGCCGATCGGTTGCTCGTATTCGATGATATAGCTGCGCTTGGCGATGGTGATCTTGTCTTTGGGGTGCAGGACGGTGCGCGTGTGAATGCGGGAGTCGTTCACCTTGATGCCGTTGGTGCTGCCCAAGTCGCGGATTCTCCAGTAGCCGGCGTGAAAGGTCAGCTCGCAGTGCATTCCGGAGACATTGGGAAAGCGCAGGCAAATGTCGCAAGATTCACGCCGGCCCATGGTCAGCGTATCGCGGATCAGGGGAATGGCGTCGCCGCCCCCCATCGGAACCAGCTCGCCGTTTGCCTCTAAACTCATGTCGCCTCTCTATTGGGTAGATATCCCTATCATCGGCCCTCGCCGCGACCGCAGGGAGCTGAGGGTGAAGCCGCCGCGGGTGAGGCCGCCGCCTTTCCTGTGGGGAAATGGCCTACCACTCCATCATAATGAACAAAAAAAAGTCCGTCCAGCGATAACCTTGACGGATTGGGCGCGTTTTTTCTAAGGTGACGCTAGAACCTGATTCAAAACGGGGCCAAGACCTCCAAGATCATGTCCGCAGGCGAAGTCTCCAAGCGGCGCTACCGTGCCTTCAGCTGTTTTCTGAAGGAACGCTTCCGCACGCGCGTCTACCGGGTCACGATTGACGCCGGCTTCACCTGTCCAAACGTCGATGGATCCGTCGCTGTAGGAGGTTGCGTCTACTGCGATAACCGCAGCTTCAGCCCCAATCGACGCCAGCCGCGCACCGCGGTTCGCGCTCAGGTGGAGCGCGGCGTGGCCATTCTTTCCAAACGATACCACGCCGAAAAGTTCCTCGCTTATTTTCAGGCGGCTACAAACACTTATGCTCCGGTCGAAAAATTACGCCGACTATACGAAGAGGCTCTCGACCATCCGCAGTTGGTCGGATTGATCGTCGGCACCCGGCCCGACTGCGTTCCGGAAGATGTGCTCGACTTGCTCGAATGCCATACGCGCGATCGGTACGTGTGCCTCGAACTCGGGTTGCAGTCGATGCACGACCGTTCGCTTGACTGGATGAATCGGGGCCATCACTTGGGCGCCTTCCTCGACGCGGTAGAGCGCTGTAGCCGGCGCGTGCGGGACAGGCCCCGATGCTCGGCTTCGAGGCTTACGTTGACTTGGTGTGCGATTTTCTCGAACGTTTGCCGGCCTCCATGGTGATTCATCGTCTCTCCGGCGACGCTCCGCCCGATTACCTGGTGGCGCCCTCATGGTGCCTGGAGAAGCCGCGTCTGCTTCGGGCGATCGATGCGGAATTAGAGCGCCGTGATAGCCGCCAAGGAAAAAATGTGCAGCCCCGTCCAAACATCGTGCAAAGGGATAATTGGCGGTCGGTCGGCTTGACGGTACTAGACTAATCCCAATGCATTTCATGCAGCGACATGCCCGCTTGTTCATCGAAACGCCGGATTGTTTCAATGAAGAGCCGGATTGTTTTATCGACAAGCCGGATTCATTCATCGAAGGCCGGATTGCTTCACCAAGCAGGCGGATTCTATCTGTCCCAGCGCGGCGCTGAAACCATTTTGCTAACACAAAGGCTGCGTGAGACTTCTGTCGAAAACTTTGATTCAGCGGCTTTTGAAACAATCGTGCTCGGGATCTGGCATGTCTTTCAGGTCGAAATCACTTCTACATTTGGAACCACTTCCGTTTTCTTAAGGAGCGCTGGCCAGTAGGCGAAAACTTCGCGCACCGGCGGCCTGCCGGTGGTGTAGCCAGTGACGCCAGGCGGCCCCGATGTCACCAGTGGAGCGAATTCCTTTGTAAATCGCTCAACCGCGGCTCGGCGCGGATCTCGCACCGTGACGCGCAGCACTACTTCCGCCGGCTCCGGCGCGCTCGCAAGCACGTCTGGAACGCATGCCCCTTTGCCGATCGTTTCGACGTTGAAGTTTGCCAATTCCAAACCGACGCGGCGCAAGCGCTCGCGGATTATCTCACCACAAAGGCGGGCCTTGTCTGCCGCATCGGGGCCAATTAGTACGAGCATGCCGCTAGCGCTGTAACCGTTGCGATAGGCAATGGAAACCTTATAAGTCGCTGTCGCGGGCTTGCCGTTGCCGGTGACGACCTGCACGCGATCGGCGCCGGACTGAGTGAGCTGCACGCTGGTGAAGTCCGCGACCACGTCGGGCGTTAAATACGCAGCCGGATCGCCGACTTCATAAAGGAGCTGCTCGGCGACGGTTTCGACATTGACGGCCCCGCCGGTATTGGGCGGCTTCGTAATGGTAAATCGGCCATCGGGCTCCACCTCAACAATAGGGTAGCCCACGTTGGCGAGATCAATCGCTTCGGAGTAGTTGCACCACAATCCGCCGGTGGCCTGAGCGCCGCACTCGATGAGGTGGCCCGCGACCGTGGCCGCGGACAGTCGGCGCCAATCGTCCCAGGGCCATTGAAGCTCGTGGACCAAGGGGCCGACGGTCAACGAAGCGTCGGCGATCCGGCCCGTGATGACGACATCGGCGCCCTTGGCGAGCGCATCGACGATGGGCCGAGCGCCGAGATAGGCGTTCGCGCTGACGACTTGAGGCCGGATGGTTTCGAGAGTGTCGCCCGTGTCGAGATTGGTGAGCGGGTGGCCAGCGCGGAGCAAGTCGTCCAGATGCGGCAAAAGATCATCCCCGGACACCGTGGCGACGCGTCGGGCTAGCCCTGCCTTGGCAAGAATCGACGCGGCCTTGCGCGCACAAGCTTGCGGATTCATGCCGCCGGCGTTGGTGATGATCTTGGGGCGCGGCTGGTCCTTCAGAATCGGCACGAGGCGATCGAGGACATCGAGAAAATCGCTCGCAAAGCCGGCCTCCGGATCGCGCTGCTTCTGCACGGCCAGGATCGACATGGTCAGCTCGGCCAGGTACTCGAGCGTCAGGTAGTCAAGGTTGCCGTCTTTGGCGAGCAAAATGGGAGCATCGAGGTTGTCTCCCCAAAAGCCGCAGCCATTGCCGATGCGAAGAGGCATGGAGAATATTCTATTGCTGGGTTAGGGACAGTGCGTAACGGCAGCCTTCAAGGAAGTCCGGAACGTGCACGTACTCCTCGACGGTGTGGATGTTGTTTTGGCCGGCGCCGAAGGTGATGGTGGGGATGCCGTGGCGCGTGAGCCAGTTGGCGTCGAGGCCGCCGTTGGTGATGCGAAGGTCGGCGTCCCAGCCGGCGCGTTTAGCGGCATCCGCGGCGATCCGTACGACGAGGCTGCTTTCTTTCAGCTTGAACGGATAATAGTCGCGGCGGGTGGCGAAGCGAATCTTGGCGTGCTTTCCTGACGCGTTCTTGATTTTGCGGGCGGCGTTCTGGAAGGCGTCACGGTAGGCAGCGGTGATGGCGCGATTGAATTTGCTGTCATGGCTGCGGCATTCTCCCGTGATCAGAGTGTAATCCGTTACCACATTGGTTGCTTGGCCGGCGCTTGTGCCATTGGGCCCGCCGATACTGCCCACGTTCGAAGTCCCTTGGCGCGTCCCCTTCTTGATTTTGCCAAACCAGCCGCCTTTTTGAACTTCCGCCAGCGCCAGCGACCCGACCATGCTCGCCGAGATTCCCTGCTCCGGATAGGCGCCAGCATGCGAGGCCCGGCCGAAAATCTCCACCTGCCAGCGCTCGGCTCCCGTGGCGCCGATCGTAATCTCGCGCGGCGAGCGGCCGTCGATGTTGAAGCCCATCTCCGGTTTTCCAAGATCGGCAGAATCGACATAGCGCGCTCCCCACAAACCGCTTTCCTCCCGCACCGTGAAAAGAACCGAAAGCGGTCCATGCGGAAGCTTTCGCGCAAGCAGGGTGGCCAACATCGTCACCAGGCAGGCGACACCGGTGCGATTGTCGCCGCCTAAAGCCGTCTTTCCTTGCGGCACGATGCGATCGCCTTTGCGAACGGGCACGGCGCCGGCGCATAGGGGCACCGTGTCGAGATGAGTCATGAACAGGCGCCGCGGTCCGGAAACCGTTCCCGGCAAAGTAACGATCAAATTCCCAGTCTGCGTCGGCAGAGGAATTCTCTTGTTTGCCTGGTCAAAGCGGATGCTTTGGCTGGGAACACCCGACTCGACCAGTGCGGAGACAACCTCCGTGCCGATCGCCTCCTCCTGGCCTGTGATTCCCCCAACGGCGAGGAAGCGCAGCAATCGAGTGACGGCCGCTTCGCGATCGAACGGTAAGTCCGCCATGGATCTAATCCTTCTGGGTCTGATAGTGCGAGTATTGGTATTGCAACATTCGCGGTCGTCTGCGATAAGGCCCGGCCTTCATGGGAAGATACGCGCATCGTGGACCGGGAATTCGTGCGCCTTAGAAAGGCGCCGGGGGCGTGCAGCAACATGGGCGGATTGCGCAAGCATTGGGCAGTCTGGATCGCGCTGGCTCCTCTTTGGGCGTCGGCGGGTTGCGGCGTCTTTCGTTCCGACCTGGAGATGGCTGAGCTTACTCCCGTGGTTCCCGCCGGGGCGCCTTACGTCGTCGATCGCAATCCCCTTTTTGTTCCGCTGGGCCCTGAGTCGTACGGCAAGGTTTTCGAGGGCTGTCTTGGCGTCCTCGGCGACTTCGGCTTCGAGATCTATGAAACCAACCGTTATTCGGGCGCTATCGACTGTTTACCGCGCATCGCCCCGGGGCTCTTTCTCATCCTGAAGCCGGGCAGTCCAAACTTTCGCGAGCGCGTGCTAGCGACGACGCAAACGTATCGGCATCGCGTCTCCGTGCAAATCCAGCCTGCCGACAGCGGCGGCTTCTTCATCGAAGTGATTGCGCGCAAGGAACAGGAGGATCTGCCTCGCCCGCTGCGTTCCACCGTTGGCGGCGCCATCTTCCGCAACGACAACAACGTCGAGCGCCAGTTCGAGGTCATCGACGCCACGTTCTTTGATTCCGGCTGGATTTACCGGGGCCGCGACGAAGCCTTGGAACAGGAAATCATCCGCAGGTTGAAGAATTGCATGTAGTCCGACCCGGAATCCTCGCTAGCGCTTCGGGCTTAGTTGTTCAACGAGACCACTTTCAAGGGCAGGGTCACTTTCGACTTCTTCCCGCAGACCTTGCAGATCGCCTCCAGCTCGATGGTGAAGTTGCCGGTCCGGTTTACGGTTAAGGCGAACTGCAGCGGCACGATCTTGGCCGATTCCGGTACATCCTTGCTGACGTTGCCTTGAAGCGGCTTGGGAAAAGTCGCTTGGCCCTTGTCGTCAAGAATCCGCATGGTGACGTCGAGGTCGGGTTGGCCGTTTTTCTTGTCGCGACCGAAATCCAGAGCCGCGAAGTTGACGAAAATGGTCTCGCCCAGAACTCCGATGGGCGACGAGGGGACGCGCGCCTCGCGATCGGCGTAGGTGCCCACGTTGATGAGGGCAAAGTCGTGTTCCAGAAGTTTGGCCTTGCGCTCGAAAGTCGCTTGCTTTTTGGTGCTGCGGTCCTGGACGGTGACGCGGAAGAGATACTCGCCGGGCGGCGTGTCGTAGGGAATATCGATATGGGCGCTGGAGGGCAGCGAATTGCCGCCGAGGAAATTCTGCGCGATCGCGTTGCGTGGACCGAGTCGAAAGACGGTGTTGTTCTTGTTGTCGAGAACCTCCACCGCCATCGAATAGGAAGCCCGGGCGTTCTCATCGAGCTTCAAGTTGAGCACGTCGAAAGTGAAGAAGACAGTTTCACCCGGGTGGACTCCGCCCGCCGGACGCGTGGCGCCCAGGTAGCCATACGTGGCCCGGACATTCTTGATTTCGAGAGACCCGTCGCCGCCGGCGAGAGCCGCTACGGCGCATGCCGCAAAAGCGAGCAGCGTGGCACAGAACTTCAACATGGTTCAATTCCTTGGATTGAATAAAAGGATTTCGCAGGCAAAAAGCGCGTCGGAGGACGCGCGCCATTTTCTTATCGATATACGCTCTTCCAACCCCCCTTTTGCGGATACTTTGCGGCGTTTAGGTTGACGAACCCGGAAGGATCTTCGCCGTGCCCCGATGCATACGCGACCATGGCGTTGTATAAGGCGAAGTAAGGCGCCTCAAATCCTGGATTGCACGGACCGAACCGCAGTCCCTTATCGGACATATAGTCGACCAATTCCCGGACCGTGCTGCCCTTGGGCGAGTAGTCGCCATTGAAATAAAGCGCGGCGCTTGGCGTGCTGAGGATCTTAAGTGACCCCTTCAAGCTGTCGAGGAACCGCGTGGTGTTTAGGTATTGTCCGCCGTCGATCTGTTCCTTGTGAAACATCTTTTTCACTTCATCGTACAGTTTGTCCATGGTCGCGTTCATCTTCTTATAGGTGTCGAGCTTGAGCTGTCCGCCCGTCTTGACCTCGGTGACCGCGGTGGGAATGATTGCAGCCAGTTGTTTCTGAGTGGGCGTGTCGACAATGGACATCGGCCAGGTCAAATTGGCGCCGCCGTTCTTGAGCATCCCCACGCCGGTGCCGCCGTCCGCGACACTGCCAGTCACGTTGATATGTTGGAGCATCTCGGGATCTAAAGGGACAGGCGGACCGTAGGCGCCTCTCACGGCTACGCGCACCAGGGTTGGGAGAATGATGTTCTGGGCCTCGCCCTTGATGATCTCGACGTCGGTTGCATTCGTCATGATTCGCCGAAGGATCATGGACTGGTTCTTGTTCATTTCCTCGGTGAAAGTCGGCGTCATGGCCTTTTCATACATCATTTCATCGAAGGACTTTTTCTTGGTTTCGATTTTGGCCTGATCCGCTTGTTGGCGAAGGATGCGTGCCTGCTCCTGGTCCTTGTACAAGCCGCCTGTGGCGCTGATGACGGATGCCTGGCCCATGAGTTGATTGCCGATCGGACCGTAGGTCTGCACCGGATAATACGGGTTGTAGGGCGGCGGATACTGCGCCCAGGCCGCGCTCGGCGCAAGCACAAGGGCGAGAGCGCCCCAAAGCCACGTGGGGTAATTGGAGAAAAGCGATTTCATGGCAAATCCTTGATGAAGTTCATTTGGTCTAAGTGGGAGCCGCCTGTCAATTCTTGTCCGGAGTCTTGCGCGCGGGAGGCAGCTTGCCTTCAGGAATCAGAGCTTGCCAGCGGGCGACGCCTCGGCCGCGTTCCTCGGCGGCGGCGCCTGCGTCAAAGGGAATGTCGCGACCCGTCGGGGCGAGGCGGACCAAGTGCCAGCGGGCCAACTCGCGCACCGGCAGGGCGCTGTGATTTAGGAGATGGATGAGCATCTGGTACGTATCCGGCTGGCCTCGTTCTTCGTCGGTAAAGCCGAGCAACAAATGAATGACGTTTTTCGCTTGCGCGGGCGATGCCTTTTTTTCCTTGATCAGCGAGTCATAAAGCGCCCGCACCTGCTCGGGTGAGCGGCCAAGCCAATTCCGCAGTACGATTACCGCGTGTTCGCGGGTATCCGCATGCTTGGCGTCGGCGAGCGCGCTCATCAGGCGCGGCAAATCGTCCACAGCCCCGGCCCAGGTGGCGCCGACAAGCCGGTCGGTCTTGTTCTCCGATTTCAGCAAATCATCTATGACTGAGGCGATTTCTTCGGCGCCTAGTTTCTTCGTGCAAAGGCAAATATCCTTGAACGCCTTGGCTTCTTTATCGTCGAAGGGCTTAATGAGGATTTCGGGGAGTTTTTCCAGCCTCTGAACCGCGAACTTTTTCGCGCCGTTTTCCCAATGCACCCGGGCCAGGCCGGGGGGCGCCTGCAAGCCGACAGCATGATCTCCAGCGTCGAGAAGGGCCCGGCCGTGCAGCACGAGCATCAGCACGTCCGTGGAGGGCACCTCGTCTTCGGAGCCTTTTTTGTCCAAGCTGCTGGGCATTCCGGGCGAATGCCGGCTGAAGATCTCCAGACCGACCGAGGTCCTAGGTTCCTGAAGAGTCACTTCCCAAGTCTCGCCGCGGATTTTGAGGCGAACCTTGGCCGCGCCCTCTTTCTTGTGATTGGTCAGAATGATTAGACCGCGGTCAAAGGTTAACTCCAGGTCGGCGTCCTTGGCGTGATTCAGGACCACTGCTGATTCAAGCACGGGAAAGGGGCCGCGCTGGCCGATGTCGGCCAACATGGAAAGGTGGATCGCGCCGTTCGCGGTGGTGATTTCTGACTTAGGTAAAGCCACCAATAGGGTTCCGGCCGAGATCGTGTCGCCCGCCTTGACGGCCTGCCAGCGGCTTTTGTCCTTTTTGACCAAGCCGCCGAATACGGCATTGACCCTGGCTATTTCCTTTTCGCCCTCGCCCGCACTTACGGGAAGCGCACTCGCGTGGAGACAGAGGACGAAATACCCACAAGCTAGGACGGCGCTGGTACGGCACATGGTATTCATGTATGACTGCGGGGAAATGGGATGTTTATTGTGAGACTATGCTATTGAAAACGAGTGCAGGCGCAAAGGCAAGCAATTTCCTACTTTTTTTGCGAATGTCGCCGCCGCGCGCCCGGCTTCCCTTCAATTCCTGATCCGCGAAGGCCGAGTATAAGGAAATAATTGTTCCTACGAGTCGGCGCATCGAAGATCGTGTCTGCGTGCCGACGGATATTCCTGGGAACCTCGGCATGAGCGACGTATTTGCGCAATGGAGCGCCTGGACCACCGCGGCGCTCTTAGCCGCCCTGCTGCTTGCCGGCTGGAGTGTCGGCTGGTGGAGCGCGCGACGAGCGGGCGCGGCCGGAAGCGATGAGCCGGGAACGAAGCTGAACGATGCGAGTCTGGCCATCCTTGGGCTTCTCTTGGCGTTCACATTTTCCCTTTCGCTGGGTAAGCACGATCAGCGCCGGCTTAGCGCGGTCGCCGACAGCAACTCCATCGGTGACTTCTACACTTGTGCGTCGCTGCTCAAGGAACCCGTCCGCGAAAAGCTTCAAAACGTGATTCGCGCCTATGCCGAGTCTCGCCTCAATGCAGCACGCGCGCCCATTCCGGAATCCGATTTGGATACGAAGCTTGCGGAAATGCAGAAAATGCACGATCGGATGCAGGCGCTGGTCGGCGAGGCGGTCGACGCGGCAACACCCATTGCGAATCCCCTCGTCAACACGTTCAACAACCTCACCAGCAATCATGCGTCTCGGCTCGCGGCGGCGCGGGACCGGTTGCCGCCCAGCATCGTGCTGCTTTTGTCACTGTCAGCGGTCATCGCCGTGGTGTTGGTTGGCTGGCAGCAGGGCGCAACCGGAAAGACACACCCGGCCGCCACCATCGCGTTTGTTGGGCTGCTGTGCATGATCGTCTGGGTGACGCTCGATCTCAATCAGCCGCAACAAGGCTTGATCCGCGTGAGCCAGGAACCGCTGGAGCGACTCCTGCGCGGCATGCAGAAATAGCTAACTCTTATTCCGTTTTCTCGTCCTCCGGCTTCTCGATTCGAATCAGTGTGAACTGCTGCGTGCGATCCGTTCCATAATGGACCAGCATGGTGCTATCGTCCTTGGTCAGATTGGCGAATCCCACTTCATAGACCGGTGTCTTACGGTCGCCGACGGTCCATGCCGCCCTTTGAGTCTTCTTGTCCACGGAGCCGTACACCAAGGATGTGGAATCGGTCACCGCGTCATAGTAATTGCCGCGAATGACGCCGTCCTTGTTGACGCTCAACTGGAATAGGTGATTGGACGATTTCTCGTCACCCTGGACCATGGCGAACACGCCCAAAGGCAGCCATTCACCTTCTTTCGACGCCTTTGCATCTCGGCCGGCGTCGGCAAGCGCGGTGGCTTGCTGGGCATACTGTTCGGTGCTGGCCGTCTTTTCGCCGTCGACGTAGACACCATCGTCTTCGTACACGACGTTGGTGCCGTAGTCGTAGTAGACGGGCGCCTCGGAACAGCCGCAGTAGCTGGCGCAAGTCCCCCACGTGGCGGCGTGCCACACGGCGCCGGCAGCCCAGCCGGCCGCGAACCAAGCGCCGGGATACTGCGCGTACCATCCCGGACGAAAACAGGGATAGTTGACGACCCCTTGACGGACATAAACGCCCTGTCCGCGGATGGCGGTGGCCGACCGGTAATACGTTCCGCCTGCTCCGGCGGCAACCGTGGTGCGGCCCGCCACCGCTCCGTAAGGGCCGACCGCGGCGCCGGCGCGCGTCGCGCCCGCAACCGTGCCTTCCGGTCCGGTCGCAATGCCGGCTTTGGAACTGCCGGCGACCGCGCCTTGCGGGCCAACGGCGACGCCGCCCTTGTATTTGGTTGCGAAAGACCCCTCCGGGCCGGTTCCGACCGTGACACCCGACTTGCCGGCAATTGCATTCCCCTCCGGTCCGACCGCGCCGCCGCCTTTGCCGACTCGAGTGACTTCTTTGCCGCCCGGCGTGGTGACTTGAATGCCGCCGACATATTTGCCGCCGGAGACGCCGCCGGCCGTGGTGCCGCCTGCGCCGGCGGCCTTGTAATCGATCGTCGAGCCGCCTTTGGTGGTGTAGCTGCCCCCGCCGGAGCCGGCCGTCCCGGACCCGCCGCGCGGGCCGTCGATGGGCGTGCTGCTGCGCGAGCCGGCGCCGCCGCCGTAGGAATTGACGACTCCGCCGCCTCCGGAGCCGCTCCCACCGGAGAAGCCTCCTCTGCCGCCGCCGCCCCGGCCGCCGCCACCGCGCCGCCCAGCGACGGATTCCGAATCCGTTAGGGTAAACGAAAGCCCAATTATCGCAATAACGATGATGATTCTTCTCATGGCCAACAATCTCCGCGCTGGAATCGATCTGTTTCAGTCGACATCACTCTTTGCTTTTGACTCGGCTGACGCGGACCGGCGGGATGTCTGGAAGCGATTCGCCGCCGACGCTGCGCTGCACCGACTGGAACGTGAAGGCGTCGCTGTCTAGCCGGGTAATGATGTTGGTGGCGCTCATGGTGCGGCCATCGGAAAGCACTCCCGCCGAGTCCTGAACCCACTTTTTGCCTTCGCGCTCCCAGGTCGCCTCGCCGAAGCTGCCGTCGACGTCGAACGCCCACGACCGGAGCTGCCCCGTGGCGGCATCGCGGGCAATCATCTGAAATCCCGTGGTCGTTTGCTCTTTCTTCTTGATGGTGAAGTGGACGCGAATGAAGGTCTTGTTGCCCCACCATTCATAGGTGGAATGGACCTCCGCATCGGCACGCTTGGCCTCCCAGGCGCCGATCAGCCAATCGAGGTCGCGGATCGAAGCACCGTCGTTGGGCCACTCGCGGACAACGGCCATCAGCCACTTGCCTCCCTCGCGAACGTGCAGAACGGAGTACTTGGACGTCGTCGAGGGGTTATCGCCGCGTTGGGCGGTGAAGTATCCTTCTTCGATGGCGGTGTCCTTGGACGGAAATCGAATCGAATCCACGTCGACTTCGAGCTTCACCTTGGACCCCTTCTTGGCGAACTGCGCCGCGTATTCCTTTTCAATCGAATCGCGGCCGCGGAGGACGGTTCCATCGTCGGAAATGTACTCGCCGTTTTCCGTCCATTGAGCCGCCAGCGCCTTGGCGTCGCCGCGCTCAACGGCGACAATAAAGCTTTGCACAGATTTCTTGATGGCATCCCGGTCGGGAGATTGGTCTTCCTTGGCGGCGCTTTTTGGATCGCCTTTCTTCTGGCCCTTCTTGCCGGCGCCCTGAGCGTGCACACGGGTCTCGGGTTGCGTCGCTAAAACAAGGGCAGCCGCAAGCCCGAGTACGATTGCGAATGCTCCCAACCAGCTTCGTTTCTCGTTGATCCAAGTCATGGTGCATCTCCTTCGCCAGATTGGAGCGCGCGATCGCCGATGTCCTTGCGATAGAACGCGCCTTGGAAGTGAATTTTCGCCGCCGCCTCATACGCTTTCCGTTTCGCGGCGGCTAGTGTGTCGCCCAGAGCGGTGACGCCGAGGACGCGGCCGCCGTCGGTGATCGTGAGATTGTTGCTGTCGCGCTTGGTCCCGGCGTGGAATACCTTGACATCCGGTACCTTCGCCGCCTCGTCCAGGCCGAGGACGACTTTGCCGCGCGAAAACGCCCCAGGATAGCCGCCGCTAGCCATCACGACGCAGACCGCCGGCCGGTCGTCCCACCGCAAGTTCCCTTCAGCAAAATCGTCGAGACGGTCCTCCACGGCGGCTTCGAGCAACTCGAAGAGGTCGGTTTTGAGCCGCATGAACAATGGCTGCGTCTCCGGGTCGCCGAGACGGCAGTTGTACTCCAAGATGCGCGTTCCCTGGTTGGTGGCCATCACGCCGGCATAGAGCACGCCGCGGAACGGCACGCGCCGCCGCTTCATGGCATGGACCGTCGGCACCAGGGCTTGCGACTCGATCTCCTGCAATAGCTCCGGCGTAGCCAATGGGGCAGGGCTGTATGCGCCCATGCCGCCGGTGTTGGGGCCGGTGTCGCCGTCGAAGGCGCGCTTGTGGTCTTGTGCCGCCGCCAGCGGAACGATCACCCGACCCGCAACGAGCGCTTGCACGCTGAGTTCTTGGCCGTCGAGTCGTTTTTCGATGATGATCTGCCTGCCGGCGGCCAGGCCGAATTCCTCGCGGACCATGATGCGCTCGATCGCGGCCATCGCGTCCTCGGTCGTGCTGCAGACCAGCACGCCCTTACCCGCCGCCAAGCCGTCTGCTTTGACGACGACGGGATATTCGCGCGTCTGCACATAAAGTCGGGCAGGATCGGGATGATCGAAGACGCGGAACTCGGCCGTCGGCACGTCGGCGTCGCGCATCAACTTCTTGGCGAAGACTTTGCTGGCCTCGATTTGAGCGGCCGCTTTGCTCGGTCCGAAAATCTTCAAACCGGCCTTTTGAAAAGCATCCACGATGCCTTTGGCGAGCGGATCTTCCGGACCCACGACCGTAAGGCCGATCGTTTCTTTCTTGGCGAAGCGGATCAGGCCATCGAAATCCTTGGTTTCGATACCGACGTTCGCTCCGTCCAGAGCGGTTCCGGCGTTTCCGGGAGCGCAGAAGACTTGATCGACGCGCGGCGACTGGGCGAGTTTCCAGACGAGGGCATGTTCGCGGCCGCCTTTGCCGATGACGAGAACTTTCATTCAGACAATTTAGAGATTGCCGCCGCTCGCGGCTTCGCATCGACGTATGTGTAATCCATGAAGCCGATCATCATCTCTTCCCAGGTCTGGTCGCCCCATTTAATGCGTTTGGTGGGATCGGGATTGTTTGGGTTGCCGGACGAGTTGTCGAAGTACGCGGTGCATTCGATTCTCGTTCCCGCGGGGAAACGAAGCGGCTTCTCCAAGTTGTAAGTCGCCTGCCAGCTGAAGTCATAGCGCGGCACCGACAACAGCGTTTCTTTCGTGCCGTCCGGATAAAAGGCCTGGAATTCGAAGCTCTTGCCGCGCAGGTGCATGTGCGGGAACAAACTCCAAACCACGACGTCTTTCGTAAACGTGGTCCTGCTGATGATCTTGTGGCTCGCCGTTCCCGGCGGAATCGAGAAGAACTCTTGCGCGATGGCTCGGGTGCGGACCCGGTTTTCCGGCGGCTTCTTGGCGAAGACCAGACCCACCGAGGAACGATCCGCTTGCTCGACGCCGTTCGGAGTGTAGTGCATCTGGAACACGAGCTGCGCGCCCTTGGGAATCCGGCGCGCGGCGCCAGGCGGATAGGATACGCCGAGATCGCCCGGCGCGAACGCCACCAGGTAGCCGTTACCGATGCCGTCCTCGGAGTCGAAGCGTTTGCCGTTGACGATGACATAAACGATGATGTGATGCACGACGGCCCGGTTTCCAGGCGTGGCTTCGGCGGCTTGAACCCAGACGTCTTCTTTGAAATTCGTCGGCACCACGAAGTTTTGATAGCGGACGCCGTTCTTGGGCATCTTGGCCGGCACTTTGAATTCCTTGTCGATGGTGAAGATCGCGTCCGGCTGGCCGATCAACCAACCTTCAGCGAATTTGCGCGGCGCCGGCAGATCGGCGTCGTCGCCCTTGGGACAGCCGCGATCGATCCAAGTGAGCAGCTTGTCGTAATCCGCCTTAGCAAGCGCGCGATTGTTGGAAAACTTGCCGTGCTTGGGAGCGGCATGCCAGGGCGGCATCCGTTTGTCACTTACGACTTCGCGAATCATGTCGGCCCAGGAAGAAGCATCTTCGTAGGTCAAAAGCGGCATCGGACCGATCTGTCCGGGCCGGTGGCATTCCTGGCAACTCTTTTGCAAGATGCGCGACACGTCCTTGGCGAACGTGACCGTCCCCGCTCCCTTGGCGAGCGGCTTTCGCGCGATGATGCAGCCGGCGACTTCCGTCTTCGGCGTAGTCACCGCTTTTCCGGCCAGAACCTCATCCAACGCAATACTCAGATCGCGCCGCGTGGGTTGTGGCCGTTGGAAGCCGATGCCGTATTGGTCGTCGATGCGTCCCTGGTAGCGAATCGTGCGCTTGGCATCGAGAACAAAGGTTTCCGGCGTGCGCTGGGCGCCGAATCGGTCGGCGGCAAGATGGGCCTCGTCGCGCAGCACCGGGAACGGAATGCCGTGCTTCTTGGCGTGAAGGGCGATGGTTTCCAGTGTGTCGTGCTCGTTGCTGTTGATCGCCAAGAAACCAACGCCTTTGCCGGCGTATTCCTGGTGCAGTTCGGCAAGCCGCGGCGCGAAGGCGTTGTTGATGGGGCATTGCGTGCCGAGAAAGACCACGACGACGGCCTTCTTATCCTTGAAGTCGTCCAGCGACCAGGTCTTGCCGGCATCGTCCTTAAGGCGGAAATCGCGTACGGCTGGACCGTCGCCGGCGCAGAGAATTGGGTTGCAAAAACAAACAACTGCAAGGAAAAAGAGCGAGCGCATTGGATCCTCAGGTAAGTGCGCTTGAATCTAAGAACCAACAGCGCCAAAGTGGGGACCTCGCGCCACGTAGTTTGGCGCTGAGGTCTATGCTGTAAGTTTCTTGATAATTAAGCACTTGCGGCTACTTTTTTACCTCGGCGCCACGGTGCCACACTCACATACCCCTCCCGAACCAATCTATAATTATCTCTTTAGTTCTCTTTGATTACCTCATACCGAACCATTCGCCGGGCAATTCAATCCTATTGGACAGTCCTTGGATAGGCCTTGAAATCCCAAGGACTGTCGCGGCTTTCGACCACGCATAAACAGTTTTCGTAAAATGCCGGGAGTTATTGCCGGAAATCCAAAGAGGGGAACGACGATGGCCGACAAGGTCACCAAAAGGGCCGACGATTATTCGCAGTGGTATCTCGACATCGTGCAGCAGGCCGGGCTCGCCGAGAACTCCGACGTGCGCGGCTGCATGGTCATCAAGCCGCACGGCTACGCGATTTGGGAAAAGATGCAGCGTACGTTGGATCGGCTCTTCAAGGACACCGGCCACGTCAACGCCTATTTTCCGCTGTTTATCCCGAAATCGTTTCTGGCGAAAGAGGAGGAGATGGCCGAGGGCTTCGCCAAGGAATGCGCCGTCGTCACGCACTATCGGCTCAAGAAGATGGAGGGCAGGGGCCTGCAAGTCGATCCGGCCGCGAAGCTCGAGGAAGAGCTGATTATCCGGCCCACGTCGGAAACCATCATTTGGAACACCTACAAGAACTGGATTCAGAGCTATCGCGATCTGCCGCTGCTCATCAATCAGTGGTGCAACGTGGTTCGCTGGGAGATGCGCACCCGGCTCTTCCTGCGCACGGCGGAGTTTCTTTGGCAGGAGGGCCATACCGCCCATGCGAATCAGGCCGAGGCCCAAGAGGAGGCGCGCAAGATTCTTGAAGTCTACCGCAGCTTCGCCGAGGACTGGATGGCGATGCCCGTGTTGACCGGGCCCAAGAGCGACGGCCAGAAGTTCCCCGGCGCGGTCTACACTCTCTGCATCGAGGCGATGATGCAAGATCGCAAAGCGCTGCAAGCCGGCACGAGCCATTTCCTGGGGCAGAACTTCGCTAAGGCGTTCGACGTCAAGTTCCAAAGCCAAGCGGGCCAGCTTGAATATGCCTGGGCGACGAGCTGGGGCGTGTCGACTCGCCTAGTCGGCGGCTTGATCATGACGCACTCCGACGACCAGGGCCTGGTCGTGCCGCCGCGGTTGGCGCCCTTGCACGTGGTCATCGTGCCGATCTTCCGTAAACCCGAGGAGAAGCAAGCAGTCTTGGCCGCGGCCCAGAAGCTGGCCGCCGCAGTGAGAGACATTCCGCGCGATCCCTATTTCGATTACGAGCCGTTGACCGCGAAGGTCGATGATCGGGAACAATATCAACCTGGTTACAAGTTCAACGAGTGGGAAGTGAAAGGCGTGCCGATCCGCGTCGAGCTAGGTCCTAAGGACCTGGCCCAGAATGCGTGCGTCCTGGCGCGGCGTGATTTGCCGGGCAAGGAAGCGAAAATCATGGGCGTGCCGCTCGACGCGGCGCCAGCGAAAATCGTGGCGATGCTCAAGGAGATGCAGACGGCGCTATTCGAGCGCGCCCGGAAGTTCCGCGACGAGAACACCATGGAGGTCAATTCATACGACGAGTTCAAGAAAAAGCTGGAAGAACCGGGCGGCTTTCTCTTGGCCCATTGGGACGGCACGCGCGAGACGGAGGACAAGATCTCGGCCGACACGAAGGCGACGATACGATGCATTCCGTTCAACCGTGCCAAGGAAACGGGCAAGTGCATTTTGACGGGGAAGCCTTCGGAGGGCCGGGTGGTGTTCGCGAAGGCGTATTAATCTAATCCTGTTCGCAGGTTAGCGCGAACCAATCACCACAGAGACATAGAGGCACAGAGAAGACAGGATGAACGCGGATAAACGCGGATTGAGCGGAGTCGCGCGGATCTGATATCCGCGCGCTTCCGCTGAATCCGCGTTCCTCGGCGTTCTATGAGGAGTTCAACGCGAGCTTTTCACCGAAACGCGCGACTCTTTGTCACGCGTCCATTCAACGCCCGCGAATGTCGTGTATTCGCGCTCGTGATACGGCGGGAAAGCGTGATAGGTTCCGTCGAACGCTAGGTTGAGCGTAAGCATTTCATTGGTCTTAAGGTTGAGCTTTGCGAAGCCGCTAAACTTCGCCTGGGAGCGGCTGGTCTTCGGCTTCTTATCGAACGGATGCTGGTGAACCGCGGCCAGCTTGCCGTGGTACGCTAAGGTGGCGATGTCGCCGTCGATTGCTTGCACGACGCCGTGCATCTCGACTTCCGTGAGCTCTTCGGGGCGCGGGACGTTCGTCTTATCGCTCTTGGGCGAGAGGCACTTGCAGAGCCTCTTGGCGATGTCGTCAGGAAGATCCCATTTCTGCCCGACCTTGAACGTTTCGTCGCGCCCCGTGGCTCGCTCGGCGGTTTCGCGCTGCGTCGGCGCGAACTTGCCCCATTCCTTCGCGCTCAACGTGACGCTGTCGAACGCCCCCGGCCCCGACGGTTTGCCGCCGAATACAAAGCGGACGAACACAGCCACGTTGACGCTGCCGTCCTCTTGTACTCCATGGCCATGGAAGGGATTGGCCGGCTTCCAGTCATAATGGCGTGGCGCTTTGGCCACCTCTTCCTTGAGAGCGGCCTCCAAAATATCCAGCACTTCCTGCGGCCAAGTTTTTTCGTTCTTGAAGTTGCCCTGGGCGGCGATCAGTTTGCCTTCGGGAGAGACGATCCAAAAACCCTGGTATTGCTGCCTCTGTTTCTGCACGGCACGAAAGAAATCGCCCGCCTCGCCCTTGGCGTCGCGAATCTTGTAGAGATTGACGGCGACCGGAACGGTCCACTTGCAGATGATCTTGACGTTGCGTTCGTCGGACAACGGGCCCGCACGGAGCCCCTCGCCGTAGCCTCAGCAGCGCTCCAAGGGATCGTCGCCGGAGACCCACAGAAACAAAGGCCGCTTCTCTTCGCGCGATTGGCGGATGCCGTCTTTGAGGTCAAGAATCCAGGGCACTTCTTGCCACTTGATGAGGGCGCCCGATTGCCGCATGGCGTCGAGTCTAGCGGTAATAGATTCCGGATTGACTTTGGCTTGTTCACCGGCCCAAAGGCTGGCGTTCAAGAAGATGGCGTTCAAGAAGAGGGCGTTCAGGGCGAAACAGAAGAAGGAAAAAGCTGCTCGTTTCATCCGTGAAACTCCGGTTGGGGAGGAATGGCGATGTGCATTCTAAGGCCGGCATCATAGCAATATCGGCCACTTGGGGGAAGGAGACTTGTCTGCTGTGCGCACTATCGACGCGTCCCCACAACTTTCAGCCGCAACGGCTTGCTGTCTCGTAAGTTCTCCGCCACGGCCTCCACTTCGATTTCGAGATCGCTGCTGGGCGTGCCGTAGCTGACGGTGACTTGGACTTCACCCTGGTCGCGGTCTTCGGGAATCGTCTTGGCGGCGGCCTGGATGCCGGTGGGCAGGCTTGCCAGCGACACCTGCACGGGGCCTTGGAATTTGGTCCGTTCGACGAAGACGATCAACGTTCGCCGCATCTTGTTCTCGCCCAAATTGAAGCTCAATTCGGCCGGCTCCAGGCGCACGCGCAAGGCTGCACCCGTGGCGTGCTGTTTTCCCGCGAGCGTACCGGCGGCTCGAAGCATCACGAATACCGTGGCGCCCACGAGCAGAGCGCCGACCAAGGTGGCTCCGAGCCAAAGCCGAGGCGATTTCTTGCGCAAAGTAGGTCCCGCGAGCCGAGCGGGACCCAGCGCGCCCGGCTCGGTCCAACTCGGTTCGATCAAACCCGCTACGGACGGGCTCGGCTCGGCCAAACCCGCTTCGGTCCGGCTCGGCTCGCCGGACCTACTAAAGGCGGGAGCAAATGCGAAGAGTGCGCCGCTTGCGGAGGACGGCGACTGTGCGGTCAATAGTGCTGGGGCGAAAGGCATCGGGGGCGGCGCGGTCGCTGGAGTCGCGACTGGTGTCGCGAGGGGGGGTGCAGCGGCCTTCACCGGCTGGGCCAGCGGCACGGTGAAGGGCTTGAGCGCCTCGGCCGCTTCGAGCGGCGTTTGATACCGATCGGCGGGATTCCGGGCGGTCATTTTTTTCACTACGGCGTCGAGGCCCTTGGGCACATCCGGACGCGCTGCGCCGACATCGGGAATTAGCTGCGTGCGGTGGGCGGTCAGCTTTTCAACGACGCTGCCGCCGGCAAAGGGCGGCCGGCCGACCAACAGGAAGTAAAGCGTGCAACCTAGGGAGTAGATGTCGCAGCGGGCGTCGGCAGCCGACGCGTTGTCGACCTGTTCCGGAGCGATGTAGTCGATGGTGCCGAGGACGGCGCCCACTTGGGTAAGCCGGCACAGGTTGCCGCGGTCGTCTTCGAAGCGGGCCAGGCCGAAATCGAGAATCCTGACGATCGCGGGGTGTTCGGGCGTTGCCGGAGTGACCAGAAGGTTGCTCGGCTTGACATCGCGATGGACGACGCCGCGTTCGTAGGCGTGCTGCAAACCCACGGCCGCCTGGCGCGCGAATTCACACGCCTGATGAACCGGCAACGGCCCACCCTGCTTGACCCGGATCGAGAGGTTTGTCCCCTCGACGTAGTCCATCACCATGAAAGGCCGATTCTCGGTCTGGTCGGCGTCGCGCAAGAGCACGATGTTGGGATGGTCGAGCTGCGAGGCGGTCTCCACTTCGCGGCGAAAGCGATCCATCGCTTTCTGGCTGGAGAGATGTTCCCGGTGGATCATCTTGACCGCGACCAGGCATTCCAGCTTCGTGTGCCAGGCCTTGAAGACCTGGCCCATTGCCCCTTCGCCGATGCGCTCCACAAGCCGGTACTGTCCCACCAGGAGCGCCTCGCCTCTCCCCGTCAGAATCTGGTTGGCTTGGTAGGGTGTGAGCCAAGCGCGCTGGATCAATTCGCCGGCGAGAGCGCGTGTTTCGGCGACAGCGCGCAGCGTCTCGGCACGCGCCGCGCTAAGGAAGCCGCGCTGGACCAGCCATTCGAGAAGTTCCGCGGGAGTTGAAATCGCCATCGAGAGTTCCGGGCGCGGGGCGGGAGGTCCACCATTCAATGATACCGTGGGGAACGAGGGCTGGCGACGGGAGTGTTCATGCCTCATGGCTCAGAATGGATAGAGGAGATAGCTGGTACGGTGCCAGACGCCGTCGCCGTCGGGCGCGGACTGCCCCAGGGAGACCTCGGTGGGGCAGCGAAATATGGCCTCGCTGGCGACGATGATTCCTTGTTTGGAAAGGGATTCGTCCGCCTCCCTGTTGGAGCCGATGTACGGCATCAACTTGTCTTCCCAGTAGATCTCAGCGAAGGAGTTGGAATCGGCGGTGTTGGCGATGACGTCCGTTATCTCTTCCTATCCGTGCTATCCGTGAAATCCGTGGTTCTTAATCCGTTTTAGGGAATGCCGGACCAGTCCACGACTTCGCCGCCCGCTTTGGTGGCGAGGGCGTCGTAGGTCACCATATTGATGCTGTTGTTGATCAGCCGCACCGAGCCGTCGCCGAACAGGAACTGGACGCCGAGGCGATGGGCGCTTGACATGGCGTCGGCGTCGGTGACGATGTCGTCGTTGGGAAGGTGCGGACCGCAATGGCCCAGCACCAAGGCGGAGGCGCCCGAGAATGATCCCGGCGCGCGGACGGATGGCACCAGCGCCCCGGGGATGACCCCCGCCCACGTCGATAGCGACATGGTCGTGGAGCGTTCGCCCACGAAGAGAGTGTTGCTCAGGCCGTCGACGAACTCCGCGGTGCGAAAACCCCTGCCGCGGATGAAGGCGCCCGTGTGCTCTGGGGTGGACATATCGTCCACGCCGTCGTTGCCGTTGCAAGCGACATAGCTCGCTTGTGCCAGCACCCAAGTATTGCCGATCCCGTCGCTCGCGGTGAAGGTGGTCAGGACCTGCTCGGAGGGACAGGAGAAGACCGCCAGGAACGTGGCCCGCGCCGCGGTGATGGCGGCCGATGGATCGCCAACGCTCAGATTGAAGTCGATCTGTTTGCGTAAGTTGCCCTGCTCCACGTAATCCAAGATGTGCGCGGCCCAACCCCAACCGGGACCGGCGTCGTCCACGGGCCAGGGCGAGACGTCGGCATAGCCCGGCGGAAAGCGTTTTTGCACGTCGTGGTAAGCATGCAGGGCGAGGCCGATCTGCTTGAGATTGTTGAGGCACGTCGTGCGACTGGCGGCCTCGCGGACTTTCTGCACGGCAGGCACCAGGAGGCCGATCAAAACCGAAATGATCGCGATCACCACGAGAAGCTCAATCAAGGTGAATGCGGAACGTCGTTTCATGGATGGATACCCTCACTCCGCGCGCCATGGCCGTATGCCTGCGCGGACTTTGTTCGCTTGAGAAGAAGAATAAGTGCTTTCCAAATTGTGACGGTGAATTGGGAATGCGGCGACTGGTCGCCGCTTTAGGATTTTTGGAGTTCGACGACAAGCGACGAGCAACGCCGCGTCTCTCGGCCCGTCCAAAAATCCTAAAGCGGCGACAAGGCGCCGCACTCCAAATCCGAAAAACTACAGAGAGATGCGGGGAGGTGGGGGCGACGGCGGCTCGCTTAGATCACTGGCGGTTTCTCCGGAGGATGTGAGCCAGCCAGCGGGATTCCAGAGGGGCTGCCACGTAGGCGCCGCGGTTGTCGGCAGCACTTCGCCGTTGCCGATCGCGAGGGCCGCTCCGCCCAAGCACTGGAGAGCCGACAGACCGGGAAGCGCGGAGGTTCGGTGCTTGGCCGGCGCTTGCGTCTTCTTAGGCGTAGTGGGTTCGGCGTTCTTCTTCACCGGGGCGGGGGCGGGCGACGAGCAGCAAGGCTCGGTTTTGTCCTTGCTCTTTTCGCAGCAAGAGCAAGAGCCGGTGCCGCAACACGTCTCGGTCGTTGGCGATGAGGGTTCCGTTGTTTTTTCCGGAGGAGCAGGCGTCGGAGTCTCGACGAAATCCGGCGGCGTGACGGCGTTTTCATGCGCCCACGCCAAGCGCTCCTCGGGGGTAAAGCAGCAGCAGCCGCGCCAGAAGTCCTCGGCATTGTTGCAGCCGCACGGACGATCCTGACACGGGAACGGTCGGCTGCGGTCCTTGTGCCGCTCCTTGAGAATGGGCAAGGGCGAGGCCACGGCGGCATTGAAGTACGTCAAGAGCGCGACCAGGGCGGTTGCCCGGCGCGGCAACGTGCATCGGAAAAACCGGCGCGGCGGAGACATGCCGACAATTATCCGGGCAACCAGGCCGCGGGTCAAGAAGCTGCCAACGCTCCGCATCGGCGCGAGACAATTTTTTAACGCAGAGAGCGCAGAGGACGCGGAGGCACGTGAAACCGTAAATTTGACGGACAAAGCCAAGGTCGTGGCGGGGCAAAAGACGGTTGTTGAAGCGGTAGGATGCGCGACCACGATCACGGGATCACCAACTCAGCAATACCCGCGCAGCTTTGTTTGCGCCGAACGGACCTGTTCGGCCATCCGCCGCGCCGCCCACTCGTTGGGCACTTCTATTTGGATGCCGTGAGTTTCTAGCGTCGTGAACAGGATTGCCGCTGCCTGCACGGGAAAGGTGCGAAGGTTGATCTTCAGCCGACCACCATCCCGCCCAAATTAGAATGCCGCGCCGGCTGCAACGAAACAGTGTCGAAATGCCGTAATGCTGGCCCGGTCAACTTCATCGGCTCGTTCGGCGTGGTTTCTTGCTCTTTGCCTTGATCTCAGGCGTTATCTGCGCAAGTGACAAATCATTGAGCCATCGCCCACGGTCCTTGGTATAGTCGCCGGAGCCGGCATGGAATTGATTTAGAAAACGGAGTGCATCCACGATTCCCATTTCCCGAATCAGAATCTCGGTCGCTTGCTCCGTAAGTTGCGCGATTGGGCGCATGGCTGCTTTCATGGCGTGACCTCGGCTTGCGAACCTGATTCCACCAGCCTCAGGATCGTCAGCACCGCTTCCGCTTCAACATTGATGCGCGGCTGCGATCGGTCATCGAATGGGCGCTGCAGGCTGCACGCATCAAGGTAAATGCGCATGTCCTGATTCTACGCGAGCGCTTGCCCGTAGCAAGCCGCACCTCCACGTCGCTCTACGCTTTGGCTGCGGTGCTCACCACCATTCACCACGTCAGCTCAAGCCCGAAATTCATCCCTTGTGCCCAGAAAAGATCGTCGCGAAATGGAATGGCGGGACGCGGCGGACCGCCTGGCTGCCCGGTGATCAGGTTCGGATTGACGGCGAGATCGACTTGGTCGCCGGCTCGGAGCGGGCTGTTCCACAAGTAGAGGGTGTAACCGCCGAAGAGGCGTGCGTGGTCGCCGAGCCGGTAGCGAACGTTGACGCCGACTTCGTAAAAGGCATCGAACGACGTGCGCTCGAAGCGCCCGGTGTTGCTGGACTGCACCGACAGGCCGAAGTTTTGCACGTCGCGCACCAGCGGCGTCTGGAAGATGCGATCGCCGAAAGCTCGCACCGACTGGTCCGTTCCGCCCAAGGCGACGATGCTGCGGGCACCGAGCGTCCAGCGTCCCCAGTTGCTCTCCCCGCGTAAACCGAGCTGCCCGCCATAGAAGGCGTTATGCACGCGGAAGTGATCGGTGAGTCCGTAGAGCGTGGTTTGATCGGGCAAGAGCCGGCCGACCGCGGTCAGGTCGAGCCGATCGCGCATTTGCAGAAACCTGGCGCCCGCCAGGAGGTCGAGCCGGCCCAAGGGACCTTCGGCGAGATTACAGACCAGGATTGCCTCTTGGCTAAAGAACTCGATGCGTGAGTAGCCGTTGAAGCCGCCGTTGCGCAGGCCGGCGGCGGTTGGTCCGGCGATGATTTCGCTGGCCGAGTTGCCGTCGAGGGCATTGATGTAGGGTCGGGCCAGGAGGGTACTGCCGTCGGAGACGACCTTGAAATAGGTGGAGTCGCGCTCCAGAAAAACGGCGCCGCCTTCGATCGCCCAGGTGCGCTCCTCGCCCAAGAACCAGCCCAGCATGAACCGGCCGCCGACGAAGCGATCGTCGTGGCGGGTTTCGAGTCGCTGGTCACCGAAGATAACGCGGGTGTCAGGCTGGCCGAGTTCGCCTTTTGACGCGAATGAACTGGTGGTGAGCAATGCGGGGATGCGGCCTTCGCGAAGCCACCAGATGAGATATTCGCCGGATGCGTAGAGTCGCGGCTTATATGCTTCGACATCCTTAAAACTGCCAACCGGAAGCGCTAACTGGTCGTCAGGAGACGGCGTCGTCACCGGCGTCTGGGCATGTGCCGGCAGTGTACCGGCGCTCACACTAAGCGCCAGGGCAACTGCCGGCAACAGGTTGCGCATGTCATCCTCAGGTCTTTTTGACGGCCGATTGGGCAATCCGGGCAAGAAGCGCGGTCAATGATGGCTTGTAAACGCCAACAACCTGCGCTAAAAGTCTTTATCGGCACAAAAAACCGAGAAGATGAGTTATGCGGAGAATGCTCAAGATGACGCGGCTGCCGCAATGCGTCGGACAGGAATGTCCGACCTACTGTCATCGCGCTGACACATGTGGCTGCGGGGCGCGAGAAAGATCGAGGCGCGGCGCCTCGTCCTTGCGAGCGGTCCGGCCTGTGAGAATCGTGACCCGGATGCGAACGCTCCCCAGGCAAATCACGTCGCCGGCGCTGAGCGTATGCCAGTCAGGCGTCTTAGCGGCGGTGTCGGGGGGATCGACGTTAGTTCGGCGCTGGCCGATGCTCAAGCCGTTGACGAACGTTCCATTGAGGCTTCCAAGGTCACGGATCCGAATGTCGGGCGGGTTGATTTCCAGCACGCAATGGCGGCGCGAAACGAAACCGGCCTCCCGGCCCAAACGAATAAGCGCATCATGCGACCGTCCGATCACACAGTGACTCGGAATCGAGAAGCTGTATTCCTTCTCAGCGGTCAATCTGCCTTCCTGAACGAACAGAATCACTTCAGCGGCCATGGGAGCGCTCCAAAAGAAGGCGGCAGCGGTGATGGATTTTCGCGCAGCATCCGTCTCTTAATTGAGAGAACTGCGCACCAAGGCGATCTGGACAAAGGCGACCTGGACAAAGGCGAATTGGACCGGCCGGCAGCAACGGGAAACTGACGCCTGCCCGGGCGAATGGGCAGGATGAACGGCCTGCCCCAAGATTTGGAGTTGCAAAAGATGTGCCCAAAGCCGACCATTGCGATAAACTGAGGCGGAACGTTTTAGGGTTTGTTTTTGAATGGAGGTGTACGCATGACTCGATTAAGCGTGGGATTGCTCATTTTGCTGTTGGCAACGTCCGTGTATGCCGGCGGTGAGAAGCAATCCGATGACAAGAAGCCACCCGGGCCGTCCGATGAGTATCAAGCGCTGCTCAAAGAGCATCGCGCTGAACTACAGGCGTTCAACAAGGCTTACCGCGAGGCTAAGACCAATCAGGAGAAGCAGAAAGTCTCCGCGGAAATGTATCCGAAAGGGGACAAGTACGCTCTTCGTTTCATCGAGTTGGCCGAGAAGAACGCAAAAGAACCGTTCGCGGTCGACGCGCTGATTTGGATAGTGAGCGGCCCGGGCCGCGGGTCTTCAGCCAAGGCGGACCTACGCGCGTGGGAGCTTCTCTTTCGCGACCACATCGCCAGCGAAAAGCTCGGCGGCGTTTGCCAAATGCTCACTTTCAGTTTCAATCCAACTTCCGAAACCCGTCTGCGCACGCTATTCGAGAAAAGCCCACATCGCAACGTGAAGGGAAAAGCCTTGCTCGCGCTAGGCCAGCTTCTCAAGAACCGCCCAGACACGCTCCAGCAATTCAAGGACCGGCCGGAGCTTGCCAAGTCGCTCGACGATGAGACCAAGAAACTTCTGGAGCAAGACCCTAAGGTGCTCGCAAAGGAGGCCGAGTCGATTCTTGAGCAGGCGGAAAAGGAATATGGCGACGTCAAGCTTCAATTCTATGGCACGATCGCCGCCAAAGCGAAATCGGAACTCTTTGACATTCGCCACTTGAGCGTGGGCAAAACCGCGCCCGAAGTCGAAGGCTACGATCAGGACGGCAAGAAATTCAAGCTCAGCGACTATCGCGGAAAGGTGGTGCTGCTCGATTTCTGGAGCCAATTCTGAGGCGGCTGACGGGCCCTCTGGCCCCACGAGCGGTCGCTCGTCAAGGACATGGAAAACAAGCCTTTCGCACTCATCGGCATCAATACCAACGGCTACACCTCCGAAAAACTCAAAGACGTGATGGACAAGGAGAAGCTCAACTGGCGCTCCTATGCGGACACCAAAGCCGACAAGACCGGCGCTCTCGGCCCCATCTCGACGGCTTGGAACCTGCTAGGCACGCCGACGCTCTTCGTGGTCGATCATCAGGGCGTGATACGCTATCGCTGGGTTGGCGGTCCTGGCGAGGCGGCCATTGACCGCGCTCTCGAAAAGCTCATCAAAGAAGCCGAGGGCAATGGACGAGGCGGAAATTGAACGCAACTCGACTTTTTGGGCGCCCGGGCTTCGCCCTGGGCGCCCTTATTGTTGCAGCTGGACTGACGTCGGGCGGCGCTCGCCAGGAGTCTGTTCCCAAGGACACGCTGCCGGCGCAGCTTGCGATCGATCACATTCCATTGGGGCTCGAACCGCGCACTACGCCAAAGGAAGTTCCCCTCACGGAAGCTCGAGTCAAATTGGGCCGCAAGCTCTTTTTTGATCCGATCCTTTCCTCCGACCGCGCAATTGCATGCGCGAGTTGCCACAAACCCGAGAACGGCTTTTCCGGCGGCGAGGCGAAGTCGACAGGCGTAAAAGGGAAGCGAACTTCCCGCCGCGCTCCCTCATTACTTAACCGCGCCTATGGAAATTCCTTCTTCTGGGACGGCCGCGAAGCCACGTTGGAAGTACAGGCGCTAAAGCCCATCGAAGATCCCGACGAGATGGGCAGCAAGCTTGACGATGTCATTGCACGGCTTCGAACCGACAAAGAATACAGCGAACTATTCAAAAACGCATTCGACGACGGCGTCAATTCCGCCAACCTTGGGAAAGCGATTGCCTCGTTCGAGCGCATTTTGCTGCGCGGCGACAGCGCGGTAGATCGCTTTCGTCGTCTTGGCTCGCACGACGCCTTGACGCCGTCACAGCGCAGCGGCCTGTGGCTCTACGAAAGCAAAGGCCGCTGCTGGCGCTGCCACACGGGCGCGAATTTCACCGACGAGAAGTTCCACAATACCGGAGTGAGCTGGGGCAAAGGCGATCTCGGGCGCTTCAGGATAACAGGCGAGGGCGCCGATCGCGGCAAGTTCAAGACGCCCAGTCTGCGCGGAGTGGCTCTCACGGCGCCCTACATGCACGACGGCAGCCTGAAAACCCTGGAAGACGTGGTGGAGTATTACAATCGCGGCGGCAATTCGAACTTGCATCTGGACCCGACCGTGGGGTCACTTGGGCTGTCCAAAGATGAGGTCAAAGATCTCGTAGCATTTCTCAAGGCGCTTTGACACGACCGACGCGCACAAGCGTCGAAAACTCAGTCGAGAGGCAATCATGAAGCACCCTTCCAGAGCATGCGTCTTATCGGTCTTCGTGCTCGCGCTACTTGGCATCATGCCGCTGCACGCTCAGGAGGTTTCGGAACTGCGTCTCGACCCGGCGACGTTCGTCTCGCTCAAACAGTGCCGGTCGATTATGAAGGCGCTGGGCGAGCAGCTTTATCCCGGATGGGACTTCGCCGCCACTCCGGTGCTCTTCTACCGGCCCAAGGTGCAGGAAGTCCTCATCAATTTTCCGCACCAACCCAAGGGTTTTTCCATCTACACCGGCCCGCATCCGCTGGGAAACGAGCAAATCTACTTTCGCAACGACAAGACCACATTCGACATCGACGACCAGAACACTTCCACGAAAATCGAAGGCATTCCGGTCCTCGTGGTTGCCGACACCTACTCGCGGATGCGCAGCCAAATCCGGCATGTACTCAATAATCTGCCCAAGCAAAAGGCAAACGACTGGCTGGAGAAATGGCGCTTCGTCCCTTCGCCTTATGAGGAATTGCAGTTGATCTTGCACGAGGCGTTTCACGTTTATCAAGCGAAAATGGCGACGAAGAAGTACGCCAACGAGGCGACCGTGGCCACTTATCCGCTGCTCGACCCGACCAACAACGCGCTCTATGCGCTGGAGGGGCGGCTGCTCCGCGAGGCGCTTCTGGGCGCCGATGCCTCGGCGCGGCGAGAGGCTTTGAAGCAATTCGTCGCCGTGCGCGTTCACAGGCAGGCACGCCTCGAACCCGATTGCGTTCGCTATGAGAACCTGAACGAGTACGTCGAAGGGACGGCGAAATACGTCGAGTACAAGTTCCTTCGCGCCGGCGAGGAAATTGAGCCCATTCCGGAGATGTTCGGCCGGGCGGGATTCAAGGGCTTCAAAGGCGTACTCGGTCCGCGGCTGCGCGAGCGCATCGAAGACATGGTGCGGATTGTCGGCGTCACGGACGATCGCATGGGCAATCGATATGGTTCCGGTCCGCTGCGATTTCGGCTGTATGAGTTGGGCGCTTGCCAGGCGCTTCTCCTTGACGAGGTCATGCCTTCTTGGAAGGAGAGGATTTTCAACGACGGCGTCTTTCTGTGCGATCTCTTGAAAGAAGCTCTCGCCCTTACGAATGAAGAACTCGCTCAGGGCGTCGAGAAAGCCAAAAAGCACCACGCGTTCGAGAAGATCATGGAGTCGAAATTCCAGTTTGAGCGTGACGGCAATAAGTACGCGCAGGAAAAGCTCGCTGCCATCCTGGAAACGAAGGAGACCTTGGTCACGATTTCCTACGACGGATTCGTCAAGGACCTTCGGCTTACTTATACGCCGTTCGGCGTCACCCCGATCACGAAAACCTCGGCCATCTACGATCTCACGCCGATTCAAGTAGGATTCAAGTCAGGCACGAAACTGGAGTTCAGCCGAATCGTGCCGGTCCTGATCGACAAGGAGAAGAAGGCGATCACCTTCGCGGTCGCCACGCCCGCGGAAAAGCTCGCGCAGGCGGTGGGTAATCGCCTGGAGTGCGGCGAATTCGTGCTTAGCGGCGAAATCCGCGAGGTGACGCGCGACGGCAACCGGATCACGATCAAGCTCTACTAAGAAGGGACGCAGCCAATACTGTTCGGCACGATTAATGCCTTTAGCGATCTGCCATGGGCGTATTGTGCAGAGTCTCGCGTTGCGTGGCTGGAAGACCGGGGTTGATTTATCGAGAAGGCCGCCAGAGAGAAAGACGTGAAGCCGTCT
>JACPZP010000090.1 GCA_016195405.1 Planctomycetota bacterium | reverse complement strand
GGGCGCCCAGCCCGGCGCCGGCACGTCAGGGAGCGGGGCGCAGATCGCCCAGTCAACCTCGGCGCTGGCCGTGAAGTCGCCGGAAGATTGGTTGCTGCTATTCCAGCTATGCATGACCGGCAGCCGCCGCTTGCGAATGGCTTCGTAGACGAGCCGGCGGCTCGGCTTGAGGTCGACGAGCCGGCCGCCGCGACCCAGCCTCCGGCGCACCGTAAGCGGCTCGGACGGGCTGGCGGTGTTCATGTGCACGACCGCGGCCGCATCCGCGAGCAAGATGCCGTCGAGCAACACTTCGAGAACGCGGCTTTCAAGCTCCTCGTCGCTGGGGGAAAGGCGGATCATGGCGGGAAGCTTGGCGAGGGCTTCGATGCGGTCGCCGGCGTCCCCGAAGCGAATGTTCTTTAGTTCCTGAAAACTGCACGTCAACTCGTCGATCGGCACCGGCGAGTCGCCGGTCGGCGTACGCTCGTTTTCACTGTCGACCACCTTGAACATGGTCTTGCCGATGACGAAGTGCTCGCCGACGCCAAGGGTAAATTCGCGCAGCTCCTTGCCATGGTAAAAAATGGGGTTCTTGCCCTCCGGGAGGTGGACGACCTGGAGTTTGCCGTCTTTCCATTGGAGCTGGGCGTGGCGGCGCGAGATGTGCTCGTCCCAGGGCGTTTCCCAATCGCATTTCTGGACCCGGCCTAAGATGATCGACTTCGCGGGCAAAGGTCGCCGCCAGTTTTGATCGGGCTCGGAGCCTTCCGCCAACAGGTCAGGCATGGCAACTCGCTATGGTTCGTAGGCCGGATTTGCAATCCGGCTCTGTCAGGGAGACGGATTGCAAATCCGTCCTACGCGGAGACGAATTGCAAATCCGTCCTACGCATGTGCGATGCGTTCCTTTTTCATTAGGAGCCAAAGCAGCCAACCCCAGAAGGCCGAAAGAATCAAGCCGCTGAAGCCGCCGACAACCCAAATGTAACGCATCAAATCGTCGCGCACATCCTTAATTTCTGCAAGGGCTTCTTGGCGATCGTGTTGGACGACCACTCCAAAGCCGTACACCGAATCCGGCGTGACGGCCGCCAAGTAAATCTTGCGGTCAATCGGGTCGATGTGGCGTTCCAACTGCGTTTCACCGCTCTGGACGGCATGCTGATATGTCGGCGATTGGAATGCCAACTTGGGCGGCGCTTGATCCGATTTCGGCAAGATATCCTTGCGGTAGCCTTCTTTGTGATAGAGGCAATAGCCGCGGCGATCGAAAAGCACGGCCATGCCGCCCTTCGCCTCGATGGGGTCAAGCCAGCTATTGAGTTTGTCCAACTCGATCGTGCCCAGTAGAAGGCCGATGCGGTTCCGGCCGGTCTTGGGATCCTCATAAATGGGCACGGATACGGTGATGGCCATGAAATTGGATACGGCGGTCGAGACATACGGTTGGCCGATGTAGGGAGCGTCAATGCGCCCTTCCGGTCCATCAACCCAGTTCTCCAGGTAGGGATGTTGCTGATTCTCCTTGCCGTACTTGTCACCGTCACGGTTAAAATAGTCTCGGTAGGAGTAATTCCGGCCATAGATGTTGCGGTCAAATTTCTTCCGCGAGGATAGGTAAAACGCGAGAATGTTGCCCTCGGCATCAAAGACCGACACGGAGTTGAATCGCGCGTTGACGAAGTTGCCGACCTTTTCCAAATGTCCTTCGAGGTTCTTGAGGCTCTTGATGCTCGGGTCTTGAACCAAGGGGCGTTGCTTGGGATCGGTGCGGTAAACCAAATAATCTGCCTCCTTCAGATAGTCCTGAAGCAAGGGACTCAAGCGCTCGGAGTTCGCGAGTTTACGCATCTCCTCACCGGCTTCCGAAAGCTTTTCTCGAATGACGTTGGCGACCAAATTGGCGGTCACTTGATCACTTTGCAACAAATGATTGACAAGTGATTTCTCGGCTTGTTTGATGGACGTCTGCACCATCAGGAAACCGAATAGGCCCGCCGCGGCCATGAGCAAGAGCGGCGCCAAGACCGCGAAGATCAGGAGCGGCCGCATGCGGCGGCGGCGTTCGCGTTGGTCGAGGGAAGCCAAAACATCGCCGGCGTCGCGCAGCCGCCGCTCCGGGTCGACGTCCAAGCAGCGATCGATGAGGTCCTCCAGGTGCCGGTCCATTCCCTTCTGACGCCGGTGCTCTTTTGGGGACGGGGCGGTTCGCAGCCAGTCACGATAACGTCTGAGCCGATGCGGCATTTCCTGAGTGTTTTCTAATTCTTCCTTGAACTTGCGGTCATAGCGTGGAGGCTGACCCGTGATCATCGCGAACAGGAGTGCGCCCAGGCCGAACACGTCCCAGCGCGTGTCTGGCACCTGCTTGTCGTGGCTGGCCTGCTCGGGCGCCATGTAGAAGAACGTGCCCAGAGCGGAGGCAGTCGGTTCGATGGATAGGTGCGATTGGCCGAAGTCGGCAATGCGCGGCCGGCCGGCGGCGTCGAGCAAGATGTTTCCGGGCTTGAGATCGCAATGGCGAATGCCCTTGGCGTGGACATAAGCCATCGCCTCGACGATTTCACGAAAGATGCGCACCGCTTCCGCGATCGGCAGCTTCCCTTTGGCCAGGCGCGATTTGAGTGAGCCGTTCTCCGCGAAATCCATGACGAAGAAAGGCACCGGGGAATCCGCGTCCACCTCGATCAAGCGGACGATGCGCGGGTCCGAATGGAGCATGGCGAGTTTCTTGGCTTCCTCGGTCAAAAGCTGCCATTGATCCGCGCCACGGCTGTAGAAGAATTTGATCGCTACCTGGACTTGGGATTTTTCTTGCACCCCCAGCCACACTTCGCCGAAAGTGCCCCGGCCAAGCTGGCGAATGATGGTGTAGCCCGCCGGGACCATGGGCGGCGTGGTCGGGAGCTTGCTGGCCGTGCTGTCGCGGCGGGCCCGGTCCTGGGCGGCTTCATTTTGGAAAACCGTGCCGCAAGTCGGCTCCTCAATCGCGTGAGCTGCGGGATTAGACTGCTGTACGGTCGAACGCGATTTGGCGGTATCTGCAAGGTTTTCCGGGTCGATGGGTGCGTTTCGCGATCGCCGGCGGGCGGAATTGGACTGAAGCAAGGTTTCGTCATCGAGGGGCTGGGCCATGGTATACCCGGGAAAAGGCCGCAAGCGCTACCGCAAGTTCAATTTAACCCGCCAACGGCGCAGGTCAATCAAAACCACCAACTTAGAACAGGCCCTTTACTAGGATATGCACATTTCGTTAGAAACCCGGCGGCTTTTTAGAAAAGGCCCGTTAAGGCGTCAAATCCAGCACGCTCCACAAACTGGGATCATCCCAGAAAGGGAACTCCGGACCGACGCTTAACTGCTGCTCGCCAAGTTCGTCATCACGAATGGAGTAGTAGAAGCCAAGCCGCGGATGTTGCTCCGGATCGTAGCCATGCAACGCGGCGGCGGACAGGAAAGCTTCGAGCAGGTAGCCGTTCTTTCGGGAGTGGCAACGCAGCGCGACCTCCTGGGGCGAGGCCATGGGGGCGTCCTCCAACGCGCGATTGATCTTGGTTTGGACGAACGCCGCCTCATCACGCGCGTCGCCCCCGCCCGTCGGGAGGAAATGGAACTGATGGCAGTAGCGGCTGGCGCGATGGCTGGCGCGGGCGTCGCGGGTGTCGAGCCAGAGCGTCAACCCGTCCGAACCCCGCGGCTTCAATGGATCGGCTTGGGCCAGGTTCGCTTTGCCGCGCACTTCGAGCTGAATGCCAACGCCCAACTCGTTCCACGCCAAAGCCACGTCCGCGAAGTTGGTCTTTTCATCCATGTCCGCGAAGTTTTCGATGCGGCAGTCGGCAGGGAGATCCAAGAGACGATCATCCTTGGGCCGCGGCATACCCTTCACGAGGCGGCACGGATGGGCAACGCGAAACAGAAAACGATGCGGTACGAGCACCATGGCTTAGAGACTACTCGTCTGCAGGCTTGGAAGCTTCCGGCATGTTGATGAGGTTGCCGGTGGCCCCGCCGGTGCCGCCGCGCAGCTCACGCGGCTTCGGAGAAGCGTCGGGCGGCGTTTCGGGCTCTGGGGTGGCACCTTCTTCACCTCCGCCCTCTTCGTCATCCACCTTCTTGCGCGATAGCCCGATCTTACGCTCGGCCGCGTCGACGCGCAGCACCTTGACCTCAATCTCGTCGCCGACCTTGACGATGTCTTCGGGGCTTTCGATCTTCTGATCGGCCAATTCGGAAATGTGCAAAAGGCCTTCGAGACCCGGCTCCAGCTCCACGAAGACGCCGAAGTTGGTGAGCTTGGTGACCTTGCCGATCTTGACGTCGCCGGGGTGGTAGCGGGCCGGGATGTCGCCTTCCCACGGGTCGCTGGCCATCTGCTTGAGGCCGAGCGCGACGCGCTTTCGCTCCTGGTCGACGTTGAGGATCACGCACTTGACCTTGTCGCCCTTGTTGAGAACGTCGCTGGGATGACCGACTTTGCGGACCCAGCTCATGTCGCTGACGTGCAAGAGGCCGTCGATGCCTTCCTCGATCTCGATGAAGGCGCCATAGTTAGTCAGGTTGCGGACCACGCCTTCGATCTGGGTGCCTGGCGGATAGCGCTCCGCGACTTTGTCCCACGGATTCGGCTGCACCTGCTTGATGCCCAGTGAGATTTCCTGCTTGTCCTTATTGATGTTGAGAACCTGCACTTCGATCTGGTCGCCGATGGCAACGAGTTCGCTGGGATGGTTGATGCGCTTGGTCCAGCTCATCTCGCTGATGTGCACCAGGCCCTCAATGCCCGCTTCGAGCTTGACGAAGGCGCCATAGCTCATGACGTTGACCACCTCGCCCGTGTGCCGGCTGCTGATCGGGTATTTCTGATCGACGTTGGCCCAGGGGCTTGGTGATTTCTGCTTGAGGCCCAGGGCGATCTTCTCTTTCTCCTTGTCGACGGAGATGATGTAGACTTCGAGCACCTGGTCATTGTGCACCACTTCGTGCGGATTGTTGACTCGGCCCCAGCTCATGTCGGTGATGTGCAACAAGCCGTCAATGCCGCCCAAGTCGACGAAGGCGCCGAATTCGGCGATGTTCTTGACGATGCCCTTGCGAACCTGCCCCGGCTCGATCTCGGCCAAGAGGTCTTTCTTGAGCTTCTCACGCGTGTCTTCGATGAGCTTGCGGCGGCTGACGACGATATTGCGGCGGGCCTCGTCGATCTTCAGAATTTTGCACTCGATGGTCTTGCCGATGTAGTCGGCGATGTCCGGGGGCCGGCGAATATCGACCTGGCTGGCCGGCAGAAAGACGTTGACACCGATATTGACGAGCAAGCCGCCCTTGATCTTGCGGGTAACCGCGCCTGCGACGACGTCGCCTTCCCGGTGCTTGGCAATGACGTCTTCCCATTCCTTTTGCCGCTTGGCCTTGCGATAGGAAAGGACGATGACGCCCGAATCATCCTCGACCGCTTCCAAAAGGACCTGGATGACGTCGCCGGGCTTGGGCGGCGTCGCCTTGTCCATGCCGTCGTCTTTCCATTCCTCAAGCGGGATGACGCCTTCGCTCTTGTAACCGACGTCAATCCAGACCTCGTCGGCGACGATGTTGAGGACCTTGCCCGTGACGATCTTGTTAACTTCGTATTCCTGCTCCTGGTCGGGCAACCAGGCTTCCTGTGTAAAAGCTTCGTTCAGCTCCTCCTCGGTGAGATCAAATTGGCGGAGCAGATTGCGATTCACCATGCGAAGAAATTCCTTGCCCGTGGCGGCTCGCGGACCCGAAAAAGCGACAGCCGCAACGTTGATGAAAAGAACAAGCCCAAACTCCCGCCCATCCCCATGACAAGCGACCCTGAGTGAGGGAAGAGATTATTCTACAAAATGGAAGGATTTCTCGCCAGCGCTAGATAGGCTCAATAGCCTCAATCCCCAAGCATTCGCGGATTGAGGGCCTCATTAAGCGGGCCCAAATCAGGCGGCGCGATTTCTGGAAACTCCCTCAAGAATCTGTTTCGAATCTCGAGTGGTGCTAATTTGAGCACATTGGGATTGGACTTTAGGAACCTCAAAAACAGACTCGCGGTTTCTTGTTCCCGCACGATCGCTTTATCACGTTGTTCCAAGGCCCCTCTTGCGGCGTTCTTCGCCTGGCGCTCTGCGTGGTTGGCGGCTGTGAGCAGAACAGTTGCGAGCACTAACGCAAGCAGTGCCGTCAAGACCCCTGCTGCACCAGAAACAAATATCGTCCGATGTCGAGAAACCCACCGCCGAGCCTGGACGGTCCACGGCTCCGGCCACGCCTTTAACGGTTCATCCGCCAGCCAGTCTTCGATGTCTTCCGCCAACTCTCGGGGCGCGGCATAGCGCTCTTGTGGTTTCAAGGACATCGCCTTGAGACATACGGCTTCGAGGGCGCGGGAGATGCTTGGTATGGTCTGCCGCGGCGCGCGGAATTCGGCGCGCTGCACTTTTTTCAGAACGTCAGCGGTGGCGCCCTGAAACGGCGGTTGTCCAGTCAACATGCAGTATAGCGTGGCGCCAAGACTGTAAACGTCGCTGGCGGGGCCGAGCAGGTCGAGGCGTCCCGCAGCCTGTTCGGGGCTCATGTAAGCGGGGGTGCCCAGGGCGGTTCCGGCTACCGTTTCGGCACTACCGGTGGCGGAGGCGGGAATCAGCGGTTTCTCTTCGAGGAACGGCGCTTGTTCTTCGTGGGCGGATTGGGCCGCATTGAAAGCATGACCTACGGGTTTGGCGAGACCCCAGTCGACTACCAGGGTTTCGCCATACTTGCCGAGCATGATGTTGTGGGGCTTGAGGTCGCGGTGCAAAACGCCGCGGTCGTGTGCATATTGCAGGGCGTTGCAGACATCGATGAGCCGGCGCAGGAGCTGGCGAAATTTCAGGCCCGTGAAGCGATCGCGAATCCGTGCGCGAGGGAGGCGTAAGTGTCCTGATGACTGTGTGTCACGGCATGGCAACGTCTTTTCAGGGGGCGGACGGTCCCCGCTCGCCGGTCGCCCGTGGAGTTCTTCGATAGCGTCCATCAGGCTATGGCCCTTGATGAAGCGCATGGCGTAGAAAGGGCGGCCATCGTCATACGTGCCGAGGCCGTACACCGGCACAATGCCCGGATGCTCAAGGCCGCCGGTGATTTCTGCCTCCTGTAGAAAACGGACCCGGTTGGCGGGGTTGTCGGCCAGGCGCGCCTGCATTTCTTTGAGGGCTACCTCCCGGTTCAGTTCCGTATCGAGGGCGACAAACACTTGACCAAGCCCGCCCCGGGCATGCGGCCGAAGGATGACGAACCTCGTTCCGGCGGATGTCGAAGTGCCGGCATGCAAGCTGCGCGTAGCGAGCGCATCGTTGTCTGTGTCGCGACAGAGATGGACGAGACTGGCCTGCAGGTCAGGATCCGGCAGTTGCTCGAGTTCATTCCGCACTGAGCTGACCGAACTGACGGCTGCTAGGCTTTTCTGGGGATCGCACTCATGTTGTTGCACATGCTGATCGACCAGGGCTTCCAGAATGGTACAGCGCTTCTTGTCGAGGGCGCCCTGGTTTTGCAGAATCCGCACCAGCGGCGTGGCTTTGTCGTACAGCCAGGCCTGCATGCCGGCGAAAAGGGCGTCGCGCGTGATAAAGGCGTTTTGAAAGGCGAGAATGCCGAGAAGGAGGTTGCGGTCGGTTTGCGCCGGGGACATGTCGAGAGCTCCGGATTTGCGGTTGACAGGCGACGAAATCGACCCAGGGATAGGATAAATCAAGTAGAACCGACAAAGCAAACAAAAAGCGGCACCGGCTCGACGACCGCGAAAAGCTGCGACGCGAGCGGCAGGCTTGCTGGCAGGATGCGAACTAGGATAGAATGTGCGAAAGGAACCTGACAAGGTCCAAATACTGGCGCCAAGTGAAAGGCTATTCCCTGTGCCTTACCCTCGCATGCTCCGTCTGCGACAAAACTTCGCCAGGCCACGTGCGGCGAACATTCCCGCGGAGGTCAGAGAAACGCTCCAAAAGCTCGACCGCGGCAAACGCATCAAGTCCGGCCAAACGGTCGCACTGACGGCGGGTAGCCGCGGCATCGCCAATATTCCCGTGGTCCTGAAGGCCGTCGCGCAGTATCTGAAGGACCTGGGCGCCCGGCCATTCCTTGTGCCGACGATGGGCAGTCACGGCGGCGGCACGGCTGACGGCCAGCGCCAGGTTCTCGAAAGCTACGGCATCACCGAGAACGTGGTCGGCGTTCCCATTCGCGCATCGATGGAGGTCGTCTCGCTTGGCAAGACGCCGGATGGCTTTCCGGTGGTGCTCGACAAAATCGCCTCGGAAGCGGATCACATTGGCGTCGTCGCCCGCGTCAAGCCGCATACCAACTTCAATGGCCCGATTGAAAGCGGGCTGATGAAGATGATGATGATCGGCCTCGGAAAGCACGTGGGGGCTGCCGCCTATCACAAGATTCTTCTCGAAGAACCATACGACCAAGTGGTGCGATCCGTCGGCTGGCACCTTCGCGCCAAGTCGCCGATCGCTTTCGGCCTGTGTTTGGTCGAGAACGCATACGATGAAACGGCGGCGATCGAGGCCGCACTGCCCGCGGAATTCGAGAAGGTTGAGGAAAAGCTGCTGGTCTCCGCGAAAGAATGGCTCGCCCGCCTGCCCTTTCACGAGGCCGACCTGCTCGTGATCGACGAGATCGGCAAGGAGATCTCGGGCTCCGGTATGGACACCAACATCGTCGGACGCAAGCGTGCCTTCAAATCCGCTCCACCCGAGAATCAGCCGCAAATGCGGTTCATCTTCATCCGCGGTCTTTCCAAGCACACCCATGGCAACGCCGCCGGCATCGGCTTCGCGGATTTCACCACCACGCGGCTCGTCGACAGCATGAATTACTCGGCGACGGTCATCAATTGTCTGACTTCCGGCTATCCAGAAGGGGCGAATTTGCCCGTGCACCTCGACAGCGATCGTGAAGTCATCGACGCCGCCCTCGCCATTCTCGGCACGCGGGCGCCGGAAGAAGCACGCATCATGCACATCCGCAACACGCTGTATTTGGAAGAGGTCGAGGTTTCAGAGCCGTGTTTGCGGGGTTTGCCGAAGATGACGAATTTCACGATTGAGCGAGGGCCGGGCGAAATGATCTTCGACAAGAGCGGCAACATCACGGCGATCTGAATACCCCGCTTGCGGGTTAGCATAGGAAGCTTGCGCACGGTCGCGTTAATCCGCAAGCTGCCGCCTGATTTCGCGCTTCAGACTTCCCTTGCATTCAAGGCGGGTTGATTTACAATCGATAGTGGTAGACTAGGGAAGTTGGGTGGGACTTCCGAGCCATCGTTAATCTCTCGCATGTTCCTTCAACAACGCTCAGGCGCCTTTGCCCCGTCGGCGTGAAGTACGGTTCCGTGGAGTATTGAGTCATGGTCCAAGGTTACTACACCCTTCCAGAAGCAGCCCACGTTCTTGGCATGACGCCCGAAGAATTGAAACAAATGGCCCAGAAAGGCCAGATTCGCTCCTTCCAGGATCGGGGCACCTGGCGCTTCCGCATGCAGGACGTGCAAGAGCTTGCCCGTCAGCGGGGGTCCACAAGCGACCCCGACCTCGTTTTGGGGGAGGCGCACACTCCCACGAAACCCGGCAGTCCGCGCTCTCCCAAGAAGAGCGATCCGTCGGTCTTCGATTTCCCACTGGACGCCGGCGAAGAGAAAGTGGACGTCGGCCAGGAAATGCTGGTCATGGACACTCCCGGCGCCACGCCGACCGGAGGCCGAAAATCCGGCGCCAAGAGCGATCCGAAGAAAACGGGTGCGCGCTCGCCGACGCCCGGCAGCGACAGCGACGTGCGCTTGGTGAACGAAGCCGAAATGGCCGGCAGCGACAGCGACGTGAAACTCGTCGGTCAGGATAGCGACATTCGGATGTCTCCAGAGGGCGGCCCGCGCTCGCCGCATTCGCCGCGCGTCACGGTACAGCGCAAGCCCGGCTCGCCGCCGCCGTCGCCCTTGCATTCACCTCCTCCCAAGAAGCCCGAGAGCGGACCGAAGAAAATCATTCGCCCGCCCAGCACCGCGCAGGCCGCGGACAGCGGCGTCCGTTTGGTCCCCATGGAGTCGGACAGCGACGTGAAGATCGTGCCGGCCGGCTCCGATGAGGTTTCGTTGGGCGACCAGCCGCCGCCGTCGGCCACCGACAGCGACATTCGCATCGAAGAACTGCACATGCCGGCCTCGCCGCGGCCGCGCCAGGACGCCGGCATGCTGACCGACGAGATCGACCTCGACGCCGAGATTCGCAAGCAAGACCAGGCCCAGAAGAAGGCGGGGCCGACCAAGGTCAAAAGAAAATCGGGACTGCAGTTCCCGACGACTTCGCCCTTCGAGTTGTCTGAATCGGACGTCGATTCCCCGACCACAGGCCAGCCCGCTCAGGCCAAAAAGAAGGGCGACAGCAGCAGCGATTTCGATCTCGCCCCGGCCAAGAAAAAGAAAAAGTCCGACAGCGACAGCAGTGATTTCGACCTGGTCCCGGCCAAGGAATCGAGCAGCCCCGTCGATTCCGACAGCGACGACTTCAGCTTGCAAATGCCCGACGAGAGCGCGCTTGGCGGCGAGGAGGTAGGCCTCAAAGGGCCCACCAGCGGCATCTCGCTCGACAACCCCGTCGACGCGGGCATCTCGTTGGAATCGGACAAAAGCGGCATCGACTTCGATCTCAGCCTCCAAGCCGAGGCCACGCCGAAGCCGTCTCCCGCACCGCTCGATTCCGATAGTGAGTTCGAGTTGAGCCTCGACGCGGACGACTCTTCCGGCCAGCACGCCGCCGCGCCCGCCCCCGAGGATTCGAGCAGCAGCGAATTCGAGCTGACCTTGGACGATTCTTCGAGTGGCCTGTCCCCGTTGGCCGACGACGATTCGCCGCAGGCCAAAGGCGGCGCCGCCGAAAAAGACATCTTCGAAACCGACTTCGAAGTGCCTGCGCTGGAAGAAGACTCCGGCTCTCAGGTCGCCGCCCTTGACACCGACCTCGACAGCTCCGATTTCGACATCGCCCTGGATGATTCCGCCACCGAGGATGAAAGCGGCAGCCAGGTCGTTACCCTCGACGAAGAAGCGGAGGAGGGCGCCGCGACCCTTGCTGCCCGGCGCCAAGTCGCCGGCCTCGACGAAGAGGAAGTCGAAGGCGACGAGACCGCCATGGGAGCTGGAGCGGTCCGCGAAGTTGTCCGCGAAAAGCTCATTGAGCCCGCGCCGTGGGGCCCCCTGCCTGTCGCCTTCATGCTGCCGTGCGTGATCGTGATGTTCTTTGTGGGCTTGCTCGGTTTCGAGTTGATCCAAACCTCTACCGGCTACAAAGCGCCGGGCGTCATCACGAGGCTGGTCGGCGATCTGATGGGCCAGAAGATCCGCTAGGATTTCGATCCCAAAAATTTTCCGGCGCGCCAGTGAGGGCTCTCATTGGCGCGCCGTTCGCATTATTGCGCCCAACTGGCCACGGAAAGACCGGAAACACGCCGGAAATGCGCTAGGTTGTTGGTGACGAGTGTTGCCGCAACCGCAAGGGCATGCGCCGCGATCAGCAAATCCATTGCGCCGATCGTCTCGCCGTCCCGTTCAAGTTCATGGCGAATCCTTCCGTAATGGTCCGGACAGGATACGCCGTCATAATCGAGAATCACGAACGGCCTGAGAGCTTTTCGAACAGCAGCGATCTCGTCTTCATATTTGGTACTTTTGCGGGCGCCGAACTCCAATTCCGACACCGTTATGGCCGAAAGGCTGATAACATCTCCCTCAGTTTGTTGGCGGCGGCAACGCTCTACCAAAGCCAGTGCTTTATCGCGCCGCGCTCCGTGTCGGGCCGTCGCCTTTGAACCGCGGACCATGAAAATCACGCTATCGGTATCGAGCATGTACAACATATTACTCACTTGCGTTTTTCGAGCTTAGGCTGCGCGCGACCCTCCGCCATAAACTCATCTGATAATTCATTAACTCCTTCAAAGAAAATCTCCCACGGATCCCGCGCGATTACCAGGAACCCTTCGCGCGTGCGCCTGAGATAAACCTCGTCAACGTCGACGCGAAACTCTTTTGGAAGACGGATCGCCTGGCTGCGACCGGTCTTGAACACTTTGGCGATGGCGGTGGAAGCCCCAGACATAGATGGCGCTCCTTTCCCTTGGTATATATCAAATGATATCGCCATTCGAGTTGCCAGACAAGGCATGGTCAAGAAAAGCGTTGCCCTGCCGCCATATCCACGGTAAAGCAAAAGAATGCGTTCCCTCCTCGCGCTGCCGCTCGTGTTTCTGGCGATCGCGCAATCGCACGCCGGCGAACAACACGCCGGCGCGGATTCAGCCGCCTTCTTCGAATCGCGTGTTCGTCCCATCCTGATCGAGCACTGCTTTCGTTGCCACGGACCGAAACGGCAAAAGTCGAGCTTGCGGCTCGACTCCCGCGCCGGCCTTCTAAAGGGCAGCGAAAACGGCCCCGTCGTGACATTGGATCACCCCGAGAAAAGTCCGCTGCTCTTGGCAATCAAGCACGCCGGCAAACTGAAAATGCCGCCCGAGGAGAAGCTTCCGGCCGCGGCCATCGCCATTCTCGAAGCATGGGTCAAAGCGGGGGCACCTTGGCCTGAATCGAAAGGCGCTGCCGCGGCGGACGACGACTGGAAAAAACACTGGGCGTTTCAGCCGATCGCCAATCCGCCCCTTCCGCTGGTCAAGGACACCGCCTGGCCCGTGACCGCGATCGACCGCTTCGTCCTCGATAAGCTGGAAGCATCGGGCCTCAAGCCGTCGCCGCAAGCCGATCGCCGCACGCTCCTCCGGCGAGCGACATTCGACCTCATCGGCCTGCCGCCGACGCCCGAGGAAATCGAAGCGTTCGAACGCGACAAATCGCAGGACGCTTTCGCCAAAGTCATCGACCGTCTTCTCGCCTCGCCCCACTACGGCGAACGCTGGGGCCGCCATTGGCTCGATGTGGCCCGCTATGCCGACACCAAGGGCTACGTCTTCTTCGAAGACGCTAGCTTCCATTGGGCGTACACCTTTCGCGACTACGTCATCGGAGCGCTCAATGACGACCTGCCCTACGACCGCTTCCTCGTCGAGCAGTTGGCCGCCGATTTATTGCCTCTCGGCGAAGACAAGAAGTCGCTGCGCGCTCTCGGCTTCCTGACTCTCGGCGGCCGCTTCATGAGCAACAGCCACGACATCCTCGACGACCGGATCGACGTGGTCACGCGCGGCTTGATGGGGCTCACGGTCACCTGCGCCCGCTGCCACGACCACAAGTACGACCCGATTACGAGTCGGGATTACTATGCGCTCTACGGCGTGTTCGCCAGTTGCGCCGAGCCGACGGTGCCACCGCTCTTTGGGCCGCCGCCCCAGACCGACGAATACGCCAAGTTCGACCGCGAGCTGAAAACCCGCGAAAAGAAGCTGACCGATTTCGTCCGCGCCAAGCACGCCGAGCTGTCCCGGCTCGCCCGCACCCGGGCCGCCGAATACATGCTGGCGGCCCACGCTCTCCGCGATCGGCCCGCGACCGACGACTTCATGCTCATCGCCGACGGCTCGGACCTCAACCCGACCATGATTGGCCGGTGGAAAGCGTTCCTCGATCGCCGGGCCAAGAAGCATGACCCGGTCTTCGCTCCCTGGTTCGCGTTCTCCGCGCTGGCCGACAAGGAATTCGCCGCCGGCGCTGTGAAAGTCTGCGGGGAAATCCAGCTTCCTCCGGCAAATCGGCCGATCAACTCCCGCGTCGCCAAGCTTTTCGCGGGCAAACCGCCTACGGGCATCGCCGAGGTCGCCGCGCGTTACGGAAAGCTGTTGAACGAAACGCACGCCACGCGTCTCATCCTGACGCTGCTCGCCTTCCCGCTGCCGGTGTCCGCCGAGGAACGTGCGCTCTTGGATGTTTTCGATGCCGCCAACTCTCCGCCCAACGTGCCCATGGCGATCTTTGGCGACCTGGCGCTTCTACCCGATCGACCCTCGCAGGCCAAGCTGCAAGAACTGCTCAAGGCCCTGGAAACCTGGCGGGCGACCGGTCCCGGAGCGCCGCCGCGGGCCATGGTCCTGGAGGATTTGCCGACGGCTTACGAGCCGCGCGTTTTCCTGCGGGGCAATCCGAGCAACCTGGGCGATCCCGTCCGGCGTCGCTTGCCGATGCTGCTGTCGCGCGAAGGGTCCAAGATCTTCGAAAAAGGAAGTGGCCGCCTCGAACTCGCGCAAGCCATCGCCTGCCGCGACAATCCGCTGACGGCCCGCGTCCTCGTCAATCGCATTTGGCTCCACCATTTCGGCGCCGGTTTGAGCCGCACTCCCAGCGACTTCGGCCTGCGCGGCGAAGCGCCCAGCCATCCCGAGTTGCTCGACCACCTGTCCACCTGGTTCATGGACAACGGCTGGTCGCAGAAGAAGCTGCACCGTCAAATCATGCTGTCGCGCGCCTACCAGCAGAAAAGCGACGACCGCCCCGAATTTGTAAAGCTCGATCCGGAGAACCGCCTCTTTTGGAAGATGAACCGCCGCCGCCTCGATTTCGAAGCGACACGGGATGCAATCGTGTTCGTTACGGGGAAGCTCGACAAAACCATCGGCGGCCCCTCGGTGACCAACGCCCTGACCCCCGCCGGCAATCGCCGCACCCTCTACACCCACCTCGACCGCCTCAACGTCCCGGGATTATTTCGCACCTTCGACTTCCCCAGCCCCGACGCCACGGCAGCCCAGCGCGACATCACCACCATCGCCCCGCAGGCGCTCTTCCTGATGAATCACCCCTTCGTCCAACATTGCGCCAAAACCACCGCCGCCCGGCCCGAGCTAACCAACGAGAAAGATCTGGCAAGC
>JACPZP010000092.1 GCA_016195405.1 Planctomycetota bacterium | reverse complement strand
TGCTGCGCGCAGGGCGGACCATCCATCTCATCATGAGCCCGGCCGGCGCGGAAGTCCTCTTGCAAGAAATGGACCGCCGCGTTCGCCTCGATCGCTTTCAAATTGCCGATTTGCTTGGAGACGCGGCCGCCAACGTCACACCGAAACAAGTCATCTACCACGATTATCGCAATTTCACCGCCGGCATCGCCTCGGGCTCGTTTCTCACCGCTGGGATGGCGATTTGCCCGTGCAGCATGGGAACAGCGGGCGCCGTCGCCCACGGCCTTTCGACGAACCTGATCCATCGCGCCGCCGACGTGCATCTTAAAGAACGCCGCAAGCTCGTCTTGGTGCCGCGCGAGACGCCGCTGGGTGTGGTGCAGTTGCGCAATCTGATGTTATGCGCGGAAGCCGGGGCGGTGGTGTTGCCGGCGATGCCCGCGTTTTACACCCATCCCAAGTCGCTGGATGATGTGGTCAATTTCGTAGTCGGGCGTGTCTGCGATCAGCTTGGAGTGGAGCACAAGCTGTTCCCGCGTTGGGGTGAGCCGAAATAACGAAGCGCGAAACCGCCGAGCGAACTTCAACGATGCAGCAGATTACACCATATCCCCTTGGCTGCGTCGCTGAAGCTCGCTCGGCGGTTCGCGCGCCCGTCAATCCCTGCTAATCTTCGCCTTGCGCGTGTAGCGGATTTCCATATTCCTCGCTTCCGGCTGCTTGCCGTCGCTGGGTTGGCGGAACATCTCCATGATTTGCTCGGTATCGCTGACGATGCGCAGGACGTCGCGGTTCTTCATCTTAATCCCGCTGTAGGGATCGTCTCCCTCGCTCAGGAACGTGAACGTCTTCTTGTCCGCATCATAGGCTCCCGTGGTGTTCATCATGGACGTGCTCATACTGTCCACCCAGACGCTCGTGTATTTCTTTTTCTGAGTGTCGTAACCGAGCAGGCCCAGTCCAAAAAACTTCATGTCGTTGATCTTGCCTTCGTACATCTCCTGCAGGAAGCGGCCGCCCATGATCAACTGCCTTTTCATGACGCCCGTCGATTCGTTGGGCTGGCCCTTCGGATCCATCCAGAATTTGACTTTGGTGTCGAAGGTCCCGGTCAACGACTGCAGAATCTTGTGCTCCTGCCCCGGCTTGCCCATTTCCATGAAGTCCTTGAAGTCCTTCTTGTCGCCCGCGCCAAGTCGGGGCACGGCGCCCCAAGCGAGCAAGCACAGCACGATCGCAGCGGAGAGAAGCAGACGCGTTTTCATCGGAGAACTCCTTGAAGAAAGTGAAATGTGAAAACCGCATATTAGTGTTCAGGAGTTCATTATCGTAGCCGAGATGAGCGGAACGTCAAGATTTTCTTGGCGCCGTTGCGCGAGACGAAATCACCACTCCATGGCTTCGAGTCGGTCTTCCGGCCGACGAACGAGAATCTGCACAAGAGCCTCGAGCGCCTTCTGCACTTCGCTCATGGTCTTGGGCCGTCTTATCGCGGTGAATTCCAGGCACTGGTGAATGAGTTCGCACAGCGCCTCGGGCGCTTGCGGATTGCACTGGTTGACGGGCTCGACGGGTTGCCTCACGTTCTGAGTTATCGCCAAAGGCGGCAACCGCCAGGTGGTGAGGCGATACATCGTTGCGCCGAAGTTATAGATGTCGGTGCGCTCGTTGACGACGGACTTGCGGGCCGTCTCCGGCGCCATGTATTCCGGCGTGCCTTGGATGCGTTCCTTGTTTTGCCCTCTCACCCATGCCAGGCCGAAATCGATGATCTTTACGTCGCCGGTGCGGCTCACCAGGATGTTTCCCGGTTTGAGGTCCGCATGATATACGCCGCGAGCATGCATGTGGCTCAGGCCGGCAGCCACATGGGCGAAGACCTGCACCAGCCGCGGAACCGATAGCCCTTTGATCGAGTCGACCGTCTGCCCCTTCACGTATTCGATCAGCAAATGGACTTTGCGGATGCGAAAGAGCCAATCGCGCGGCGTTTCCAGGGCGTGGACCTTGATCAAGTTCGAATGGGAGAGCATTTGGGCCACGCGGAATTCGTGCTGCGCTTGCTCGAGGTACTTTTGATCGCTCTTCGTGTTGATGGGCACGACCTTGAGGGCGTACTGTTTGCCGTCGTTGGAGCTGCGAATGTGCAGAATGGTGCTATGGGCGCCTTCGCCCAGCGTGCCGATGACCTGATAATTGCCTATAGCTGGCGTCGACATGAGCGCTGGTAATCCAAACCGCGGCAGCACCGTTCCGTTTCGATCATGATAGCAGCCGGCCCTGGACAAGAATAGACTCTGGAATCCCGTAGCCGCAGCCTTCAGGCTGCGATCAGGATGCGACAACGCTGCGACCAGGCTGCGCTTTGCGCAGGCTAAAGCCTGCGGCTACTTTGAATTTTGATCATAGAATGAGTGAATGAACTTGCTCGCGAGCCGAGTCGCCGACGCGGAATTGGAGCGTCTGACCCACTCCTACGGGTCGGAGTTGTTCGCGCGCGTCGACCGCCGCGGGCCGACGTTCTTCACGCCCTCCTGGCTCGACGAACGCCTCATGGAATGGACCATGAGCGACGAGGCGGTCAAGCTGCAACTCTTCCGCTTCATCGACGTTTTGCCGCTCTTGAACTCGCCTCAGACCGTCAGCCGGCACCTGCGCGAATATTTCGAAGAAGCCCACGAATCTCTCCCGGGTGTTGTCCGCTTCGGCGTCCGCTGGATGCCGCGGCAAGGCGTGGGGGCCCGTTTGCTCGCCTGGGCCGCTCGCAACAACGCCAATCGCCTGGCCCGCCGCTTCATCGCCGGCTCCGATTTGGGCGAAGCGTTGGCAACCATTGCCCAGTTGCGCCGCCGCAAGCTCGCTTTCACCATCGACCTTCTCGGCGAAGCCACGATCACCGAGAGCGAAGCCCAAAAAAGCCAGGAAGTGTACTTGCACCTGGTGGAAGGTCTCAGCCCGCAGGTAAACGCTTGGCCCAACATCGATCTCATCGACCGCGATCATCAAGGGCCGTTGCCGCGCGTTAACGTGTCGATCAAACTTTCGTCTCTTTATAGCCAGTTCGATCCGATCGATCCCGCCGGCACCAGCGCGGCGGTGCGCGATCGGCTGCGGCCCATCCTGCGCGCCGCCCGCCGCAAAGGCGTGTTCGTCAACATCGACATGGAGCAGCACAGCTTCAAGGACGTCACGCTGCAAATCTTCAAGGAGATCCTGGAAGAGCCGGAGTTCGTCGATTGGCCGGACGTCGGCATCGCGATCCAAGCGTACTTGAAGTGTTGCGAGCGCGATCTGAACGAGCTGGAAGATTGGGCGAGGCGCCGCGGCGCCCCGGTGTGGGTGAGACTCATCAAGGGCGCTTACTGGGATTATGAGACCGTCATCGCCGCCCAGGAAAATTGGCCCGTGCCGGTCTGGGAACGTAAATGGGAAACCGATGCGAACTATGAAAGGCTCAGCCTGTTTCTTCTCGAAAACAGCGAAGTGCTGCGGCCCGCGTTCGGCAGCCACAATATTCGCAGCTTGGCTTATGCGATGGCCGCGGCCCAAGTGCTCGGCATCCCGGACAATAGCTATGAAATCCAAATGCTCTATGGCATGGCCGATCCGTTTAAGGAAGCCCTCGTCGGCTTGGGGCGACGGGTGCGTGTCTACACGCCCTATGGTCAACTCTTGCCGGGGATGGCGTATCTCGTGCGCCGGCTCTTGGAGAACACCGCGAACGAGTCCTTCCTGCGGGCCAGCTTCACCGAACACGCCAGCGAGGAGAAGTTGCTCATGAATCCCTCCAACCAGTCATTTACGAACGGCCGCGATCATTTGTCGTTGGCCGAAGGCAACGGCCAGCCCGCGACCAATGGCCAACGACCCATGACAAATGCCCTGTTTCACAATGAGCCGCTAAACGACTTCAGCGACGAGCGGTCGCGAACGTCCATGCAGGCGGCACTTAGCGAAGTCAAAAAGCAGCTTGGCAGGTCGTATCCGCTCGTCATCAATGGCCGAAACGTGACCACCGCGGATTGGATTGATTCCCTCAACCCGTCGCACGTGCGCGAAGTCGTCGGCAAATGCGCCAAGGCGACGGTCGCCAACGCCAAGGATGCCATCAACGCCGCCGTTGAAGCGTTTCCCAATTGGCGCGACACCGATGCCGATTCACGAGCGGATTATCTCGTGAAAGCCGCCGAGGTCATGCGCCGCCGAAAGTTCGAGTTGTCGGCATGGGAAGTCTACGAATGCGGGAAGCAATGGCGCGAGGCCGACGCAGACGTGGCCGAGGCCATCGACTTCTGCGATTACTATGCGGCCGAAATGCGCCGTCTCGCAGGCCGGCACGCCAACGTGTTTCCCGGCGAGGAGAATGTCTATCTCTATGAGCCGCGCGGCGTGGTCGTTGTCATCGCGCCGTGGAATTTCCCGCTCGCGATTCTGTGCGGCATGACGACGGCGGCGTTGGTCGCCGGCAACACCGTCGTCATGAAGCCGGCCGAGCCGTCCGCGGTCATCGCTGCCAAACTGATGGAAGTGTTCCAGGAAAGCGGTTTTCCGCCGGGCGTCGTCAACTATCTTTCCGGCAAAGGGAGGGAAATCGGCCCCATGATGGTGGAGCACCCCGAAACCGCGCTGGTGGCCTTCACCGGCTCGCTCGGTGTCGGCATGTTGCTCAACCAACAGCTGGCCCAGCTCGCCCCCGGCCAGACCCACATCAAGAAGCTGATCGCCGAGCTGGGCGGCAAGAACGCCGTCATTATCGACGACGACGCCGACCTGGATGAGGCCGTCAGCGGCGTCGTGCAGAGCGCCTTCGGCTATCAGGGACAAAAGTGCTCTGCGTGCTCACGGGTTATTGTCCTGGAAGTGCTCCACGACGTCTTCCTTGAGCGCCTCATCGAGGCGACCCGGAGCTTGAAGATCGGCCCGGCGGAGGATCCCGCTTGCAGGCTCGGTCCGGTCATTGACGCGGCCGCCCGCCAGACCATCAACGACTACATCGAAAAAGGGAAACAAGAGGCCCGCCTCGCTTACGCCGGCGACATCGGCTTTCTGGTCAACGAGGGCTTTTACGTCGCCCCGCACATCTTCGCCGACGTCAAGCCGGACGCCGTCATCGCCCAGGAGGAAATTTTCGGGCCGGTGTTGGCCGTCCTGAAAGTGAAGGACCTGGACGAGGCCCTGCGCGTTGCCAACGGAACGGCCTACGCCCTGACCGGCGGCCTCTATTCACGCAGCCCGGAGAACATCAAGCGGGTCAAGCGGGAGTTTCGCGTCGGCAACCTGTATATCAACCGCAAGATCACGGGCGCCTTGGTCTGCCGGCAACCCTTCGGCGGCTTTAAGCTGTCCGGTATTGGCTCCAAGGCAGGCGGCCCGGATTACTTGTTGCACTTCCTGCTGCCGCGGGCCATCACTGAAAACACCATGCGGCGCGGATTCGCGCCGAGTGCCGAGAAAGTCCCATATGTTTAGCCGCGAGCCAACGGCGAGCGCGGACGTGGCCCACGCAAAAGTTTCTGATTTCCCGCGTGGGATCCAGCCCGCGCTCGCCGCTGGCTCGCGACTAAACCATCCAATCCTGCACAATGAGGGGGAAACGTTATGCCGCGTGCCATACTTATCTCGCTACTGGTCGTAATCGGGATCGGCTCAAGCCGCGCCCGCGCCCAAACGCCAACGGAGTTCAAGGGCCACACCGGCTTGGTCTTCGGCGTCGCCTTCAGCCCCGACGGCAAGACGCTCGCCACCGCCAGCTTCGACAACACCATCAAGCTGTGGGACTTCGGAAGCGGCAAGGAAATCGCCACGCTCAAGGGGCACACGGCGCCGGTCTACGCGGTCGTGTTCGGCCCTGACGGCAATCTGATCGCCACCGCGGGCCAGGACAATACTATTCTGATTTTGGACAAGACCGGCAAGTTCGTGCGCGAGCTGAAGGGCCACACCGGCATCGTCGATTCGCTCGCCTTTAGCCCGGACAGCTCCATCCTCGCTTCCGGCAGCGCAGATAAATCTGTGCGACTGTGGAACCCCTCAGAAGGCAAGGAGATCAAGAATCTGGGCAGCCACAAGGAATCGGTCTACTCGGTCGCCTTCAGCCCCAACGGCGAGCTTCTCGCCTCGGGCAGCAACGACACCACCGTTAAGGTCTGGGACGTCAAGGGCCAAAAGGAATTGAAGATGTTCGGCACCCCGCCCAAGGAGCCCGCAAAGGACGACCCCAAGAAGAAGAAGGATAAAAAGGACGAGCCCAAGAAAGACGAAAAGGACAAGAAAGAAGAAAAGAAAGAAGACCCGAAGAAAATCCTCGACCTGCCCGACCTGCCCGAAGGCGTGACCGGCGTCATCTTCACGCCCGACAACAACCAGGTGCTGGCCATCGGCTTCGACAAAAGGCTGCGCTTCTGGAACATCGCCGAAGGCAAGGAGGTGAAGAAGATCGGCCCCGCGCCGGATGATCTCTTCGGCCTAGCGATCTCGCGTGACGGCAAGTTCGTCGCCACCGCCGGCTATGGGGGAAGCCTGCGCGTCTACGAGCTTGAAAGCGGCAAGGAAGTCTTTAAGCACGACCTCAAGAAAGGCACCATCACCTATTGCGTCGTGTTCACGCCGGATAACCGGTCTCTAGTCACCGGTCACGAAATGCGCGGCGAAGGCAACAACAGCGCCCGCGTGACCCCGCTGGAGGGACCAAAGAAAAAGTAGAGTGCGATGAATACAATCTCCTTATCGAATACAGATCTCTGGGGAGGATAGCCATGTCGGAAGAAGAACTGAAAGCACTGGAGGGGCTCAACGTGGAGGAGGCCAAAAAGCAGATCGAGGGGAAGCGGTTTCAGTTCCATGTTCTCTCGCGTGACGGCTTCGCGATGCCGGTGGTGAAGAATTTCCAGCGCAACCGCATCGGCGTCAACGTCACGAAGGGCAAAGTCACGAGTGCCGTTATTGGCTGACCGGCCTAGTGCTGCGTCACACCTAAAAAGTCGGGTAGCCGCACTCGCCAGAGTTCGGGAAACCTGCGTTTTGGCAGACGCGGCTACCTGAAAAATAAGCTGTGACTTAGCACTTGTCAGCAGGATTAACAAAAATGGCTTCAGCCGACGCTGAAGCCATTTTTCGGCTGCAAAGGCATATCAGAACAAGAGATGCGAAAATGGTTTCAGCGCTGCGCTGGGACAGATACCATCCCGCACTTCGCTGAAACCATCCGGCCTAGCGCTGAAAGCATTTTCTTAAGATCTTGACTAGCAAGCACTTAATTCTTTCACTAGAACCAACCCTTCTTATCCACGGCGTAGAGTTGATAAAACTCCGCGTCGTTCTTGGTCAGGTAAATGATCCCTTCGACCAAGCCGATGGGCCACATCACCATCAAGCCGGCGCCGGCGGTGCAAATCGTGACCAGCAGCATGGTCAGCCCCGGCTTGCTTAGTCCCAAAATGAACTTGTGCACGCCCAAGCTGCCCAGAAGGATGCCGCAGATTCCTGCGATCAGTCTCTTGTCGGCAAACTGTTTCACGTCCGGATTGCCGGCGCGCATGTCAAGCGGCTGGCGGACGCCGCAGTGCGGACAGATCTCGGCGCGGACGCGAACCTTCTTGCCGCACTCGACGCAGAACTTGGTGGGCGCGTCCGCGGCGCTCGGGCGCGCTTCGGGCGCGCCGTCGTGCTCGGCCCGTAGCGCCGTTGGTTTGTCAACCACGGTGGGATCGGGCTTCCCATTGGGCGCCAGCATTCTCGCCCCGCATTGCGGACACTTCACCTCCCGGCCCGCCGCGTAATCCGGCGCGCCCAGGTAGGCCCCGCAAGTCGAGCAAGCAAACGCAATCTCCATGGAATCACGTTCTCCCGTCCCGTGTACGTCATCGCGCAAGGTGATTCTAGGAGATGTTCGTCGCAAAGTTGCCGGCATTTTGAGAATCGTGGCAGGTTGTGAGTGGTGATTGGTGATTGGTCCAAACCACTCACCACTCCACCACTCACGAGTTTTCACGCTGCAAACCGGTTCCGCAATATGGCCATATGATGCCGGACATGGCCAACGATGACATAGGCAGCCGCACGCACGGTCATCGCGTTGTTGTTCGACTGGCCGGATCTCGACCAGGCGGCGTCATCGAGATTCCCGAAGAACGCCAGATGGGCCCGCCGGGATAACTCAAACTCAGTTATAAGCCGGCTAAGCGAAATGCGCTTAAATGGCGCCGCCGCGACGTAGTCGTTCTCTTCGAAGCCGGCGAGCGGCGTCGAGTCGCTGCGGGCAAATCGCAGCGCCCGGTATACGAAGATGCGCTCACAGTCGCAAAGATGGCCGACGACTTCCTTGATGGTCCAGGTGTATGGCGGGTGCAGCTCCCGCGCTCGGTTTTCGGGAACGGAACGCAAAAACGGCATTGTGTCCGCGAGCTGCGCTTCCATGGCGGCGACGATGTCGTCTTCGGGAACCAGCTTGATGTAGCGCTCCCAGTAAGGAGCGTGTTCGGATGGTTGGGGTCGGGGCATCGGAATCCTCCTTCGCGGCACTTCAACTTAGCGGCCAATCTCAGATTGGATGATAGCGTGCAATGGCCCTTCATCAAGAGCCACTTTCAGGCGCTCGGATGGTGCCAATTCCTTACCGAATGAATCCATCAAAGGAGTCTTTTAGTAGGCTCTGATATGTCGAAGTTCCCCTGATTCATTTTTGGATTTCTCTTGCGTTTCTCATGAAACTCACGACAATCAGCAATCTCCCATGCCGGCCTAATGCCCAGGTGCCGCGATGTCCTTACCCGATCCCGAGACGCGGACGCAGCACGAAGATCAGCTGGAAGCCTCGTCGTCTGACGGGGCGCACATCACCACGCCTTTGGCGCGTGAAACCCGCGTTGATTCCGGCGCCCTTACGGACAAGGTCGAGAAAACACCCTCACAGGGCGATTCGAAGCCTCCCCTCTTCGACCGTTATGAAATCCTGGGCCCGCCTGTCGCCGGCGGCATGGGCTTGGTCTTTCAGGCTCGCGACCCAAGTCTTGATCGCATTGTTGCACTGAAGACGATTCGCTCGGGCGCGCTTGCCAATCCCAGCGAGGTGGAACGGTTTCAGAGGGAAGCACGCGCTGTCGCCAAGCTGCGGCATGATAACATCGTCACGGTTTTCGATTTCGGCCAATTCCAGGGGCAGCACTACTTTACGATGGACTTTGTCTCCGGTGGAGCGCTCAGCCAAAAAATTGCGTACTATGCGAGCGCTTCGCCGGAAGAAGCAGTTCGACTCGTAATCACCATCGCCCGGGCGGTTCACTACGCACACGAGCAACAGATCCTGCACCGCGATCTCAAACCCGCCAACATCTTCATCGATGGAACCGGCTCGCCCCGCGTCGGCGATTTCGGACTGGCCAAGTCCCTCAATGCGGTCACCGTATCAGAACAGCCCGGCACCATCCTCGGCACTTATCCGTACATGTCCCCCGAGCAAATGGCCGGACTGAACGAAGAAATCTCCACAGCCACCGATGTCTGGGCCCTTGGGGTCATCCTTTACGAATTGCTTACCGGGAAGCGGCCATTCGACGCGCCGGAGAAAAAGAAACTCTCCGATTTGATTCGAGAAGCCAAGCCGGCCTCACCCTGTTCGCTGCGGCCGCGACTCGGCACGAGCCTGGAAGCGATTATTCTTAAGTGCTTGGCGAAAGAGCCAACGAACCGGCACCCATCGGCTTTAGCGCTGGTGAATTGCTTGCAGGCTTGGCTTGACAGGAAGAAACGGCGCATACGCTGGCTCGCGGCTGCCGTGCTTTCGCTCGTGCTGATTGTTCCCTTGCTGCTGCTGTTTCTGAACCGAGACCGCGAACTGCCAGACGAGCCTTTGCCGGATCAAACGGAGGCCGTCCATGGGATCGGCGATGAGCTAGCGGCCCGCCGTCCTGTCGTGGTCATCGGCGAATCGGGCGGTCCCAAAGCGTTTCGCTTGGTACGTCCTCAAGCGGATGTTAAGCTTACGCGCAAGAAGGGAAGAATCTTCGAGTTCGAATGCCGGGCCGACATCAGTTTCCTCGAACTCATACCGGCGCTCCCGATCTGTCCGCTTCGGCTGACGGCGGACATTCAGTGTGCGGAAGGCCAAGGCAAAGCCGGCATTTATTTTGCCCACGAAAGCCAGCCGACTCTCAAGGGCGAGGCCCACCTGTTCGTCCTGTTCGGTTTCGGCGCCGGCGACAACCGCGTTGCGCCGCAGTCCGTTTTGCTCGGGGATCCGGGAGCCATCGGTCCCTTCGGGTTGGCCCAGTCCAAACAGCTCGAGTTCGCTGCGCAGCTTCCTGGGGAAGCACGCTGGCGGGTGCTATCGGTGGAACTTTTTCCGGATCGATTCCAGGCATCCTGGGACCGCCAAATCATTGACGCGGCTTCCACATGGCGCGGTCTCAATGACGAGAGCAATAAGCGCCTGACCCAGCGAATCGCCCTGGCCAAGCGCATTGGCGACGATCTTGGTTTCCTCGGCGCCGTCCGCGTCAACCATCAACCAAGTCAGGCGCTGGGATTGTTCGTGCAACACGCCACGGCCCGCTTCAAGAACGTGATTCTTGAGGCTGTGGCAAACCCCTAGACTGAGAGGTGACAACTATGGCTTCCGGAGCATTTCTGCACATCGTTTCCCCTGATCCAAGCCCAGCGCAGACGACAAAGGTCAACGGCGGCTTTCCGGCATCGGGAACGTGTGCAGGCGTACCAAGTGTACGTGGCTTTCTCGACGACATTGAGGGGACGCAGACTTGCTGCTCCAATGGAGTTTGGACCGTGCAGTTCAACAACATCGTCAATGGAACCTACACTTTACATGTCCTCTCGACGGTTTCAGGCGGCCCTTCCGACTCAAGAACGGTGGCCTTCACCGGCTTTGGCAGCCCGGGCGACCCAGGACCCTATGTGCGTCCGCTTCGAAGTGAGAACGCCTTTGTTTCTGTCGACGCGGAGCCCGAAACATCCATCCCGATGGACGAGAATGGAAACGTGAAGGTGCAAGGAACCTATGACGTCAACACCGTGACCGGCTTAAAGATATCCTTCCTAAGAGAAAACACTGAACCGAAAGAAGGAAGGATTACCTTGTTTGAAGGCGGCGATTGGAAGGGGCGGTTCACGGAAATGACGGCAAGGGACGGCTACACGCTTCAAGTGATTCCCGATGACGCCGGCACCGAGCCTCTTTCCGTCGCGCCCCTTGGCATTGCAGAACCTGAATAGCTGCAACCAAGCGTGCGCTTCAGAAACAAATGGGAACCGGACCAATCCGCCGGGCTCCGTCGGCGATGTGGATAAGAAAGACGACTTGCACTCGGCGGACGATCGTATTCCAACCAGCGTGGCTTTACTTCTCCTTCCTTTTCAGCGTCGCCGCCGCATAGCGTTCGAACGCTTTGCCCGGCGGCGCTAGCTCGAAAGTGTGTTCCAGCGTGTCGCCGTTCACCTTGTATGTCTCGCGCGCCTTCCAGCCGGGAGGCGCGTTTTCACTACTCTCCGAGGTCAGCTCGATTTTGCCGTCGGCTTTCGGGTCGCTCGTCAGCGTGTATTGGTTGACGAAGCCTTACGTGTGGAATTGCCGGAAGACGAATTTGGACCTAGCGCGATCGAAGCTGACCAGGCCCATGTCCTCGTGGTGCTCGCCGCCTTTGTCGTTCTTGTAGTCGGCGATGCCGGCGAGCTTCAAGTAGCGGCCATTCATGACAAAGCTGATCTCGAGCTTCACCGTTCCTTTGCCCGGCTTGCCTTCGCTTGAGCCTTCCCATGTCCCCACCAGCGGCCGCCATGCTTCCCAGCGATCCGCCTTGGCCTCGCCTGCCTTCTTCTGTTCTTGAGCGATCGCGACTGTCCCAAGCGCTGCCCCAGTGCACACAAGGCACGCGAAGGCGAAAGTCGTTCCCAGCTTTCTCATGCTTAGATCCTCTCGATTTGAAGTTGCGGCGTTTGCCGAGGATTCTCGGCGCTGCCATGGATGAATTGTCATTGCGAGATGGAGGAAGAACAATCCATCTTTGGATGGGATAGCTCGCCATGCATGAGTTTCACTTTTCTTTGATCGTGGCCACATCTCCCATGAGCCACGAAGCGATCCTCGATGCAAGCGATATCAGTGTGATGCACGACTGACTCGCGGCGTATCTGACTTGACACTTTTTGAATTGCAAGCGTCGCTTGCAATCAATCATCACCCGGCGGCTCAGGCACATACGTCAAAAACAGCCGAAAATGACTTGCAGGCCTGCTCACCCCCCTGTGCAATGCAAGCAATCCGTGCCAGCGTATCGGAGGGTCCAAAAGGAAGAGGACGGGCCAAACCCGTCCTCTTCCTTCGTTCGTGTCATTTTTCAATTAAGCGACCAACCGCTGCACCACCCGCCCTTCGCGGAATAGCTGCACCGGCCGACCCGTCGGCGTCGTCAGCTCGTGATGCGGGTCCAATCCCAGATTACTGAAGATGGTCGAGGCGATGTCGTCCGGAGTGCAGGGCTCGGTTGCCGGCGCCATGCCTTGGCTGTCCGTTGTGCCATGGGCGTATCCTTTGCGGAAGCCGCCGCCGGCCAGCACCACGGCCATCGATCGCGCCCAGTGATCGCGGCCGGCGTTCTGGTTGATCCTCGGGGTGCGGCCAAATTCGCCTGCGCAGTAAACGATGGTTTCGTCCAGCATGCCGCGGCCGTCGAGGTCGGAAATTAAGGCTGACAGGGTCTGATCAAGCTGTGGCAAGAGTCGCGTGCGCAGGGCGGTGAAGTTCTGTCCGTGTGTGTCCCAGCCGCCCAGGCTGATGGTGACGAAACGGACGCCGGCTTCGATCAAGCGGCGTGAAGCCAAGGCGCCCTGGCCGAACGGGTTGTTGCCGTAGCGGGCACGGAGTGAGGCCGATTCGGCGTCGAGGTTGAAGGCGTGGCGAGTGCGGTCGGAGCGGAGGATTTCCAGCGCCTGACGGTGGAAGGCGTCCAGGCCGTCGACCAGGTCGGTCTGGCGATCGGTTGCTTCGAAGCCGCGGTCGAAGGCTTGCAGGAGGCGGTCGCGATTTTCGAGCTGTTGAAGCGTGAAGCCCGTGGGCAGGGTGATGCCGCGGACGCGCAGGTTGGCCGCCAATTGGCCACGGCCCGCGGGAGCGCCGGCGCCTTCGACGATGAACGGATTGAAGCCGGTGCCGAGGTAGCCGGCTTGACCGGCGGCGCCGTTGCGCAATTCGCTGAAGCTGACGTAGGGCGGCACGCCGCGAGCGGCGGGAAGGAGCCGAGTCGCCAAGGAGCCGAGCGCGGGATATTGGAGCGCCGGCGTCGGCTTATTGCCCGTGGTCATGAAGACGGTGGCGGGGCCGTGCGAAGGGATGGTGTGGGCGAGACTGCGAACGATGGTGCAGCGGTCCATGATCTGGGCCATACGCGGCAAATGCTCGCAGATCTGGACGCCGCCGGCCCGCGTCTGCATCTGGCGGAATTCGCCGCGGATGCCGTCGGGGGCGTCGGGACGGATATCCCACATATCAATAGTAGCGGGTCCGCCGGAAAGCCAGACCATGATGACCGAGCTGGCCCGGCGGGTGGTTTGGCGACCGCCGGGCGCGTCCTGGGCCCGCGCCTCCAATTCAAGAAGCTGCGGCAAGCTCAGGCCGAACAGGCCCGCGGCGCCGAGCTTGATGAAGTCGCGGCGAGCGAAGCCTTCACAATCGGAAGCAAAGCGCTTGGTCATGGCATGGATCCCTTCATTGCGGCTGAGGCGTAGGTTGAGGCGAAGTAACGCCTGGAACTTGTGCGGAACTCAATTCAGGCCAACCGAAATTCGTGGAGAATTCCTTCCACGAAAGAGTTTCCGTTAATAGGCGCAGAAAATCCTCTTTGCGGACTTTGCGACGTTGCTCCGGATCGAATGGAGTCAGATTCCAGGTGTCACACATTAGATCGACGGCTTCTTGCCACCACTTCCACCTGCGGCGCGCGAAGCTCGTCTTGGCGAGTTGCATCGTAAGCTGGAGTCCAATGAGGTCGTCGATTTTGCTAGAGGTGCCGACTTCCAAATCTTCTTTTCGGAATCGAATGTACTTGGGAGTTGGAGCTTCTTTCTGAAAGCCCTGTTTTTCTAGCCACCGGCATACTTCATTGTCGGAAAGATGGATGGCAGGCTCGTTCGCGATGGGTTCACCGTGCAGCATTATCAGTTCCTGGCCAGCCGGAGTAATGTGCTGCTCGGACTTTAGCGTCCAAGCCGACGCCAGAAGATAAACTCTCGAATCATTCCAACCCATAAGTCCCCCTTCAAGGACCTACTTGGGGATTATTGCTGCCGCGTGGGATGAATGGGCATTACGGGGCCCCATTTTCCCTTGTCACTCATGTTACCAAAAGACTCAGTGATTGAGAATAAACTCACGCGTGTTGATTAAGGCCCACAGCGTATCGGTGAACGCGGCGCGGCGGTCAGCGACGGTGCGGCGATAGTCGGCGAAGGTTTTGCGGTCGTTGGCCGTCGGCAGGCGTGTCAGCGTGGCGAGGAACAATTCGTCGAGCGTTTCGTCGTCGCTCTTGTTGGCTTTCAGAAGCTGTTGCAGCCGGCCTTCGGGGGCGTTGAGTTTCCCGATAAGGCCGGGGTCAGTCATTAAGTAGAGCTTTTGCGGCAAGGCGGGCTCCATGGCGCGTTCGCAATCGCAGGCCGTGGTCCGCGGCGGCCGGCCGAAGATGCGGAAGGCGTAGGTCATCGCCGGATTCTGGAATTGGCTGGCGCCGACCTCCCCGGCTTTACTGTCTTGCTTGACGTCGTTGCCCCATTTTTCGCTGACCGACAAGGCGCTGTTCAAGACATCGACCACGGCTTCGGCCATCATCGGCCTGATGTAGCTGTGGGCGTAGTTGTTCTTGTCAAACTTGTTGGTGTCGTTGGTGCGCGAGGATAGCTGATAGGTTCGGCTGTTGAGAATGAGCCGTTCCATGTGGCGGATGTCGAACTTCTCGTCGACGAATGCCTTCGCCAGTGCATCGAGAAGCTTGTCGTTGGAGGCGGGATTGGCGAGCGAGAAGTCGTCGACCGGGTGGACGAGGCCGACGGCCAGGTAATGGCCCCAAATGCGATTGACGAAGCTGCGGGCGAAGAAAGAATTGTCGGGACCGCGGAGCCATTGGAAGAGCGCCTCACGCGTGTCCTTGCCCTTTTCGTGGGGGATATCGGGACCGCCGAGCGCCTTCGGATTGAGAGGGAGTCCCGTGTCGGGATGTTTCAGACCCTTGGCGGGAGGGCCGAGAAATACTTCCTTGACGATGGCGAGCTGATTGTTGTTCTTCGGAGCGTTTTTCTTGCGGTCGACGTTCTCGGCATCAATCAGCTTTTTGGCGTCCGGCGACGCGCCTAAAGTCACGCTCGAAAAAATGTTGGCGTAAGAGCGGTATTCTTCTTGCGTCCAGCGGTCGAACGGATGCTTGTGGCACTGGGCGCATTCCAGGCGGACGCCCATGAACGCGGCCGCGGTTCGTTCACCCCATTGCTCGACGGTCTGATTCTGCTGACGACGCCAGTAGAGATCGAGCGTGCCCCGGTCGGCATATTCGCCGGCAAAGCCTTTGACGGCGGCAGCATCGATCTTCTTGACGTCTTCGATCCAGTCTTCCGGCGATTTGCCTTCGCGGCTAGTGGCGCACAGGACGCCGTGAACGATCTCGTCGTAGGGCAAGTTTTCGGCTAGGCGCTTTCGAAACCAGTCATGCCACATTTGGCTGCGCTTGGCCTTGGTTTGTGCGGGGTTCTCGAGCGAAGCCGTGTCGTTGCCGGTGATGTCGCAGAGCTTCGTGGCCCACAGGGCGGCGTGGAGCGGATGGGCCAGGAGTTCGTCGATCTTCTTGGCGCGCTTGTCGGGGCTTTTGTCCACGAGGAAAGCACGGACTTCATCGGGCGAAGGAAGTTGAGCAATGGTGTCGATGGAGACGCGGCGCAGGAATTCCTCGTCGCTCGACAGGTCGGAGGGGACCATGTTCAAGAGACACAGGCGGGCGAACACTTCGCGATCAATGAAGTTGCTCTCGGGAACGCTCGGATACGCAAAGCCGGCAGGCAACTCCATCGGCACCAGGATGCGAACGGGGAGAACGTTGCCGCGATAGCTGACGATGACAGCGGTGCTGCCGGCGCGCAGGCTCTTGACTACGCCCTGATTGGAGACCTCGGCGACCGCGTCATCATTGGTGCGAAAATCGGCGAACGGAGTGATGTCGGCTTCGACGCCGTCGGCAAACGTCGCGGAGACTTGAACTTGACCGCTCTCCCCCGCCTTCTTGAACGCCAATTCCGGCGGACTGAGCGTGATCTTCTTAACGGTGCCGGTGCCTGCGTGCCAAAGGGCGCCGTTCTTGATCCAATCGAGGAAGACGCGATATTGCCAGGAATCTCTCGAAAAGCGCATGCCGCCTCCGTGCTCGACTTGCCCGCTGGCTTTGAGGAGGAGCAGGCTGCGCTCGGGATCGACCGGGTTGACGCGCCGGCCGAGATTGTCGCGCGTGACGCTGATGTAATCCTTAGACGGTTCGTAGCCGAAGAGCGAGAGCCGAAAGCCGCCCTTGCCTTGGAAGGAACCGTGGCAGGAGCCGGAGTTGCAGCCCATGCGGCCAAAGAGTCCCATGATGTGGCGTTCGAAGTCGACCTTGTCGAGGTGCTTGCCGCCGGGGAGATCGACGCCGGCATGCGAAGTGGCGGCGGTGAGGAAGAGCGCAATCAGCGACAGCGTGATTCGAAGCCGCGAGCGGCGGGACATCGTTCTGATCCTCCGTGTGGAGGGAATTCCGAGGCGGGAGGGCGAACAGAGTGCAGGCGGGTTGTCAAAGCAACTCTAACGGATAACGAAAGCGACAGCAAGAAGATTCCACAATTGGCGGCTATTCATTCTTCTTCTTTTTCTTGCCGCCCAGGACGATCTCGGAAACCTTGCCGTCGTTGACGACGATGCTCGCTTGGATGCCTTCACTGCCAATCTTGGTGAACGCTTCGGCTTTCAGGCCTTCGGGCACGTCGAGCTTGGTTTTCTTCTTTTCCACCTTGGAGACTTTCACGTCCTTCGAAATCTCGTAATCCTTCGCTTCGTCGAATTTCTTCGTTTCCTTGCTGAAGGTTTGGAAAGAGAGCTTTTTGTCGTCGAGCTTGACGATCTTGCCCTTGAGTTCTTCACCGGCGGCTAGGCCGAGACCTAACCCGAGAATGAACACGGCACAAGCGAATCTGCACAACATGATTGCTCCTTAAAGTGGACCAAGCCGATGAATTCGGTGTCCTATTTAACCCACAACCGGCTCCAAAGTTCCGATTCGGACACGATTCAGAAGACCGATTCTCTAGTAGTAACAAGGCAGGAGTGTTGTGCCAGGAGACCTCTTGCGGCCACCCCCCCCGACGAATCGGTTCGGTACGTTCTGTAAGTCTTTGTTTCCTGATAAGTTAAGTTAATTCTGTTCCTTTGAATTGCGTCGCCAGGGGTGTGTGGGGGGGTGGCGACGCAACGAATTCTTTGGGCGCAGGATCAATCCAGCCAACTTGCCATGCGCTGGAGCGTTTTTACAAGTTCCTTGTCGTCGGCGGGCGAGAAAAGACGAGCCGCGCCGGGATTCGTGAGCAGGACGCCGCTTTCGCCCTGGAAGCGCACCACCCAAGTCGGGCCGGGCGGTTCCAGCTGGATGCTCGCCAAGCGGGCGCCGATTAGTAGCCGCTCTGGACCGAGCCCGGGGACGAGCTTGAGGACAGCCAAGTTGTCCATCGCCAATCGTGCCCGATCGCGGCCGGCCATCAGGGGATAGCGGATTTGCCAACCGCCCTTGGGTCCGCGCTGGATTTCCGCATCGAAAATGACGGACTTATCCTTGTATCGCTTGTCGAATTCGACCAACCATTCCAGCTCGCGCGTGCCGGCGGCGTGAATGAGGACGTCTTCGAGCGGCTCCGCGATCAAGTCGGCGAGCAAAGCGGCTTGACGTTGAGTCTGGTCCCATTGTGGGCGCTCGGAACCAGAAAGCGGCGTCAAATCCACTTTCTCGCCGCCGGCACTTAACTCCTCGATGGCAAGTCGAAAGCTGCCGTCGGCCAGCAGCTTTTCCGCTCGCGCATGCCGAGCCAGCAAGGCCTCGCGCGGACTCAGTTCCTTTGCAGATCGATCGGCCTTTCGTTCCAACAGCGACGACGGCGACACGAACCATCGGTAGGCCAAGACAAGCACTCCAAGCGCGACCAAGGCGGCGGCGACCATCATGAGCCAGTCACGCGCGTGGAAGGAACCTGGCGTGGCATTGGTCGGCTGGGCGGCGAGCGCGCCCGAGCTTGGCTGTCCCCACGGACTTCGTGGGAAGACGAAAACAGGGCTTTCACATTTCGGGCAGGAGAGAATCAGGTGGCTCGCCTGACGCTTGCCGGTCAGTTTCGTGCCGCACGTGCACGTTACCTGATACGACAAGCCGGGTTCGTGTCGGGAGGATGATGGCCGCCAGGGAAGTCGCATTCGCCAGGGCATGCGCGCTTTCCGACTTTCATTCCGACACGAAAGCGAGTTCGTCGGCCGCGGCACGGAGCGTATCTTGGCGGACCATCCCGGCCAACTGGTCCATCGGCACCAAACCGGCGGCCAGCAAGTGCATGAGCTGAGTCGCCTGGCGGTGCAACGGTTCGTGCCCGTGCCGTTGGCGGCGCGCCGTGGCCACAAAATCCTCAATGGCGCCGTCCCAGCGTGCCTGCAAGGACTCCGAGTTATCGATCGCGGGCAATGGGGCCAGGCCAGGGCCATTGTGTGCGCGCAGGATCTCCGGCAACTCGCCGTCAATGAGGACCGGAAAATAGAGTGATTTCGCGGCGGTCCCCACTCCGCACCAAGCCACGGGTAGGGCATTCGCTTCAGGCGACAGCGCCGCCAAAAAGGTCACCAGACCCGGCCTCTTGCCGCGCATCGCCGGGGTATAGGGCGCGGCTGATTCGTAGTGCTCAGCCAAAAGCCGGCGCAAGACCTCGTAGTCGATGTGGCCGTTCTGCTGCTCCAAGAGTAGCGTTGCCCGGCCCCAGCGCTTGAGCGCCCACGCTTGCGAGGGGTCATAGCGGCTGAGGCTGCCGGCGAAATCGAGCTTGCTGCCGCCGTCTGGCCACCAACCGCGGGAGATGGCCAGCTCACCCAGCCCCGGCGCCAGCCGCTGCCAATCCTGGCGAATCAGGGCCACATCGCTGACCGCGCGAACTTGGTGGGCGTCGAGCATGCCCCAGTGCGTGCCCGCCGCCTCGACGAGCAAAGCTTCCCGCCCATCGGCGATTAGAAAAATGGCCCCGTTTGTCGCGGAAGCGTCTTCGATGCCTGACAGCCCGGCCGCCGCCGCGGGCAGCTTGCTCTTCCACGAGGCCACGCCGACGGCGACGTGGCTCTCGTTCAATCCGCAGGTGAATCCCCAGGCGCCGGTGGGCTGGCAACCGAGAACGGTGAGAGTCTGACGGGCCTCGGGGATCGACCAACTTCCGCCGGTCACGGCTTCGCCGGTCACGGTTTCGCCCGGCGCATGGATGCGGCCCTCCAAGCGGCGCAAATGAATTTTCTCGCCGTGGTGGGCATATCGATTCATGCCGAAGAGAACTTGCCCGTTGACGGTGGCTGGTCCTAGCGCCACAACCATGTCGCATCCCATGGCGTTCCTCCTCACGGGCTAGAGATGTGCTGTTACATCCATTGGACCACACCGGAAGGCGCGCGGCAATCCCCTAACGTAAAAACCTGCCGCCGTTGACGTCCAAAAGCGCCCCGGTCATGAACTTGGCCGCATCGCTTGCGAGGAAAACCACGACCTCGGCGACCTCCTCGGCCCGGCCATTGCGGCCTAGCGGCGTTTGCTTGCGGTAGTCGTCCATTTTCGCGGGAGTGCTGTAGGTTTCGTGATGGCGCGTCTCGATGACGCCGGGCATGACGGCGTTGACGCGAACCTGCGGGGCCAGCTCGCGCGCCAAAGTGCGGGTCATCACCTGCAGGGCGCCTTTTGCGGCCGCATACGGTCCCGCGCCGCCGGAGCCGCCGGTTTGAATGGACATGGTCAGGTTGTTGATGATGCTGCCGTGGCCCGATTCGCGAAGATGCGGAATCGCCCGCCGGGTCACCCAGAAAGCGGACGTGACGTTGACATCGAAAGCCCGCCGCCAGAGATCGGTCGGGCATTCTTCGAGGCGCACCATCCGTACGGGCGAGCCGGCGTTGTTGACAAGTATGTCGAGCCGGCTGGCGTGCTGAACCAGCGAATCGACGACGGCATTGGCCTCTGCTTCCACAGTCAGATCGGCGGGAAGGAGATATGCGCGGCCGCCGAACGCTTCGATTTCCCGTAGAGTTTGCCGTGCGCCGGCTTCGGTGGAGTGATAATGAATGCCAACCGCAGCCCCGGCGCTTGCAAGTGCTATGGCGGCCGCCTGACCAATGCCGGCACCGGCGCCGGTGATCAGAGCTACACGATTGTGCAAACCGTTGGACATCGCCAGTTGTGCCCCTACGAACTTCGGAGTCGTTATACGATTAAGTAAGACGCGCGGGTCGTGCTATGGAAGCGAACAAAAAGACGTTGGTTCGTTTATTCTCCGTTCTCAGCCTCATTGCTTATGTCACATCGTTTTTTTTGCCGGTAGGCCCACAGCGATCTCCGACCACAGGCGTTGATTGTTTCCTCACGCCCTTCTTGCTCTGGCGAGACACTCTGTTGCTCCCATGGTGGGCAATAGTATTGGTCTCGGTCGTTTTGTTGATTCCATGGTGCACCAACGTCTGGGTGTGCCTGAGTCTGTTTGCCCTCTGGCGCAAAAAGTTTCGTTTGGCGCGTGATTTCGCCGAGCTAGCGACGTTCGGCGCGCTCGGTTGCCTCCTCGCGTTTGTTCCCAACCACGGCGTACCCAGAATCGGCTACTGGCTCTGGCTTTTCAGCATGATCGAACTTGCATGGGCGGGCTATTGGCTGGATCGTATTTTCCCAAGTAAGCGCGCAACGCCCGTACAACCTCTTTTCCCTTCAACGACCGAGCATGATGGAGAGACCAATCGAGGAATGGAACCTGCCGAACCGCCATCTGGGCCGGCGGACGCTGATCTTCCCGAGTGTGGGGAGCACCAACACGTTCGCCCTCAGCCTGGCGAATGACCCCGCCAATCACGGCCTGGCAGTTTTGGCCCGCGAGCAAACCGCCGGTCGGGGTCAGCATGGCCGAAAGTGGCAAGCGCCGCCCGGAAGCAGCGTTCTGCTTTCCATTCTTCTGTTTCCTCCGCCATGTCTGCGCCGCCCTTCCCTGTTGACGGCATGGGCCGCGGTATCCGTGTGCGAGACGATCCTGCACATCTGCAATCTTCAAGCGAAGATCAAATGGCCCAATGATGTCTTGATTCACGGCAAGAAGGTGTGCGGCATCCTTATCGAGCAACGCCCAAGTGGATTGCCGGAGTCGCCTCTGGCGACGGTCGTCGGGATTGGACTGAACGTTGCCCAGCCGGACCAATTCTTCATCGACGCCGGTCTTCCGGAAGGCGCATCGCTTTCCAGCATTTCCGGATTGGCCCTCGAAATTGAGCCCACCGCCAAAAGGCTTCTTCAAGAATTGGATGACGAATATGATCGTCTAATCCAGGGTGATGCGGCAACTCTTGAGGCCATGTGGAAATGGCGGCTCGGCCTGCTCGGCAAGCAGGTGGGAGCATCGACGGCGCATGAGACGCACCGTGGCCGCTTGATCGACGTGACGCTGAACGCGGTGACATTGCTAACTGCGAACGGCAAAGTGGAGAAGGTGGCCCCTGAGAAGGTGCAGCATCTCGAGTCACTTTCAGAGCCGCGCCCGTGAGGAAGCGCGACGCTGACCGCTTCCTGACGGGCGCGGCTCTGACTGGCGCGCCTCTGACGGGTCGCCTGGCTTGGCGTCCCGCCTCGGGCCCTGTAACATGAACGAAGCCAACCTGCCCTCACCCCGCTAAGCCGCTTCTTGCCCAGCTCGCATTCGACTTATCTTGAGGCCTGCATGAAAACCCGTCTTGTCGCGTTGCTTCTAACACTTGCCCTAGGCACGCGGACGGTCGCTTACGATTGGCCCCAATGGCGCGGTCCGGATCGCAGCGGCGTCTCCAAGGAAACCGGCCTTCTGAAATCGTGGTCTAAGGAGGGACCCAAGCTGCTGTGGACGTACAAGAACGCCGGCCTCGGTTTTTCCAGCTTCGCCATCGTCGGCGGCAACCTATACACGCTCGGCACGCGCGACGACAAGGACGAAGTGATCATCGCTCTCGACAAAGGAGGCAAAGAGCTATGGACCGCCAAGATCGGGCCAATTTTCACCTTCAAAGGCAATGTCTGGGGCGACGGCCCGCGCGGCACGCCCACGATCGACGGCAAGCGTCTTTACGCACTGGGCGGACAGGGCGATCTCGTTTGCGTGGACATCCGTGACAAGGGCAAGGAAATATGGCGGAAGAATCTCATCAAGGATTTCGACGGCGAAATGATGTCCGAATGGGGCTACAGCGAATCACCTTTGGTCGACGGCAACGTGCTTGTTTGCACTCCCGGCGGCGAAAAGGGAACCATGGCGGCGCTGGATAAATCCAACGGCAACCTCGTCTGGCAGAGCCAAGAACTGAAGCACAAAGCGCCATATTCCTCCATCATGCCGGCCGACATCCACGGCGTCCCTCAATACGTCCAGCTTAGCTACGTCGATGACACGGTCGGCGGCTTCGCCAACGGCATCCGCGCGAAGGACGGCGAACTGCTTTGGTCGATGCCGATTTTCAAAGGACATAGCTACGCCGCCGCGCCGACGCCGATCGTCAAGGACAATCTGGTCTACGTGACCACAGGCTATGGCGGCGGGTGTCACCTTTTTGAGATCGCCAAGGATTTTACCGTCAAGGACCTGTTCTCGAAGAAAATCCAAAAGACGGTCAAGAACACCCATGGCGGCGTCGTGCTGATCGACGGCTACCTCTATGGACATTCGGAAGGGCTCGGCTGGGTTTGCCAGGAAATGAAAAAATCAGGCGAAGTGGTTTGGAATGAGAAAAACGCCTTTGAATGCGTGAGCGGCTCAATCACTGCGGCCGACGGCATGTTGTATCTTTACACCGACGACGGCGAGGTTGGGCTGGTTGAGGCCGACTACAAGGAGTTTAAGGAAATCAGCAAATTCACGATCCCGGAGAAATCGACCTATCCGCAGACGCGGCCGACAAGCAGGCAAAGCAAAGTCTGGACGCACCCGGTGATCGCCGATGGCCGTCTTTACCTGCGCGACAACGAGTTCATCTTTTGCTACGATTTGAAGAAGTGACGTCAACGTTTACGTTTCGCGCTCGCAGCATCTCTGCAAAAGCCAAATCGCTGCAAAAGGACGCGCGAGCGCGAAACGGCATGCGGGATAGTTTGCAATGCAACCCGAGGCGGCCTGTCGATCCCGGTCGGAGCTGGCGCAAGTCCAGCGTGATCGGCTTTCCGCTATGCTGGATGCCATTTTGCCCGCCAACCCGTTTGTCGCTCGAAAGTTTGTTGAGGCCGGGCTTAAGCGTAGCGACATTCGCGAACCCAGCGATCTTGCTCGCGTCTCGTTCACGACCAAGGCCGAGCTGAGCGCCGATCAGGAGAAACATCCGCCCTACGGCACGGCGCTGACCTTTCCGCGCGAACGATACTCGCGGCTGCACCAAACCTCCGGCACTCATGGTAGTCCACTGCGCTGGATCGACACTCCCGAGAGCTGGAACTGGATGCTCGACAATTGGACGCAGATGTTCGAGATCGCCGGCGTCGGCGCGCGCGATCGCTTGTTCTTCGCGTTCTCGTTCGGCCCCTTCCTGGGATTCTGGACGGCATTTGAAGCCGCGAGCCGTCTCGGTTGCTTGTGCATCCCCGCCGGAGGCTTGAGCAGCCTGGCGCGCCTACGCATGCTGATCGAAAATCAGGCGACGGTGTTGTTGTGCACGCCGACCTACGCCCTGCACCTGGCGCGAGTCGCCCAAGAAAACGCCGCGCGCGGCTTCGCACTGGAAAAGATCATCGTCGCCGGCGAGCCCGGCGGCAGCATTCCCGCCACCCGCGCTCGCATCGAACTAGCTTGGAACGCCCGCGTTTTCGATCACTATGGCATGACGGAGATCGGCCCCGCAGCCATTGAATGCCCGGAAAACCCGGCGGGTCTGCATATATTAGAAGCTGATTTCATCGCGGAGATCGTCGATCCGGCTTCAGGAGTCGCGTCGCCTCCGGGCCAAGTCGGTGAACTCGTGCTAACCAACCTTG
>JACPZP010000094.1 GCA_016195405.1 Planctomycetota bacterium | reverse complement strand
GTACCTCCTTGACCGCCGCTACCGCGACCTTGGCAATGAACTACGCGCTGTGCTTGCGCTTCCGAGCCATCCCTGACCTCCTGGCCCACGGCCAAATTTCGCCGGCTCTCCACCGGTCGTTTTTCTATCCATTCCCGTGGTCCAGTTTTTGGGGTCCACTTCATCTTTCCGTCCGCAAGCAGCCCTGCGCTTTCCATTTTTCCGACCATCGCGCTCAAAACGTCTTTGTTCACAGACGTCTGCGCGATGATCTGCGTCTGCCTACGGCTTCCGTCCATCAGCAATACGGACCGCTGTTTCTTCGTGCTGGAGCCGACGATCTTCCGCAACTCGTCACGGAGCTTCGCATCGCGCTGAGCGATCGCGGGTTCGGCCAGCAGTTCGAGGAGCTTCCGCATTTGATGTAACTCCTCCAGGAGGAGCCGGGCATTCTCATCATTCATCTGTGTCACCCCCGTCAAAAAAACTGGACGGAACCTTCACCAGGAGTTTCGGGTGCTTCTCGTCCGCCGATATCAGACGCGCGACAGCGAGTGCTTTCATCAGCCTGCTAAGGTTCCCTTGATCCATTCCTGATTCCTTGACGATCCCGGCTTGGGATCGCGTGCCGTCCATCAAAAGCACTGCCTTGGCTTTCTTGTTGCTACTGCCAACAACGTCACGCAAGGCCACCCTCATCTTTGCGTCACGTTTCGCAAGCTCCGGTTCGGCCATCACCTGCAGCAGGTCGCGAATCTCGGTCAGCAACTCGATCTCTCGAGGCATGATTACCGCCTCCTTATCGACTCCTGCAGTGTACTGAACAAACGCTTGAAATCAAGGCGCGAAAGGGTTTAGGAGCGAAACTTCAGACGGGTTTTGTGGCTGTTGGTAAGTCCGCAGTAATCACTGCAAGGATGGCGTCTTGTCGAGGCTGGGCATCACGATATCGACTCGAGGTTCACTGTTGACAGGTTTGCCCCCATTGAGGCAACTGGCTGGCGGCTCACATTCGTTCGCCGAGCAATTGGCTGGCTTGCTTCACCCAATCGGCGAATTGAGCTTCGTCGAGCTTCGTCCTCGTGGATGTCGAGGTAGCGCACATCCTTTTACTTGGACTCGCCGGAGGGGACAGGACGCAGTGACGTGCCGCGGAAGAAAGCGGCCGCAAACGCGGTTTTTCGTACATACGTCCGGTTAAGCCGGCTTGCATTAATGTATAATAAATGATACAGTATTGACGTTTACTGACTTATATATGAGACGATAAATGCGATCAAAGGCCTTTCCATCATTGCCGCTTCCGGTCAAACGCGCCTTAAAAAAATTGGGCGAGGATATCGCTGACGCGCGCCGGCGTCGCCGCATCCCCACCACGCTCATGGCCAAGCGCGCCATGATCAGCCGGGCCACGCTGGCCCGCGTCGAAAAAGGCGCTCCTCAGGTGTCACTCGGTATCTACGCTACTGTACTGTTCATCCTGGGACTCGAAAAGCACCTGGCCGATCTCGCGGACGTCCGCGCCGATGACATCGGCTTGGGTCTGGAAGAAGACCGCCTACCGCAGAAAATCTATCTACCGCGACGTAAGCGAGAAACGAAGCCATGAGCGATCGCACCGCCTATGTCTATGTCGAGCTGGATGGCGAGCCTGTGCTGGTCGGAACGCTCTACGCACGCTTTCGCAAGAACCGCGAAAGCGCCACATTCACCTACGATGCTTCCTGGCTCAGCCATCCGTCACGATTTGCCTTGGAGCCCGCTCTGATCTTGCACGACCTATCGCACCATACCCATACCGGCCAAGCGATGTTCGGCGCGTTCGGCGATTCCGCACCGGATCGTTGGGGCCGCATGCTGATGCGCCGCGCGGAGCGGCAACGTGCGAAAGCGGAGAACCGCCACCCGCGCCCTCTAAACGAAATCGATTGCCTGCTCGGCGTCAACGACGAAACTCGCCAAGGTGCGTTGCGATTTGCCGAACAACTCGGCGGACCATTCCTAGCAATCACCGGCGCCGGCTCGCGGGTGCCGCCGCTTGTTGAACTGCCAGCTTTGCTCGCCGCCGCCAAACGCATCGCCGCCGATGAAGATGACGATGATGATCTGCGACTGCTGCTTGCGCCTGGTTCATCTTTGGGCGGAGCGCGTCCGAAAGCGTCGGTGCGCGATCATGATCATTGCTTGCTAATTGCCAAGTTTCCGCACCCAGGCGATGAAACCAATCAACCCGCCTGGGAAGCGCTAGCATTACGCTTGGCTTCCTCCGCCGGCATCAATGCGTCAAAAGGGAAATTAGAAACCGTTGCGGACCGGTCGGTGTTATTGCTGAGCCGTTTCGATCGGCTGGGCACTCGCCGTATTCCCTTCTTGTCCACAATGAGCTTGCTTGGAGCAAGCGATAACGAGTCACACAGCTATTTGGAAATTGCCGACGCCCTCCGCCAATGCAGCGCGGCGCCCAGTGAGGATTTGGTCGAACTGTGGCGCAGAGTCGTGTTTTCGATTTTGATTTCCAACGTCGATGATCATTTGCGCAATCACGGTCTACTATGGGAAGGCCCTGCGGGCTGGCGGCTGGCACCGGCCTATGACCTCAACCCGACGCCTACCGATATTCGGCCACGCGTCTTGAGCCTGGCGTTGGATGATCACGATCAGACCGCATCGCTCGAACTTGCCTTCCAGGTCGCCGAGTATTTCGGAATCGACGACAAGGCGGCTCGTCTCATTGCGAACGAAGTAGGCCAAGCTGTCGCTTCGTGGCGCAACGAGGCCCAACGCCTCGGCATCCGGGGAACTGAAATCGACCGCATGGCATCAGCGTTTGAGCACACGGACTTGCGGCAGGCGACCAACCATCCCTAGTCAGCCATGAATAGGATCGCGACTATTAGACTCGCCGAGGGGGAGAGGACGCAGCGACGTGCCGCGGAAGAAAGCCAGCTTGGCATACTTCGTGAATCATTGGATGCCGAAGAACCGAAGGCGTCGGCAGACAAGCGTCACTGCGTCACACGCCCTTTTGGTTTCCGCTTTTCGAGTCGCCGCCGCATCTCCGCACTGCTGCCGCCTTCGGCCCGCACCCGGCGGCGCGATCGTTCAATGAGTTCCATGAAACGCGGATTGGTGCTGAGCAAAACGGTTTCCAGGTCAACGTTTTCGAGCGCCACCAGAGCCGCCACCGGCTTGCCGCGTTCGGTGAGCACTACGGGGCCGCTGGCAAGTTGCTCCGCATAGGCGGCGAGAGTCGCCGTCGCTTTCTTCTTGTCCACGAGTTTCATAATTCCACCTCCTCGCCGCCAATGAAGACGCGATTGCCGACCTTGATGTCTGCTCAACACCGAGTTCGGTAACGGAGGTAGATCATGCCGTCGCCAAACCGGCGTTCCTCCAGGAGTTCGAGCTCGACGCGGACGTCCTTGGGAAAAGACGGTTTGCCACTGCCCACCGCGATGGGCGCCAGGAGCAGGTGGCACTCATCGACCAGCCCGGCTCGGAACGCGTGGGCGGCAAGATCGGGGCCCCCTATAGCGATATCGGCGCCGTTCGTGGCCTTCAGGCGCCGGACCGCTTCCGGATCGAAGTCGCGCTCGATTCGCGTTCTGGCTGTGGTGGCCGCCTGCAGCGTTCGGGAATACACGATCTTGTCGGCGGCTTGCCAGATCTGGGCATAGTCCCGCGTGACAGGCGACTCAGCGGCAAAGCTGGGGTCGGTCTCCCAAACCGCTAACGTCTCATACATCCGGCGCCCATAGAGATGGGTGCCCACCCCGCGTTCGAGGTCGTTGACGAACTGGTGGACCTCCTCGTCCGGCGCAGCCCAGTCGAATTTGCCGTCCGGACCCTCGATGTATCCATCGAGGGACATGAGTGCGGAGTAGTTTAACTTGGCCATTCGGTGAACCCTCCTTCCAAGGACACCTGCAAAGTAACCTATTTCGTTGAATCGCGCGCGAGTCACTCGGCGCGAACGCCGCCCGGTCGCCCAACCGGATATTTTATTCCACTTGAATCGAGTTGCGTCCCCTATTCTTTTCCTTCTCCTCTGGTTCCGCCGGGAACTTCTTCCTGAACCACTCCCGCACCGACTCCTCACCGTTGGCCTCCACCGCGATGGCGATGCTGGCGGTGATCTTCGGATTGTTCCGGTGAATGGCCAGCGCCGACAGGGCAGCGCGGGCGCTCTCGTCCTTGCCGGCAATCAGGCTGATGAGGAAGTCATTCGCAGCCGGCAGACGGAACATGGCCAGCGCGACCAACAGCGATTCGCGCAGGTCCGCCGGCGCCACAGACCAGTAATCGCTCAGGAAGGCGAAAGCTTCCGGCCGGCGCGTCTCGGCCATGGCGAACACGGCGGTCGCTTGCAGCGCGCTCGCCTGGCCCCGCAGATAATGGGCCACGAACGGCAACGATTCCTCGAATGAGAGGGTCAAGAGCGAAGCAAAACACTCGCCGATGACGTCGGTCAGCCGATCGCCGGTTCGCACCTTGTAACGCAGCAGGGGAACGGCGGCGAGCGATCCGCTGAAGCCGAGAGCGCGAGCCGCTCCCGCCCGGGTCGTGTCGTCGCTGTCGAGCAGCAACTCGGTCAGCAGCAGAACGACGCCGGGATGACCGATTCTGGCCAGGCCGAAAGCGCAAAACGCCCGCAGCGCCCCGGCCGCGTCCTGGCCTGACTCGCCGAAGCGGGGGTCTTGACGGTGGATCAGGCCGCGCAGGAACACATCGGGTTCGGCATATTCGAGCCGGTTCAGGGCATCCACGATCTCGATCTTGGCCCGGCACTGCTTGTCGCTCTCTTCCGGATTAATCATCAAACGATGGAACGCGGCCACGAGGTCGCCGATCTGTTCGGGAACTGCGTGATCCTTGATGATCCTGGCCGCCTCCGCCACAATAAGGCTGGAAGCATCCGCGAGATAGCGGCGCAGTTCGGGCGTGGTTTCCGGAGTGGCCGGCTGGTTGCGCATGGCAAGAAGCCGTGCCAACTTGGCATCGGACCCACGTGGCTTCTTTTCCCTGGCCATGCGGTCACCTTACGAGCCCTGTTTCGATAACCGCTCAATCTCCGCCCACTGCTCGACTGTGACAGGCATGACGGAGAGTCGGGAGTTGCGTACCAATGCAAAATCCGTTAGCTTTGGATTCGCCTTGATCTCGGCCAGCGACACGGGGCGGTCCAAGCGACCGACCGGCTTTACGTCGACGACAACTAACCGAGCATCGTCGCGCGTGGGATCAGGATACGGGCCTTTGACCACTTCCATCACACCGACAACAGCCTTTTCTTTACCGGTGTGATAATAGAGCACACGGTCTCCCTTATTCACGGACCTCAGGTGCTTCAGTGCGAGGTTGTTCTCGACGCCGTCCCACACAGTACGCTTGTCGCGGAAAAGATGCTCAAGCGAATAGTGCTCGGGCTCCTCTTTGAACAGCCAGTATGCCATGGGAGACCTTTCTGCGGCTTGCATCCTCTATCTATCTACGTGCCCTTAATCGTAGTTGTTGAATGTCTGCACGCGAAGGTGAATCGCGTTGCGCGCCCCTCTCAGCTACGTGCATGGAGCCGCTCGCGGTTCGCTCATGCGTAGCCGGCAAATTCGCGGATCTCGATCGTGTGCCCGGGGGGACACTCGCGGGCGATGGCCACGGCTGCGTCGTAGTCGTCGGCCTGGATGATCGTGAAGCTGACAACGATTTCCTTGGCCTCGACATAGGGGCCGTCGGTCACGAGTCCAGCCTTCACGACTCGGCCGGTGTGCTTCAATCCGTCGCCTCCGGGCACGATCGCCGAGCTGAACTTTTGCATCCATGTGTACCAGGCCGCCTGCAAAGCCTGCATTTCCTCAGGAGACGGCTTGGCGCGGCTCTCCGTGGATTCTCGATAGATGAACAAAAACTTCGCCATGATGGTACTCCAGATGGTTCGAAGTAGGGTGCTGCGCACAACGGTGCCTGACGCTTTTTCGAACGGTTTCGCATACGTGGGCGGAAGCCTGTCCCCCGCCCTATGTGAATACAACGAACAAGCTGCAACCGTTCGGACACCGGCGCGCGAAAAAAACTTCGAGGCGCCAGATGCGATTCGCGCAGCATGCGTTCCCAAAAGCGCCTGCTCGCTGAGCCAGTGCTGCCGCTTGCTTGTGCGCGGCTTTCCCCGGGGCTCAGAACGGGCTGATCATGAAGAACGGCGCTCAGAGAGTGGCACGAACCGCTTGATGCAGCGCCGGGGCCGCACTGAGAACGTCGTTCAAAAAGATTGCAGACTCACCGGTTCGAATCCTCCTCTGGCGTTCGGCAGAGGCAAGGCCGTTGGCGATTTCCGACGGAAAGATGTCCGGCGCGAGAAGCTCGTGAAGGCCGTTGCTGTAGTCATCACGCAGACGGATTGCCTTGCCGGAGTCGGCTTCCGGAAGAACCCACTTCAGCGCCACGCTGCTGTCGAGAGCGTACTTCATGGGTGGTCGCGAGTTTCGCGGATAAGTTCGACGGCGATGTTCTGCTGGCCGAAGAGCTTTCGATTTTCCTCGCGCATCCGGTCCATACGTTCGCAGGCTGCTTTCATCTTGTCGGGACGACGGATGCCCCTCACGAGATCATCGAGGGTTTCTTCCAATTGGGCTTTGACCTCTTCGGGGATGTCGGCGGCGGTCTTGGTCGGATTCATGGGATTGCTCCTTACTCATCAGTCTAACGACACCCGATTACTCGCGGAAGTTCAAGTCGGATGACACTCGACGACAAAATATCCCGAAGGTTGACGCTCGGCGGCCAACACCTCCAGCCCAGCGTCTTGCCCGAGCTTCCGGAACTCGGCTACGGTGCGATGCTTGCCCCCCGCCAGCACCATTTCAATCGCCAGGGCTCTGGGCGCCTCGTCCGGACCGATCCCTTTGAGGACCACAACTCGACCGGCCGGGCGCGCCGCCTCCGCACAGCACCTCAAGATTGCCGTCGCTTCACGATCGGGCCAGTCGTTCAGGATTCCCCGCAGCAGATAGAGGTCCGCGCCTGGCGGCAGCGGGTCGAAGAAGCTCTGCCCGACCGTCGTGACGCGGTCGGCCACGCCGGCAGCTTGGAACGTCTCACCCGCGAGCGCCACGGTTCGCGGGAGATCGACCAGCGTTCCGCGGATGAGAGGCCGCTTGCGAAGGAGTTCCGCCAGCATCGCGCCGGTGCCCCCGCCGACATCGACGACGCTCCGCACCGAATCCCAGCCACCGGTGATCTGAAAGTCCGCCTCGGGAGCGCCGTGTCCAGTCGGCCCAATGAGGGCGTCGAAGCTCGCGCCGAGGTCCGGATGGGCGGCCAGGTCGTCCCAGAACGGCAAACCGAACAGCTCGCGGTACGCCGGTGCGCCGGTCCGGACGTAGCTGAGAAGGGTGCCCCACGCATGCGCCATGCGGCCGCCGATGCCTTCGAGGTCAAGCCCGATCCGTTGCGCTGGGTCGAGCAACCCGCGCGCGGCTTGGTTCAGAGTGAACCGGCCGGGCGTCGGCTGCTCGAACACACCCTTGCCCACAAGCTGCGTGAGCACCCGGTGAAGGGCATAGGAATCACAGCCTGCCGCGGCGGCAAGGTCGCTGATCCGGTCCCTGCCGGCGGCGATGTGGTCGGCGATCCGCAACGTCGCAGCCACGTGGATGCACCAAGGAGTGCAGAGGTCGCTCAACGCTTCGAGATTCGGGCCTTGTTGTTCGAGCATGGAAACAATTGTAACCGTCGGAATTGCCGAATGACAGGATGGGTTAGGGTTGCTTGAGTCTTGCGCGGCGCCGCACGAGCCATCCTGTCTTCGGGCGCTACTCGCCCGGCAACCGCTCCCCCTTGCGCCAACGCTCAGGGATGATGAATGGACCTCGCCACAGCCCGCGCTTGCTCTCTCGGGCGATGATCTCATACGGGGTCATCGCTGAGTGGTGTGACAGCGCCCACCCATTCCGCACCAGTTCCGATCCGAGATCCGTCTCCCCTACGAAGCACCGGCCGCGCAGCCTCTTCGGGTCCCGATCGCCGCCGTCGCCGAAGGCGTAAAACGTCACCAGCCGGCCGCCGATCAACTTCTCGAGGAATTGTGCCGCGTCCTTGCCGCACGGGTAAAACCTGTCAGCGATCAGCGCCTTCTGCTCCAGCGCCGGCGCGTCGGTCATCCCCGATACGTCCACTTGCGTCCCATCGTCGAACGACAAGACGGAGGCATCGATCACCTTGACCTTCCCGGTTATCCGCAGAAGTTTTTCGTCCGGGTGCCGGTAGTCGCCGGCAATGCGCTCCTTGACGACCTTCGCCTGTCCGGCGGATTCAGCGGGTTGCTTGCCGCCCGATACGGGAGCCTGGATCCGGCCGTGCCACCAGGATTGATGTGCGGCGACCGGCACGGTGAGGAGAAACACGCACCCGAACAGAGCGGCTTTTCGCATTGCGATGTCCTCTTATGGCGAAAGGGTAAAGCGAAGCCCATGCATCGGGGGACGGGTGGACAGTTCATGGGGGGGTGTATATCGCGAACAGGCGCAATGCAATCCATTAAGCTACAGGGCTCAAAGAAGTTATGGAAATTGATCTTCAACGATTGATCCTCAACGCCCGTTCTACGCGTGAAATCCGAAACCGTCCATAACCAAAGAACGGTTTGAGAAAGTGCCCACGTGTGATGCTTTTCACCAGCGGCAATTCGTTTCACCACGTCGTGCGTGTGCGTGACACGAATCGAATTCCTTTGCAACGGCACGCTCCCATTGCGCATATAGAATGTGGCGGCGCACGAAGGTCCGCGTGATGGGGGCTGCCGATGGACGAGCCAAGCCGCGATGAGGCGTTGATGGCGGAAGTCGCCCGCGGAAAGCGCGCGGCGCTCGAGCCCCTGGTCCGCCGCTACGCCACGGCCCTGCTCACCTTCATTCGCCGCATGACGGGCGATCACCATCGCGGCGAGGAGCTGTTCCAAGAAGTCTTTCTCGCCGTCTGGCGCAATCGCCGGCAGTACGAGCCGCGGCGCCCCTTCAAACCCTGGCTCTATGCGATCGCTTTGAACCAGTGCCGGGCGGCGTTTCGCCGGGCGCCTCCGATCGCGCTGCCGCTCGAGCATGAGACCGTCTCGCTGGCGGTCGACGCCGACCCGTCTCCCGTGGATACCGCCATCGCCACGGAAACGGCCGTCTTAGTCGCAAGCGCCGTCGCCTTATTGCCTCCTCAGCAACGGGCCGTCGTGGTTCTGCGCGTCTGGCAACAAATGCCCTACGCCGACATCGCCCAGGTTCTGGAAACCGAGGAGGCAACCGTGCGCTCCTACATGCACCACGCCCTGTGTGCCTTGCGCCGCCGCCTGGAACCTCGCCTCGCCACTCGCGAGTGAAGCTCGAAAACGAACCACGGATTTCACGGATAACACGGATAAGAACGGAAAAGAGAAGAAAACGAGTAGTCCTCCAAGCCCATCCGCTTTGTCTATCCGTGCAATCCGTGTGATTCGTGGTTGCAAAGAATGGAGAAGATCATGGCCGAGCGATTCGATCATGTGCTTGAGGAAGTCGACTGCTATTGGCACGACGTCCTCACGGCGGCGGAAAACGAGTATCTGGAGCGGCACTGCGAGCAGTGCAAGATTTGCAAAGCGGCCCTGGAGGAAGCCGAGAGACGCTTTACGGCACTCAAGGCCGTGTCGGCCAGCGAGGCTTCCGCCGGTTTGGTGCAGGCGACCTTGAAGGCAATCGAGCGCGAAGATGCAAAGCAGGCACTACGCCGACGCTGGTTTCGCCGGGTCGCTCTAGTCAGCGCTGCGGCCGCGATCCTTGTAATCACAAGCCTTCACGTGCGCTATTGGACTCTGGCGCCCGCGCCGTACGATCTGCGCATCGTTGGTCAAACGTCGCTTCAGGCGGGCACGGTGGGCTCGCTGCGTGTCTCGGTCGTCGAGCCCAGGAATGGCACGCCCCTCGCGGATGTACCCGTTGCCATCGAACTGGGCCAACCCAACGCGGAGAAATGGCTTCAGCTCGCGTCGTTCACCACGGACGCCCAGGGCACGGGCCAGCCTCGCTTTCGTCTGCCGGAGTGGAGCGACGGCGAGTACGTTCTGCGTGTCACGGCTCGCCCCGGCGGCACAACGCAAACCGTCGAGAAGCCCATCACTCTCAGACGTTCGTGGAAGCTGATGGTGACCAGCGACCGGCCCGTCTATCAGCCCGGCCAGACGATCCACGTGCGTGCGTTGGCCCTGCGCAGCCTCGATCTCAAACCCGTCGCCGGACAAGAGGCAATCTTCAGTGTCGCCGATCCCAAAGGCAACATTCTGTTCAAGCAGAAGGAAGTGACGAGCAAATTTGGCATTACGGCGGTTGATTGCCCGCTCGCGCAAGAGATCGTGGAAGGCCGCTACAAAGTTCAGTGTCAGCTTGGCGACACGAACGGCGAGTTGTTGGTCGAGGTCAAGCGCTATGTGCTCCCGAAGTTTAAGATCAACCTCATAGCGGACAAGCCCTTCTACCAGACCGGCCAGCGTGTCAAGGGAACCGTGCAGGCAGCCTATTTCTTCGGCAAGCCCGTCGCCGATGGGAATGTCGAGCTGGAATTGCGTCGAGATGAGAAGTTGCGCGAGGCACTCAAGGTGCGGACGAATGACAGCGGCGAAACGCCATTCGAGTTTGCCGGTCTGTCCGACACGGTATTCGGCAAGGATGGGAAGGACGTCTCCCTCGATCTAGTCGCCACAATAACCGACAATGCCGGCCAAAAGGAAATCCGCAAGATTCCGATTCTGGTTACTTCACAACCGCTTGTGATCGAAGTCATCCCGGAAGCGGGCGCGCTGGTGGCGAACGTGCCAAACCGCATCTATCTCTATGTTCACAGCGCGGACGGCCAGCCGGTCAAAGCGCGCATCGTCGTGTCCGGCTTCGATAAGGAGCTCGAAGCGAGCGACTTGGGCGTCGCCACCTTCGATTTCACTCCATCGACGCAGGAAGTCGAATGGACAGTGCGAGCCATGGATTCACAGGGACTGGTGGCGCGGCGGCAGGTGAAATTCCGGCCTGGAGAGGCATCCAATGACTTCTTGCTTCGCGCCGACAAGGCCGTCTATTCCGGCGGCGACACCGTGCATCTGATCGTGCACGGCGGCGGCACGGAGCCGGTCTTTGTCGATCTTCTCAAGGATGGCCAAACACTTTCGACTCAGGTCATTCCGCTCACAAAAGGTCGTGGGGAATGCAAATTCGACTTGCCGCCGGAACTCTTCGGCACGGTGCAGCTCAGTGCCTATCGATTTGAAGGGCAGTTTGGGCCGGCGCGCAAGACGCGAACGCTCTACATCCACCTTCCTGGCCAGCTCAGCATCGCCGCCACGGCAGACCGCCCCGAATATCGCCCCGGCGGCGTGGCGAACGTTCAGTTCCAGCTTAAGGACCAGAATGGCCAGCCCACGCCGGGCGCGCTGAGCCTTGCGGCCGTTGACGAGGCGGTGTTTGCCGTCCTCCCGCAGGCAGCCGGCAAAGAGCAAAGCCACTACACCGTTGAACCCGAACTAATGCGGCCGATTTACCAGCTCTATCCCTGGTCGCCTTCATGGGTCGCAGCCGGAAACGAAGGAGAACAGCGGGAGCTAGAGCAAGCTCTCTTCGCTCGCACTGCCGTTCTGAAGAAGACAAGTCGCGAGGCCCTCATACAAGCGCTCCTGCCGTTCGTCGAAAACAATAGGCAAGTTTTCGATGTTCTGGATAGTCCCAGGCTCGAGGAGATGTTGGAATCTGTGTCAATTCAGCCGGAGCTACGCGCCCTAATCCGCGGGCAGTCCACAGCAAAGGACAGCCTCTTTGCCGCTACTTATCCGGAGAACGTCAAGCAGGTCGAAGCGGCCAAGAGAGCTCTTTCCAGTGTTCTGAAGTGGATTTGGGTGGTCGTCGCCGTCTTCGCCGGCCTCGTGGTCGTCGTTTTCGTTCTCTACCACGTTTCGAAAGCGTTGGGGGGAGGAGATTTTACCCTTGTCGAACTGTTGGTGCTATTGGGGATACTCGCGGTATGTTTTGGCCTATTGACCCCGGCGACACAGAAAGTCCGCGAGGCAGCCGCCCGTACTGAAGCCTCAAATAATCTGAAGCAAATGGGGCTTGCATTGCACAACTATCATGACTCGCATAAGCGCTTTCCGGCAATCACATCCACCAGCGGCTCTCAGGAATCAGCGCCGCCCCGCGTCCGCGACTGGTTCCCCGAAACGCTTCTCTGGCGGCCCGAGTTAATCACCGATGACCAGGGCCGCGCTCGCTTGGAAATCCCGCTCGCCGATTCCATCACCACTTGGCGGCTGACGGCCAGCGCAGTTACCGCCGACGGCCGACTCGGGTCCAGCCAGGAGAGCATCAAGGTTTTCCAGCCGTTCTTTGTGGACGTTAACTTGCCGGTGGCCCTGACGCGCAGCGATGAGATCGCCGTTCCCGTGGTGGTCTACAACTATCTCGATCGGCCGCAGCAAGTCGAGATCGAAGTTGCCGAAGCGCCTTGGTTCGAGTTTCTCGCCGGCGTTGCTGCCCCGAACAAGCAGTCACTCCAACTGCAACCGAACGAGGTGCGCTCGATTCATTTTCCGCTGCGGGCCAAGAAAGTCGGCACGCATGAATTGCAAGTGACCGCCACTGGCTCCGGCGTAGCCGATGCCCTCAAGAGGCGCATCGATGTCCTGCCCGGCGGCCGACGCGTGGAGACGGTATGGAACGGAACTCTACAGCAGGGGATCGATGTTCCGCTTGCCGTCCCCGCCGACGCCATCGAAGGAAGTGCCCAGCTTTTCCTCAAGATTTATCCGTCGCGCTTTAGCCAGGTGCTCGACGGTCTCGACGGCATCTTCCGGCTGCCCTACGGCTGCTTCGAGCAGACCTCCTCATGCACCTATCCCAACGTCCTGGCACTCGACTATCTGCGCCGCACCCAGAAGTCCCTTCCCAAAGTCGAAGCGATGGCCCGGCAGTATATCCACCTCGGCTATCAACGCCTCGTCGGCTTCGAGGTCGGCGGCGGCGGCTTCGACTGGTTCGGCCATCCCCCCGCCAACCGCGTCCTCACCGCGTATGGCCTCATGGAATTCGAGGACATGGCGAAAGTCCACGCCGTCGATCCCAATTTGATCGCCCGGACCCGCAAGTGGCTATTCGAACAACGCAATGCCGACGGTTCCTGGTCACCGGAATCGCACGCACATCAAGGCGCGCCCGCGGGCGGGATGCAAAGCGATGTGCAAGCGCGCATTAGCACCACGGCTTACGTCGCCTGGGCAGTATTCAATCAACCCCATTCGCCCGGCGAAGCGGACGCTACCCGCCGGTTCTTGCTCGGCCACGCGCCACAGACAATCGACGGTCCACATGCCTTGGCCCTCGTCTCGAGCGCGCTCTTGGCGATGGACCCGAGCGGCCGCGACGCCGGGCCGTATCTCGAACGTCTTCTGTCCCTCAAGAGAGCGTCGCCCGACGGCAAACTGGCTTGGTGGCAGCAAGCCGAGGGACGGCGCACCACGTTTTACGGCAGCGGCCGCGCCGGCGACGTTGAGACCACGGCACTCGCGTCCTTGGCGCTCATGAAGTCAGGCCACGATCCCGCGACCGTCCGCCAGGCGCTGACGTGGTTGGCGCGCGAGCGCGACGCCTCGGGCACATGGCACTCCACTCAAGCGACCGTGCTGGCCCTCAAAGCGCTTCTTGCCGGCACGGACGCGCAGGCCGAGGAACGCGAACGTCGCGTCGAGTGGACTCTCAACAACGGTCAAAAGCAACCGCTGGTCATTCCGCCCGACCAGGCCGAGGTTGTGAAGCAACTCGATCTGTCCAGTCAGTTGAAATCGGGCTCGCAAAAGCTGTCTATCGCGGAACCGACCGGCGGCGGCGCCGGCTATCAGGTCGTTTTCCGCTATCATCTCGCCGAAGACAAGAGCCGTGCTGAGGAGCCATTCAGGATCGCGGTGAGCTATGACCGCGAAAAGACCCGCGTTGGCGAAACGGTCCGCGCCACCGCCGCCGTCCTCAACCGCACCAAACAGACCGCCCCGATGGTGATGTTGGAGCTGCCCATTCCGGCAGGATTCAACTTGCAAGCCGAAGATATCGCGAAGTTGGTGCAAGATGGAGTCGTTGCCAAGTACGAATTGCGTCCGCAAGTCCTGCTCGTCTACCTGCGCGAGCTGCCGCCGGGCAAGTCGCTGGAGCTGCACTATAGCTTAGACGCCGTCATGCCCGTCCAGGTGGCCGTGTTCGCGCCGCGCGCCTACGAGTATTACAATCCCAGCATGCAGGGTCACGGCACGGCCACGCGCCTTAGCGTGCGCGAGTAGCCAGAGAAATCAAAAGGTGTCAGGACCCTTTTAGGTAGGTTGGATAGCTTATATCGAGGGCTCCCGGCAGCTTTGTTGAGTCCGCAGCGTGCCCGATCGCGCGCGATTTAGCACTTCTCAGATCTCGTACGCCAAAACCGCCGGGTGTTCGTAGAAGTCAAGCTCCGTTGCCATGAAATCCCGTAAAATTGCATGTTTTTCGCCTCCTGAGCACGAGGGGTATGTGAGTTTGAGGCTGTGGGGCTGTGACAAAAGTCTGCGCGTAAGTCTATAATCATTCGTAGGTTATCGTGACAAGCTCACCGCCAAACTGCCAAACTGCGTGAGGCTGTGACCCGTCCTTGACCCCGGCGGCAATTCGTTTCACCACGTCGTGCGTGTGCGTGACGTGAATCGAGTGCTTGCCAACGTTCGCCATGGGGCACGCCTACAATATCCCGGATGAGCGAAGCCATCGCCGGCACTATCGAACGGGTTACCTTTCATAATCCGGACAACGGCTTTGTCGTGCTGCGCGCCCTGGTCAAAGGCGAGCGCCATCCGGTGACCGTGGTCGGGCAAGTCGCGCGGGCGATCGCCGGCGAGTATCTCGATGCCACCGGCGCTTGGCATGAAGATCCCGAGCATGGCCGGCAGTTCAAGGCGGATTCCATCCGGACCGCGGCCCCAAGCTCCATTGAAGGCATCGAGAAATATCTGGGGTCCGGCCTCGTCAAGGGGATCGGGCCGCAATACGCCCATCGCATCGTCGCGGTCTTCGGCGAAAAGACGCTCGACATCATCGACGAGAGTCCGACGTTTTTGAAGGAAGTGAAGGGCATCGGGCCGCACCGCATCCAGAAAATCCGCCAGAGCTGGCAGCAGCAAAAGGCCGTCCGCGACATCATGCTATTCTTGCAGTCGCACGGCATCAGTGCCGGCCGGGCGGTGCGCATCTACAAGACCTACGGCGATCAGGCGGTGGCCAAGGTGCGGGCCAATCCTTACGCCTTGGCCGACGACATCTGGGGCATCGGCTTTCAGACGGCCGACGAGTTAGCGCGGAAGTTAGGCATCGACGCCCACGCGCCGGCGCGCGCCGGGGCCGCCCTTCGTTATGCCCTGACGCAGTTTGCCGACGAAGGCCACTGCGCGGCGACGGAGACGCAGGTCCTCGAACGCGCCGCCAAGCTCACTGGCATTCGCCGCGAAGTCTTAGAGACCGCCGTCAACACAGCGTTGGAACAGAAGGAAATGATCCGCGACGCCGGACTCGCCG
>JACPZP010000093.1 GCA_016195405.1 Planctomycetota bacterium | reverse complement strand
TTTCTTGTTCGTGTCCTTGAAAGCGACTACACTTCAAAGACGCGGAAAAGCCAAGGGATTTCGAATTTTTTTGAAGAATTCTTGAACGGACGACAGGATTACGCTTGGTTAGGGGCTAACCTAGAATTGTCCGCACCACTTCGCCATGCACATCGGTAAGCCGAAAGTCGCGGCCGCTGAAGCGATAGGTGAGCCTTAGGTGATCGAGGCCCAAGAGATGCAGAATCGTGGCGTGCAAGTCATGAACGCTGACGCGGTCTTCGACGGCGCGGTGGCCGATCTCGTCGGTGGCGCCGTGGTGCACGCCGCCTTGGACGCCGGCGCCGGCCAGCCAGACTGTGAAGGCGTGCGGATTGTGATCGCGGCCCGTGCCGCCGCGCTGCACCAGTGGCAGCCGGCCGAACTCGCCGCCCCAAATCACGAGCGTATCATCCATGAGTCCACGGTTTTCCAGGTCGGTCAATAAGCCGGCGATGGGGATGTCGGTCTCGGCCGCGAACCCGGTGTGATTCTCGCGAATATTCATGTGACCGTCCCAGCTGCGTTCGTTCTCTTCGCCGCCGGAGTAAATTTGCACGAAACGGACGCCGCGCTCGACCAATCGGCGCGCCATCAAGCACTGCTTGGCGAAATGCTGGCAGCGCGGATTGTCGATGCCGTAAAGACGCTGCGTCTGCGCGGTCTCGCTCTGAATGTCCAGCGCTTCGGGGGCGGCCATCTGCATGCGATAGGCCAGCTCAAACGATTCGATGCGGGCGGTGAGTTCGGAGTCGGTTTCGCTTGCGGACTGATGGGGTGACGGGGTGAAAGGGTGACGGGGTGATGCGGTGCGCTGGCGGTTGAGGCGTTGAAGGAGGTCGAGTTGGTTTCGCTGCTGGCGGTCTGTCATGCCGGCGGGGCGGTAGAGATTGTCGATGGGCGCGCCTTGCGGCTTGAGGGCTGTACCCTGATAAATGCTCGGCAAAAAACCCGCGCCCCAGTTCTGTGCGTAGCCTTTGGGCAAGCCGCGGCCCAGCGTGTCGTACATCACAACGAAAGCGGGCAGGTTCTGACTCTCGGTTCCCAGGCCATAGGTCACCCAACTGCCGACGCACGGAAACCCCATGCGCGTCATGCCGGTATTGATCTTCATCAATGCCGGCGAATGGTTGTTGGAATCGGTCCAACACGAATGGATGAAGGCCATCTTGTCGACGTGCCGGGCCATGTTCGGAAAGATCTCGGAGACCCACGCCCCCGATTGGCCATGGCGCGCGAAGCGAAACGGCGAACGCATGATCGGGCCGACCTGGTCGCGGAAGAAGCCGGTGTTGCGATCGAAGCCGGCCAGCTCCTGGCCGTGGCGGCGTTCCAACTCCGGCTTGTAATCCCAGGTGTCGACGTGGCTCGGGCCGCCATTGATAAACAGCCAGATAACGGATTTCGCCTTGCCGCCGAAGTGTCCCCGGCGCGACGCCAGCGGATTGGCGGCACTCGGCGCGGCCCAGTCTTGAGCGCGGAGGGCCTCTCGATCAAGCAGCCCAGCGAGAGCCAACATGCCGAAGCCGCCGCCGACGCGCGACAAGAACTGCCGGCGTGACGCATAGCTGGACGGAGGCGGGGCGAAGAGTGCGGGAACGTACATAATCGTTCCTTAAGTGGGGAACTCGGCGGACAAAGCTGGAATCGATTTTATTCGAAGATCTGGGGAAAACAAAAGAAGTCGACAGAAACGTTGCGACGTGATCGCCCGCACGGGAAGAACGGCATTGGACAAGAGGCGACCGCGGGCCACGGACGCCTCCGGCCGCGCTCAGTTCTTCGGCAGGTTCTTGACTTGCTCTTGTAAGACGTTGAAAAACGCAAGGAAACCGGCGACGACGAGAATGGCTAGACCGATCGCAGCGATCCCGCAAACCATGCCTGCCGTGGCCATTCCTTTGCCGCCCTTACTGCGGCCGACTGCGCCGAGTACGATCGCGAGAATCGCACACGGACCACTGATCCACCAAATACAGAATAAGACGAGCGAAACGATGCCCAGGACAAGCGAAGCGATCGAGAGCCCGGCGCTCGGTTGCGGTCCCGGCGGTGGGGCAGGCGGCGGATAGGATGCGTTGCTCATGAACTTCTTCATGAGAAATGGCGGGCTTGCAAGCGCCGAATCGTCACGCTCGATCCCGACGCTTGCAAATTTGGGTGGATGGTAACACCCTGCGAGCGCTGCAACAACAAAAAACTGGTTTTATCCTTTCACCACCCAGCGCAGAATCTCGCCGAGTTTGGCGCCTTTGCCTTGCAGCAACAGACCGACGCGGAAGATGCGGCCGGCGGCGTAGACGCAGAACACCGTAGTGGCGAGCACGCCGATGATCCCCAGCGCCGGTTCCCACCAGGGCAGACCCGGAGGCGTCGCCATGCGGGCGATCATGAGCGACGGCGTGAAGAACGGAAAGAACGACATGCCGCGGACGATGGGACCGTTCGGCTCACGCAGCACGCTCGTCAGGAGAAACATCGGAAACGTCGCCAAGAGCATCACCGGCCACATCAGATTCTGCGTTTCGCGCATCTCCGTGCAAGCGGCGCCGATAGCGATGAACAACGAGCCGAACATCAAAGCCGCCAGCGCTTGGAAAACCAGGAACCAGACGATTAGATCAAGCGAAATGTTTTCGGCGAATCCATAATGATTGGCCGCCCAATAAGCGCCGCCGAGATAGACCGCGGAGATGGTCAACGATACTCCGGTCATGCCGACGAGCTTGCCCAACATGAGCGGAAACGGCTGAACGGATCCGAGCAGCACCTCGGCGATGCGCTGCATCTTTTCCTCGACGACGCCTTGCATCAGCGGCGTGGCGCTCATGAGCACGATCATGAACATGAGAAGCATGAGCGTCATCGGCGTCATCACGGAGGCGATTTGGCCGCCTTCGCTTCCTTCGACGATTTTGCCGTCCGCGTCTTTCTTAAAAAGGCCTTTTGTTTCCGTAACGACCGGCTGAGCCAGGGTTCGCATCTCCTCCGCCTTGAGGCCGTGCGCTTTTGCCAGCTTCGCATGCAAGTAATCGGTGGCAATCAGGTCTGCGACTTTTACGAAACCCTGATACGTTGGGCGATTTGTGTAATAGTGAATTACGATCTGTGGTCGCGCCGGCCGGCGCTTTTCCTCGTCATTTCGCGGTGAGTACGCGTCCGGACCAAGTATCTCGACAAAACCGACGATTTCACCGGAGCGAACTTTCTCCGAGAGCTCGAAATTCTGCGTATCACGATCCGTTGGCGCCAGCGTCTCCAGCACAAATCTGGGACCGATTTGTTTCCCTTCTTCGTTGACGGTTTCTTTCGCGTTATGGGCGTCAAAGCCGATTTTCCATACATCCGCGATCGTTGAGTAGCCCACGCGATCCACCAGCACGAACTTCTTGTCCTTGGTATCGACTACGTCCTTGAACAGAATCTGCAGCACGACGCTGCCGCCCATCAAGATCGGCATGATCAACAGGCCGATGATGAAAGCCTTGGTGCGGACCGCGGCTTGATACTCGCGATTGGCGATCACCCACATTTTGCGCATGTTCGTTTACCCTCACGCGGTCAATCGTGTGCCACGCCCACGCCAGAGTATGCAGGACCGTGGCCCTTGTTGAGAAGGCGTGGGCGTGCGGCCCTTGCAAGCGCCTCACGCCCACGCCTCGACTCGCGCGGGATCCTGCGATGGCGTGCGCCGGCGTGGGCGTGCCACACGATTTCAGGTTTCGGGCGCTCCCGCAATCCGGATGAAGATCTCCTGCAGCGTCGGGTGGGCAACCTCAAAATGCGTCACCCGGCCGCGGCTTAGCAACTGCTGAAGAAGCTGCTGGGTGTCCGTTCGCGGCGCCAGGCGCAATTCTTGGTATTGGCCGAAATCTGTCACCTTGCCTACGCCCGGAATTCGGTCAACGTCACTCAGGCCTTCGCCGCGAATTTTGACCGTATCCAATCCATAAGCTTGTTGAATCGAACCTAGAGTGCCGTCGAGCACCTTCGAGCCTTTGAAGATCATGAACAGGAAGTCGCACATCTTCTCGGCGACGGCCATGTCGTGCGTCGAGAAGATGACCGTGGTCCCGTTCTTGCGCAGGTCGACGATCGCTTCCCGAAGCACCTCCATGTTGATGGGATCGAGGCCGCTGAAAGGCTCGTCGAGCAGCACCAATTCCGGCTCGGCAATGACCGTGGCAATGAATTGGACTTTTTGCGCCATCCCCTTGGAGAGCGTCTGCACCTTCTTGCCGGCCCAGTCCCCTAATCCCAAGCGCTCAAGCCAGCTTTTGATCAAGGGCCCGGAGTCGCGTCGGCCTTTCAGAGCGGCATAGAAAGCGAGAATGTCGCGCACCTTCATCATCTTGTACAAGCCGCGCTCTTCGGGCAAATAAGCGACGCGGTCGTTGGCCGCCCCGTAACGCTGCTCGCCCAGGACGGCGATGTTCCCTTCATCGGGATGGAGGATGCGCATGATCATCCGTAAAGTCGTGGTCTTACCTGAGCCGTTGGGGCCGATGAAGCCGTAAATGGTCCCGGTTGGAACCGTCAGTCTAAGTTGATTGACGGCCACGAGGCTGCCGAAACGCTTGGTGACGCCATCGATCACGACCGCGGATGTGCTCATTGCCGGCGTGCTCGCAAGTTCCGTGGAGGGTTGATATTTCATTCGTTCTCGCGTCCGCGCAATTTTGCGGTGACGGCAGCGGTTGATAATATACTTGGCAGGAGGGTTTTATGCCGCGATCTTTTCGAGTCATTGTCGTCATCGCATACGGACTGTTGGCCGTGGTAATCGGCGCGCTTCCGGCGCCGGGACAGGCCGGCAAGAAAGCGGGCATACCTTCCAAGGATGCGGTCGCCAAGGCCGAGGCCCTTATTGGAGAACTTTACAAGGACGAGTTGAATAAGGCACAAAAGGATCCGCGGACCCGAGGCGCCCTCGCGCTGACGTTTCTTCAGGAAGCGCGCGACACCAACGATGACCCGGCCGGGCGCTACGTCCTTTTGCAAAAAGCCCTGGCCTTGGCGTCGCAAGCCGGCGATGGACCGGCCGCGCTTCAAGCGATTGAAGAGCTGGCCATCCATTACACAATGCCGGTGCGCGACGTTTTCGCGATGAAGATCAAGGCTCTTGCCATCGCCAGCAATGCCGCCGCGTCGGCTGATGCTTACCAAACAGTCGTCGATAGCGCCTTGCTGCTCTTGGAAGATTCCCTCGCCATCGACGATTTTCCGAGCAGCCTGGAGTTGACGCGCACCGCGGAAAACGCCGCCAAAAAGCTTCGCAACGTGGCCCTGGTTTCCGCCATTCGCAAACGCCACGAGGACGTTCTCACGCTGCAAAAACACTTTGCCCATTGGCAACCCTTCGCGGACCGCCTGGCGAAAAACGCCGACGATGCGGAAGCCAACACCGAGATGGGCAAGTACCAGGGCCTCTTGAAGGGCAACTGGGACCTCGGTCTGCCGCTCTTGTCGAAAGGCGCCGACGCCAAGCTGAAGGCCCTCGCCGCCGGCGATCTCGCCGAACCCAAGGCGTCGGCGAAGCAGGCTGAACTCGCGGCCATGTGGCAAGAGCTTGCAGGGAACTTCAAGGACGTCATGCGCGTTCACGCCTTGCTTCGTGCGTATTCGTGGTATCAGCAGGCATTGGCCGGTGCGCCGCTCGCCGACGTGCCGGGAATCGAAGAACGCCTCAAAATCATCATGGACAGCCTCCCGGCCGAATATCGCGTCGGCGACATCGTGACGGAGATCCGGCGCCTTGAAGGCCACCTCGGGCCTGTCTACACTGCCGCGTTCTCACCGGACGGCAAGAAGATCGTGAGCGGCGGCGCCGATGCCAGCGTCAGGATCTGGGACGCGAAGTCTGGCAAGGAGCAGCGCCGCCTCGAGGGCAACAATGGCCGCGTGTGGACCGTCGCATTCGCACCGGATGGCCGCCACGTGGCTTCAGGCGGCTTCGACAAGTCGATTCGAATCTGGGACCTGACGTCGGCACGCGAGTCGAGGCGTCTGCAAGGCCACGACGATTATGTCCGCAGCGTGGTCTTTTCAGGCGACGGCCATTTCATCTTATCCGGCGGCGACGATCGCAAAGTGCGCTTCTGGAACGCCAATGACGGCAAGGAAGTTCTCAGTTTTCCGGGGCATAACCACTTCGTCTGGAGTGTGGCGCTGTCCCGTGACGGTCGGCGGGCGCTGTCGGCCAGTCTCGACAAGACGATCCGCCTTTGGGATGTCGAATCAGGAACCGAACTCAAGAAGCTGGAAGGCCACAAAGACACCGTTCTCTGCGTGTTCTTTTCACCCGATGGCCGCCGGGCGCTTTCGGGCAGCACCGACAAGACGCTCAAGCTTTGGGACCTGGAGTCCGGCAAGGTTATCGTCACCTTCACCGGCCACGACGGCTACGTGAACAGCGTGGCGTTTTCGCCCGACGGCCGGCACGTCTTGTCGGGTAGTCAGGACGGCACGGTCCGCCTCTGGGATGCCCATACCGGCAAAGAGCTGCGCAAACTCGAAGGCCACCGCGACCAGGTTTGGTGCGTCGCCTTCTCCCGCGATGGGCGCTACGCCCTGTCGGCGGGCGAGGACAAGACTATTCGCATTTGGGGCGGCTCTCGCTAGGACGTTTACGTTTCGCGCTCGCAGGCACTTGAGTGATCGTAGTGCACCGCAGGAAGCCATGTCCACGCTCTATCTCGCCACTGATCCGTTAGTGCTCGCCGAGGAACTTGCCGCCGCCATCGACCGGCATCTCAAAAGAGAAGATCTCTTCGCGCCCGTTCCAATCGTCGTGCCCAATCGCTATCTCGGCAAATGGCTGCGGCTTTGGCTGGCGCGCAAGTTCGGGGTCGCCATCAACCTCGAAATCACTTTTCTCGAAAAAGCGCTTTGGGGCATGCTGCGTGGCGTCGATCCGCGGCCGCATGAAATCGAACCAGAGATGCTTGATGGCGACGCTTATCGTCTGCTGGTGCTGTCGGTCCTATTGGGTGAAGACAATTCGGAGTTGGCGCCCTTGAAACGGTATTTCGGGGCGAACGCGGAAGGATCGACGCGCCGCGCCAGCCGTCGGGCATGGGACTTGGCCGACCGCCTGAGCGGTTTGATTCGCGACTACGAGTACCATCGGCAGGATAGCCTCATTCAACCTTGGATTGCCGACCTCCTCGGAAAAAAGTCCAAAGCAAATCCAGCTGACGATTATGAGCGCAGCCAGCGCGCCTTGTTTCAACACATCATCCGCGACCCCAGCGGCAAGCGCGCATTGCTCAATCAGGCAACCCAAAGAAACCTCAAGACGCTACCGCAATACGCGATGGAAGTGTGGGAATTGCTCTGTGGCTCCTTAGGGACGGGTGTGGCCGGGGCTGAGGCTCTGCGAAGCCCCAGCAGTCGAACCAGCCGGAGATTCGAAGACTCAGCCCTGGCCACACGATTACAATCAAAAACCTGGCATCTTTTCGGCATCACGCAAATTTCCGCGCTCCACAATCACACGCTGCGCTGGCTGGGACGTTTCTTCGATTTCCAGGTCTATCACCTCAACCCGCTCGTGGGCAGGCTTAAGGGCGAGATCAGTCCGCGCAGCTTCGAAACCGCTGTCCAAAGCATCGACTGTAGGACGGATTTGCAATCCGTCCCTCCTCAAAAAGATGCCGCCGTCATTCCGGGTCAGGAATTGCTGTCCGCTTGGGGCCACGCCGGCGCGGAAGGATTTCGCCTCATCGCCGATTTGCTGACGCCCGCCGAGAAAGCGACAGGTCCTAGGTTTCACGCGAGACTCCTATCGGCGACCGCGAAGTCGCGCGGTCGCGCGCCGCGGAAGAAAACGGGCCGCGTGCTGAAGGGCCTACAGCAGCAGCTTCTGAACCAAGCCACCGGCCAAGAGCGTTTGCCGCAAGATGATTCGCTGCAAATCGCCGGCTGCCCGGGAAAGATGCGTGAAGTCGAGACGGTCTATCACAGCATCCTCCACAATCTCGCCAGCAATCCCGCACTCAAGCAGACCGACATCGCGGTGCTGGTGACCGACATGGCCACTTACCGCCCCACGATCCAAGCCGTTTTCAAGCGACCGCCGCGGCACTTGACGTATAACCTCGCCGACTTCTCCGCCGCCGGACTCAGCACCTATGGCCAGGCTTTCCTCGACATGCTCGACTTGGCGTTGGAGTCGTTCACCCGTTCTAAAGTCTTTGATGTGCTGCTCAATCCGTGCTTTCTCGCTCGGCTCGGCGTCCAGCGCGACCAGGCGGAGATATGGTTGCACTGGGCCGAAAAGCTCTGCATCCATCACGGCTGGGATGCCGCCGAGAAAAGGGACCATGGCTACTCGGATTCGCCGTTCTTTGGCTGGCGGCTCGGCCTGCAACGGTTGCGCTTGGGTCAGTACATGGAGACCACGGAACGCGAAATCGTGGAAGCTTCGGATCGCCCGGCTCGGCGCTTCGGCGGGGTCCTTCCTTTTGCCGACATCCACAGCGCCGATCGAGAAGAACTCGACGCCTTCTCGCGCGCGGTGGAAGGATTATTGCCTGAATTGGTGCGGTTGCGCCGGCATCATGGCCCCGGCAAGTCCTGGTCCGAGCTGCTCCATCGCTTGGGCCAGAATTTCCTCGATATTCCCGACGACCGCCCCGAGGAAGCCCAAGTCCGCGATCGGCTTTTCGACGCCCTCGAGCATCTCACGATTTGGGACCAATTATCGTCCACAACGCGTAGGGTGGGTGAAGTCCTCGGAACCTACCCCACTCTCGCCCTGGTCCGCGAGCTGGTTCGCTCAAGTCTCGAAACGATTGAAGGAAGCCACGGCGAGTACCTCACCGGCGGCGTCACCATCTCGGCGCTGCAACCCATGCGGCCCGTGCCGTTCCCCATCCTCTATATCTTGGGCCTTGGCGAAGACCTGTTCCCCGGCAGCAACCGTTTGCCCACTATCGATCTGCGCAGCCGCGAGCGATTGCCGGGCGACATCCGTCCCGCCGAGAATGCGCGCTTCTTGTTTCTGGAGTCCTTGCTCGCCGCCAGAGAAAAAGTGTACCTGCTTTACAACAATCGCGATCTGCAGAAGGACCAGGTATTGCTTCCCGCGGCGCCGCTGCTTCAACTCAAGCGCTACTTGGAGGACCACATCGTCGAAGGGGAACTGAAGATCGCCAATGCGCCGTTGCACCACCGCGACCCGGAAAGCTTGGTCGAGCCGACTCCCGAGCGCGACGTGTTGATCCATTACGATGACAACGAGCGACTAATCGCCGCCGCCCGCGCTCAGGAGGAAGGGCGGCTCCAGCCCGATCTGCTCTCGCAAGCGTCGCGGTTGGATCGTCTCAAGGAGCGCGTTCCCGATTTTTCGCTCGCCGTGGACAAGATCGAGCGCGCGACCGTTCCGTCCATCAATATCAAGGAAATCAAGCGGTTATTGGAAAATCCCGCCAAGGCCGCTCTCAAGCGCCATTTGCAACTGGAAGACGACGATGACGACAGCGAAACGCCGACCGACGACGAACCCTTCGTCACCCCCACTTCGACCGCCAACAAATTGATGCGGCTCGTCTTGGAACGAGTTGTGCGGCTTTCGGTGATCGAATCGCCGGCTCATGCGCTGGCGAGTTGGCAGGATCTGTTCAATCGCCTCTACGACGAATGGCGGCTACGTTCGCTCGTCCCCGAGGGCGCCTTCGGCGAGATCGATCGTGAATCACTTGCCGAGGAACTCAAAAGTCGTCTCGACTCCAATCTCGCCGAATTCCTTCAGCGACATGGCGAACCGGGAGCGTCAGCGACCGCAGTTTCAGCGACTGGAGTATCGACGGTCGAGTTTTGCGGCCCGATCCTCTTAGGCGAGGCGGTCGCGCCCGTAGGCCCGCGGCTGCGCTTTCCCGCACTCAAGCTTTCGCTTCCAAGAAGCGTGATCGGCCTTGCAACGCAAGCGGCCCGACTTAGCGGCGTGATGCCCCTGGCCTGGTCGGGGCCAAGTACGTTCGAGATCCTCGTTTTATGCCAAGCAGGTAAGCTTGATGCAAAGAAGCTCTCGCCATACTTGTTTGAGCCGGTGTTGTTCTATTTGGCGCTCCGAGCCCAAACGGAGCCCGGATCCAACGGCCAGAGCGGGCGCGATTGGCTGGCGAAACGCACGTTTTACGCTCACGTTTGCCATCGCAAGGGCTTGGATTCATTCACGTACCAACCGCACGAGATTTCAAGCGAAGAAGCTGGTGCTTACCTGAGCGAGCTGGCCGTCGATCTTCTCGACCCCACAAGCTTCGACCTGCTGCCGTTTGACGTGATCAGCAAGAAGGAAGAACTCAGCAAGGCCTTCATGCTTCCCGACGAGGATAGAGCGCTGAAAGCAGGCTACGCTGAAAAGCTGGACAATTTCATTCAAGAGGCCGCCGAGAACACGTTTGGCAACTACGGCCGTTCGGAAGTGGTCGAACTCGCTCGAGCTGCCGTTCCCAATGATGCCTACGCGAAGGTGCGCCGCCGTTTTCGATACATGGCATTGGGCCTCGGCACGCGTCGCGCGACATGTATTCGGGAAAATGACCGCATCAGTGATACCGAGTGAATGTCGTATGTCTACGTCACTTTACGTCACCAATCTTATCGCCGGCTCGGCGCTGTCAGATCGATTTCGGTTTGGCGCAAGTAGGCGGCGGCTTGCTCGGGCGGCACGGGGTTTATGTAGAATCCCGTGCCCCACTCGAAACCGGCAACACGTGTTAGCCTTGGAATAATCTCGATGTGCCAGTGGTAATGCGGCACGGCTTGGCTATCTAACGGCGCGGTGTGGATGATGTAGTTGTACGCGGGTTTGTCGAGGGCCGTTTCGAGCTTGAGCAGGATCGTTTTCAGCACCGTGCCCAGCTCATCCACCTCGTTCTTTTGAATGTTCTCAAAGTGGCTATTGTGGTTTCGCGGCACGATCCATGTTTCAAATGGAAACCGGCTGGCGTACGGGGCAAAGCTGACGAAGCTGGGCGTGTCGAGGACGATGCGCTTCTCCGTGGCCAATTCCTGGTGGTTCATGTCGCAATAGATGCAGCGGCCGCGGTAGTCGTAGAACTCCTGGGCGCCGTCCATTTCCTCCTGCACGCTGATGGGCACGATCGGCGTGACGATGAGCTGCGAGTGCGAATGCTCCAGCGAGGCGCCCGCGAGCGCGCCGACATTCTTGAAGATCATCCCGTAGACGAGCCGTTTGTCCTTCTTGAGATCGACCAGCCGGTCGCGGTAGACCCAAAGCACTTCGCGGATGTTGTCCTCGGAAAGGTTGGCCATCGAGATCTCGTGGAACGGACACTCGATGATGACTTCATGGGCGCCGACGCCGTTCATGCGGTCATAAATGCCGTCGCCGCGCTTGTGAAGATCACCTTCGATTTGCAGCGCGGGAAACTTGTTGGGCACGACCCGAACGCGCCAGCCCTTCTCATTGGGCTTGGTGTTGCGGTCGCGATACGCCAATATCTCGAACGGCGTATGGACTTCGCTGCCCTCGCAGAACGGACAGAGACCGCCCGAAGCTACGGGTTCATCTCTCGGCGCCACCGGGCGTTTGGCTCGCTCCGTGGCGATGATCACCCAGCGACCCACGATCGGATCCTTGCGCAGCTCCGGCATCGGCAATACTCGAATGAAGGAACCAAAGGCTTTGAGATTTCCGTCCACTCAAACATCCCACATGATGCGCTCGAAGTCGGCCGAGGGGCGCGTCAACTGTAGCACGCCTTCTCGCGGGGCACGGTCGCGGCTTTGGCCGCTTTCCATCAACTCCACGAAAAACTGCACCGGGCCGCCCACTTCCACCCCCAAGGCAGTGAACGGAATCGATGCTTCGAAAATGTGGTCCAGACCGAGCTGAATGTTCTGTTGGTCGCCCTCAACCTTCTTTCCACCGGGAGCATGGTGCGTGAACCGCCAGCTTTGTTCGGGCCGTCCTGGGCGCTCGATCCGCAGCTCGGCTTGTGCCGGCTCGACAAACCCGACGCGCAGCACTTCAATTTCCCTAAGCGCGGCCCTTGCCGGCCCGTCACAGTCGACGCGCACCAGAAGATTATCCAAGTCGAAGCCGAAGTAGACGTCCCGAAGCGGACCTTTCGTCACCTGGGCCATCGTGCCGCGCTCGTTTTGGCACGTGTAATGGCCGGCGCTTAACCACTCGAAAAACGTTTCGCGGCCGTCAATCTTCACTTTGAGGAAGCCGCGGGGCACTGTGTGCAGGGGACGTTGACCGCGTCGGTTGATGGGCCGCGCCAACTCCGGCGGCGGAGTGTCGCCCAAGACTTGATAGACGTTTTGCAGGTGCTTGCGAAAGAGATAGTCGAAAACGGCGTCCTGGGCGCTGGAATGCTCGGGGCCGTACCACCAAAACCAATCGCTTCCCTCAGCGATGTAGATTTCCTCCCAGGCACGCGTGACGTTCGCCCTCGGAATGTGAGCTTGCTCGCTGCGCTCGCGCAGGTGCTCGCGGGCCTTGTGCAAAGCGTCCCAGCCGGCGTTGTCCTCTTCGTGGCCTACCCAGATCGCGAAATTGTGGTTGATCCAGCTCCCGGCGAACAAACGCGGCACAGTCTCGCGCGGCGGCGTTCGCTCGAGATAGTCGCCGATCTGCACCGGCCGAACGCCTTTGGTCGTCGTCAGCTTCTCATAGAGGCTTCGCAAGAACGGCACGCCTCCCTGGGGATAGTGTTCCCAGCAGTTTTCGCCATCGAGGATCACGCTCACCAAGCACGGATTCTGCTTATCGACCGCCTCACGAATGTTGTGCAGGTGCCGGAGGAAGTCGGCCGCGGCGTCCTCACCCGGACTGCGCTGATAGTGAAAGCCGATCATGTCGCTCAAGGCATGGTCGCGGAAGACGATTCCCAGCTCCGTGTCGCCCTCCTTAACCTTGTACCCGCGGTATAAATGCTCGGGATTACGAACGTGGCCGTGACTGTCGCGCGAAATGAAGCCCTGCGTCGACTGCGCGAGAATCTCCTCGTCGGCGGCGAGCCAACGAATTCCGTGTCGCGCTAGGAGCTGCACCAACGACTGGCAAACTCCGCCTTCCGCGGGCCACATGCCGCGGGGCGCGGCGCCGAAGATTTGGGTGTGCAATGCAACCGCTTTGCTCACTTGCGCATCCGCATCTTCCGGGTAGCCGCCGGAAAAGCGCGGGAGCTTGACGTCCGGCAACGCCTCGCGGGCCAGCTTCTTGTCAAGAAGCATCGGCAAGATCGGATGGTAAAAGGGCGTCGTGGACAGCTCGACCTGACCGCTATCGGCCAGTCGTCGGTAGAGCGGAATGATCTGCTTGAGGATTTCGAGGTGTTTGTCCAGGACAAGCTGCTTGTCGGATTCACTGAAATGCCGACCCTTGTCGCGAAGGCCGCGGAGATCGTCGTCCTTCTCGAACGCCAACGGATGAATCCAGGCGAGATTGAACCAGACCTGCAGATCGCGGAGGTCATTTTCCCCAAAGCGGCGTAGAGCTTCTTTGGCCGCGTTCTTTCCCGGGGCGCGGCGGTGGAAGAGCTCCCAATAACGCGGATACGGCCGGATCATTTGCTCAGCGTTCGCCATGAAGAAGTGGTCGAGCACGAAAAGACATTCGGCCTCGTTGAGCGATCCTGCGGGATGCCGGGAAACGGTCAAAAAGCGGTCGCCGGCGCCTTTGTCGGTGTAGGCTTGCAACTGCACCAAAAGGCTGGGGACGAGGTTGACGGTGCAGCGCATCTCCGGAAACTCGAGCAGATGCAGCGCCATGCCGTAGTAGTCTTTGACGCCGTGCAGCCGCACCCAGGGCATGGGATTGTCGCCGGCCACATCATCGGGGTAATACGGCTGGTGCTGATGCCAAAGAAGTGCAATCGCGAGGTCGGACATTCGCATCAATTCCAGTTGCATCACCCCGCAGATTCGCTGCGCTCTTCTGCGGGCTTGGTCAGATTGCTCCTACCATGGCACGATAGAGGCGCTCATACGCCGCGGCGCTGCGGTTCCACGACCAGTCCTGTTGCATGCCGGTGCGCTGAAGCGAGCGCCACTGCTCGGGCCGGTCGCGAAACATCGTCACCGCACGCTTGATCGCGCCGAGAAAGGCTTCCGCTGTATACGGCACAAACGCGAACCCCGTGGCCGTCCCAGCGGCAAGATGGACTTCCGTGGCGTCCACAACGGTATCGACCAGGCCGCCCGTGGCCCGGACGACGGGCACGGTTCCGTACTTCAGGCTGTAAAGCTGGCTGAGGCCGCAGGGTTCATAAAGGCTCGGCATAAGGAACATGTCGGCGCCGGCTTCGATTAAGTGAGCGAGCCGTTCGTCCTGCATGAGATGGATTCCAACTTGCCGGGGATGTCCGCGCCGCAACTCCGTCAGCATGCGATGATAGCGAAGGTCGCCCTGCCCAAGGACGGCGAACTGTAATCCGCCTTGAAGCAGCCAGGCCGCAGCCCTGTTGACAAGATCGAGACCTTTCTGGTCCGCCAGCCGCGACACCATGCCGAGAAGAGGGACCTGCGGTTCTACGTCCAATTCTAGGCTTTTTTGCAGGTCGGCCTTGGCAGTCGCTTTTCCCTCGGCGACGTTGCTTTCATCATATCGCATCTTAAGGAACGGGTCGTTTGCGGGGCACCAGATTCGATAGTCGGCGCCATTGACAATGCCCGTGAGTTGGGCGCTGCGGTGGAGCAAAACGCCATGAAGTCCGCAACCGAAATAAGGAGTCTGGATTTCCCGAGCGTAGGTCGGGCTGACGGTAGTAAGCAGATCAGAGAAGACCAGGCCGGCTTTGAGAAAGTTGACGTGGCCGTAGAACTCCAACTCTTCGAAATTGAACAGCTTCCACGGCAGGCCAAGGAGGGGAACGTTATCCGCGGGAAAGGCGCCCTGATAGGCGAGGTTGTGGACCGTGCAGAGAGTGCGGATGCGCGAATACTCGGTTTTGAACTCGCCCAGTGGGTGGCGTGTGTAGATCTCACGCATGTAGACGGGGATGAGCCCGGTCTGCCAATCGTTGAGATGAATTACTTCGGGCCAGAAATCGAGCAGCGGAAGCGCTTCGAGAACCGCCCGGCAAAAAAAACCGAAGCGGAGGGCGTTGTCGGTATAGTCTGTGGTCACGCCGTCCGGACGCGTGAAATGATAGAGGCCGGCGCCTTGAATTGGGTCGTCGCGCTCGAAGTAGTCGGGCTGCTCGATCAGAAAGACAGGAATCTTCGTGCCGGGAAGTTGGGAGCGGACAATGCCGCCGGTGACCTCGCGGTTGCCGATGTGTACTCGGTAGGAGAGGCCGGTGGCTTCGAGCGGTTCGGCCCCATTGCGGATGCACCGGTAAAGCGGCAGGGCGACGGCGATATCAAGACCACGCTCCGCCAAGGCGCGAGGCAAGGCCGCCGCCACGTCCGCCAGGCCGCCGGTCTTGGCAAAACCCGCCACCTCAGAGGCAACGTAGAGAACTCGCACCAGCGTAGGGTCCATCTAGTCGGGGAGTGGGCGCTGGATTCCGCGGCCGCGCAACTGTTCAACGCGTTGAGCGATCTCGGGCTGGTTCGGCGCTTTCGTCAAAGCGCGCTCATAGAGGGCCAAGGCACGCTCCGGCATTTCCAGCCGTTCGTAAACAATGCCCAGCTCGATGAGCGCCCGACGATTGTTGGGTTCGACGGCGAGCGCCTGCTGTAGGCGCGCCTGCGCTTGCGGCAATGCCTTTTCCTGGCGCAACCGCCAGCCGTCGAGCGCGAGAGCGTCGGCGCGATTCGGCTCCGCTCTAATCCAGTGGTCGATCATGCGGTGGGCTTCGGGCACTCGGCCGGTGCGGTAAAGCAGCGAGGCCAGTCCATGCCGGGCATCGCCGTTGTTCGGATTAATCTGCACGCACGCGATGTAGTATTGCTCCGCCTGCCGCCAATCGCCGAGGCGGTCCTGGCATTGGCCGACGTTGTAAAGGATCGCGGGATCCTGCGGGCTAAGAGTCAGAGCCATCTCAAAGCTGTCGCGAGCCGCCTGGAAGTTGCCGCGCGCAAACAGTTGCAAACCATCGTCGTTGAACTCCTTGATGCGTTCGTCCTGGGTGGCCGCGCAGCCGGCGCCGAACAGCATTGCAACGGCGAGGCTTAGAAAAACCAGCGTACTCTTCCTCGAATCGCTCCGCATGCATGCCTCCCGCCGCGGACAATAGGCGGAAGGCCGTCAAAAGGAAAGAGCAGAACGTCGAGCGCTTCACGCCAACTCACGCCACTTGCCTAGTTTCTGACTGCGTGTTCATTCCCCAGCCGCACTGGTCCGCCCAATCGCCACGTCGAATTCGCTCAAGAGCGGCACCAGCATGGCGGCCAGCGTGAAACCAAACGCGCCGCTGATGACGAGGAACGGGTAGAGCGGGTCGGCGGTCTGGTCCGTCCCCGGCCTGCCGATGATGAGGTTGGTGACGCTGTAAAAAACCGCGAGGGGGCAGAACCAGCTTGCCAGCGTAAGCGCCGGACTCGGCTTGTCGCCTGAAAGAACCCACCACAGCCCGGCCACACCGGCAAAGATGAATCCTGAAAAGCTGAGCCATTGATATTCGAAACGGCCGTTGATCAGGATCAACCACATGCACACGCCCGTGCCCACGGACAGGAAGAATATCGTGCCAAGCGTGGAGGTGATCGACACGCGGCTGTTGTCGTTGCGCAAGCCTACATGCAAACCGAGAACAATGGCGAACGCGAAGAGGATGAGAATCGCCACGCTGATCGCAAGAAATGCTTCGAGATTGCCGCCGAACGTCGGCGGCGAAGCCAGCAACCCCTTGAAAGCATATATGCCCGCCAACGCAATGGGTGGGAGCAGATACTCCTTGGTGTTGTAAAGGATGCCGAGCAGCTTCCCGAAGAGGAACTCGCGCGGCGAGAGATCGGTGACCAAAAGCAGATCGAGCGCGCCCAAGTCGCGTTCTGAAGTGATGGACGTGACAGCCTGGGCACTGACCAAGAGCAGACTGAGCGTGCCGACGAAGGGTATCAACAAGTTCTTCGCCCAGAAGCTCGAAATGTCGCTAAGGGCGAAATAACAAATCAGGCCCAGGACAAGGAAATAAGCGAGCTTGACGAGCAAAGGCTTTCGGCCATAGGCGCGGGTTGCGATCTCGCGCCACAGAATCGGGTTGGCCCAGACCTTGCGAGCCGCGCCCGGTGCGGCATGGGCGCGCGCCCGGTCTTTTTTGTCGTCTTCCTCGCCGGATCCTTCGCGCTGCATGATTGGGTCGCCCCTGGGATTCCAGGCGCGCAGCCGCGCCATCGCCCAGGCATTGATCAGCAAGGTCATCGCAATCATGGCGAAGCCGAACCTGAATGCGGGACGCAAGCCGCGATACTCTTCCTGAGGATCGAGAACTTGCGCCAATGCGAGCAAGGGATTGAGCGTGTTTTGCCAATCGCCCACGTCGGCGGCGGTGACCCAGGTCTGGCCTTCGTGGAACAGGTCCATGCCGGCCGGAACAAGTGCCAGCGCCTGCACCACGCAGAGGTACAACACCAGGAGCAGCACGGTAAGAGCCAGCGACTGGAATGTCTTTTCCCGCCAAAGGGCGATAAGACCGCCTAGCGACCCAGCGGTTAGTGCGGTGGTGGCGAGAATAGTGCTCGCCTCGACCACCTGCATCGGAGCGATGCCGCCCAGAAGTATGAGCAGGCCAAGAAACGGCACGGTGCCCGCCAGCAAGAGACCGATCTGCAGCAGGCTGCCGACCAGCTTGCCGAGCACGATTTCATAGTTGCGTAGATCGGTCAAAAGCAACAGCACGAAGGTCCGCCGATCCTTTTCCTGCGCAATCGTGCTGGCCGCGGAGAGAGCGGCAAAGAAGAAGAGCAACACGAGTTGAACGTAGCTCACGAACCCAAACGCGAGTCGGCCGAAGCGGGCCGTGTCCCCAAGCGTAGCGGGAACGTCCCAGCCGACCACGGCCTGCCAGATCGTCAGCAGCAGAATCCACAAAGCCCCCAAGTACAAGGCACGCGTCAAATAATGGCGGGAACGCCGCGGCAGGGTCAGCCTTTCGCGGTCGAAGATCGGTCCAAGCATGCCTATGGCCACACGGGAAGAAAACGAGGGGTATGCGATCTACTACGAGGCAGACGGCAGCATCGTTCGTCGTAATCCAATCACCTTGTTTTAGAAGTCCCCAAGCCCGCAGGCGAGTCTTCGAGCCTGCGGGGTATGAGGAACATCAAATCACCTCGCAAACGATCACTTGCTCCTTGGCGTCAGCCCCCACATACATCTCCACCAGCGCCGGCCACCAGTCGCGAAGCTGCGCCAATTCCTCAGCCCGCTCGTGTTCATCCTCCAACCCCTCCTTGGGATGAAGCGACTCCGCGATCCATGCACGAGGATCCACAGAAGAAAGGTAGACGCTCAACCGGGCAACGTCTTCGAGCGCGTTGAACCCCGCCTGATCCGGTCGATAGTAGCCCCCACCGAACCGCAAATCGCGCGACCCATAGAGAACCTGCTGAATCGACGTAAACCGCTCGCGCGCCGACTCGTCGCATTGATTAGGCGCGAGAATCTGACACAAGGAGGACGGATCGATCGGAATGCGCGGGATGTCGCTCGCTCCGTGCACCAGGCAATCGCCGATCAACGCATGCCAGATGTGACGGTCAAACGTCAGGCCCACGATAACGGCTTCGCACACGGAACCAGACGGCACGCCCCTGCCCCGCAATTTCATGCACAGGTCAAGGCTGGGAGAAAAGCTTCGCTGTCGCCGGCATTCGCCCAATGAGGTCGTTAGCTCCAGGAAGAACGCCGACTCCAAGAGATAGAAGTAAGGCGCCATGGCCGTCAACGCCGCTTGTTGCGAACTTCGGGGTTCACCCACGCCGGCAATGGTTGGCCAGTTATTCCGGCGATCAGGTTGCGGGCGCAGATGAGCGCCATATTGTTGCGCGTGTCGATGGTCGCGCTGGCGATGTGCGGGGCGATGACGACATTCGGTAGCTTCAAGAGCGCATCGTCCATCGCCGGCGGCTCCGGATCCGTCACATCCAGCCCCGCCGCGAATATCGTTCCCGTCTTGAGCGCCTCGGCCAACGCCTTTTGATCGACGAGCGGGCCTCGCGCGGTATTGATAAGCACCGCGGATTTCTTCATCTTGGCGAGCGCCTGCGCGCTGATAATGCCGCGCGTGCTGTCGTTGAGGTCGGCGTGCAGGCTCAAGAAATCCGATTCAGCCAGAATCGTTTCGAGGTCGACTTTCCTGGCGCCCAGATCTTGCTCCGCTTTTTCGTTGGCATACACGTCGTGGTAAAGCACCTTCATGTCCCAGCCACGCTGGCAGCGACGTGCCAAGGCGGAGCCGATACGCCCCATGCCGATGACACCGAGCGTTCTTCCGGCCAAATCCTGCCCCAGATGGCCCAACGGCTCCCACGTCTTCCACCGGCCCGACACCGTGTATTGATGACCCTCGACCACGCGGCGTGCGGCGGCGATCAAGAGGCAGAACGCCATGTCGGCCGTGGCATCAGTCAGGACCCCGGGCGTATTGCCGACACAGATGCCGCGCTCGGTGCAGGCGTTGACGTCGATGTTGTTGAAACCGACCGCGAAATTGCTTACGACCTTCAGGCGCGACGCCTTTTCCAGGAGGGGCCCGTCAATACGGTCGGTCAATAGTGACACCAGGCCGTCGCAACTCGGAATCTTTTCCGCGATCACCGTGGCCGGCGGCGGCAAGGGTTCGTTCCAGATTTCGGCCTCGCACGCTTCGCGGACAAGCTGCAAGCCCGCCTCAGGAATGATACGCGTGACGAAAACCTTCGGTTTGCCAGGCATGCTCGCTCTCCGATGACTGATATCCGCGCGGTGATAAGATCAGGATAGGATTGCCGCACTAAATCGCAAGCGAGTCGTCATGCCGTTTCCTTTCGATTACGAGTTGCCCGCGGAACTCATCGCCCAAGAACCCTGCGAGCCGCGCGATCACGCCCGGCTACTAGTGGTTCACCGCGACGCGGGAAGCATCGACCATCGACGTTTTGATGAGCTTCCGGAAATCCTCCGCCCCGGCGATCTCCTCGTGCTCAACGACACCAAGGTCGTGCCGGCTCGGTTGTACGGCCGGCGCGGTCGCACCGGCGGCAAATGGGAAGGTCTTTTTTTGCGCAATGGTCAAAACGGTGCCTGGGAAATGCTCTGCCAAGCGCGCGGCCATCTCGCACCCGGTGAAATTATTGTCGTCGATCATACGGCGAGCCGGGAGCGTAAGCGACCGGAGTTGCAACTCACGCTGTTGGACCGACTCCCCTCCGGTCATTGGCTTGCCCAGCCCAATATGGAGGGGCCGCCGGAGGTTATCCTGCAAGGCGTGGGGCACGTGCCGCTGCCGCCGTACATCCGCAAAGGGGCGGACCGGCCGGAGGATCGAGAGCGTTATCAAACGGTCTTCGCGGCGATCCCAGGAGCTGTGGCGGCCCCGACCGCGGGCCTTCATTTCACGCCGGCGCTCTTCGAAAGTCTGAAAAAGCGCGGCATCGAGTGGACGCAGGTCACGCTCCACGTGGGCCTAGGGACCTTCCAGCCCATGCAGACCGACGATCCTGCAAAGCACAAGATGCACCACGAATGGGGCCGATTGAGCGAATCGGCCGCCGAAGCCATTGAGAAATGTAGAGAGCGCGGCGGGCGCATCGTGGCGATCGGCACCACCAGCGTCCGCGTGTTGGAAACCGCCGCTCAGGGCGACAGAGTGACGGCATGGACCGGCGAAGCAAACCTGTTCATCTATCCGCCGTTCAAGTTTCGCGCGGTCAACGTCCTGTTGACGAACTTTCACATGCCGCGAACGACGCTTTTGCTTCTCGTCGCCGCATTCACGGGAATGGGGCTTCTCGCCGATGCGTACCAAGCTGCCATCGCGAAGGCTTACCGCTTCTTCAGTTACGGCGACGCAATGCTCATCCTTCCATGATCTAAGTTGACAGTCCGCATGCCTTTTTTGACACACAGCGATCGGTGGCATTGCTCAATTCCGCGCGCGCAAGCGCAAGCGCGCGGCCTTGATTCATCGAAACCAGCTTACCAGATTTCCTGAAGCCCCCAAATTCAAGAAATTCGATGAGCCCGAATCCTTGGCCCACCATTTGCATCCAAGAGGTGTCTGCCCGTTTCACCTTCTCAGGGAGGAGACCATGCTGGTTCTCACACGAAAGATCGGCGAAGAAATCATTATCGACGGCTCGATCCGCGTCACCATCACCGCAATACAGGGCAACAAGGTTCGACTTGGCATTTCCGCGCCTCCGGAGGTCCGCATCGACCGGGCCGAGGTGCATCAGCGCATGATGGAATTCGTGGAGCCCGAGCCCGCGCTCACCGTCGGAGCGCGGTGACTTTCATAAAAAAACCTCCGCTAACGGGCCGTCGCCGACCCCCCAGCGAGCCGGGAGCGTCAGCGACCGGAGAAGCGGACGTGTGTTATGAAAGCCGAAATCCTGTCCATCGGCAGCGAGCTTACGAGCGGCCAAAATCTCGACACCAACAGTCAATGGCTCAGTCAACGTCTGGCGGAGATCGGGATTCACGTCGGCTGGCACACCACCATCGCCGATGATTTCGATGACAACATCGCCGCCTTCCGCATCGCGAGCCAGCGTGCCCACTTAGTTTTGGCGACTGGCGGTCTTGGCCCCACTCTCGACGATCTGACGCGCGAGGTCCTGGCCAAGGTGGCCGGAGTAGAACTCACTTTTCACGAACCTTCCTGGCAGCACATCAAGGAAATGTTCGCTCGCCGCAAGCGCCCCATGCCGGAACGCAACCGCGTGCAGGCGATGCTCCCCGCCGGCGCCGAGGTCATCCCCAATCCTCGCGGCACCGCTCCGGGAATCTGGATGCAAATCGGCAACGCTCGCTTCGCCTGCATGCCAGGCGTGCCGAGCGAAATGTTCGCCATGTTCAACGATTGGATACGTCCTCGCCTAGAGCAGATGGGGTTCGCCCACGGCGTCCGCATTCAGCGGAAGATCAACACTTTTGGGACCGGCGAATCGCACATCGAGGAAAAGCTGCTCGACCTGACACGCCGCGACCACGTTCCCGAGGTCGGCATCACCGCCAGCGACGCCACCATCTCGCTGCGCATTTTCGGCAGCGCACCGACGCGCGAAGAAGCTCTCGCGCAGATCGCACCCGTGGAACAGACCATCCGGCAGCGCCTCGGCAAGTTCGTCTTCGGCGTCGATGATGAGGAATTGCAAAACGCCGTGATCGAGCTTTTGGCAGCGAAGCACTTGTCCATCGCCACCGCCGAAAGCGTCACTGCAGGCCTGGTCTGCCATCGGCTCGGGCAAGTGCCGGGGGCAAGCCTCTACCTGCGCGGCGGCATCGTGGCCTACGATGCCCGCGTCAAGGTCGCGCTCCTCGCGGTGCCGCAAGCGCTCATCGACGAGCACGGCGTCATCAGCGCCCCGGTCGTCGAGGCGATGGCCGTCGGCTGCCGCACCAAGATGCGCAGCGATCTCGCCGTCAGCACCGTCGGACTCGCGGGACCAGGCGGCGGCAGCCCTGAGAAGCCAATCGGCTTGGTATACGTCGGCCTCGCTTGGGACGGCGGCGTTTCGTCAAGCAGCTTCAGCTGGTCGGGCACGCGTATGGAGATTCAGAGCCGGACCGCCAAAATGGCGCTCAATGCCGTACGTCTGCACCTGCTTGGCCGCTAGACGTTCAGCCGGCAGTCTTGGCGTGCCACAGCCCCAAAGGCAAGTCACAGCTTCATACAGCCTCATACAGCCTCATGCACTTTGGCGGCGAGCCAATCACTCTAACATTTGCGACAGAATAGACTTACGCGCACAGTTTTGTCACAGCCCCACAGTCTCAAACTGGCATACCCCCCCCATGCTTGGACAGCGAAAAGTGCGCGTATTTTCTGGATTTCAGCGCAACGGAGCTTGACTTCTGCAAACAGGCCGTCGATGCCGCCCGTAAACTACTCGCCGCCTGGCCGATCACCGAATCGGAGCACTGGTCGAGTGAATTGCAGCGGTCGCAGAGATAAGCGGAGCTGGAGGCGTTGCGTCGGTGAACGCGGGCAACTGTTTGGCTCGGAGAACCGTAGAACCGTAGGGTGCGTGACGCACCCTACCTGCTCGTCCCAGGCGAAACGGCGTCTTGATAGAAGCGCCGTACAATCAATTCCATGTCTGATGTGACTCGCATTTTGAACGCAGCTGTGGCCGGTGATCGCCAGGCCGCGGCGCAACTACTGCCGCTCGTGTACGATGAGTTGCGAAAGCTCGCGGCCATCCGCATGACCGCAGAGGCCCCCGGCAACACGTTGGACGCGACCGCTCTCGTTCATGAAGCCTATATCCGCCTGGTCGGTCCGTCCGACGACAAACGCTGGGACGGTCGTGGGCACTTCTTCGCCGCCGCTGCTGAGGCCATGCGGCGGATCCTGGTCGAATCGGCCCGTCGGAAGGGTCGCCTGCAACACGGCGGCAACCGGCGGCGGATCGAGCTCACCGAACTACCGAGTGCCGTAGCGCCGGACGACATGCTCGCCCTGGATGAAGCACTGAGTCGCCTCGCCGAGCGAGACGCGGCCAAAGCCGAAGTAGTCAAGCTCCGTTACTTCGCCGGGATGACCGTTCCCGAAGTCGCGAGCTGCCTTAGCATTTCGGTTGCCACCGTGGAACGGCATTGGGCCTTTGCCCGAGTCTGGCTCTACAGCGAATTGAACGACGACCAGAAATAAAAACAGCTGAATTTCTCGAATTGGATGAGGGGTTTCGCGCCGAGATGTCGCATGGTTGGGTGTTCAACATGAGAGGCTGTCCATGACCGACCCCGACCCCCTTGAATCCGTGTTCTTCGCCGCCCTCGAGCGCGCCCCCGAGAACCGTCCGGCGTTTCTGGAAGAAGCCTGCCGGGGCACACCCGGGTTGCGCGAGCGGGTGGAACGGCTGCTCGCGGCCAAACAGCAAATCGGCGACTTCCTCCAACCGCCCGCCATCGCCAATGCCTTTACCGCCGCTCCCGAGGGTCCCGCCCAAAACGTCCCAGGTAAAGACGAGCAGGTTGGAACGGTCCTCGGAGGCAAGTACAAATTGATGGAGGAAATCGGCGAGGGAGGTATGGGCCGTGTTTACATGGCCCAGCAGAAGGAGCCAATCAGACGGGCAGTCGCTGTCAAGGTGATCAAGGCCGGGATGGACTCCAAAGCCGTGCTGGCCCGCTTTGAGGCCGAGCGGCAAGCACTGGCGATGATGGACCACCCGAACATCGCCCGGGTGCTCGACGCGGGCACGACCGAGAGCGGCCGGCCGTTCTTCGTTTTGGAACTGGTGAAAGGCGTGCCGATCACCCAGTACTGCGACGAGCGGAAGCTCACCCCGCGGCAGCGGCTGGAGCTTTTTGTACCGGTCTGTCAGGCGCTCCAGCACGCCCACCAAAAAGGCGTCATTCACCGGGACCTCAAGCCGTCGAACGTCATGGTTGCGCTGTACGACGACAAGGCCGTGCCGAAGGTGATCGATTTCGGCGTGGCCAAAGCGACGGGGCAAGCGCTAACCGACAAAACGCTGATGACCGGGTTCGGGGCTGTCGTCGGCACCCCCGAGTATATGTCGCCGGAGCAGGCAAACCTGAACAATTTGGACGTCGATACGCGCAGCGACGTGTATTCGCTCGGAGTGCTGTTGTACGAATTGCTCACCGGGAGCACACCCGTGGACCGGAAGAGCATCGGCAAGGCAGCCCTGATGGAAATCCTCCGAGTCGTACGAGAAGTCGAGGCGCCGCGGCCGAGTGTCAAGCTGAGCACCTGCGACGCCTTGCCGAGCGTCGCCGCCGCGCGCGGTACCGAGCCGGCGAAACTGTCGAAGCTGATGAAGGGGGAACTCGACTGGGTGTTGCTCAAGGCATTGGAAAAGGACCGCACCCGCCGCTACGAGACGGCCAACGGACTGGCGGCGGACATCCAGCGCTATTTGTCGAACGAGCCCGTTGCGGCCCGGCCGCCGAGCACGGCTTATCGCTTGCAGAAGGCGTGGCAGCGCAACAAGTTGGTCTTCGTCGCCGGCGCTGCCATCGCGGCGTCGCTCGTCATCGGCATCACGTTGAGCATTTGGCAGACCGTGCGCGCCGATCGTGAGGCCACGCGCGCCGTCGCCTCGCTCGAAGAGTTGCGTGCGACCGCTCCGGCCTTCGCCGAGCAGGCGCGCGTGCGCGCGGCCAAGGATCAATTCGAAGACGCGCTCGAAAAACTCGCCTATGCAGCGAAGCTCCGGCCCGACGTGCCGGAGTATCTCATCGCCAAGGGCGACTTGCTTCAGTGTCAATTCCGTCTCGCCGAAGCCGCCACGGCCTATCGCGCCGCGCTTGCCCTTAGCGCCGACGACGCACGTGCCAAGGCGAGCGCCGAGCTTTGCGAAGAGTTGCTCGCCGCCCCTCTCGACAAGGACGGCAAGCTTACCCGCGAGAATCTCAGCAAGCTCCACGTCGCCATGCAGCAACAACAGCGGCCCGCGGCGGAATTGATGCCGGTGGCGCGGCTCCTGGGCGAGGAAAAGAAGCTGGTCGTCGCTTACTGGCTCGAACGGCTCAAAGGCCTGCCGGTCTCCTTTGACAAACCACTCGCGCGCCGCCTCAGCGTCCGCGACGACGGCCTGCTCGCACTCGACCTGAGCGGCACGAGGATCGCCGATCTCAAACCGCTTATTGCGATGCCGCTCGGTTCGCTAAATCTCACGAGATGCGCTCAGATCATCGATTTTGGCCCATTGAACGAGTTGCGCGCACTTACCTCTCTGCTGCTCGACCACACAAAGATCGGCACGTTGTCTCCCCTGCGTGGCTTGCCATTGGTAAGCCTCGACGTCGACGATACACAGATTTTCGACGTTTCGGACCTGCGCGGAATGAAGCTCAAGAGACTCAGCATCCGGGACACCCGCGTCTCCGACCTGTCGCCGCTCGCCGGGATGCCGCTCACCTATTTCGACGCCACGTCGATTCCCGCCACGGATTACTCGCCGCTGGCTGGCGCGCCCTTGGGGAGCCTCTTCATTCAAAACTCGCCCATCCGCGATCTCTCCTTCCTCGAAGGCTCACCTGTCAAGGAGCTGGTTCTTTACGGCTGCAACTCCGCGCGCGGCTTCGGCGTTTGCTCCAAGTTGAAATCGCTCAACCTGCTGGTTCTGCCGTCAAGTTATCGCGAGTTGCCTGATGAGGAACTGGCCGCCATCGCCGCGCTCCGCACTCATCCGACCCTCAGGAATATCGAGGAATCCCGCTGGGAAGGAACCCGAATGTTCTGGACCGCCCAGTCGAAGGACGCGTTTTGGAAGATTTGGGATCGCGAGAGATCATTGGTCTCTGCCGTACGCAAGACCGGCTTCCAATTCAGGCTTACCAGGCGCCCCAATGGAACCTACGAACTCTCGATCGAGGACCAGCCCTTGAGCGATCTTTCTTTTCTCAAGGGGGCGCCGATTAGCGAACTCTGGCTCAATAACTGCAAAGTCACGGACCTCGCTCCGATTCAGGATCTCCCGATACGAATCCTGGGGCTTCATGCCAATCCAGTCACGGACCTCAGCCCCTTGCGCAAGATGCCGCTGGTAGAACTGTCAATCGAGGAGACGAAGGTTAGCGATCTCTCCCCGCTGACCGGTCTGCGGCTAAAGAAACTCTATCTCCACGATTGTGAAAACCTAACCGACGTCTCCCTTCTCGCGGAGATTTCCACGTTGGAAAAACTGACCGTGCCGGTGCGAGCCCAGAATATGGTGAAGCTCCGTGACCTTCCCAATCTGAAATTACTAGCCTTTGGAATGAGCGACAGGAGTCCTTACTTCCCCGTCTCTACGACCGCACAGTTCTGGGCAGAGTATGAAAAGCTAGATTGGATCCGGTCGTTGCAAAATGCGGGCTTCACGCCCAAGCGGCAGACTCGATTGAGCGACGGAACTTGGGAATTGGATCTCAGCCAATCGGGAATCGTCGATCTCTCGATCCTCCGTGGCGCGCCGATCAGTGTTCTCTGGCTCATGGAAACCGACGTTTCGGATCTGGAGCCTTTGCGCGGTATGGCGCTCAAGTCACTCTTGCTCTACAAAACCAAAGTGACCGACCTGAGCCCACTTCAAGGAATGCCGCTCACAGGCTTAAATCTGGTCGCGACCAAAGTGTCTGACCTCTCGGCGCTGCGGGAACTGCCTCTGACCTACCTAAGGCTCAATCAATGCACCGAAATCACCGACCTCTCGCCATTGGCGGACATCAAGACGTTAACGAATCTCACCCTGCCGCCGGGCGCGAAGGATTTTGAATTCCTCCGCGCCTTTCCCAAGCTCGAACGCCTCAGCTATGAGGAGGATCCGAGTAACTCTTACCGTCCCGACAAAACGGCCGCGGAGTTTTGGCAGGAACACGACGCGAAGAAGAAATAAGCGGCACGCAGCCAATACTGTTCGGCACGATTAATGCCTTTAGCGACCTTTCTTAGCTCATTTATGAATTCGCGAGCTATTTTGTGATTTTCTCTCCTTTCGGCACAAAAGCAGCTGCATCATTCGAGGGACCTAGCCAT
>JACPZP010000088.1 GCA_016195405.1 Planctomycetota bacterium | reverse complement strand
GGTGCACATTGTGGAGGAGTTGGCCGAGGCGTGCATTTCCGAAGACGCGACCACAATCTTGGTCGTCGGCAAGAATGGACTTCTCCGGTTACTCGCGCAGGACCTGACCGTTCGTTGGGAAAGAAGAATGGAGCAACGCTTAGCCGCTGCCGCCCTCGAGTCCTTGGGTCGCTCGCTGATAGTCTCCGACGCAAAGGGCGGCGTAACGCTGCTAAGCGCGAGAGGACGGCCGCTGTGGACGATTTCCAGCCCCAAGCCACTGCTTCATTTAACGTTCATACCAAGCCGACGGCAGGTCGTGGCCAGCGCCGACTTCGGGCTCGCCGGCAGTCTCGATGACAAGGGCGCCTGGATATGGAAGGATGCTCCAATCACCAATGTCGGCGACCTGTCCATAACCGGCGACGGCGCCACGGTGCTGCTGGCCTGTTACAGTGAGGGGCTGCATCGCTACGGCGACGATGGCCGCAGCCTGGGGCGGCTCCCCACAGCGCAGCCGTGCCGGCACGTCGCCCAGTCATACTCAGGCGATCGAATTCTCGTCGCAGGGTTGAATCCGGAGTTGGTGCTGCTCAACCGCGATGGGACCGAGTTGGCACGAAGGGCTCTCGATTGTCCCGTCACGGGTTTGGCGTTGAGCGCTCTAGGCGATACGGCGGTTGTAAGCTTGGCGAGCGGCACGATCATGAAATGGAAGATCACGTCAAAGCGTTCACCGAACCGCGGCCGGGAAACGGGCAGCAGCGCGACTTAGCGGAGACAAGCTGCCAAAAACTGGGAATTGGCGTGCTCGTGGCTCAGCACGTAATAAAGTGAGAGAACCGAATAGGCACAAGTGGCGGCGATCGTGATTGCCCGGCACAGCCCTAACTGATGTATTCTGCAATACCAAGCCAACCCCGCCGCGAACGCGAGCCCCGCCAACTTGATGCTTAACAAAGCGCTCAATCCAAATTCTTCCGCTGTCCAGACCGCAATCGGATTCATTTCCCATCGCTCAAAATCGTCTTGAAACCTCCACGCGTAGCCCGCATCGTAAGCCCCAGCCAGGAACACGAAAATCCACGACAAGACAAACAGCGAGTTACGGAGGGCGACCATGTCCTTCCCTGTTCCGACATTGGAGGAGAACTTTCAATTCAATGCCTCTACACGCTTTGCAAGAGCCGTGCCAGGCAACTAGAATCGGGTTCTTGGCCTGAGGGCCGGGCGCGTTATTGACGCCGCCTACGCGCTGTTGGCTGGTTGCTTTGCATTATTGGCGTGGTTCACGTTTGGGCGGAAAGATTATCAAGGCAAGATTTGAAAGCCCAAAACGACATGAAGAAGTCCCGTTTCCGCTTTCCTCATCTTGATGGGACGCCGCTGGCAACCAGTGCATCACTCGTGACCTCTGCGCTCGGCGTTGCCATCGGGACTTCCCGCAGCCACACATCCATGCGCGTGCCTTGATTGAGCCGGCTGGTTGCAACAATGGCGCCGCCGAAGCTCTCGACAATTTGGCGAACGACCGCCAGACCCAGCCCCGTGCCGCGCTCCTTCGTGGAAAAGAACGGCTCGAATACGCGCTCGAGGTCGGCCTCCGGGATGCCGTGGCCCGTGTCGGATACGGAGAGGTTGAACCAGGCGGCCGGGCCCCGACGATGGTTTAGTTCCGTTGGGGGCTGGCTGCGTTCGACACGCAAATTGATTGTCCCGCCCTGAGCCATGGCATCGCGCGCGTTCAAGCATAAATTCATCACCACTTGCTTGAGCTGAGTCTCATCGGCTTCCACTACTACCGGCTCGCTTGGGAGAAGTGATTTGACGTCGATGTTCGATGGCAAGACGCCGCGAAGCAGCCGCAGCGAGTGCTCGATGACGGCGCCTAAATCGACCTCGTGCGGCTGCACGGGGCGTTTTCGGCCAAAAGCCAGCAATTGGCCGGCGAGGTGCGCGGCCTGCTCGCCGGCTTCGACGATCCGCGTCAAATCGCCATGGACGGGGTGGTCGTCGGGAAGGTTCAGCTTGGCGAGGCTGGCCAGGCCCATCATGACGGTAAGCAGGTTATTGAAATCGTGAACCGTCCCACTGGCAAGCCGGCCGACGAGTTCCAGGCGCTGGGCGCGACGGAGATCCTCCTGGAGATGCCGCTGCGCTCCGAGAATCGCACGGTGGGCAGTGATGTCGGCGAAAGTGGTCACGACGCGGGCGCCGCGTGTATTGGGCGAAAGCGCCAATCCCACGGGCAACGGCATGGCGCTGACTAAAATCCAACGGATTTGGTTATTACCTTCGACGTCCAGCGGCAATCCCATGATGACGTCGCGCACCGGCAATCCTTGAAGGATCGCCCGGCGATCGGGTTGATCGTCGCGGGGAAAGGGAGCGCCGTTTTCGCGGACGCAGCCCGCCTCGGGACCCAAACAGTTTCGACCGAGCAACTTCGGTTGCGGCACTCCAAGGATTGCGCAGGCTGCAGGATTGCATTCGATGATTACACCGGTTTGATTTTGAACAATCACCCCTTCGGCCATGGTCTCAATGACAGCCCGCATGCGCGCCTCGGTTTCACGGCGGGCAAGTTCCGCTTGTTGCAAGGCGGTGATGTCTTCAAGCACCCAGACCGCGCAATCGGGACGACCTTGGCCGCTCAGATCCACTGGGGCGGCCCATGTGATGAGCGGCACTTGCCGGCCGTTAGGACGGTGGACGACGATGTCACTCGCAGTGCACGTCATGCCTTGGCGGAGCGCGCGTGCCACCGGTAGTTCTTCCGCGGGATACAAGGAGCCGTCGGGCTTGTACAGGCGATACACGCTTGACAAATGCTCGAGACCGGCGGAAAGGTCCTCGCGCTGGCCGAGCAGTTGGCGGGCACGCTGGTTTACGAGTACAGGCTGTCCGATTGGCCCTTGGACGAAGAACACTCCGGTCGGCAGGTTGGCGATTAGCGCCTGCAGCATCGAAGTGGTACGGCGCAAATGATGCGACAAGGCTCGCTGTTCGGTAATGTCTTCGATAACGCCTTCCCAGCCCTCCAACGTCGCTTGGGGCGAATGATGCGGCGCCAATGTTTCACGCACCCAGCGCTCTTGGCCGCTGGCCGCAATATCGAAGCGCGGCGCGCCCGGGCCGACGACACGATATTCGCAAACGACTGCTTGTTGTTGCAGGCAGAGCTGGCCCAGAGCCGCGATTACGATTTCTCGATCCTCCGGCACGATTCGCTCCAACCACCTGCGAAAGGGCCCGAGCAAGTCGTCGGCGTCGCAACCCAAGACGTTTCGGCTCGCGGAGCTTACCAGCGTGACTTCCGCTTGTTGACTGATCGACGAGCCAGGCGGCGTTTCGTGTCTGCCGTCGCCGCGATTGGAGTCTTTGGTCGCGGCGGCTCTCAGGCTAATGGAGAAGCCGCGGGGCAGACGGCAACTGTAGAGAACCACCGGAATATGGCCGACGACCTGGCGATAGCGCGCTTCGCTGGCCCGAATCCAGCCCGCAGAAGCGCCGACCAAAAGGGCCGTGCTGCATTGCGCAAGAATGTTGCCCTGCAGAGGACTGAAAGCCCCGGCGGAGATGCCAAGATAACCGGCAAGGACGAGCGCTGGCACGGAGCCGGAGAAGGCCGCCAGAGCGCCGCCGCGCAGACCTTGCCGCAGGCTGGCCCAAACGACCAAGAGAAGCGAAAAGCCCCAGAGCGCGACGCCGGGAATCGCGTGACCAAGGTGCAGGTACACCAAGACGAGTGAGAGAAGCGCCGTTCCCAAGCAAAGTCCGCCGGTTTCGACGAGTTCGCCGATCGTCCAGTCTTCGGGATCGCGGCCGCCGGGAAGCGAAATGGCCCTGTCCGGCGGGGTCAATTTCCACCGGATCAGGAGCGGCGTCGCCACCACAAAGAGTGCCGGCACGAAGACGAGGATCCCCAGCGCGCGGCTGATCCATAAGGCGCCGGCGAGCGACCAGAAGGAACCGTGCGCCGGAGTTGTTGCTTGCCACAGCCCGGCGTGCCACAGCCCGGCTTGCACCGCGGCGAAAGCAGCCGCCAACACGCCCGGAACGAGTATCAGAAACACCGTTGCCGATCGAGGATCTTCAAGGCGGCGCGAGCCTTTCATTTGACGGGAATAGATCCACCACGACGCGCAGATCTCCGCGGTGAGCAACAGGCTGTCGACTAAGAGTCCGAATGGACCTGGATTTAAGCTCCGGTCGTCCACGAAGATGAGACGGGCCGCAAAAAGATCAAGCGCCAGTGGAGCGACGATCCACCAACCGAACCAGGCCACCAGGACAAGGCCAAGTCCGACGGCCGGCAGCCACAAGCCGTCTTCGGCGCCGGCGAAAGTCAGCGTCAAATGAAAGACGACGAGGGCGACGGCGATCAGGAGCGCGCGCCGCAGTAAGGGCGCGGGGGGTGAGTCCGCGGCGCGAGAGTCCGCGGCGCGAGAGTCCGCGGCGCGGGGATGTTGCGAGTCCGCCACGTGTAATCCCACAGATGCCGATCCAACGAAAAAATTCAGGCGCTACCAATAGTTTACGCCACAAAAGTTCGCGAGTCGCCGCGATCCTTGTGAAACCCACAAGTCACCCGTCTTTCCCGAAGGCACGGCCGCAAGTTCAGTCTGCTCTTGCGTGAAAACCCGTAAGCAACGTCAAAATCAGCATTCCCGCTACAATCGTTGCAATCGCTAAAGCCGGCCGCAAAAACATGAGCAATCCGAGTCGAAAATGCAAGCGGCGGTGCGGCATGAAAACTTCTCGGCCCTTTTGGGAGAATGTACTCAATTGATATAATTGAGGTATGCCGCGTGACTACTACGAAGTTCTCGGCGTGGGCCGCACGGCCTCCGCCGATGAGATCAAAAAAGCATATCGCAAGCTGGCCCGCGACCACCACCCCGACCGCAATCCCGGCGACAAACAGGCGGAGGCGCGCTTCAAGGAAATTCAGGACGCCTACGACGTGCTCAACGACCAAAAGAAAAAGACCCAGTACGACCAGTTTGGCTTTGCCGGAGTCCAGGGAGGCAATGCGGGTCCGGGCGGCGGCTTTCACTGGGGCGGCGGGGGTTTTCCGGGTGGCGGCTTCCAAGGGGGCGGCTTCCCCGGCGGCGCCCAGATCGATCCGGAAACCCTCGAGGAACTGCTCGGCGGCCTGGGCGGCGGCTTTGGCGACGTTTTCGGCCGTCGCGCCAGTCGCGGCTCGCGCGGCGGGAAAAACCGCAGACCTCCGACGCCTCCCCAAGTCGAGGAACATGAAATCAACGTCGACTTCATGACGGCCGCGCGCGGCGGCAGAATCTCCCTCCAGGCCGGCGACCGCAACATCGACGTCAAAATTCCCGCCGCCATCGAAGAAGGCAAGGTCATGCGCCTGCGCGGCCTAGGTCCCGGCGGCGCCGATCTGCATCTCAAAATTCACATCGAGCCGCACCCGTTCTTCCGCCGCGAGGGCAACAACATCGTCTTGGAGACGCCGGTATCGCTTTCCGAAGCAACGCTCGGCGCCAAGGTCGACGTGCCCACGCTTGAAGGCGCGCAGCTAGCCGTGAAGATCCCTCCCGGCACATCCAGCGGCACCCGGCTGCGCTTGCGCGGCAAAGGAATCAACGGCGGCGACCAATACATCGAGATCAAAGTCGTCGTGCCGTCGCCGAAGGACGACCGCAGCCGCGAAATAATCGAAGAATTCGCCAAGCTCAATCCACAGAACCCGCGAACGGGCCCGCCCTGGGCAGGCTAAGTGGCCATGCCGTCTTCGTCACGTTTGTCGCGGCGCCGACGTTGTCTACGGGCCGATTTTCCAAGAAGCGTATCAAATGGAGGAGTTCGCGGTGCGCGATCGCGAAGGCTACGTGCTGGGGTTCGGGCAGGCGCTAGCACGGACGAGTTGAAGCATCGGAGAGCCGAGAGTTTGCCCTGCGCAGCGTCGCAAGCGGATTCCTTCACAGCACGCTAAAACCATTCTTCGGACGTAAGCCATTTCCGCAGTTGGGTTAAGTAAAATGGTTTTAACGGGACGCTGGGACAGATACAATCCGGCCGATCGGTGAAAGAATCGGGCACTTCGCTGAAGCAATCGGGCACATCGGTAAATGAATCCTGGCGAGTTCTTCCATAGCCGAAGTTTCATTGCATTACGCGGCGGCGCGCGCACAGCTTTGCAACGCATTCGTAGGTCAGGCTTTCCAGCCTGACGCGACCCGCCCATACTCAGTGAGTCTGGGCGACCTGCCGTCAGCCTGGAAAGGCTGACCTACAATTGCGTTTCAAAGCCCGCGCGCGCAGCTACTTTGACGCGTGCCACACCGTGGAGCTGTTCCTTTCCGCCCGAGCGCCAACATGGCACTCCTCACCGCCAAGCAGTTTGGCGGTGAGCTCGCTGGCGTAAGCGCTTATTATTTTGGTAGTTACGGCGAAACCTTTAGCTCACCGCCACAGTACCACTCTCACATACCCCGCGCCGCTTTAGTAGATTTTCAAAATCCCCGAGCGGAATCACAAATCCTCCTTGTCGGTCGACGCTCGCCCCGCGTCTCTTACCCCTCGCCCCACAAAGGCTTGGGTGAGTGAGCATTTCGCGTAGGAATACAAGCGCAAGCACAAAGACCCTGTTGGCGCCTTCCAGCAATTGCAGTTTGATCGTCAAACCTGAAATCTCGCTCTCATCAACAAAACTCTTTCCAACGGTCCGCATCGCGGGTATTCTTGATTGACTGACGACACCGCTAGGTAACAGACCCGAACCTCAATATGCCTCATGAACGAAGCCGACACCTGCCAACGGCTGATTCGCCCTAAGCTGGAAGCCGCCGGCTGGGACAGCGCGCCACACCTTTACAACGAGCAAACTTCATTCACTGACGGTCGCATCGTCGTCGCTGGCAGCAAGGTGCGGCGTCGTAAACGCAAGATTGCCGACTTCCTTCTCCGCTTTACGCGCGATTTCACGCTGGTTGTGGTCGAGGCCAAGGCAGACGAGGAGCCTGCCGGCGACGGTATGCAGCAGGCAAAGGACTACGCGGAAATTCTCAGCCTGAAGTTTGCCTATGCGACCAACGGCAACGAGATACTCGAATTCGATTACTTCACCGGACTCGAGCGTTCGCTTTCTGCATTCCCAAATCCCGATGAATTGTGGGCGCGCTACCAGGCGGGCATGGGACTGAAGGCTTGCGCGGCAGAGGGGCTCCTTACGCCGTCCAACCACCAAAGCGGGAAGAGCCCCCGCTACTATCAGGAAACCGCGATCAACCGCGCCGTCCAGAGCATCCTTTCGGGCAAGAAGCGCGTACTGCTCACGATGGCGACCGGCACCGGCAAGACGGTCGTCGCCTTCCAGATCTGCTGGAAGCTATGGAGTCAACGCTGGAACCGCACGGGCGAGCACCGCCGGCCCAAGATTCTCTTTCTCGCCGACCGCAACATCCTGGTGGATGACCCCAAGACGAAGGACTTCGCCCCCTTCGGCGATGCCGCGATTAAGATCGAGCACGGCGTGGCCAGCAAGAGTAGGGAGATGTACTTCGCCATTTACCAAGCGATCGCGAAGGATGAGCGCCGGCCCGGCCTCTACAAGGAATATGGGCCGGATTTTTTCGACTTGATCATCGTCGATGAGTGCCACCGCGGCAGCGCTCGCGATGAGAGCAACTGGCGCGAAATTCTCGACTACTTCAGCCCGGCTTTTCAACTCGGCATGACCGCGACACCGCTTCGCCAGGACAACCGCGACACGTATTTGTATTTCGGCAACCCGATCTATATCTACAGCCTTCGGCAGGGCATCGACGACGGCTTTCTGGCGCCCTATCGCGTCCACCGCGTCATCACCGACGTCGACGCCGCGGGTTGGCGGCCCACTCAGGGCGAACTCGACCGTCACGGCCGCGAGATTCCCGACGATGAATACCAAACCAAGGACTTCGAGCGCATCGTCGCCCTCAAATCCCGCACCGACGCCATCGCTCGCCACCTAACCGATTTTCTCAAAAAGACGGATCGCTTCGCTAAAACGATCGTCTTTTGCGTCGATCAGGAGCACGCGGATGAAATGCGGCGCGCGCTTGCCAACCTTAACGCGGACCTGGTGCAGCGCTATCCCGATTATGTTTGCCGCGTCGTGTCGGACGAGGGCGGCATCGGCAAGGGCCATCTGGACCGCTTCAAAGACGTGGAAACGAGGACGCCCACGATCCTGACGACCTCCCAACTCTTGACCACCGGCGTGGACATGCCCACTTGCAAGAACGTGGTCCTCGCCCGAGTGATCGGCTCCATGACCGAGTTCAAGCAGATCATTGGCCGCGGCACGCGCGTGCGCGACGACTACGGCAAGCTTTATTTCAACATCCTCGACTACACCGGCTCCGCCACGCGTCTATTCGCCGATCCCGATTTCGACGGCGAACCCGCTCTCGCGACCCAACAAGAGATCGACGCTCAAGGCGAAACCGTGCCCGGCACCGAAGAAGTCGTCCAGCCTGAGGAGGAGCTTGCAGGCGAAACCGCGCCAGAGACCGGACAGCCCAGCATCGACTTCGGCGACGAGCCAGCCGAGCCGCGCAAATATTATGTGGACGGCGGCCAGGTCCAAATCGTCGCTCATTTGGTTCACGAGCTGGATGCCGACGGCAAGAAGCTGCGCGTAGTGCAGTACAGCGATTACGCCGCCGAGAAGGTCCGCACGCTTTACCCGACCGCCGCCGAGCTGCGCAGCCGCTGGGCCGATCCCGATCAGCGTGCGGAAATTATCGCCAAGCTGGAAGACCGCGGCATCGACTTCGACGAGCTAGCCAGCGCCGCCAACCAGCCCGACGCGGATCCCTTCGACTTGCTGTGCCACTTAGCGTTCAATGCTCCGCTGCGGACGCGGCGGGAAAGGGCCGAACGGCTGCGCAAGGAGAAGAAAGATTTCTTCGACCAGTTTGGACCTGAAGCGCGGGCGGTCTTGGAAGAGCTGGTCGAGAAGTACGCGGAGCACGGAACGGCGCAATTCGTTCTGCCGGACGTGTTGGAAGTGCCGCCGCTATCGGCGCACGGCAACGTGATGGAGATCGCGAAGAAGTTTGGCGGATCAGAAAGGCTGGTTGAGGCCGTTCATCGTTTACAGACGCTCCTTTATGCTGCGTAGCGCGCCTTCAAATACAAGGAGGAGACTGGAAATGATTTCCGGGCAATCGCCGAGAATTCAATGGCAGCGAAACCCGGAGGGCCAAATCCGGACGATCGAGGAAGCCAAGGCAATTGCCAAGCAATGGGGAGTTGCGATACCTGACGATGTCAACTTTTTCGAAGATGAATTGAAAGAACTTCATGAGACCTTTACCGCGTGCGGTCCGCGTGTGGACAAGCCTGCCGGAAGCACCGTCTATTGGAACGACCTGGTCCATGACAAGACCGGCAAGGTCCCTTTCAGAGTTTGGCCGGGAATTCTAGGAAGCGACGAAGCCATCGTCGGGGTTTTGGCCCACGAAGTCTTTGAACTTGAAATGTTGCGCCCACTGCTGGAGCAAGGAGTTACAATGATCGAAGACTTTATCGCACATACGCGCCCCGGCAATCCGGGAAATCTGCATGACAGGGCGTGGGACCTGGCCGATGAAATTGTCCAACGTATGAGGACGAAGGGCAAGTCATGATGGAAAAGCTTATCGCGATGTATGAAAAAGGCGGCATAACGGCCGACCACCTCGTGGCCGAATGCTTGCGCCTGATCGATCCGCAATGCCCGGAGCTGGTGTTAGGCGCCCTCCCGCCTGAAGTCCTTGAGCGAATGCTCAAATACGTAAATGACTTCCGGCCGCGACGCATGAGGTCAAACTACGGGATCCAACCGGCTGCGGACCAGATAGAGGCTGCCAAGCACTGGATTGAAGCCAAAGTCGCGAGTTAGCGCATGGGACGTTCAGTCAACGAGCCGCATTGAAAAGACTGACCCGGTCGAACGGCAACGCTCATGGCAAAAAAGGCCATCCATCAACAACCCCTCACCACCGCCCAACGCCTCGGCAGCCTTATCAAGTCTGCCCGCGACATCATGCGCAAGGACAAGGGGCTCAACGGCGACCTGGACCGTTTGCCCATGCTGACCTGGGTCATGTTCCTCAAGTTCCTCGACGATATGGAGCAGATTCGGGAAGAGAAGGCCAAGCTGGGCCGGCAGAAATTCAAGCCGGCGATCGAGCCGCCTTACCGCTGGCGCGACTGGGCGGTCAAGGACGACGGCATCACTGGCCCGGAGCTGACCGCGTTCATCAACTACGAGGAAACCACTCGCCCCGACGGCAGCAAGGGCGCCGGACTGCTCGCTTACCTGCGCGGCCTGCAAAGCGCTGACGGCGACGATCGCCGCGATGTGATCGCCAGCGTCTTCTCGGGCGTCACCAATCGCATGGAATCTGGCTACCTCTTGCGCGACATACTCAACAAGGTCAACGGCATCCACTTCACCTCGACTGACGAAATCCACACTCTCGGGCACCTGTACGAGTCGATGCTCAAGGAGATGCGCGACGCGGCCGGCGACTCCGGCGAATTCTACACGCCCCGGCCGGTGGTGCGGTTCATGGTGGCGGTCACCAATCCGCGGCTCGGCGAGACCTTGCTTGATCCAGCTTGCGGCACCGGCGGGTTTCTTGTCGAGGCGTTTCAGCACTTAGAGAAGCAGTGCAAGACGGTGCAAGACCGGCAAGTCCTTCAGAGCCGAAGCATCTATGGGGGCGAGGCGAAGCCGCTGCCGTACATGCTGGCGCAAATGAATCTGCTTTTGCACGGCTTGGAATCGCCCAACCTCGACAAGGGCAACAGTTTGTCTGTACGCCTGGCGGAGTTGGGCGATAAGGACCGCATGGACGCAATCCTCACAAATCCTCCCTTCGGCGGCGAAGAAGAACGCGGCATCCTCAACAATTTCCCCGAAGACAAGCAGACCAGCGAAACCGCGCTCCTTTTTCTGCAATTGATCATGCGCAAGCTAAGAAGGCCGGGGCACGGCACCGAGCACGGAGGAAGAGCCGGCGTGGTGGTGCCCAACGGATTCCTGTTCGGCGACGGTGTCTGCGGCCGCATCAAGGAAGAGCTGACGCAGAAGTTCAACCTCCACACGATCGTGAGGCTCCCCAACGGCGTCTTCGCACCATACACGAGCATACCGACGAACCTTCTTTTCTTTGACGGCTCCGGACCGACCAAGGAAATCTGGTACTACGAGTTGCCGCTGCCGGAGGGTCGAAAAGGTTACACCAAGACGCAGCCCCTTCAGTTCGAGGAATTCGCGGCCTGCCTCACGTGGTGGAAGAAACGGACCGAGAACGGCCAGGCCTGGAAGCTGGAGTTCGAAAGGATCCGCGAAAACGCGCTTGCCAAAGCAAAGCCGCCCTGGCACGCAGCCGACCAAGCCGAGCAGGAGGCGAAGGAACACGGCAAGGCGGCAAGGAGTTAACTGGGAGGATTCAGTCCCTTCAAGCGAACAACGGCGACAAGAAGAGAGACACGAAGAAGGAAATCGAAACTCTTCAAGTGAAGCGCAGCGAGTTTTGGGAGAAGGAAAAAGCTGCACGGGATCGAGCCAAGGCCGAGAAAGCCGAGGGCGACGGCATTTATTGGCCCATCTTCAACCTGGACATCAAGAACCCAAGCGCCAAACAGGACTTCGAACACCTGCCGCCGGAACAATTGGCGGACGACATCCTGCAGAAGGAGCTGCGCATCGCGGAGATCATGCGGGAGATCAAGGAGTTGTTGGGGAGGAAACCGTGAGCAAGAATCGCATCATGAAGGTCGCGCAACCCGTGAACCAGGCGCTTCCGGGCTACGATGCGGTCTTCGGCGGAGTCGTCGAACTTCTTGAGGAAGCCAGAACAGCATCTGCCCGGGCGGTGAATGTCTTTATCACTGCGACGTACTGGGAAGTGGGTAGGCGCATTGTAGAGTACCAACAGGCTGGCAAAGATCGTGCCCGTTACGGCGCCGCTCTTCTGAAAAAGCTCGCCGGAGACCTCGGAAGACGCTTCGGGCGGGGATTCTCGGAACGAAACCTCGAATACATGCGGCTGTTCTATCTGGGCTGGTCAATTTCGCAGACACTGTCTGCGAAATCGGTGTCTACCAAGATCTCGCAGGTACTGTCTGCGAAATTCGCCGAGGCGGAGCCCATCTCAATTGGTCAGACTGTGTCTGACCAATTGATCGAAGGTCAGCTGGTCCCAGTATTGCAGACGGTGTCTCCTAGATCGGATCCTAGCCTAGCAGATCTGCGCGAACACTTTCCCCTTCCCTGGTCCCATTATGTCCAACTCCTCAAGGTAGAAAAGCCGGATGCCCGCGCCTTTTATGAAACCGAGGCCCTTCGTTGCGGCTGGACGGTACGGCAACTCGATCGGCAAATCAGCTCCCTTTTCTACGAGCGCACGTTGGCCTCGCGCAACAAGGCCGCGATGCTCAAGAAGGGCGCCACGCCCAAATCGAGCCAAGAACTCACGCCCGAAGAAGCCATCAAGGACCCCTTCGTTCTGGAATTCCTCGGCCTCAAAGACGAGTATTCCGAAAGCGACCTTGAAGAAGCGCTCATCCGCCAACTGGAGACTTTCCTTCTGGAGTTGGGCGGCGAATTTGCCTTCGTGGGCCGGCAGCGGCGCTTGCGCATCGGCGACGAATGGTATCGCATCGATCTCTTATTCTTCCAGCGGCTGCTGCGCTGCCTGGTGGTCATCGACCTGAAGCTCGGCAAGTTCACCCACGCCGACGCCGGGCAGATGCACCTCTACCTCAACTACGCCCGGGAACACTGGACCAACGCGGATGAAAACCCACCCGTCGGCCTGATTCTGTGCACCCACAAGGACGAGGCGGTCGCCCATTACGCTCTGGAAGACCTCCCCAACAAAGTGCTGGCCGCCGAATATCGCCTGGCGTTGCCCGACGAGCGGACGCTCGCAAGAGAGCTGGAACGCACACGCCGCTCGTTGGAAGAGCGGGCACGGAGGGTGAAGCGATGAAGACGCCGTGGCCGATGGTGGCGCTGGGGCAGGTCTTGAACCGACAAAAAGAGGAGATCACAATCGACGAATTGACGGCGTACCCGCGGCTAACGATTCGTCTCAACGGCCGCGGGATAGTAGTCCGAGATCGAGTTCAAGGCTCAGAGATCGGTACAAAAAAGCAGTTTGTTGCCAGAAAGGGCCAATTAGTACTTTCGAAAATCGACGCAAGAAACGGAGCTTTTGGAATACTGTCGGCCGAGGCAGATCAAGCGATCATCACTGGTAATTTTTGGGCATTCGATCATGACCCGGCCCGTCTTGAGCTGAGATTCCTTGATTATTTGACGAAGACGTCAACATTTTTGGAGTTCTGCATCAAAGCAAGCGAAGGCACAACAAACCGGCGATATTTGCAGGAGAATAGGTTTCTTAGAGAGGAAATACCGTTGCCGCCCGTAGAGGAGCAGCGACGGATCGTGGCGAAGATCGAGGCGTTGGCCGATAAGATCGAGGAAGGGAAGACACTGCGGCAGCGTGCAGGAGAGGAAGCACAAGCGCTCTTAAGAACAGAGATGCGCCGCATCTTCAGCGCGGCCGCCGGCTGCCAATTCGTTACCATCGAGAGCGTGTGTGCGGCGATTATTGACAATCTTCACTCCAACCCCATTTACGCTGAAACGGGCGTCCCATGTATGCGCTCATCTGACGTAGGCTGGGGCACGCTGAACCTCACTTCGGCGCGCAAGACCAGCGAAGCAGAGTTTCGACGCCGGACAGCTCGTGGCGAGCCGCGGGTGGACGACGTCGTTTTTGTGAGGGAGGGTGGTGGTACCGGCAAGGCAGCCATCGTCGAGGATGGCCAGCGGTTAAGTCTCGGTCAGCGCGTTATGATGATCCGGGTGGACAAGAGCAAAATTCTGCCGCGTTTCTTTCTCTATCAACTGCTCTCACCCCTTATCTATGAAGACCAAATCGTGCCGTTTTCCAAAGGCTCTGCCTCCCCACACCTTAACATTAGTGCTTTGCGAAAATTCGCCATCCGTCTCCCAGGCCTCGCGGATCAGTGTCGGATCATCGCCCACCTGGACCAACTCCGTGGTCATCTAGATAGGGTGAAACGACTCCATGAAGAGACGTTTGCGGAACTCGACGCCGTCCTCCCGGCGATCCTCGACCGGGCATTCCGAGGGGAGTTGTGACCAAAAAAGCCGAACCCTGGAAGCCGACGATGATCCGCCGGTTCATCAAGGAGATTAGTCCAGTGTCTGCATTGCGCACGTGGAAACTGATGCGGGTCTGAGATACCTTAGAGAAACTTGTCGCAGCAGAATTCCGACTTGCCTGCCTTGCCCCGGCTTCCAATTTCCCGTCGCGCCGAAAAGGAGTTTGCAATGATCTGCATCGCTTCAATTGACTGGTCGATGGTCGGCGCGCTCGCCAGCTGTGTAGCAGTTAGCGTTGCATTGTTCTTTCATATTCTGAACCTCAGAAATACGTGGAGGTCCAACTCAGCGAAGATGGTAATGGACTTCGCTTCCGATTTCGATTCCGCCGACATGAGGAATCACAGATCCCATTTTGCAAAATTGCTTCTCAATGCGCGCGACTCCATTGACCTGCGGAAAAACACGCCGGTGCTCGAGTTTTTGAAGAAATTGCCTACATGACTCGCCGCGGCGTTCTCGATGCAGGAATGGTTTGAGGAACTCTTGAAAGACGAAGCAATGCTGAACAAGTCGGGCTCCGACTGAACGTCTTTGCGGAAATCGTGCTTTGCTGGGTCGCAAAGTCTTATTTGGGACCGCATCCTCTGAAAACTCCGTTTCGTTGGCCCGGCACCCAGCCGCAACAATATCCGTCTCGACGTGGTTCGTTCGTCGAAGCAGCGTTGCGGGTCGTGCGTGCCCAAAGAGGACGTTGGGCACGAGGTTGGAACTGGAGCCACGCCGTCCTCGTTCGACTATGCTACTACCAGTGCTCGCGGCATTTCGTTGGATTTGGAGGGACATCATGCCCAATACCATTTCCTGTCCCCATTGCCAACGCTTGCTTCAACTTCCCGAGGGTTACCACGGAGGCGACATTCGCTGTCCGGAATGTGGGAGGATTTTCGTGGGCGGGTCGCGGACCGAGATTACGGCGCAAGCGCCGCCTCCTTTGCCGCCGGCAGCTACGGACGTGCGCGCGATCCCTGACTCCGAGCCCTGGGCGGCGCGGCGGCCTTCACGGGGAAGGGTGGACGATTACGACGACGTGCCTTCTCGTGCCGCGTACAGGCGCCATTTCAAGCCGGCGGGCGGACTGGGCGTCGCCGTGAAGGTCATGCTGACGTTGAGCCTTGTCATGAGCTTGCTGCTTTTGGGCAGCGATTGGTTGCAATACCAGCTCGCCATCCGCCTGATCGCAGGTGCCCGGGTGGAGGACGCTGAGATTGACGGCAACGACGACCGCCAAATGGTGCTCGGGCTGGCTCATTTCTTGTTTTCCATTGCCACGGTGGTCGTTTTCTCGATGTGGTTCTATCGCGCCCATGCCAACCTCAAGCCCTTGGGCGCAGAGCGGCTAAACTACTCATCGGGATGGGCGGTGGGCTACTGGTTCGTGCCTATCTTGAATCTCTTTCGTCCCGTGCAGGTCGCCCAGGAAATCTGGCGAAACAGCGACCCGAATGCCGTTATGGAGGAGGACATTCGCATCGTGACGCCACGAAATTCCACGCTGATCGGTTTTTGGTGGGCGGCGTGGATCATCATGAATGTGATCAGCAACATTTCCGTTCAGGCGACATTCGCCGTGAACTCGCCCGAGACCCTGCGAGCGGCCACCATCGCGGGCATGGTTGCCGAGGTTGCAACGATCATTGCGGCAATATTCGCCTTGGCAGTAGTCGTCGCCATCGATGCCCGGCAGAGGGATCGCGCCGAAGCTGTGCATTCGCGGGCGGATATGTCTTTATGAGTTCTCTTGGCCGCCTCCGATTGTTCGGGGCGGACTATCTGGTTCATTTCGCATCGCCTCAAAGGCCCGACGACAAGACCGCGTTCTTCGTTAGAATTGTTGCGTTTCCCTCGTCCAGGGAATAGGCTGGTGCCATTGGCCCCTCACCTTTTGGAAGGAGACATCCATGGGACGGCTCATTATTTGGAGCCTGGCCGGGCTGATTCTGATTCCCGCAGCCTGGGCCGGGGATGACAAGGACAAGAAGAACGGGGACGAAAAAGTCTTCAAGATCGAAGGCAAGCTGACCAAGGACGATCCGGCGGACAAGATCCGCAAGGAAAGCCCGCAAAAGGTGCACGAGTACAAGATGAAGGCCGGTTCGGTCTACGTGGTCAAAATGATCGGCAAGCAACCGAAGAAGAAGGACTCGGAGAAGAAGGACTCAGAGAAGAAAGAGCCGCAGGTGTTCGACACCTACCTGCGGATCGAGGACTCCGCCGGCAACAACCTGGCCGAAGATGACGACAGCGGCGGCTGGCCGAACGCACAGATCATCTTCAAAGCGCCCAAGGACGACGCGTATCGGATCATCGCCACCGCTTATTCATCCGCCTATACGGGAACTGGCGAATACACCTTGACGATCCGGGAGGCGTCCCCCAAAGAACTCGACGGACCGCTTGGCGTTGCCTACGGTGAGAGCTTGCGGCTGCAATTCGAGGCTCGACACCAGAGCGGCGACAAGAAAGCCGACTACTTGCTTGCGGAAGCCGAGGCCGTCTTGAAACAGGTTGGCGAGCACAATCCCAACCTCGACAAGCAGATCAAGGAACAGCAGTTCGCGCTCAAGCATCTGACTGTCAGCCGCCCCGCCATGGAGATCGAGGGCGAAGACCTCGACGGCAAAAAATTCAAGCTGTCGGACTATCGGGGAAAGGTGGTGGTGATCGACTTCTGGGGGCATTGGTGACCGCCTTGCCGGGCCATGTACCCGCACGAGCGGTCGCTCGTGAAACGGCTGGAGAACCGTCCCTTCGCCCTGATCGGCGTGAACAGCGACATCGATAAGGACAAGCTGAAAAAAGCTCTGGAGGATGAGAAGATTACCTGGCGCTCCTTCTCGAACGGGCCCAAAGGCACCCAAGGGCCGATCTCGGAAGCCTGGCACGTCCAGGGTTGGCCGACGATTTACGTTGTGGACGGCGACGGCGTGATTCGCTATCGCGAGGTCCGCGGCGAAGACATGGATCGTGCCGTGGATCAACTCCTCAAGGAGTTGGAAGCAAGAAAGAAGTGAGTCTCAACCATTGAGCCCGAAGCGCGAGCGAAGCCCCTCGCTTGCGCTTCGGGCTCAATTTCAAAAGTGAAACAGGGATTGAATCCACAGAGCGCTCAGTTCATTTCCACTCGCCGCGCGGCCTGGAGGTGCGGCCTGGGGACGATTTGCAAAAGCAACGTGCGGCCCTCTTGGATGTCTTCGTCGCCGACCCAGCCGTAAACGAAATCTTCCGGCCGGTTCATGAATTGGCGGGTGTTGCCGCCCAGGTGATGGAGGACGGCGGTAGCGGTTCCGAGCAAGTCGGCGTTGTCGACTCCAGCCCAGAGCCGGTCGAAATCCGGCGCCGTCAGAACCAGGTATCCCAGGCCGCCTCCAGTGCCGCTCACGTTCTTGCGTTTCAAGAACTCGCTTGCATGCTGATCGATGTCGCCGGCGGGACCTGGGTTCCGGTAGACGACGACGTTCAAGGCTGGTTCGGGCTGCATGGGAAGGATCCTTTTTGTTCATTTTCTATGCAGTGCGCATGCGAACGGCCCGGAGGCTGTTTCAAATGTAGTAAGGTTTGCAAATCCGTCCTACGAGGTATGAAGAACTCCATCAGTCAGGAGACGATCGTGAGAACCGCATGGATTGTCGTCATCGTCGGGACGATGCTGGGCGTCCCTTTGACCGCGACATCGGCTCAAACGCACCCCGCCGGCGCGCCGCCGCTTACGGCGCCGCCGCTTACGGCGCCGCCGGAGACGTTTTTTGACAAAGTGCGCGAGAAGGACCGGCCCGCCGCCCTCAAGTTCTACAAGAAGTACATCGACGTCAAAGGCGTGGCGGTTGTGGCGGCGGCCGAGGTCGCGGATGAGGCGCTGGAGCGGACTTACGCCATCGTGACGCACATGCTTGCGGGGCGTCCGGATATTCTTCAAGCCATGGCCAAGCACGGCACGCGTCTGATCATTATCGGCAAGGATCAGGTCTACACGGACATGCCCGAGTATCGGAACCACCCGAACCCGGCTTATGTCAACGAACGCGTCCGCGGCACGGGCGGCCTGGATGTCACCAGCTTTGGCGAGGAGAATCTGCTCAACCTGCCCATCGACCGTTATGACGACGAGAGCATCGGCGTGCATGAGTTTTGTCACACGATCGATGCGGCGCTCGGTAGGATCGACCCGACGTGGCGGAAGCGGCTCGGCCAAACCTACCGGAGCGCCATGTCCGCGGGACTTTGGAAGAACTCCTATACCGCTTCCAACCCGGCCGAGTATTGGGCGGAAATCTGCCAATCGTACTTCGACTGCAACCGCGTCAACAACTGGAACCACGCCTCGATCGGCACCCGCGAACAACTGAAGCTCTACGACCCCGAAGGGTACGAGTTGGTGAGGACGATCTTCAAGCTGACTCCCGAGAACGACTGGCGCTACCAGCCCCTACGCCGGCAGCCGAGCGTGATCGCGCCGCCGGCGAAGTTCAAGATCGACCCCTACTACACCAAATTCACCTATGCGCGCGAGTTTCCGGTTCTGGGCTCGAAGCATGTCGGCGACGAGGCGCTTCTGAAGGCGAACGACACGATTCGCAAGATGTTCGCCTATCGCCACGACATTCTCAAAGCCATGATCGCCGACGGCGTCCGGCTCGTGGTTTTGGGGGTGAAGGAAAAGCTTAGCGATCTGCCCGAGTTCAAGGATCGAAATAACCAGGATATGCCGGATCTGGTGCGTTACCTCGATTACGCGCCTGCTCTCAAGCTCATGGTAGTTCCGGAGGAGAACGTTCTAAGTAGGACGGATTTGCAATCCGTCCCATCACACGGACGGATTGCAAATCCGTCCTATACCCGAGGCGCCGACCCGTTTGCGGGAAAGTGCATGATTGTCAGCGCATTCGCCAAGGGGCTTTACCACGTGACCGCCCTGCGTCCGGTCATCGCCGACTTCGACAAGCAGCGCGATCGGCAGCAATACGAGCTACGCGTCAAGCGGCTCGACATCGAGTACGACGCCCGGCTCGGAAAGATCTACGACGATGCGGTCAGCAAAGGTCTGTGGAAAGGCACCCCGGCCGGGCGTAGCAAAGTGGAGTATTGGGCTGCCGGGGTGGAGGCGTACTTCGACGCGGCCGGCGCAGGCCAAGCGCCGCACCACGCGGATCGCCCGATCAGCACGCGCGAAGCGCTGAAGACCTATGATCCGGAGTTGTATGCGTTGGTTGACGAGACGATGGCGTTCAAGGAACGTTTGGATTGGCGGGTGAAATAAATTACGCGAAGGGATCAAAAACCTTGACGCCCGCTTTTTGGAAGTCACGGATGTTTCGCGTGGCAACAGTAAGACCGGTAATCAACGCGGTGGCGGCGATTAGGCTGTCTTCGAACGACATCTCTTTGCCGGCAGCTTTCAGGCGCACAAGCAGATTCGCCCACGCGATCCCGGTGGCTGCGTCAATGGGAAGGCAAGTGAGCGACACCACACCCTCTTCGAACCACTGTTCCAAGCGCTGCCGGCGCTTGCCGGAAGGAAGGCGCTCGATACCGAAGAGGATTTCGCCTAGTATTATTGGGTCTATTGCGAGTTCGCGCTCATTTTTTCGAAGCCACGACAGAACTTTAGGGTCTGGCGCGGGCTTCGTTGCCTCACTAAGCACGTTCGCATCAACGAGGTAGGTCATCCGAGTTGTGGCGGCTTGAGGTCGGCGGTCGTTTGTGAGCGATCAAACGGCTGGAACCACCCCTTTTCCGGACATCTTAGCAGCCAGTCCACCAAGCCTTCGTTTCTCGGGCGTTTCTTCCGTTTCAGAAGATATTTTCCTCGTTCAATTCGTTCGACTTCGAATTCCTGGCCGGGCTTAATCCCGTCCTGCTGGCGGATAGCTGCAGGAAGTACGATTTGGCCTTTGCTAGACATCGTAGTGATCATACCGGTAAGATAGCGTCTTACCCGTAGGCTGTCAATTCAGTTCCCTCTCGGTGGTTCATTTCGTTATGCGCAATAATCCCTGATAGCCGCGCACCTTGGCACGCGTAACCTCGTCCGCCGACCACCACGACTTCCAGCGCCAAACCCACATCCGCCATTTCCAGGACCGCGGCACGCTTACGCGCCCGTTGCCGGTCAACACCAATCCAGTCACAGAAGGACGCTCGCTAATGTGGCTCACGCGCCATCCTTTGCACGGCTGAGTCTCATAGCCCGCCGCTTCCACGCGATCTTCGACGGCGCGCTGAAATCCGCCCGGCAAGTGCTCCGAATTCCATGAAAACGTCAGGTCGTCTCCATAGCGCGTATAGAGGGCGCCCGATTTCTGCGCGATCTGAAAGAGCTTTTCGTCAAGCGGTAAATTCACAAGGTTGCTCAGACAGGGGTTCGTCGGCGCACCCTGCGGCAAGCCATTGCGATAGACACATAGCCACATCAGCGTTCGCAACGCATCGCTGCGCCACCCTTGTTTGATGAAAAACGCCCGCACCCGCCGAGCCGATGTGGATTCGAAAAAGTCACGCAAGTCCACCGTCGCGAAAACCGTCTGCCGCGCGTGCCGGCGTGCATTGTCGACGATGGAAAAGCCGGAGCGAAAGGCGGTCGCGCAATGATGGACGGGGAGTTGCGCAAGATACTCGTCCAGGAAACGGCGCTGCAACTTCTTGAGGGCCGGCGAAGGCGCGAGAAGCCGGCGCGGGCGGCCGTCCGCTTTCGCCACCGAAAAGGGGCGATAGTGATAGCGAGCGCCCATGCGCATCGAAGCGAGTTCAGTTGCATCGACGCCGAGAATTTGCGCCAGACGCTGGAGTTGCTCGGAACCAATTCGCGGCGGACACAGCAGCGAACGCAGAGTCGGAGGCAGCAGCCGGATGAGCGGCTCAAGCGCGTTCATGATTGCTTAGTTTCGGCAGGCGCGGCCTGAGGACCATTCGCACCGTCGCGCGACAACAGCGAGTGCAAGCCGGGGATGATCAGGACGTTTCCAGATTTGGAGGCGAGTTGCGCCAACGTCTCCAGTTCTTGCATTCGAAGGATGTTCGGGTTTTCCTGAAGCAACTTGGCGGTGTTAGCCCGGGCCCGCGCCGCGGCCACCTCATGACGCGCGGCCACGAGACTTGCTCGTCCTTTCAGTTCCGCCTCCACTTCCTGCAGGAACACGGTCCGCACCGTTCCCGGCAAGACCATGTCCTTGACTCCCACCCGCGCCAGCTCCACGCCGTATTTCTTCACGCGCGGGGCTACGTCTTCTTGAATCTTTCCTGAGAGAACATCGCGTTCTTTCAGCAGTTCTTCCAAAGTTCGTCCTGTGATAGCCTCGCGCAGCGTGAGTTGCAAATCTTGATAGAGTCGCGACACGTAGTCCCCGACGGAATGCCTGGCGGTTACCGGGTCCACAACTCTGTATTGCGCGATCAGCGTGACGCGCACGCCGATCTTGTCGCTGGTAAGGATTTCCTGCCCTTCGATCGTTTGGCTGATCTCGCGGATATCGACAATGTCAATTCGGCAGTGCTCCCACGTCCAATGAGAATATCGGCCCGGGGGAAGCAACTCGACGAACTTGCCGTCCCGGTAGAGCAGGCCGCGCTCATACTCCCTGACGGTCACGATCGATTGAAAGAGCATTGCGGACTCCTATCTGGAAAGACCCACGGGTCTGGAATCGGCGAATCAAGAGGCCAAGCGCTGGACATGCCGGCGAGTGTGGGCGGACGATTGATGCCGGTTGGCGACGAGCCGGCGGCTTCGAGTTTTCGAAGCCGCTCGAGGCGCCGCCGATCCGGCAGGTATCTTCGCCCGCGCAGGACACGCGCGAACAGCGGTTTCCCGCGGCCAGCATTGCTGGGAGGATGAGCCACGGATGGCTCGTTGGACCCCACAAAAATGGCCTCTTGACGGATGGGTATGCGGCTACGCCGCATACCCTACAAAAGCCCCAACTGCGGTACACTCCTACCGATTGGGGAGCGCCGCGAAGGCATAGGTGAGGGGATTGTATTGTCCGGCTTTCACTTGGCGAACTTGCAGAACCGAGCCGCGCCGCCTATTGAAACCTGGTAAGCAAACCTCAAGCGACGTATACCCAAGGTGCTCTCACATGGTTTTTCCCGCGCATACCGGCAATTTGGTGCTTCGCAGGCTCCAATCGGGGTTTTGGTTCTTGACTGTTCTTGTGGGGCTTGGCGCTTTCATATCAGACTTCAGTGACAGCCGCGCCGGCGACAAGAAATCCAGCCCAGGGCCGCGCGTTGTCACCGTCACGCCGCCGGACGCAATGGGCGCCGTCGAGGTTTCCGTCGCCATCAATCCCACTAATCCCGATCACATGATCGCGGTGTCGATTGCCCGAATGAAGGAGCACAAGGACATCTCCGACTTCGCTTACGTCACCAACGACGCTGGCCGAACCTGGAAAACGGTGCCGCGCGACAATCCGCACAAGGTCCAGCAGGGCGACGATGTCGTGACGTTCACGCCCGACGGTCTCGCCATTCACACGTTTATCTCGTTTGCCGGCATCCTCAAAGAGCGGCCGAAGAAAGCCCACAGCGGCATCGTCACCAGCACTTCGAAAGACGGCATCACCTGGAACGCTCAAGTGCCCGTGGTCGAGCTTTTCAACGCCGTTGAGCCGCACGAGGACAAGGCGTGGGTCAAGGCCGACATGTCCAAGGATTCGCCGCATCGGGGAAATCTCTACGTCGCGTGGACCAAGTTCGACGTCTACGGCAGCGCCAAGCCGGAGCACAAAAGCAACATCTACTTCTCGCGCTCGCCGGATTCGGGCAAATCGTTCGCGGTGCCCCACAAGATTTCCGACCAGCCAGGCGACGCCCTGGACAAGAGCGACACGGTGATGGGAGCATGTCCTGCCGTGGGACCGAAGGGCGACGTGTATGTCGTGTGGGCCGGCCCCAAGAGCTTGTTCTTCACGAAATCGACTGACGCCGGCGTCAAGTTCGGCAAGAACTCGATCATCAGCGATTGCGTGGGCTGGGACTTTCCCATCAAGGGCTTGGGCCGGGCTAGTGGATTGCCATCGCTCGGTGTCGATATCACGAAGGGCAAGGACCGCGGCTCGATCTACGCCTGTTGGGCGGACACGCGAAACGGCGACCCCGACGTGTTCCTGATCGTCTCGCGCGACGGCGGCGATACCTGGAGCAAGCCGTTGCACATCAACAACGACACGAAGGGCAACGGCAAGGAGCAGTGGTTCCCATGGCTGGTCGTCGATCCGGTGGACGGCTCGGTCAACATCGCCTATTACGACCGCGGCGCCCAGGACGGGACGAATACGGACATGACGCTTGCCCGCAGCGTCGATGGAGGCCGAACGTTCGCTTATTACAGGCTCAACGACGAAGTCTACAACCTGAGCCTCGGCAAGAAGGATTTCTTCGGCGACTACCTCGGCATCGACGCCTACGGCGGCCGCGTCGCGGTGTTGTGGATGCACCTTATGAAAGAGCCGAGGCGGCTGGGGATATCATCGGCGGTGCTGGATTTCGAACCGGGGACGCAGGAGGGGCGGGTGGAGAAGAAAGTGATGGGCGAGGATTAGAGAAAATCGGGCGTCTTGCACGTCGCCCAGGAGGAGGGGTACAATCATGCTTGGAGGTGGACTGTGAGCGAGAAGCCGACAGAAAACGCCGCAACACTGTGCGGCGAATTGGGGGGAGCTTGTGATTCCGTAAAACTCACATTCAAGAAACCCGTGTCATCGGACATTTTGGAATGGGCGCGCGGACTGTACACGGATGACGAGATTCTTGCGGGCGTGCGGGAAATTCAAGGTAAGGGCGGCATTGGGTTCGCTACCCTCATACGTACGCTCGAAAAATGAAAGCGGTTGCCTCACAGAAACCTCTTATCAGTTCGCTCAGCCTCTTCGCGACCTCATCCGTATTCCCCTAGTCGGCGCGGTCTCTGCCCTCGTCGTCCATTACAGCATCGATGAAAGTCCGAAGCTCGTCATGGTGCCGGTTCCTTTCGAACCGATTCCGAATCCGGGATTGCGCTGAGACTCTCGCTGTTGAAACTGAACCGAACAACGGGCCATAAACGTATGAATGGAAGCTTCTGCAGAACTAACGTGGCCCCCTCACCAGAAGGTCACCGATAATGTGCCCGCCATATCTCCGTTACGGCCTTCTCATTTGCGAATTGGTCTTTTGCAACGACTCTCCGGTGCCCGCTCAGTGCGAAAACGCCAAGGGCACCACAGCCGAGGCCAAGACGGACCTTTTCGGCGACCCGCTCCCGCGCGGCGCCTTGGCGCGGATGGGATCCGGTCACCTGCGGCACGGCGCGAGCTGTCGCATCGCCTTCCTCGAGGACGGCAAATCACTAATCTCGGCCGGTTATGGCCGTCTGCGCATCTGGGACACCGCGACAGGGAAGCTTCAGCAGCGCTTCGAAGTGGCGGGTAACCACATCATTGACTTCCGTTGCGCCGGCGATGAGATCAGCATAGCGCACGTCGACATCGCCGAGATTATCCCAACTCTCGAGGTTCGCGATCGCCTTACCGGGAAAATCAGGCGGAGCGTCGAGTACAAGGACCAAATAACCGGACACAAGGGTGCCATCGCTCACGACGGTAAGCGTATCGCTTTCGATAGGACCAATTCGGTGCGGATTTGCGACGCGACGACTGGGGAGGAAACGGCGTGTGTCCGCCTTCGAGGTTTTTCGACCGCGCATGTCGCATTTGCCCCAAACGGCAAGACCATCGGCATCGCGGACTACCAAGATACCGTGTACATCCACGATGTGAACACCGGCAAAAAGGTCCGCGAACTGAAGCGCGACGGTGATCGAGTGATAGAACTGAGATTTTCCCCGGATGGTCGTTTCCTGGCGTCTATCCCTGACCACAACGACGCCAAAAGGCCCGGCGAAGCAAGCATTTGGGACCTTGTCACGGGCAAGGAACTGCACCGGCTGCCAACCCCGGGCGGTGCGGCTCGCCCCGCTTCCTGCCGCGTCGCTTTTTCACCCGACGGTGTGTATGTAGCGACGGGCGGTCCACATGTAGGTTTGATTCTGTGGGAAACGGCAACCGGCAAGGAAATTCGGCGATTTTCGAGCAAGGCGTTCTTTAGTAGCGGCGTTGCCTTCTCGCCCGACGGGAAATGCATAGCCGCAGCCACGAGTCAGGGCATGATTACGGTCTGGGACGTTGCGACCGGCGGAGCGCTGTCAAATTCGGCTGATGCCCTGCTTGAATCCGTTTTGGCGCTGCGGTTTAGCGCCGACGGGAAACAGCTTAGTGGCACGTCGGCGACGAGGATTAACTGGGACTCCCTGACCGGGCGCGAAATTGGGCGTAGCGCGGAAACCGCGAAACGCATCTGGCGCGTTCCCTTTTCCCCGGACGAATCGAAATTCGCGAGTGCCGATTCAGACGGCACTATCCGGGTAAAAGATGTGGCGACGGGGCGGGAACTCCATGTACTGAAGGGGCACGATAAACGTGTCTGGGCGATGCTATTTGCTACTGATAATCGCCATTTCTATTCCGGCGCCGCCGACGAGAGCATTCGCGTATGGGATATAGAATCTGGCAAGCAACTCCAGCGGCTTAAAGGCACGGGTGACCGCATGGGCTGGCTCGCAGCTTCGCCTGACGGTAGGTGGCTCGCTTCTGCGCGGGTGTCAGAAAGCGATCGTGGTGAGTTCGAGGTCGCTCTTTGGGATCTGGCGACGGGTCGAGAGCAACCTAGCGTCAAGATGGCAGGGAACTGGTTCCCGAGTGCGATTGCGTTTTCACCTGACAGCCGCTTACTCGCCACGATTGGCGCCACGGACCGGAGCATTGTAACGTGGGACATAACCCGCGGCATCCGGGAGCGCGAGTTGGTGGGGCACAAGGAATCCGTTTCGTGCGTGACCTTTTCGCCGGACGGACGGACGCTGGCGGCTGGGACTCTTGGAGGTGAACTGGTCTTATGGGAACTGACGAGCAGACGACAGCGGCATCGTTTTAAGGGCCATGAATTCGAAATCTGGTCACTCGCCTTCTCGCCGGACGGCCGGCGCATGGCGGCAACAAGTTCGGACGCTCCGGTCTACGTCTGGGACGTGGCCGGGGACCTCCTTCCGCGAAAGCGACTCGAACCTGCGGAACTCGATCGGTGCTGGACCGACTTGGCCGGCGCGGATGCCGAACTCGCCTTCGCGGCGATTCGACGACTCGCGGCAGCGCCGGACCAAACCGTGCCTTTTCTTCGGAATCGCCTCAAACCGATGGTCGGCGCAGATCCGGAGATAGTCGAAAAGTTGGTCACCCAGCTCGATAGCCCGCGTTTCGCCGAGCGCGATCAGGCCAAAGCCGATCTCGAAAAGCTAGCGCCCGCGGCCGAGCCGCTGTTGCGGCAGGCGCTGCGGAAAAGCCCGACCCTGGAAGTGCAACGCCGGCTCGAAAAGATCCTGGAACGCATCGACGCCGGGACTCCCGAAATATTGCGCGGAATCCGGGCCGTCGAAGCGCTGGAGTGGATTGCTTCCCCGGAGGCATTGCTGCTTCTCGACACTCTTGCAGCCGGCGCTCCCGACACCGCTCTTACGCGCGACGCCATCGCAACGCGCAACCGGCTGCGGGATCGAAAAAAGATGCAATAACGCCTATCGGAGCCGTCACCAAATCGGAATTCCTTCTCCCGCCTTTCGCATCATCTTGTCGCCCGCTTTCATTTGAAAACCATAGAAAAAGCACGAAGCCACTGTAGCGCTGAGTCCCCAATTCCGAAGGAAAAACACATGCGAACTCGCAGGGCGTTTCTGACCGCGTCGATCGCACTTGTCTGGCTGGTCGCCTTCTTGCAGCCGGTCGCCGCCCAAGCGCCTGAGCCGATCACCTACACCGTCAAGTTCCCGGAGCCGGCCAAGAACTACGCGCTTATCGAAGCGGTCGTTCCTGCGGGGAAGCAACCATCGATCGAAATGATGATGCCGATCTGGACGCCGGGTTTCTATCGCGTCGAGGATTACGCGAGCAAGGTGCAGAATCTAACCGCGCGAACGACTGATGGCGAAGCGCTCAAGGTCGAGCAACCCAAGAAGAATCGTTGGCGCATCCAAACCGGCGGCGCGAACAAGGTTGTCGTGAGTTATCATCTCATCTGTAAAGTACGCTTCGTCACCGGCAACTGGGTCGGCGAGGACATGCTCGTACTCAACGGCAGCTCGGCGTTCATCACGCTCGCCGAAAAGGCGAAACATCCGCACGATGTTCGGCTACAGCTTCCGGACATTTGGAAGCAGTCAATGACCGGCCTGGACGCGGCGCCCGGCGGCAAACCGCACCACTACCGCGCCACCGACTTTGACATGCTCGTCGATTGTCCAATCCTTGCCGGAAACCTCGCGGTCAACGAATTCGAGGTCGATGGCACCAAACACTACGTGGTCGCGGCCGGCGACACCGCGCAATGGGACGGCAAGCGGGCGGCGGCACAGTTTCAGAAAATCGTAGAGGAAAACCGGCGTATGTGGGGCTTCTTGCCGTTCAAGAAATACTTGTTTCTATTCTCGGTCAAAGAGAAAGGCGGGAGCGGCGGCGGGCTGGAGCACGCTAATTCGGCGCTGATGTTCTCCAACCCGGCCGTCACGCGCGGCGCCAGCCCCAACCTGGGCTGGCTGTACTTCGTCAGCCACGAGTATTTTCATGCCTACAACGTCAAGCGCCTCCGGCCCGTGGAATTGGGACCATTCGATTACGAAAAGGAGCCGCGCACGACGGGCTTGTGGATAGCCGAGGGTTTGACCACTTATTACGGCGACTTGATCGTGGCCCGCGCCGGTTTCGGCGATCGGAAGAACTTCCTGGCTCAACTTTCCTCGCACATCGACAAGCTGCAGAAGTCGCCCGGCCGGCTCGTGCAAACTCTCGATCAGGCTTCCTCCGACGTGTGGACGAGCAGCATGTCCGGCGTGGGCGCGGGCGGCAAGACGATCAGCTATTACGTCAAGGGACCAGTCGTGGGCTTCCTGCTCGACGCCAAAATTCAGCGTGCCACCCAAGGCGCCAAGTCGCTGGATGACGTGATGAAGCTGGCCTACAAGCGCTTTGGCGGCGAAAAAGGATTCACGGCGGACGAGTTTCGTCAGACTGCGGAGGAGGTGGCCGGCATCGATCTCAAGGAGCCGTTCCGGAAGTGGCTGGCGACGACTGACGAATTGGACTATACGGAGGCGCTCGACTGGTTCGGCTTGCGTTTCCAGGCGGCGGAAGAGGGCAAGCAGAAAGCTTGGCGGCTTGAAGTCCGTGAGGACGCCACTGCGGCGCAAGCAGGTCGGCTCGAAGCGTGGATGAAGGCAGGGAAGTAGTACGGTACTCTCCCCGCAACCTACCGGTCAGTCGACCAAAGCCAATCCATCCGAATCAATCCCCGTCGATCAACCGCACGGTATACTCTCCCGCCCCGCGGCGCGACGAGATCCACACGGTGTACCGCCCCGTCTTGGGCAGCGTGACGGCGAATAGGCTGCCCGTAGCGGCGCTGCCTTTGTTGTCGGCCGCCAGGTGTACACCGTCGGGACTGCGGAGGCTAACCTGGGGCTCGAAGGCGGCGGAGCGAACGCTGAGAAACACGGTCTTCCCTTCCTCGCCAGGAAAGGCCCAGAAATCCATGGCGCCGGGCTGGACCGCTCCCTGGCCGCGGCCGCCAACCTTCAACTCTTTGAGTTTCGTTTCGTTCAGGGTCAGGCGAAAGTCGCCGCCGCCGCCGTCGCCCTGCGAGGAAACTTGCAGACGGTGAAGGCCCTCGCTGACGACCATGTGTGCGAGGCGGCCCTCGAGCGCGTCGGCATCGTCGCCGCTCGCGACCACCTGGATTCCGTTCATGTCGTAAAGACGCAGCAACGGGACGAACTTCTGCGAGACCAGGCTGGCTTGAAGAAGCTGTCCGGGTGCGGCCTTGAAGGCGTAAAAGGCGGCGCCGCCCACCGGCAAATTCCCGTCGACCCCCCGGCCCCATTCGATCGGCACGCTGGGATCCCGCGCGCTCAACTTATAAGAGGCAGGCGTCTCGCCCAATAACTGAAGCTGGTATCTGCCTTCGCGGCCGAGGATCGCGGCGAACCGCAAGCGGCCACCCCGGCTGGCAACCGGCAGGAACTCGATCTCAGGCCGGTCCCCCGGACGCGAGAAACGCTGCGTGTTCTTCTTTTCCGAGGGCACGTATAAGAGCCGCGAAAGCATCTCCCCCTTTTTCTCCACCTCCAAGAGGCGGAATTCCCCGGGCTTGCCTTGGAAGCTCCACACATCGAGCTCGCCTTTTTGCAGGCTTCCCGCGGGCGCCTCGCCGTCAGCTAGGTCATGCCGCCGGGCCTCGCGCACCAAAAGGTCGTAGCGGTATTCCGAGTGCCCGGAAATAACCAAGCTGCATTCGCCACTGTCTTCGACAAGCACGGCCCCGGCCCAATCCTTCATGTCGCGGCCCTTGAAATCGAGCATCTTCCACGCTCCGGAGGATGCCCCCTTCAGCTCGGGGATGAGGATCTGATCCTTCACGGCCTGGAAGTAGTGATAGCTCTTGCCATCGCGGTCGAAGGCGCCAATCGACGGCTTGCCCACGAGCAGCGGTTTCCCCTGGAAACGCCGCACCTGCAACGCATAGTTGCCGGCCCCTTGATACATGAAAGCATGGATGCGGATTTCGTATTGGCCTTTTTCGGGCAGACGGTAGGAGAAGCGGCTCTCGTTGCCGGGATCATCCACTTCCAGAATGACTTTGTCCTCCTTTTTTAGCCCGGCCTTGGCCAACTCCAAGATCGGGTCGAACTCCTTGCTGCTGACGTGAGCGATGATGGTTTCGCCCTTCTCGCCTTCGAAAACCCAGCGGTCGAGTTGGCCCTGCGTAAGAAACGCACCGTACTGTCCGGGCCCGCCCAAGTCACGCATCGATTCCTGGGCGCTCGCATTGGCGGCCAGGCGGGCGGGGATGCCTGCCAAAGGAAGGACGATGAGCGCTAGCCACATTTTGGCGTACATGACTGTCTCCTGGGTTGGTTGGACGACGGGTGCTCGGGTTGCGGCCCGCGGCGCGGCAGGTGCACGGCGCGGGCCTATTGTAGCACGGCAGGCTTCCTCGGAATATCACGCAAGCCCTCGCCAATTCGTTCGATAACCTTTCAAGGCGTCGGCATGCAACGCCCTCGATTCGCCAACCATTCGCCTTCAAAGCCGTTGTAATCGGAATAAGGCGACTTTCGGCCGAAAGGTGCACGGGAGAACGCGCTCATGAGCATCAATCGCATCGTTGCCTGTGCAGGAGTCTTGGGCGCGCTGGCGCTTTTACCCGCCCGGGCGCCGGCCGACGATCTCGTCATTGGCATGTCGGCGGCGTTCAAAGGGCCGTCGCGCGCCCTGGGCACCGAGCTTTACCGCGGGGCGATGGCCTATTTCGAGCACGTCAACCGCGACGGCGGCGTTCACGGCCGCCAGATCGTCATCAAGACTTACGACGACAACTACAACCCGCTGCCCTGCATTGACAATACGGTTCGGCTCATTGAGCGCGACAAGGTCTTCCTCCTGTTCGGCTACGTCGGAACGCCCACCGTGACCAGGACGCTGCCCTTGCTGAAGCGCTACGAAAACCGCTCGATGTTGCTGTTTTTCCCCTACACCGGCGCCGAACCGCATCGCCAGCCTCCGTACGACGACAAGGTGTTCAACTTGCGCGCCTCCTATCGCCAGGAGACCGCCGGCCTCGTCGATAACTTCGTCAAGATCGGCCGCAAGAAAATCGCGGTGTTCTATCAGATTGACGCCTACGGCCGCAGCGGCTGGGACGGGGTGCGGCGAGCCCTGGAGCGGCATGGCCTGCAAATCGTCGGCGAAGCGACCTACCGCCGCGGCACGACCTATAAGGACAATTTACGGGCGCAGGTGGAGATTCTGCGAAAAACGGACTGCGACGCGATCATTTCCATTGGCGCCTACGCGGCCTGCGCCGCTTTCATACGCGACGCCCGCGATGAAGGGTGGGAAGTCCCCATCGCCAACGTGTCGTTTGTCGGCAGCGACAGCCTGCTCGAACTGCTGATGCAAAGCGCCAAGGCAAATCAAAAGGACTACACCAAGAACATCATCAACTCGCAGGTCGTGCCGAGTTACCACGACACGACGCTTCCCGCGGTCCGACAATATCGCGAGCTGATGGACCGATACAATCCCCAGCCGCCGGCCGACCTGCGCGAAGAGGGTTATCGGCCGTTGCCGTACAGCTTCCTCAGTTTGGAGGGGTTCCTTGACGCCAAGTTGCTGGTGGAACTCCTGCGAAGAATGGAGCCGCCTCTGGAATCGGGGCGTATCAAGAAAGTCGTGGAATCCTGCGACCAACTCGACCTTGGCATCGGTGTTCCGGTCACTTTCGGGCCGGGCAAGCACCAGGGGTCGGATCATGTCTACTACACGTCCGTCAGCGAGGGCCGTTTCGTTCCGGTCACGAGCTGGGAGAAGTGGCGGCCGTAATTGACATCTCCTGTTCGCGCTCCAGGGCGCCGGGAGGAGATACGCAGCTCGATCCTGTACTGTTCCTCAAATCTCTCTGGCCAATACGGGCCCATTTGTGGGAACATCCCACTTGACAACCTTTCCCACAGTAGAACGACATGCTTTCGGCTCAGAGTGAGAAAACATGAGCGCCATTATTCGCATGGCGGACAAGAAGGGACGCGTTTCCTTGCCGGGATTTGCAAACGCCACGGTCATCCTCGAATCCGTGAGCGCCACGGAGTACCGCGTGCGCAAGGCCGAAGTCATTCCCCAGGACGAATTGCATTTTCCCGAGGAAGATGTCCCCTGGAAGCTGACGCGTCGAGATGCCGCCAAGGTCTTGGCGGCCATAGACAATCCGCCTCGGGCGAACGCCGCGCTTCGCCGCGCCGCCAAGCGATTCAAGAAATCTCATGGCTGAATGGACAATCACTCGCCTTCGCGCGTCGCATGCGCGCGTCGACGTTGCTTGCGGCCACGCCTCTCTTGACAACTTCCTTCGCAAGTTGGCCGGACAATACGAGAAGCGGAGACTTGGCCGGACTTTCGTGGCGACTGCCGCGGACGATGACCGAGTCGCCGGTTATTACACTCTCGCAGCCGGCGCCATGGACGTGAGCGCGCTCGCGGAATCGGAACGGAAGAAGTTTCCCAAGCATCCCATTCCCACGATCCACTTAGGCAGGCTAGCGGTGGAACAATCTCACCGCGGCAAAGGACTTGGCGAGACACTTCTCATGCACGCTTTGAAGGCTGCTGTGGACGTGTCCGAATCGCTCGGCGCCTATGCCGTCGATGTTTGGGCTATCGATGAAAGCGCCCGAGCTTTTTACGAAAAGTATGGTTTCATCAGCCTGGTCGACTCAGCCCGGCGCCTATTTCTTCCTGTGAAGACAATCTCGGCGTTATTCGAAAGGTGAAGCGGGCACAGGCTGGGATTGCACGGGCGGAGGGACTTCGGCGCCCAATGAGTTGCATAACGAGCCTTCACCTGTCAGAATCAGAAAAAGAATGGGGCGCGAGCACCCAATGAACGTTCTCCGCGCTATCGGCGGCGCGTTGAGACACGCTAGAATCCAACCGTTCCTTGCTGGTGTTTTGCGGAGTGTATTCGATGCAAGTCGATGATGTCGAAGAGGTTGCCCGCCTTTTTGCTCAAGAGGTCCCGGAAATTGCTTGTGGGGCGGTCGAAATCAAAGCGATCGCCCGCAAGCGCGGCGCTCGCATCAAGTTGGCCTTGCAGCGGAGGGTGACCCGTGTTGATGCCATCGGCGTTTGTGTTGGCGAGCGCGGATGTCGAATCCGCACCATTTATGACCAACTCGGAGGGGAGCGGATCGACTTGATCCTTTGGGACAATGCCCCAGAGAAACTGATCGCCAACGCCCTTCAGCCCGCCCGAGTCGAGCAGGTAATCTTGCACCCAGCCGAGCATCGAGCGGAGGTAATCGTCAAGAAAGATCAGTTGTGCTTTGTAGCCGGGTCGACGGAAGAGAGCCGTCTTTCCAATGCTCGCGGAGAGGAGAACCGAGAACTTGCCAGTCACCTCTGTGGATGGCAAATAACAATTGTCGCAAAGTAGACGGCGACCATGGAACCGCAAGAGGCGCGGCCAACCTCGCACTTTGACTCTTATCCCCGTTACCATTCATGGACATCCTCCAAGCAATCGCCAACACCTTGCTGGTTCGGCTTCGCAAAGTCGGCACGGTGCCACGCCCTGAGGTACTCCGAAGGGCGTGCGAAGCGCCACAGATGATGGCTTCTTGCAAGAGGAATGAGGCAAGCGTATTCTGAAGGCCACGGGAAGCACGCCAAAACAGGGGAAAGCGCACTCAGCCCGTGCGCACCGAGAAACGCGACGCCATCCTGACGGAGCTTGCACGAAGGTGAGTCGGTGTCGGTTCAGCACGCCCTTCGAAGTACCTCAGGGCGTGCCACCGTGCCGTCGCTGGTAGAATCGGAGAGCATGCCTCACGCCGAGGATTACCCTGAGCTTCAATCCCTCTCGCAGGAGTTACAAGGATTCGGCGATCCGAAATCGGTATACGTGCCAAATCGCTTGGTTTGGTTTGGAGTCGCGATCTGCTATGCGGCAATCGCGGGCTCGGCAGCGCTGGCTTGTTTCGCGGTTTGGAGCATGTTCCAGCCGGGACAGATCCGTGCTCAGGATCTCTTGGGAATGCGAGTCGCCTTGGGCGCCGGCCTAGCAACGATCGTGATGTGCGGCCTTTTCGCTTGGGTCGGCCATCGCGCGGGAAGGCAGCGTGCCGTCCTCTGTCGCCATGGCGTGTTTGTGCTGAGAACAAGCGGCGTCGATGCCGCTCGATGGGATGAGGTGACGGAGTTTTATCGAAGTGAAGTGCGCATGTCAATCCTGGGAATCTCGGTCTGGATCCACCGGCGATATGACCTCATTACCGTGGACGGCAGAAAACTCCTGCTTACTGAGTTTTTTCGAAAAGTCGCGAGGCTGGGACAAGCTATCGAGTACGAGGTGAGTTCAAAACTGTGGCCCAAGGTATTGGCGGCAGTGAACGCCGGCGAAGAAGTTGCCTTCTGGCGACTGAAGGTCAGCCGGCAAGGGCTCCGCACTGACCAGGATAAGCTCGTGCGGTGGGAACGCTTCGATTTCGTTGGGGTCGAGGCGGGACTTCTGCGAATTCACAAAGTCGGCGAGTATTTCAATTGGTTTCGGGAATCGCTTGGCGCGATTCCGAACGTGCATGTCTTTCTAGCTTTGTCGGAGCACTTCCGCGGCGTGAAGTCACGCTAAAACGAAGGTTGTCGAGTTCTCTATGATGGCAGCAAGCCCTGGAGGAACGCCGTCATGCGAAAGCTGCCCATTTTTCTTCTCGCAGCACTTCTCTTCGATTTGGCGGGTGCCGCGCTGCCTGCCCAGGAAAAGACTATCGAGAAATCGCGTGAAGATCTGAAAGCCGAATACGCCCGACGCGCCAAGGCCGAAGATGAGAATACGCGTAGAGTTCGCAAAGAGCTGGACGAGCAATATCTCAAGCTGGCGGAGGCCAACCAGAAAAGAGACCTCAAGGCGATCCTTGCGCTCCGAACGCCGGATTTCTCCACCAAAGGGCCCAAAGGGCAAAGCAGCAACTACAAGCAAATGGCGGAGGTTTCCAAGAAGCTGGTGGAAGCCATGCGGCCGCCCATCCAACTGCAAAACACGATCCTCGAATTGACTTTAGATCAGAACGAAGCCAAGGCCACGGTTCTTCAGGAGTTTTCGCGGATGCAGAACATGGCTGGAAAAATCCGGAAAGTCGAAACGAGCGCCATCCAGCGGGAGACCTGGGTCAGGACCGATGAGGGCTGGAAGCTAAAGTTCGTCGATGACGTGCACGATCGTAGGTGGCTTGTGGACGGCACGCGGGTCGATCCGGATAGGCCTTATAACCCAGACGACCCGCCATACAAGCCTCGTAAAGAGGGACAGCAAGGCGCCAACCGTTAGCTCGGAATTAGCTGGCGGAGCGATTGACACAGATCCTGGACACGCACGATGGCGAACATCAACATAGGCGAAATTTACGTCAGCACCGATATCGAAGCGGACGGACCAATCCCAGGCCCATATTCGATGCTGAGCTTCGCCTCGGCCGCTTTTCATTCTGACAAGACGCTGGCGGGAACGTTCGAGGCCAACCTGACCTTGCTGCCGGGCGCTGAAAGTGACCCGAAGACGATGGAGTGGTGGCGCGGCCAGCCCGAGGCGTGGGCCGCGTGCCGGTCGAATCCTCGCGATCCTGCCGAAGTCATGCCGGAGTATGTCAGGTGGCTGAGGTCGCTTCCCGGCAAACCGGTGTTTGTGGCGTATCCGGCGGCTTACGACTTCATGTTTGTTTATTGGTACTTGATCCGATTCGCCGGAGAGAGCCCGTTTTCCCACTCCGCCTTGGACATCAAGACCTTCGCCATGGCCGTGCTGGGCGGCGAGTATCGGGAGTCCGTCAAGCGCAACATGCCGCCGGAATGGTTTGACAAACTGCCGCACACGCACGTCGCTCTGGACGACGCCAAAGGGCAAGGAGCGTTGTTCTGCAACATGCTGGCGGCACGCAGGCGGATGGGTGGATTGGGAAATTCATGAGCGAAATCCCTCCGGCGGTGCGCATTCTGCCCATGGATTCCAAGGACGAGCCTGGCTTCGCGGGCTGTAGCGCACAGGTGGTGCAGCAGCAGTATTTTCTCAGGGAACTTTTGCGACCCGAGAAGCCGCCCGGTAGATTCTTGTATCACAAGACGGGTCTCCGGGCGGAGCCGGGAACGGTAGTGCTGTTTCAATATGCGGGCAGCATTATCGCCAGCGCCGTCCTCACAAGAGTCGAGCGGTTCGAGAAACGGGAAGCCGGCTGTGGCGGGGCGTTTTACTTCGATGTGAATTCCATCAAGGTGTTCGATCCGGTAAGCGTTGCCGCTCTTCGAAAGATCTGGCCCGAAGTTTCGCGTTTGGGTCAAGCGAAATGGTCGCTCGATCCTGCTCGCTACCCGGCATTCGAGCGCGAGTTGACTGGCATTGTAATGCCGACCTATTGAAGCACGTGATCGCACCTTTTCACCTACCCCGCCACCAGCAACCGCTGCAGTGCCCGCTTCAACGCGGCCGCGTCTGGAAAGCGCCTTGCCGGCTCCAATTCCAGACAATGCTCGATCAGTTGTTTAACGGCGGGGCGACATTGGCCGTCGAGCAGCTTCAGGTCCAGGTGGACCGCGCGCGCTTGATTCTTGGCGAGCCTTGAGCCCAGGAACTCCATGGGCGAGCGGCCGGTGAGGAGGTGGAACAGGTTTGTGCCCACCGTGTAGATGTCGGCGGCCGGAGTAAGCCGCGTATAAGGCTCTTCGCATTCCGGAGGGCAGTAGCCGGCGGTGGCGGCGCCGGGGAGGAGTTTTTGGCCGGTTTCCAGGTTGAGGAGTTGGCAGCCGCCCAGGTCGAGAACGGTGACGCGGTCCTGGGCCGACAAGAGTAGGTTGGCGGGCTTGAGATCCTGGTAGATCATTTGCCAGGTCATGCCGGGCCGCATCGAACGCGGTTGGTGCAAAGCGTCGAGCACGTCGGCCACTTGGCTGACGATGCGCAGGCTGCGGGCTTCGGACAGCCGCCGCTCCGGCAACTGGCGAAGCACCATGTCGAGCGGTTGGCCATGCACGGCCTCCATGATGAGGTACGGCTCGGCGGCGAGCATCTCGGCGTCGTCGTACGTCCAGGCGCTCATGTCGTCGGTGGGGTATGGCCCGGCGAGGTGCGGATTCGCATCGTAAACGAAATCATTCGGATGGGGCACGGCATTGCAGCCGTTATTGCGCAGAAGCACCAGGATGCGGCGTTCCATTTCGAGCGTCTTGCGCGGCAGCCGCAACTGATTGGTGAAGCCGTCGAGATCGCGCACGCGGGCATAGGGAACGACGTCATAAGTCAAAATGGATTTGATCAGCACCCGCCCCTGAGTGCGCAGGTCGCGCCCTTCCAGGACCAGGCCCATGCCGCCCGACGCGAAGAAGCGCTCGATTTCATATCGGACGGCGAGGGGCTGAGCAATCGTGAAGGTCCGCCCGCGATTGTCGCCCGAAGGCACCGTGGCCCGCAGAAATGCACGCCCTTGCCAGGAAAAACTCTCGCCCGTCAGCGCGCTCTCTCTATTCATCGGTGCAATCGGCGTATTCTGTGGACTTAGGTTCTTTTCCTATCCGTGTTATCCGTGAAATCGTGGTTCAATCTCTCACGTGATTTCGAACTTGAAGCGTACCGCGCCGCCCAGAATGATGCGGCGGCCCGGTTCCAGCGGATAGTCGTGCAGCGCCGGCACCATGTCGGCGTCGATCTGCGTGCCGGTGTTGCCCGCCAAGGGCCGCAGGTGAACGGTGTTATTGGCGCGCGAGCGCAGAATCAATACGTGGCGGCGTGAGGCCTTGCGCGCGGTGGCTTCATCCAGCCACGCGAAGAGATCAATCTCCGGAAACACCCCTTCCACCGCGTCGAGCCGGCCGATCAAGGTCGCGTCCTTCTCCAAAGGAAAGTAACGCACCGGCTTCTTGTCGGAGCCGTAGAGCAACAGACAGCGCGTGCCAGCCGGGGGACGCGGGGGACCGGCGGATTCCTTGGCGCCGCCGCCTTCCTTATCCATCAATCCGGCAAGCTGCTCCGACGACATCAACTCGACGCCGCAACGACAGAACGAATCCGGATAGTCAGGATCGTAATGGGTGCCGCAAGACAGGCAGAATCTTTTGCCGGCCGGAGGAGCGTCCGTTAAGTGAAGGCGTGTCCATGGTTTTTCGAGAACCGGGGCGGCGACGACGGCTGCCACGGGCACCGGCCCTTCCGCCACCGAAGTGCCGCAAACCGAACAGATGCGAGCCCGCTCCTGCAAGCTCTCGCCGCAAATAGCACATTTGCTCATGTTCTCGCCATCCCCGGCTTCAACTTCCTAATCCTAAGCCTTCTCCTAATCCTACTCTTCTTTGTTCGGCCCCATTTATTTTGCTTGCAGAGCCCGGCACGTCTGTCCGATACTCAGCAAAAGCGCCCGTCCCGGTAAACGTCTGGCATCAAGGATGATCGATGACGCTCAATCGGCGCGAACTTTTCAAGCTCGTTCCTGCGCCTTGTTTGGCCGCTTTGCTCTCTCCGCAGGCGCAAGGTCAGCAAGCCCTCCTGCGGCGCCCCGGTTGGGTGCGCGGACATCTCACCGGCGCGGAAGCCCTGGTCGAAACCCTGCGCGCCGAGGGAACCGAGTGCGTCTTCGGCATTCCCGGCGCCCAGGAAAACGAATTGTGGGACGCCATGAAGGCCCGCCACCTCGGCTACTTGCTCGTGACCCACGAGTTCTCCGCCGCCGCCATGGCCGATGGTTACGCCCGCAGCACCGGCAAACCGGGGGTCCTGTGCATCGTCCCCGGCCCGGGACTGACGAATTCCCTGTCTGGCCTGGGAGAAGCCCTACTCGATAGCATACCCGTTGTGTGCATTGTAGGCGATGTCGCCAGCGGCGCACGCAATCGGCCCTTTCAGGTTCATTGCCTCAATCACGCCGCCCTGTTGGAGCCGGTCACCAAGCGCGTCTTCAGCGTGCAAAACGTCGCCGACATCCCGGCGGTGGTGCGACAGGCGTTTCAGTTGGCGCGTGCCGGCGAACCGGGACCGGTCGGCGTCATCATCCCCTACAACCTTTTCATCGAAGCGAGCCGCTTCAATTCGGGCCCGCTGGCGCCTGCGCCGGTTCCCTTCGATCCGGACGCGACCGCGCGCGCCATGGATCTCCTCGCAAACTGCCGGCTGCGTGTCGGCATTTACGCGGGCCTCGGTTGCATGGATTATGCGCCCGGCCTAGTGAGGCTCGCGGAGTTGTTGCAGGCCCCGGTCGCCACCAGCATGTCCGGCAAGGGCGCGATGCCGGAGAACTATGCGCTCGCCGTCGGCTGGGGTTACGGTCCACAAGGCACGCGCACCGCCGAGGCCGCGTTCAAGAACGTCGACCTCGTCCTGGCCTTGGGCGTCAAGTACAGCGAGGTGTCCACCGGCTTTTACTCCCAGCCGCAAACGCGCCATTTGATCCACGTCGATATCAACAACCAGAATCTGGGCCGGATCATGCGGACGTCGCTTTGTGTCCATAGCGATATCGGCGTCTTCCTCTCGCAGGTCGTCGAACAAGCCGATCGTCTTCGCCGGCCGCCGAACCATGCTCTCGCCAATGCCATCTGCCGGCATAAACAGGAAGAACGCCTGCAAAACGCCCAAGTCTATGCGCGTTGCGGCATTGACCCGATGGCTTTCGTGCTGGCCTTGCGCCGGCTCAGCGCACCGGACGTTTTGACTTTCGTGGACGTGACTTTGTCACAGTATTTCGCCGCCGAGGCGTTCACGACGACGGAGCCGCGCACCTTCTTCAATCCGACCGACAACCAGGCGATGGGCTGGTCGATTCCCGCGGCAATTGGCGCCCAGCGCGTGCATCCCTGCCGGCAGACCTTGACCATCACCGGCGACGGCTGCTTTCTCATGTCGGCCATGGAAATCTCGACGGCCGCCCGCGAGCGCCTGCCGGTCAAGTTCTTCATCCTCGACGATCAGGCCTACCACTATATGCAGGAGTTGCAGCGCCCCGCTTACCTGCGCACCACCGCCACCATTCTCACCCGCATGGACTACCGCGCGTTCGCCATTGCCATGGGAGTCGGCTTCGTTGAAATTCGAAGCTGCGACGAGTTGGAATCACGGGTTCGATGCGCCTTGGAGCAGCCCGGTCCGGTCCTGATCCGCGTCGCCATCGACTACCGCCGCCCGGTGCGCTGGATTAAAGCCGCCCGCGCCCGCTACACCCATGAATTGACGCGGGAGCAAAAGCTGCGCTTCCTCGCACGAATTGGCAGCCGGTCGCTGGAAGTGCATCAACCGAACGATTAACGTGCCCTGCACACTTCCCCGTATCTATTTCTTTCGTCCGATTGGATTGATGCCTGTCGGTTCCGGCACGCCTTCCAACTCTTTCCAAGACGCGCCCAGCTCACGAAATGCGCGGAAATCACGCGCGGCATAAGCGAACTCGAGGTTCGCTGTCGCCAGGCGTCTGCGTTGGTCGCGGGATTGCATGGCCGCTTCGAGCACTCCCGATGCCAGAAGGGTGCGTTCGACGGGGTAGGGTGCTTCTCTTTCGCGAAAGCAGTGTTGGATGGCGTGCGACAGGGCCATGAACAGGCAACGGTTGCCCCACGGCCCGGGATTGAAGCTGGTGACGCGCGGCTGATGTTCGCCATTGATCTTGCACGCGAAATGCCAGCGCGTGCTGCTCCGGCCCAGCTTGAGGATGGTGGCGCGCATGCCGTCACGGTAAGTAAGAAGTATGGCGTGCGCGGGGGCAGGGTTCTCGTTCGGAAACGGCCGGCGCATGTCCGGGAGGTTCTTGCCGAACTCCGCGCGCAGGGCTGCTTCGGCGAGAGGCTGCGACCAGCGGCGGTCGTTGGCGGCTTTCCACAAGGCGTCGCCGGTCAGGAATTCGACGTGGCTGATGCCGGTCTCGCCGCCTTTACGGAATTCGGCGAACGATTGCAAGACTTCGAAGCCGTGAAAGTCATATGATTCCAGGCCGCCGCCGTGGATGCTGACCGCTTCCTCGATCTGGGCGCCTTCGCGAATGTCCAGCTCCGTCCGGCGCTGGGCCAACGGCACCGAACTGCCGGCCATGAATGGAATACGATGCTTGCGCGCCGTGTCGACCATTTCGCGGGACCAATCCCAGCGATAGGACAAGTGCTTGTCATTGAAGAGCGGCACGAAGCGATCGGAGCGGCGCATGACGGCCACGATCTCGTCAAAGAAGCGCTTACGGGGATACTCGACCTGGCCGAGCTTGTTGGTCGGGTAGTCGCCGTGTTCGCCGATGGAAAGCACGGCGTCGACGGCCAAATCCTTGCCGCCGAGAGTCAGGGCGTCGCTTATGGTCTTGAAAATCGGGACCTTGAATTGGCGGGCGGTGTCGTCGGTCATGTCTCCCTTGGCCACGCGCTGGTCGGCGTAGAAGGAGACCATGTCGACGCCGGGATCGGTGAGCTTGCCATTGAAGAGATAAGGCCGCAAGAAGCATTGAAGAATGACGTGAGCGTGCGAGCGGTTGTAAAAACTGGTGTAGATCGCCGCGACGCGCGGCCGGCGGCGCGGCTGCTGGCCGGCCAGCGCGGAAAACGCGGGAGCGACGGCCAGGACGGGCGCCGCGAGAGCGGAGGCGGCGAGAAAATCGCGGCGTGTGTGCTTTAACACGTTGTGGCTCCTTCTCGGTTAGTTCCGAGGTTGAATGCCAACTACGAGTTTCTGTCCCTCTTGCATGTCGCCGGAGAGCAACTCCGTGTAATGGCTGTCATTCAATCCCGTGATCACTTCGACCGCGCGCAAGAACTCGCCGTCCAAGATCCAGAGATGGCGGCGATTGCGTTGCCGGCGCAGTTCCGCTTTCTCCTGGGCGGATCGCGTCGCTTCTTTTTGATCGTCGTTGTCGTTCGCAGCCGGCGTCTTGCCTTCCAGAAGCTTGCGATCTTCGGGCCGCACTTGCTTGGGTTGGGGGTAGAAGCGCAGAGCGGCGTTGGGAATCTTCAGGACGTTGGACACTTTGCCGACTTGGAACGAGATGCTGGCGGTCATGCCCGGAAGGAGCTTCAGGTCTGGATTGGGGGCGGTGACCACGACCGGATAGGTGACCACGTTTTGCGTGGTCGTCGAGTTCTTGCGAATCTGGAAGATCTTGCCTTCGAAGAGATCGTCCGGGTACGCGTCGACCGTGAAGCGCACCGGTTGGCCGGTCTGTTGGGCGTCGCGAATGAGGCCGATGTCGGTCTCGTCCACCGAGGCGAAAACGTGCATCTCCTTGCGCAAATCCGGCGCGACGATGAACAGCTCGGGTGTCTGAAACTGGGCGGCCATCGTCTGGCCGGGGTCGATCTTGCGGTCGATGATGATGCCGTCAACCGGGGATTTAATGAGCGTGTACTCCAAGTTCGCCTCGGAGGTGTCGAGGTTGGCCTTCGCCTGCTGCACCGTGGTCTCAGCGACCGCGACAAGCGCTTCGAGCGACATGCGGTTGAAGATGAATTGATCGAGTTCCGTGTCGGAGATGAACGTTTTGTTCTCCGCGCGCAGGGCCTTGGCGCGGACTTCATCGTTCTTGGCCTGTTGAAGTTTGGCGCGGGCTTGGTCGACCTCGGCCTTTCGGGTCGCGAGCGCCGCCTTGTCGCGCGCGACGCCCGCGGCATAAAGCCGTTGATCGACGCGGGCCAGCAACTGGCCTTTCTTGACCTCGTCGTTAAAGTCCACGAAAATGGCTTCGATGGGGCCGGACACCACCGAGCCGACCGAAACCGCCTGCACCGGCTTCACCGGTCCGGTCGAGTTAACGACGGCCACGATCTTGCCGCGAACCACCTCGCCCTCGCGGAAGGTGACTTTGCTTGCATCCTTCCAGTAAGCGACCTGCGCGGACACGCCCCATCCGACGAGTCCGAGAACGCCCAGGATAATCGCCCACCGAATCAGTCGCCGCACAATCGCCTCTCCAAATCACCATGTAGCTGAACTCGTAAGAGTTCGGATGAACCCGAATTCTGACGAATTCGGCTACAGCTTTTTCAGCAGATTCGCCATTTCGATTGCGGTCACGGCGGCATCATATCCTTTGTTCCCAGCTTTGCCGCCGGCGCGGTTGAGGGCCTGTTCCAACGTG
>JACPZP010000087.1 GCA_016195405.1 Planctomycetota bacterium | reverse complement strand
AGGCGAATTCCAGCCAGCGCCATAGGCTCGCGCTGCTCGGTCTTTCATTCGCGGGCAGCCGGTCGAGGACTTCCCTGCGCGTCAGCGGCCCGGCAGCGGCTTCCAAGATGTTGCGAAGGCTGCCCCACTTGGCGGCGAACTCGCCGGGGCCCAAGTCGGGCAGCCGCGTGTATTGCTTGCCATCGGGGCTCACCTCGGTGAACATGCGCCGCGGCGTTTCCTCGAAACGCGAATACGCTTGAATCCGTCGCCGCCGGTCGTCGTAGCCGCTGCGGCCGAGCAGCGACATTTCCATGAGAATGTCGGCGCAGCCGGGAATCGCGCGGCTGCCGCGGGCTACCACGCCTTCGCGCCGCCTTCCTCTTGCCGGATGGTGGCTGATGAGCATGCCCAGGCCTTGCCTGGCCAAGCCCAGGATCGGCGCCATTCCTTGAAGCACCTGCGTTGCAAGGTTCTCGTTCGTGGTTGCCAGAAAGTGCGTCAAGGAATCGATTACCACCAGGTCCAGGCCATGCTCGTCACGAATTTGCAGCAGTTGCTTTGAAAGCACGTCCCATCCTTCCAGAGTCGCGACCCCGGCGAAGGGCCGACAAAAGAAGACGCAACTCCTTTCGCCGAAGATGAGCAGGCGAGAGCGCTGCCCCCAATTGAGCGGCGCCTCTTCCGATACGATGGCCGTCGTGCCCCGTTTGATGGCTTGGCCGAGAAAAATGCTGTCGGCTTTGCGGGCAGCTAGCAGATGGCCGATCAACGTGGACTTCCCGGACTTCCACAAGCTTGTCAGAAGTGTTACGTGTCCCTTGGCAATCAAGCCGTGCCAGATCCAATCGGGCGTGTTCGGAGTGCAGTCCAGAAGGGTTGCGGGCGTTAGCAGTTGCATGGTGGGTTCCTCGTGTGGGATATGGAAGTGTGAAATGACTCAAGGCGTGAACGAATCGAGGCATGAATGGACGACGCCAGATCGATGTTACCAAACGCACTTCAGGCTTTGCAAAGTCGGTAGGTTAAAAAAATGCGAGCATCTAACGCAGTGGACGCTGAGAGCGCAGAGAGGGCTCCGTAATAGAGCCGGTTTCGTTTCATGAACGAATTATTCGTTTCGGGACGTGCCTGTGTGTCCCCACTAAAAGAATGAAAGAATTGAATGTGCCGACAATTCTGCGTTATGTCGCGGCCCCGTCGCCGTCCGTCGCGTCCATGTGGAAGTGCTGCCAGATCATGGGTCTGGCGAACGGCTCAATTTGCAGCATCACCGTGCCGTTTTGGAAGATACGGACACTGCCCGACGATTGGCTCACCACCACCGCGATCGCTTTGGTCTTCTTGGTGATGGCGGCGCCGGCCCAGTGACGCGTTCCCAGTCCTTTGCTGAGCGTGATGCCCTCGGCCGGCGCGTCGATGTACATGCAGGCGGCTTCCGCCACGCCGTCGCGGCCAATGAGCAAGGCGCCTTCGAGCTGGGCGATGTCTTTGATTTGCTCGCGAACGCGGCGGTCGCGGATGTCCCTCTCCTTGGCGCTGTAGCCGCGGAACGGGTTGAAGTTGAGCGGCCGGCACATCGTCAGCACCTTTTTCGTGTCGCCGACCACGAGCATGGTGCCCACTGGCTTGCCTTCGCGTCCCTCGCGGCCAATCTCGGTGGCCAAATCGACCACGGCCCGCAACGTTTCCAAAGGCACCTGCGTGTCGAGCTTGCGCAAGTCTTGCGCACTGAGCCGTTCCAGGTGCTCGCCTAAATGGATGAGGCTGATGCTGTCGATGGGTTGCGGCCTGTTCGGCTCGACGCCGATGCCGTTATAGAGCGCGACGACATCCGCGCCTGGCCGCAGCTTTTCCTGGGCGACCGCCTCGAGCAGGGCGAGGCTCATGCGTTCCTGCGTCGGCGTCGGACCGGCGTCGATGTCCAGGACCGAAAGTCGATTGTATTCCTGCAGATCGGCGGTCAATTCGCGCGTTTGAGCGGCCACCAGCAGCTTATCGGTCGGCAGCAGTTCCAGAACTGTGTCCCAGTCGAGATCGGTTTCGGTCAACAACAGAATGGCGTCGGCAGGCAGCTCATCCGAGAGATGGCGAGCCGCCCGAAGCAAGGCCACTGTTTGAGGCCCAAGAGCCATGATGCCGAAATGGAAGCTAGACGTTCGAGGTATCTGCGACCTCGGTTGTTCGATGGATTGACGCCGCGACGGAGCTATTTTTATCCGAAGCGCGCCGCAAGGGTAAGCCCAATCTGCACTAAAAACGGCGAAAAGGCGGTTTTTTCTCGTTCTCTTGCCGCCCTTTCAACATTGCCGACAATGAAGCTACAGGACTCTCTCCCTCGTTTAGGATGACCACCTCATGCACGAAACCATACTGCAATCGATCGGCAAGACGCCCTTGGTTCGGCTTAGGCGCGTGTCCGAAGGACTCAAAGCGCCGGTGTACGTCAAAGTGGAATCGCAAAACCCCGGCGGCAGCATCAAGGATCGCGTCGCCCAGGCCATGGTCAACGAAGCTGAACGGCGCGGCTGGCTGCGGCCCGGCGGCACCATCATCGAAGCGACCGCCGGCAACACCGGCGTGGGCCTGGCCATGGTCGCCGCCGTCAAAGGCTATCGTTCGATCTTCGTGCTTCCCGACAAGATGAGTGCCGAGAAGATTCGGCTTCTCAAGGCATATGGGGCCGAGGTGGTGATCACTCCGACGTCGGTGCCACCCGATTCGCCGGAAAGCTACAACGGCGTCGCCGATCGTTTGGCCCGCGAAATTCCAGGGGCCTGGCGACCCAATCAGTTCATGAACCTCACCAACCCTGAGATCCACTTCCGCACCACTGGCTACGAGATTTGGGAGCAGACCGAAGGCCGAGTGAGCGCCTTCGTTTCCGGGGTTGGAACGGGCGGCACGATTTCCGGAGTGGCTCGCTATCTGAAGGAGCAAAATCCCGACATCAAGATAATCGGCGCCGATCCGGAAGGCTCGGTTCTATCGGGTGGATCGGGGAAACCCTGGAAGGTGGAGGGAATCGGCGAGGATTACGTGCCCAAGACGTTCAACAGCCAAATGGTGGACGAGTGGATTCGGGTCAGCGACATTGAAGCATTCCACATGGCCCGGATGGTGGCCCGGCGCGAGGGCATCATGGCCGGCGGTTCCAGCGGCGTCAACATCGTCGCCGCCCTTCGCTACGCCCGCCGCCTCGGCCCCGACCAACTCGTCGTGACCATCGTCGCCGACACCGGCCGCAACTACATGACCAAGGTTTACGACGACGCCTGGCTCGCCGAGAACAAGCTGCTCATGACCGCAGAGCCGGCCCACTCTATCGGCGACTTGCTGAAAACCCGCGGCCCACGCCAGTTGGTTACGATCTCGCCAAAGGAAACCGTCGCCGACGCCATCGCACTTCTTCAGGAAACCGGTATCTCCCAGCTTCCCGTGTTGCAAGACGGCAAACCGGTCGGCAGCATACAGGAGGTGACGCTGGCCCGCGTTCTTCACGACCACAGCGATCCCGACAGCGTGCTCGTCGGCGACATGATGGCCCGGCCGTTGCCGACCTTGGATTCCACCATCCACCTTGACGAGGCCTATCGCCTCCTGATGGCCGGGAACACTGGCGTCTTGGCGACAACCGACGGCAAGGTCGTCGATATCGTCACTCGTATCGACTTGATTCAATACTGGAACCAGACGCGGGGGAAATGATGGCTGAAGCTCCGCCCATCAAGGAAATAACCAAGACCGAGGCCACACTTCTCGTGCTGTTCATTCCGAGTGTGGACCGCATGCTTCAGCCAATTGATCAAGGGTCCTGGGAAAAAGCCGCTCTTCAGGTCCTTGGAGAATGCTTTGACGGAGCCACCGCTTTTCCAAAAGGACGAGGCGTCTGGCGAGATAAGCAGCAGGGAGGAAGACTGATATTCGACGAACCCGTCGTCATTCACTGCTATACGAACAAGGAAGCGTTGGATAAGCACGTCGATAAGCTTCGTGAATTCCTGCTAAAATTGGGTAGTGAGACAAATCAAGGGGCTGTGGGAATTGTCTTGGATCGAACCTACATGGAAATTCAATTCCCCCTGAAAGAGAAGAACCATGGCGAACAGCGTTGAAGATTTTGCTCGACGAATGGGCGCGACGATCAGGGAACGCCTGCCCGATTGGGGGGGCGGCTTATTTGGCGCCGCCCAACAGGGAAAGTTCTTTGCAGCACGGATGGGGGAGTTGCGTCAACGAGAGCAAGATCGAACGGATGCTGCGTTTTTGGAGATTCCGCTGGCCCCATATGTTCAAGAAGGCTTGAAATTGCTGGCGGATTATTTCAATTCGAATGAGAAGAGTATTGCAGAGCTTCTGCTTGCCAAGTCCGCAGCATACTTGCTGGAACAGTGTGCTAAGGAGAGTAAGCCAGCACAGGCCGACGCGAATTCGCGGAAGCTTCAAGAGGTCATGGAGGGGATTCTCCGCAACATGCCTACAGGTATTGCTCGCGTCGGCTAGTTGCTCGGAGAGCCAAGAGCACGTTCATGGCTGATCCCGCGCTCGCGAAAATCCTGAATCTCCTGCAATCGGACGCGCCTGCCGACGTCCGGCGCGCGGCGGCGCTGGTGCTCGGCGAACTTGGCGCTGAGCACAAAGAGATCGGTCCCACCCTTGCCGAGCGCCTCGACGATGCCGATCCCGCCGTCCGCGCGGAAACTATCCGCGCCCTCGGAAAGCTGCAGTACGACAAGGCCATGAGCAGCCTCTTGTCCCGTATTGAACATGGCGGCGAGGAATCCGAATTGGCGGCCCAGGCGGTTGGGCGAATGGGCACCAAAGGGGCGAAGGCGCTTCAAAATCTGATGTCGCGGGTGGCCCCGGGACTGCGCCGTCGTATTGCTGGAGCGCTCGGCGCCGGCGGCACCACCAGCGCCGAGTCGGCGGCCGTCGATTCCCTGCTCGACACCGACCCCGGAGTCGTCGAAGCGGCGACGCGATCCCTCATCGCCAAGGTGCAAGGGCTCACGTCCAGTCACCGCAAGGCCCTCGCCGAGCATCTCCTGAAGCTTCTCAGCGACAAGAAGCATCCCGCGGCCCCCGTATCGCAAACCGCCATCCTCCGGCTTTTGGCAACTCTCGACGACCCCCGCGTGGGCAAAGTCCTTTGGGACCATTTGAACTCGAATACCCCCGTGGAACAACGGGCGGCGGTGCTGCAAGCTCTTAGCAAATGGTGCACCACTCCGACACGCGAGCAGGTCAAACGCCTGCTGTCTTGTCTTTACGATGCCGACTTCCGAGTTGCCGCCCCGGCGCTCGTGCTCCTGCGCAATGTGGAGCCCGACAAAGGCGGCCGCGATTGGTTGCCGCTGTTCCAGGCGCCCGAGCAGGCGCTGCGGCGCTTCGCCATCGAGAAATTGGGGAATCGCGACACGCCCGAAATCGCCCAAGCCCTTATGGAGCAAATCCGGCACCCCGATCCCGGACTGCGCGATGACGCCATTAAGCATCTCGGATTGCTGCCGCGCGGTCGTCTAAGTCTCCTAAACGCACTGGAAGGCGCCGAGAATCCGGACGATGCCTGGCGTTTCGCCCGTGCACAAACCGGATGGATCGCTGATTTGCCGACTCCAAAGCTGAAGAAACTCATGGAGCTGGCCTGCCGATATCTAGAAGAAGGGGATCGTCGCTACGATGCATTGGCGTTCCTCTTGCGCCAGGCCGATCCGGCGTTATTGCAGAAACAACTTAAAGAGAATGCGGAACATTTCCGCCAGAAGAAAAACTATGAAAAGGCCCTGGTTTACCTGCGTCAGCTCTTACGCGATCCGGCGTGCGGCGTGGAAATTCGCCTGGAAGCGGCCGGCTGTGGTTTGAAGACATCCGGCCACGATTTGACGGCCGATAGTCGGGCCAGCGATCCCGCCCTGCAGCAATTGGCCCGCTTGGCGCCTAATTATGAGACCGAGTGTCTCGAATTCCTGAAGAAAGCGCGCTGGCTCGGCCCTGAGGACCTGTTTTACGCTGGGTTTCACTTCGCCGAGCAAAACGGCCCCCTTCGCAATTTCGGCGGCAAGGTGTTAAAGATGGTGGTCAAGAAAGCGGGAAAGAGCAGGCTGAGCAAAGACGCCCGCACGAAACTCCAGAGTCACGGACTGGAAAAGTAAAAAGGATCAGAATCCAACCGACTGCGTGAACGAACCGCGCTTGGCGGTTTCGCGCACGAGTCAGCGAACACAAAAGGGACCCATCATGACCAAGGAACACGGTTTCGCCACCCGCGCCATCCACGCCGGCCAGGACGCCGATCCCGCCACCGGTGCGACGGTGGTGCCGATCTACGCCACCTCGACCTACACCCAAGCAGCACCGGGCCAGCACAAGGGCTACGAGTATTCGCGCTCAGGCAATCCGACTCGTGCCGCCTTGGAAACGTGTCTTGCCTCATTGGAGGGAGGCGAACGCGGCTTGGCATTCGCTTCCGGACTCGCGGCAACCACGGCTGTCTTCGCCCAAATGAAACCCGGCGATGAGGTAGCTGCCTCGGCCGACCTTTACGGCGGCACTTTCCGACTGCTTGAGCGCGTCTTCAAGCCGTGGGGATTGGTCGCCCGCTACACCGACGACGGCAGCCCGGCCGGTTTTGCCAAGATCATTACGCCCAAGACGAAGATGGTCTGGATCGAAACGCCGACAAATCCGCTTTTGCAAGTCATCGACATCGCCGCCGTCGCCGAGTTGGCTCACAAGGCCAGTGCAGTCCTAGCGGTCGATAACACCTTCGCTTCGCCTTATCTGCAACAACCGCTGAAGCTTGGCGCCGACCTGGTGGTTCATAGCACGACCAAGTACTTGGGCGGGCACTCCGATGTCGTCGGCGGCGCGGTGATCGGCAGATCGGATTTGCTCGGAACGATCGCCTTCTATCAGAACGCGGCCGGCGGCGTTCCCGGACCGTTCGATAGCTGGCTCGTCCTTCGGGGCCTGAAGACTCTTTCCATTCGCATGGAAAAACACTGTGCCAACGCGCGCATCCTGGCCGACTGGTTGGCAAAACAGCCCGGCATTCAAAAGCTTCACTATCCCGGATTGGCTACTCACCCCAATCACGAGCTGGCCAAGAAACAGATGCGCGACTTCGGCGGCATGATTAGCTTGACGCTGCCTGGCGGCAAAGAAGGCGCCTCGCGCTTCCTGACGCGCACCAAGCTCTTTAGTCTCGCCGAGAGCCTCGGCGGTGTCGAATCGCTCGTTTGCTACCCCGCCACCATGACCCACGCCTCGATCCCCGCCGATATTCGCCAAAAACGCGGTGTCGACGACGGCCTGGTGCGCCTCAGCGTCGGCATCGAAGATGTGGACGACCTCCGCGAAGACCTGCGGCGGGCACTATCGTAAACCGCGAAAACGCCGAGCGAGCCACGCGACGCAGCCTGACCGGCCTTGCTCAAATTGCCGCGTCTGCGAAGCTCGCTGGGCGGTTTCGCGCATTTTCCTGCAATCCATCCACACGGATACATCGTCTTGAATTTGAAGGCCATTACAGCTCAAACTGGGCCTCGCAGTTGTCCGAAGCAAAGGAGGTCGCGAGTGCGAAACAATTTCCGATTGGCGGCAGCCGGGTTGGTTGTCGCCCTATGCATGCCCTTCGCCTTCTCCGACGAAACCAACGGCGACCAAACGACCTGCGGCCAATATGGCACAACGGTCCAGTTCGAAAAGACGCCGTCTGACGCCGCCAAGAGAGCGTTGAAGGAGGAGAAGCTTGTCTGTGTTCTCCACGTCTCCGGCGATTTCGAGAATCCCGACTTCACCTGAAACAACGCCGAGGCGCTCCGTGTGAACGCCCTGGCCAACGCCGAGGTCGGCAAATACCTCGAAAAGCACTTCGTTTGCTCCTTCCAGCGCGTCGCGACCTTCCGCATCGTCGGTAAGCAAAAGCAAGGCGGCAACGTCGCAACCTACTTCTGCGCTCAAGATGGACGAGTTCTGCACGTCATTCCGGGCCCGGTTGACGCCAACACTTTCCTGCGCGAGGCCAAATGGGTCGTCGCTGCCGCCGAGAAAGGCATCGAAACCAGCAAAGGGGATGGCGCCAAGTTTAAGACCCACATGCGGAAGGCCCATGCGGACAAGCTGCGGACCGCATACGGCTTGGCCGTGGAGGCGATCACGTTTGATCCGCCCGATCCCGCCGACAACACCGGCCCGTTGACCTACCGCGATCCGACCGGGCGACCCCTTGCTCCGGTTTTGCCGCCACCGCCCATCGACGGCCCCGATGTCAAGTTCCGCCACCTTCAGGATGCCATGGCGAAGACCGCCGGCGCTTTCCCAGTCCACGATCGCAAAGGAGGCCGCTGGGCGCTCGACAACCAGGGCAGGGCACACGCACTCCTGGCCGCCCACTCCATGAGCCAGATCGATCGCATCTACGGCTCGATCTTCGAAGGCATCCTCGGTGAACGCATAACGACACGCCCAGTGGAAGTCGTCAACCCCTTCCCCTGGCATGGCCGCAAGAACGCCGCCGTCACCAACTGAAAACGTCAATGTTCCCAAACCCCAGGATGAGCGCAGCGAATCCTGGGGGTATTCTTTCCCGCCGTCGCGCGACTTGTTAGACTGACCCTTGGAGGTCCGCCATGGGTCTGGTCCGCATCCTGCTTGTCGCATCGTTCACCTTCACGGGGCCGGCAGGCGAAGAACAGGCCAAGGACGCGCCTAAGAAACCGGATAGTCTCAAGCTCCCCTCGCCCAAGAAGCCGGCGCCCGAGATTGGTGAGGCCGAAAAGACCTTCGTCGGCATCTGGACCGGCGTGCATTCAGGCAAGCTCCGGATCGTGCTCGAGGTGAAAAAGCTGGACGAGAAGTGGAACGTCGAAGCATATTTCCTAAGTGCCGCCGGAAAGCAGGTCAGCCAATTCAAACAGCCGGAAGCAGCGCTTTCGAACAATGAAATCAGAATTCAGCCAAAATGGACTAATCGGCCGCCGAACATCCACCCGGCGACCTCCTACGTCCTCGTGGTGCGCTCCAATGTGATGCAGTTGGAAGCGTGGTTTGGAAAGAAAAGAGTCGGCGCCACCGACCTCAAGCCCGGCGATAAAAAGCTCCTGCCGCAAGCCGCGGGATGAGCGTCGGTATTTCAGAGCCGCGCCCGTAAGGAAGCGGTCTATCCATCCGCGTCCTTACGGGCGCGGCTCTGATGTTTTCAGTTCGCAGGCTGGATCGTGATATTCTTGGATTGGACCACGCCGGTGCTGGACCGGATTCTGAGTTGAAAGTTGCCCATTTGCGTCACGCGCCCCTTCCACATCACTACGCTGCTGCCGGTCTCTTGCGGATCGGGAACGGGTTGCCGTTCCTTGCCTTCGATGCGCTCCAACCCGGCGGGCAGTTCGAGCGTGAGCGTCTGGCCAGGCGCCGGATCTTCCACACTTGCCATGACGGTGAACTGCTTGCCCGGTTCGAACGAGCCGCCGAGGGAGACGGAAACTTTGCCTTCGTTCTCCGGACTGCTGGCGACGCCGCCGCCGTAGGCCCAAACCATTTCGCGTTTTTCGCCCGGTTTCAGCGATTTCGCGGGCCAATAAAGTGCGCAGGCCGAATCGCCGCCTGCTTGCTGCGCCGGAATGTCCCAGCCGCCGCCGAACGCTCCCAAGCTGGTCATGACAATCTTGTTCGGTCCTTCGGTTTTGCCGCGAAACTTGAGCGTCATGGTCGCAGTAAAGATCGGATTCTTCACGTCCGGATTTTCCAGCACTTGAATGAATTCCGGCAATGCCTCGTCCTTCAACATGACGCCGTCGAGCACCTTACCGGGGTGCGTCGTGGGCGAGGCGAACAGGGCGCCGTCATTGTTGTTGATCAAGATGTCAATGCCGGTGCGAAACTCCACGACATGCTCCTTACTGTCCTTGTTCTCGACCAGGTAGGAGATCCGGGCGGTGTCCAGCCGGCGCTTTTGGCCCGGCGCCGCCTTGACGCCTGGCTTGCTGGGGACGATTTCAATGACTTGCGTGAACTGAAGGTTGCCTTCTTTCCAAGTGTATTGCGTGCCCAAACGCTTCTTTCCATGGGGGCCCGGCGGCAGCAGTTTGGGCTGCTCAACTCGTCCGGCGATGCCTGGTGCGAGGCCGGGCTGAATTTCCTGATTGTCGACTCGGGCGGTAGCCCAAATGCTGCCCTGTGGCGAGCACGAGATGCGCTTCCCTTCCAGCGTTAAGCCGAAGTAGTTGCCGCCGCTGTAACCCGGCTGGATGCGCGGCGCGGGATCGATCGGCAAGCTGACTTCCGCCGCCTCTTGCACCTTGCCGTCCTTCACGGTGATTTTGACAGGACTAGAGGAGTCCTGCGCCGCGGCCCAGGAGATGAATCCCAATACACCCAAGACGGCCGCAATTCGGAGAATCTTACATCTCATCTGATTTCCCCGTTGAGTAACGCTTGCGGTTTCGCGCTCGAACGTAACAAGTGATCGCGAAACCGCAAGCGAGCGTTGAATCCTACTCAGGTTGGATGCTGATGCTCTTGACCTGCGTGACGCCGGTGCTGGAACGAACTCGGATCTCGAAGTCGCCCATCTGCGTCACTCGCGCCTTCCACATGACCATGCTAACGCCCGATTCCTGCGGCGGCGGCACGGGTTCGCGTTCCTTGCCCTCTGCGCGCTCCATGCCTTTGGGCAATTCCAATGTCAGCATTTGTCCCGGCGCCGGGTCCTCGACGGTAGCCGTAACCGTGAATAGCTTGCCCGGTTCAAAGGAGCCGCCGAAAGTTACTGCGATTCGCCCTTCGCTTTCGGGGCTGCTGGCAATGCCGCCGCCATAGGCCCAAACCATCTCGCGTTTCTCGCCTGGCTTGAGAGTTTTCGCAGGCCAATAGAGCGCGAGTGCCGAGTCGCCGCCGGCCTTCGCAGGAGCGATGTCCCAGCCGCCCTGCGTGATGCCAAGGTTATTCGTCAACACAACCCGGTTCGGGCCTTCGATCTTGCCGCCGAACTTCAACGTCATGGTGGCCACCATGCCCGGGTTCTTCAGATTGGGGTTCTCCAACACCTGCATGTATTCGGGCAGGTTTTTGTCCTTGAGTTCGATGCCGTCGAGGATTTGGCCGGGGTGAGTGGTCGGCGAGGCGAACAGGGCGCCGTCGTTGTTGACGATCATGGTGTCCACCCAGGTGCGGTATTCCACGACGTGGCCGCGCGTGTCCTTGTTTTCCACGAGGTAGGAGATTCGAACCGTGTCAAGGTGTCGCTTTTGGCCCGGAGCAAATGCTCCGGTAACCTTGCTGGGGATGATCTCAATGGTCCGCGTGATCTTGAAGTTGTTCTCCATCGACTCCATCTGCGTGCCCAGACGCTTCTTGCCAAACGGCCCGGGAGGAAGCGGCTTGGGTTGATTCCCGCGGACATTGCGCTGCAGGAAACCCGCCTGAAATTGCTTGTCGATCATTACAGCCGCGAGAATTCCTTCCGGATTGAACGTGATCTTCTTGTCGTCGAGAAGCAGTCCGTAGTAGGGAAACGCCTGATAGTCGGCGCGGATGCGCGGATTGGGATCGAGCGGCAGCGCCTGATCTTCCGCCACCGCTTTGCCGTCTTTGATCGTGACTTTGACACGGCGGCTAGCGTCCTGGCCGGCGCCCACCGGCGCCGCCAACGCTAGAGCGCCGACGCACAGGAACAAACGAAACCAAGGTGGAGAGTTGTTTTTCATGGCTTGGAATCCTGCACCGAGAGAAGGGAGCCGTCCCATTGGCCTACTGTACCAGATCAAGCCGCTTCAAGGAAGAATGTGCCAAGCAGCAAGTAGTAAACGAGCGAACAGAGCGAATCCAACACATGAAACGCGCTCATTGGGGAATGGCGCCGGTCCACCAGTATGCCTGAAGCAACACCAACAGACCCATCAGGATTGCCAAAACGATACTGTGCCAGAAGACGAAGCGAAGAATCGGACCTTCCTGCCCGTGTTGGCCTGTGGCGACCGCCGCGACGACGATGCTCTGGGCGTCGATCATTTTTCCCATCACGCCGCCGGTGCTGTTGGCGGAAGCGAGCAAGATCTTGGCCTGTAGGTCGCTCAAGGGCAAGACGCCCGTTTCAACGAGCCGGCCCGCCGTGATGGTTTGCAGACTGCCGAACAAGGCATTAGAAGATGTGTCCGAGCCGGTGAGGGCGACGCCGAGCCAGCCGAGCAGGGCAGCAAACAGCGGATAGATCCAGCCGGTGCGCGTGAACGCCAGGCCAAGTGTGGCGTCCATGCCGCTGTAGCGCGTTGTGTAGGCGATGGCCAACATGCAGGCGATCGTGAAGAGCGGCCAGCGCATTCGCTTGCAGGTCACCAAGAAAATGCCCACGAACCGCGCAGCGCCAATCCGCAGCCAAAACGCGGAAACCACGGCCGCGAAGAAAATGCCGGTTCCGGTGGCAGACAGCCAATTGAACTCGAAATCGGCCGGCTCGGGTTCCGGATTGCTGACCACGGGCGGACGGCGTTCGATCTGCAAATGGAGCGCCGGAATCTTCACGCGAATCAGTCCGGGTTCGGTCGACCAATAATCGGGGCCTTTACGGAAAGAGGCGCGCTGAGCCTGATCCGGAGCGCCCAGTGACTTCTTAACCTGCGGCAGCCCCCACAGAAAGACAAAAAACGTGAGCAGCAGCCAAGGCATCCACGCGGCGCTCACTTGTCGACTTGTGAAGGAGGCAGACGGAGCGTCGGATCCAGATTGTTCTTCATCGGCGAAGTGCCAAATCTCACGTGGCTGCCAGACGCGAAGAAAAAGAGCGAGCGCGACCAGCGAGATCAACCCGCCTGCAACGTCTACGAGCCAGGGGCCATGGTAGTTGGCCACCAGAAACTGCACGAGCGCGAAGCTGCCGCCACATACCGCCAACGCCGGCCAAACGCCAACGACGCCGCGCCAACCGGCCATCACCCAGACCAGCCAAACCGGAACGAGGAGCGAGAAAAAAGGAAGCTGCCGGCCAGCCATCGCGCTTAGCTGAAGCTCATCCAGATTGGTCACACGCGCGAGTGTCGTGATGGGCGTGCCCAGAGCGCCGAAAGCAACCGGCGCTGTGTTGGCGAGAAGCGCTAGCCCCGCGGCGTGCAGCGGCTTAAAGCCGGTGCCCATCATCAAGGCGGCGGAGATGGCTACCGGAGTGCCAAAGCCGGCTGCGCCTTCGACAAAGGCGCCGAAGCTGAACGCGATGAGCAGCGCTTGAATGCGGCGGTCAGGCGACAGCGAAACGACCGAATGCTTCACGATCTCAAATCGGCCTGATTCGACGGTCAGCGTGTAAAGGAAGATCGCCGACAACACGATCCAACCGATCGGGAACAAACCAAAGGCGGCGCCGTTGAGTGCCGCGGCGAACATTGTCGGCGCCCAAGCCTGCAGTTGCTCGGCCCGACTTTCCACACCGGAAATGTCAGGCACATAGGCGACGATTGCAATGAAAAGCGCGCAAGTCAGACCGACCAGCGCCGCCAAGTGTGCGGAAACTCGGCCGCTCGCCAGCAAACCGAGGAGGAGAATGATTGGCACCGCGGCCAAAAGCGTAGAGACCCATGGCGAATTGAGCGGATCGTAGACTTGGGTCCAGGGCATATGGCTTGGATCTTGAGGGTATACGATTACGCTAAGCCGCAAGCGGCATTATCGCGGCTTTGCATTCAGCGTCCAACCATAATCGCTCGCGGATTCGCGCTTGCATCGCCCCTCCTGCCTTCTACAATCGTCTCGTTGACCCACCGGTGAGAATCGCTTCATGCCGTCGGCGTACTATCAACGTCTCGATCCTCTCGAAGGTCTCGTTCCCTGGTCGTCTGTTTGGTCCACATTGCTGGCAGGCCTGCCGGTCTTGGTGCTCTTCTGGCTCTTGGTGCCCAGACGCTGGCTCGCTCCGAAAGCCGGCGCTGCCGGGGCGCTGACGGCCATCGTCATTGCGATCGCCGTTTACCGAATGCCTGCCGACATGGCGCTTTGGTCGTTCGTGGATGGCGTCGCGTTCGGCATCTTGCCAGTCGGCTGGACGATCTTTAGCGCCATGCTGCTTTACAACATCACCGTCGAGACCGGGCAGTTTACAATCGTGCGCCGTTCCGTGGCGGGGCTTTCCGGCGACGCCCGCATCCAGGCCGTCCTCGTCGGTTTCTCTTTCGGCGCGTTTCTCGAAGGGGCCGCCGGCGGCGGCACTCCAGTGGCGATCTGCGGCGCGATCATGGTAGGCCTCGGCTTCAAACCCTTTTTGGCCGCCGTGCTCTGCCTGATCGCCAACACTTCCCCAGTCGCTTACGGCGGCCTCGGTACGCCGATTCTGGTTTTGCACGGCGTCACCGGTCTGGATGCCAAAGCGATCAGCACCATGGCCGGCCATCAGTTGCCAATTCTCTCCTTCATCATTCCCATTTGGATGGTGAAGTGCATGTGCTCGTGGAAGCAGACGCTGGAGGTTTGGCCGGCTCTCGTCGTTTCCGGCGGCTCATTCGCGCTCTTCCAATTCACCTTCGCCACATTCCACGAATACGTGCCGGCGGTTGTGCTCTATCCCATGACCGACATCGGCGGCGGCATTTTCTCTCTCGTCGTCACGGCAATCTTTCTTGCTTTCTGGAGGCCGCGCAATGAATGGCATTTCAACAAGCCACTTACAACAGCGCCAGTTGCGGCCGCATTGCTGCACGAAAACCACGCGGAGGAGTCCAAGCCCTTGACGGCGAGGAATGTCGCGCTGGCCTGGACGCCCTATGTCTTAATGTCGATGGCGCTCATGCTGACTGGCCTCGTCCGTCAAAAGGAAACGCCGGTGAAGCCTGGTCCGGGCCCCGTCCAGATGAGGGAAGGATTCTCGACGAACTATCAGATTCCCGTGCCGACGCTGCACGATGCATGTTATCGCGATGAATTGTTGCACGAACAAGGCAAGGAGAGAAAACCTGAGTCGGCCCTATTCAATTTCGCATGGCTTACATCGCCTGGCAGCGCCGTGTTCGCCGCCGCCGTTCTCTCGATGCTCATGATGCGCATGAACGGCTCGCAGGTGGCTCGGGTATTTGGCAGGACATTCTTTCAGATGAGGATTCCCATACCCACCATCGCCTGCATGCTGGGTTTGAGCTATGTGACGCGCTACGCCGGCATGGACGCGACGCTTGGCTATGCCTTTGCCTACACCGGCCTCTTTTACCCATTCTTCGCGGCCATCCTGGGTTGGTTGGGGGTGTTCTTGACCGGAACCGATGCCGGCAGCAACGCGCTGTTCGGGAGCTTGCAGAAGATCACAGCGACACAGATCTACCAGGGCTACGACAGCGCGTTTGCGGATTTGAGCCTGGAACAAGCCCAGGTGTTAATTTGCACCGCCAACAGCACGGGCGGCGTCATGGGCAAGATGATTGACGCCCAGAGTATTTGCGTCGCCACCGCCGCCACCAACCAACTCGGCAGCGAGGCCAGCATTTTCAAAGCGGTCGTCTGGCACAGCATCGTTCTCGCGTCGATCGTGGGATTGCTGACGTTGTTGCAGGCTTATTTTTATCCCTTCACGCACATGGTGCCGATCCCGGCGCAACTTCCGTAGGTTCGCCTTCCCCCTTGGACCGACTCGCCTGGAAAAGCGCCGTTTTCTGGGGTATACCCTTCCTTCCTTTCTCAAAACGCGCAGGAGGCGATCATGCTGCCACACGCCACGCTTCGAGTTCGAAAACACGGCCTAGTAGTCTGCTGTCTGGTTTCCGCGTTCGCGAACGCTGCCCATGCCCAGTCCAAAGTGACTGACAAGGAAGTGCGTGAGTTCAGCATTCTCGTTGACGGCAAGGAAGCGGGCCAATCGACCATGACCATCACCGTCAAGGATGACGGCACTACCGAAATGACCGCCGCCGCCAAGGTGCATATTCGCAAGGTCATCTTCAACTACAGCTTCAGCATCGATTCCATGGAGGTGTGGAAAGACGGCAAATTGATCGGCATGCAAAACCGCAGCGAGGAGGACGGCAAGAAAACCGAGGTCGTGGCCCTCAAGGAAGGGAACCAACTCAAGCTTAGGGTCAACGGCAAAGAACGGCTCGTTAACCCCGAATCATGGGTTTCCAGCTACTGGAAGCTTGCGGACCAGAAGTTCCATAACCAGAAGGCGCCGCTGATCGACTCTGATACGGGCAAGGACATGACCGGCGAACTCAAGCACATCGCAACAGAGCAAATCACCATTAATGGGGAAGCACAAAAGTGTTACCACTTCCGCATTACGGGAATTGACGTGCCGATTGATCTATGGTTCGACCGCTATCACCGCCTGGTACGCCAAGAGTTCACCGAATCCGGACACAAGACAATCGTGCAGCTCATCAACGTCAAGCGTTGAGTGAAGCAATGGGGATGGCAGCGGGCGTGACAGGGTGGCGACGAATCCGCGCCGAGATCATTCCTGCTGCCGCTCTTGGATGACATAAGCCATTTGCTCACAACAATTTATGTATTATGACCGCGAACCATACCTCGCCATCTCGGCAATGAATTGCGTCGGGGGGGTGTGAGGGGGGGTGGTGACGCAACGAATTCTGAAGGGCAGGCCGCAATTAGCCCTGGCCGGAAAACACTTACAATCTGGACGAGATTCACCTGTTTCGAGTGATCCGTAAATCAAAGGCGCTCTTGAAAAAAAAGGTGGAAATCGTTCTTTAGAGTATCGCTGGGTGCGTCCGAGCAGACATAAGTACCGTGCGAATCCTGGGAAACCCGAAAGTTTGGCTGAGCCAGGAAGGTGAGGCAATGGCCAACCGCGAAATGATCCGACGAACTCTTGTGGAACTCATGGAGGCCGACACGGGAGAAAAGTACCTCGACCTCGATGATTCGCGGAAGCTGCGCGAAGACTTGGGTCTCGACTCCGTCGACGTCGTGAGCATCGTATCGCAAATCGAACGAAAGTTCCGGATTCGGCTGAGCGCGCAGGAGCTGGAGAAGCTGACGAATGTCGGAGACGTTCTCAATCTGCTCCAAAGCAAGATCGTTGAGCCGCCCTCCTCCGCGGCGGCTGCGTAATCAGCCGCGTAATCGGCGAAAAGAGCCGCCTTCTTCCGAAGTCTGACGACTTCAGCTACATTGGTGTAGCCGAATTCGTCAGAATTCTGTCTGATCATTCTGACGCCGGCATCTCAGGCCGCGTGCAGAACCACGCTCTCTGGTCCAGGCAAAGGAATTTCAGCTTGAAGCTCCGCAAGGGCGCCGAGAAGCCCTTCGATCGCGTCGGGCGCATGATTGGAGTTCACCTGAATCCGCAGTACGCCCCCGTGATACGGAACCGCCGGAAACGTGACGGATTGCACGTAGAAACCATGTTCGAAGAGGAAGTGACCGGCGCTGAGCGTGGCTTCCTCGTCGCCGACCAAAATCGAGATGATCGGATGCTCGCCGCCTAGAACGGCGAGACCCAGTCTACGGGCGCCTTCGGCCAAGCGATGCACATTCCTGTCAAGCCGGCCGCGCAGAATCTCATATTCCGGTGAAGCCAGGATATCGCAGACAACACAGATTGCTTCGAGATACGGGGGCGGCACGGGACCGCCGAAAATGAACGTGTTCGAGCGAACCTTCAGAAGCAACTTGAAATCGCGCGGGCAGCCCACGAAGCCGCCGAAGCAGGAGAAGCCTTTGGAAAGCGACCCGGCGACGAGAACGTTGTCGAAGCTGCCCAATTGATCGAACACCGTTCCGCGGCCTTGACGGCCCATGACCGCGGTGGCGTGAGCGTCGTCCACATAAAGAACGGCGTTGTGGTTCAAGCACACCTGGTTCAATTCCGCAAGCGGCGGCAACGCGCCGGTCATGCTGTAGACGCCGTCGATGGCCACGACCGCGGCTCGATAGGGCGCCGCGGCACGCAAGACGCTCGTGAGGTCGCCCGGGTCACAATGGCGAAAAATGGCCAAACGGACGCCATTGGCTTGTGCGATCTTCGCCCCTTCTTGAATCGAGTTGTGCGCATGCTCGTCGACCACCAAAACATCACGCCGGCTCACCAGGCCGGGAATCGCACCCATGTTTGCCAGCGTGACGGACGGATAGATAAGCACTTCCTCGGTCCCGAGCCACTGGGCAAGTTTTTCTTCCGCTTCTTCATTAGCGCGGACCGACGCAAAGGCGCGCGAAGCGCCGTTGTGAGTGCCCCATTGACGCACGCCCCGCGCCACGGCGTCCTGAACGCGTGGGTCCTGATCCAAGCCCAGAAAGCTGTCCGAGCCGAAGTTGATCACTTCCCGCCCTTGAACTTCCATCTCCCGATTCGGGCCCAAGCCGTCCACAACCATGTCTTTGAGATGTGCATTGGGAAACTCCTTGGCGAAATGCTCGACGAATCGAACCAGGCCGTGTTGGCGAATTGCCTGGCCGAGTTGCTCCATCGGGATGCTCTTCATGCCTCGCGCTTCCTTCCGGTGACATCTGGCTATGGTGGTTGGAAACCGGGCGAGGTTAGACCAAAAAGGACACTCGGAAACAAGCGCAAACAGCAGCCAGCCCGCGATGGGCCCTCCACGCCAAGCTGGATTGACAATTTGGGCGGTTTTTCTTAATGATTGGCCAACTCTCGCAGAAATTCAGAGCCGATGCCTGACGGCTGTTCGGAAGATAACGGAGCGGAAAGGAATCCGCCTTTGATTGCAACCCAGTCCTCCTCGTTTGCCGCGGCCACAGTGAAATGTCCGATTGCCGGAATCGGTACGCTTCGCGCCGACGCTGACCAGTTGGTGAAGCTCCGAAGGCAGCCCGGCGTTCGCGCCGGCAAACCTTTTTCCCCCGCATTCCTCAAACATGCGGATGATCAAACGGTGGCCGCCGTCGCGGTTGTGGCACAGACCATCGCCAAGCAGGGTTGGGACGATCGGTCCTTTCGCGATTGGGGAGTCGTGGCTGCTCCCATCCTTTTCGGCCGCTTCGGCAACGAGGCGGCTCTGAGGCGTTTCGTGAGTGAAGGCGCTTGGGGCATTTCGCCGCACATGATTCCCCATCATTCCCTGCACGCCGTGGCTGGAACGATTTCTCAAGCCTGGCAAATTCACGGTCCGAATTTCGGCATCAGCGGCGGACCGGGAGCCGCAGCAGAGGCTTTTCTTGTGGCTGCCACCATGGTGTCCGAGAACAATCTCCCGGGCCTCTGGCTCGTATTGACCGGGTTTGATCCCGAGTACATTCCCGAGAAGGGGGCCGGCAAGCCCACGCAACCGACCACTTGCCTCGCGGCCGCGCTTGCCTTGACGCCGGACAACCCCAGCGCCGGCCTTCCCAGCTTGCGAGTGGGATGCGAGACTCAACACCAAGACGATCCACATTCGTCCGATTTTTCCTTGCGAGCGCTCGTGAACCACCTTGAATGCAAGGGAAACGATGGACATGGGCAATGGCGAATGCCTGGTGGCGTGGACTTTGACTGGCAAATCGAAGCGGAGACACAACGGTGAGCGGATCCGATGTCTGTATTACGGGGGTCGGCGCTGCAACGCCGTTGGGCCATGCCTACCGGACGATTGCCGATAACCTCCTGGCGGGCCGCTCGGGCGTGCGCCGCATCACGGCCTTCCCCGTTGACGATCATCCGTCGCAAGTCGCCGGAGTTGTGGCTGAGATTCCGAGTCCCGTCTCGATTGCGGCGGCGGACTTCGCAGCATTGCCCAAAATCGATCAGTTGGCCTTATGGTGCTGTGCCACGGCTCTCGAAGACGCCGGATGGTGGAAAAACCGGGCGGTCGTTCGCGTGGGAATCGTGCTCGGAACCGCCGCCGACTGGAGCGCACTTTGGGAGACGGACGGCCTAAGAGGCGGCACGCAAATCTATGAGCCCCAGCAGCACCTCGAGTCGGTCGTACACCGGACCAGACGCAGGCTGCAACTGTCCGGTCCGGGCGTCAGCGTGTCGGCGGCCTGCGCCAGCGGCAACTACGCCTTGGCCCTGGCGCGGCGCTGGCTGCGAATGGGTTGGGTCGACGTCTGCCTCGCCGGCGGCTGCGACATGGCCGTCACGCCGATGACCGTCGCGGGCTTCGGCAATCTCCGCGCCTTGTCGCGCCGCAACGACGATCCCGCCGCCGCGTCGCGTCCCTTCGACGCCGATCGCGACGGCTTCGTCGTCGGTGAAGGTGGGGCGATGTTCGTTCTCGAACCGATGGCCTCGGCTCGAAAGCGCTCTGCGCGCATTTACGCTAAGGTGGCGGGTTGCGGCGCCAGCAGCGACGCCTTTCACATGGTGATTCCCAGCTCCGATCCGCAACCTGCGATCGCCGCGGTTCGCCAAGCACTCGTGGATGCCCGCGTCGACCCCGCGGATGTCGACTATGTCAACGCTCACGCCACCAGCACCGCGGTCGGCGACGTGGCGGAAGCCAAGGTGCTCGAGACCATTTTCGAATCATCGATCGAGCGCATTCCCGTAAGTTCGACGAAAAGCATGACGGGCCATCTGTTGACAGGGGCGGCGGCGGTCGAAGCGCTCGCGTGCATCATCGCCATGGATCAACAAGCGGCGCCGCCGACCATCAACCTCGACCATCCCGATCCTGAATGCAACTTGTGCCACGTTCCGCATCAAGCTCAGCAACGAGCGATTCGCACCACCATTTCCAATTCATTCGGCTTTGGCGGGAGCAACACTTGCCTCGTTTTGCAAGCCGCGTGAGAAGGTGCGTCCCTTAGTACCGCTCGTACATATTCCCCGGCAGCCGCCGAATCACCTTTTTCAGCTCCAACGTCATCAACATGCCGCTCAGCACAGAGATGCTCTGACTGATGTGGCGCGCCAGGTCGTCCACGGTCCGCCCTTCAGAGAGAAACTCCCAGATGCTGCGCTGCGTTTCATCAAGTTCCATGGGCGGCCCTGCGGCAGTAATCGACTCCGGTTCCTTCGCACGTCCTCCTGGCGGCACACCGATCAAAGGCGCGATGCCCCCCAGATCCTCCAGCAAATCATCGGCGTTGCGGATCAGCTTGGCGCCGTCGCGAAGAAGCTTCAGCGTCCCGCCGCTGGCGAGACTGTCGACCGGCCCCGGAATGCAGAACACCTCGCGGCCTTGCTCAACCGCGTGTCGCGCGGTGATCAGCGCGCCGCTCTTTTCCGCTGCTTCCACCAGCACTACTGCCCGCGCCAATCCGCTGATGATGCGATTGCGCGCCGGGAACATGCCCGCCATCGGCTCCATGCGCATGGCCGACTCGCTGATAAGCGCGCCGGCCGCGACGATCTGCTCCGCCACCTCCGCATGTTCGGGAGGATAGATCTTCGAGAGCCCGCCCGCAAGTACCGCGATGGTCCTGCCTTTCGCCTGCAGGGCCCCGCGATGAGCACACACGTCAATGCCGCGCGCCAGGCCGCTGATCACGGTGAAACCCGCATGTGCGAGATCCAGCGCCAACTTCTCCGCGACGCGCCGTCCATACGAGGTGCAAGAACGCGAGCCCACGATAGCAACAGACTTCGCGTCGCTCTCGAGCAGGTTCCCACGCACATACAAAAACCGCGGCGGCACGGCGAGCGTTGTCAACACCTGTGGGTAACCGGGACGATCGTGGCAAAGCAGACTGACGCCAAAGCGAGCGATTTCCGCGAGTTCCTCGTCCACATTGCGACTCGCCAACGATTCCCGCAAGCGCTCTGCGATTTGCGGTCCCAGATGCGGGATCGTCTGAAGCGCCTCGGATCCCGCCTTCAGCACTTTCGCGGCCGATCCGAACTTACGCAATAGCGCCGCGGACAATCTTGGACCGATCCCGGGCACAAGGTGCAGAGTAAGCAGGTCGCGTTCCTCAGCAGTTAGTTCCAAAGGGGCACCTTCTAATTCGCTTCCGCCAGGGTCGCACGTACGTCCGATTCATCGATATCGTCGAAAACGCGGACTTCTCCAAGGCGTGTCGGCAGAACAAAGAGCATTTGTCCGCCCAAAGCCTTTTTGTCAGCGCGCATGACGGCCAGCATTTGCTCGATCGGCCAGGCTTCGGGCCGCGTGGGCAGGGACAACGCCTTGAGAAGACGGATTTGCCTCTCGGTGATTTCGGAATCGATTAAGCCGCGCCGAGCCGCGAGCCGGCTTGCGCAGATCATGCCAGCCGCGACCGCTTCGCCGTGCAGCCACGCGCCGTATCCGGCGGCCGTCTCGAAGGCGTGTGCGAAGGTATGGCCGTAATTCAGGCCCGCTCGCAAGCCCGTCTCCTCGCGCTCGTCCTTCTCGACGACGTCCGCCTTGATCCGGCAGCAACGGGACACGATCCGCCTGATGACCGAAGCTTCCCGTTCCAGGATCTGGGGCACATTTGCTTCCAAGTATGCGAAGAACGCCGCATCGGCGATAACCCCATATTTGACCACCTCGGCGAGGCCGCTTCGGTACTCGCGACCCGGAAGCGTGGCCAGCGCACTTAAATTAATCCACACGCCGATCGGTTGGTGGAAGGCGCCTACCATGTTCTTGGCTCGCGGCAGATTGACCGCAACCTTGCCGCCGACGGAGCTATCGACCATCGCGAGCAACGTCGTCGGCACCATGAGCAAAGGCAGGCCCCGCGCGAACGTCGCCGCCACGAATCCGGCAAGATCGCCGATGACGCCGCCGCCTACTGCGACCACAAGCGTGCGCCGATCCGCGGGCAAATCAAGTAACTCTTCGTACAACGCCGCGGCCACGGCGAGCGATTTCTGCGCTTCACCGGGCGGCCGCATCGCCAACGCCGTTCGCAAGCCAGCGGCCGTCATGTCACGAGCGACACGCTCCGCGAACGGCGCAACATTCTGATCTGAAATAACGAGGGCCGACTTTGCTTGCGATCGCTGCGTCACGAAGGCGCCCAGATCCGCCGCCTCATCCGTAACGATGGCGATGTCATAGCCGCGGTGGCCAAGATCGACGCGCAACAACTCGGGAGGCATGATTCTTCATCGATCGCGGGTACAGAGGAATCCGAGGAAATGCTACGAAACGAGGTCAATCCCGCATAGTGGAGCCGATACATTCAGAGCCGCGCCCGTTAGGAAGCGGGTGGACGACCGCTTCCTAACGGGCGCGGCTCTGTGATAACTTGCGACCGGGTGTCATGGCGTCCAGTTGGATTGCGGGGGCAAGCCTTTCATCTGCCGCTCCAACTCGAAATTGCGGTCGGCGCGCTGCAACAACGGCTCAATGCGATCGAGGTCGGTCCGGTGAAAGCCGGCTTTTTCGAGATAGCCTCGGGCCAGGTTCTGCGCATTGGGCCGTGCCGGTACCGGAGCTTTCTTGGGATTGTTTTTCTCGTATCGGGCAAGCTCGGCCACGCCGGTTTGATCCTGATCGTGGAACTGGCCGGCGTTTCCGATCGGCACGTTGATCGGCAAACGCTGCTCCGTCTGGCGAACTTGCGGGTTGGCGGTGGTTTCGCGCTCCGCCACCATCTTGGCCAACTCAAGCGCCATCAGCGCCGCCAACTCGCCTTCCTCCTTACATTGCTTGACCAGTCCCTCGGTGATCCACACCATGCGCGTATCCTGGTGGAAAATCTCTTCTTTGGCCGAACCTGCCGTGGCGAACAGCGGCTTCATGCCGATCTGTGGATTTTCGGCCAGAATCTTTCGGCCCACGAAATCAACCCGCAGCGCAACTTCCTGTGAAGCCGGCGAGTAATTCACCTTCGTCGCCGCCCGCGCCGGAGTAAAGACATCGAACGGATTGTGCGACACGGTCTGGATGCCCGAATCGTTATCAGGCAGCAGAAGGCAACCGGAGAAAAGCACGCACGCCAAAGCCGCGAAGAATGCCGCACGGACCATGATCGCCGCCTCCATTAGGGGGCAAGCGTCATAGCGGAATCGGCCCCAGATGAAGCACCCCGCAGGCTCGAAGACTCGCCTGCGGGCTTGGACTTCATTTCTTACTTCCGGTTGCCGCCGATGATCTCGTCGGCCAGCGGCCCCGCGTCATACACTGCACGCAGCGCTTCGGTGATCGCTCCCGTGCAGACCGAGACGGCACGAGCTTGTTCGTCGGTGAAGGCGAAATCCCAGACCAGCGATTGGATGTTGCCGTCGAAGATCAGGCCAACGACCTCGCCCTTGCGATTGACCACCGGGCTGCCCGAATTGCCACCGATGATGTCGGCCGTGCAAACGAAGTTGAACGGCGTCTTCAGGTTCAGCTTGTCCTTGCGTTCGAACCAACGCTCGGGCAGGTTGAACGGGTACTTGTTGTTGTGCTCCTTCGCCGTCTCGTAGAGCCCCGCGAACGTGGTTTCATACGGAATCTTCTTCCCGTCCTCCTCGTAGCCTTTTACGGTTCCGAACGAGAGCCGCAGGGAGAACGTGGCATCGGGGTAGGTGTTCGTCCCCTCGAGGACAAACTTCGCCTTGGCGATCTTGTCATAGGCCTGCTGTTTCGGTTCCTCGAGTTGGCTCTCGATGATCTTGCGCAGCTCGCGTGATTCCTTGTCGATCGCCCGCGACAAGAGAATCATGGTGTCTTTCGATTCGGTGACGGCGCTCTTGCCGCCTTGATAGAGCTTCTTGCGCGCCTCGACGTCCATCAGCTTGGTGCCGGAGATCAGCTCCGTGGCACGTGCCCGCGGCGACTTGCCGGCGAGCGCCTTCTGCACAATGGGATTCTCCTGACCCAGGATTTCGCACAGCCACATCATCGAATCTTGCAGCTTGGCCAACTCGAAGTCTTCGTAAATCGGGCGTCGCGAAAAGAGCTTCAGCTCCAGCGACTTCTTGTTCGATTCGTTGAACTCCGAAAGGCGCTGATCGTCGGGCTTGGCGTATTCGTCGGCGGCCCGAACCAGAGCGCGCGCGATGCCGAAGAGTCCGGTGTTGAAGCCGGCGCCGCCTTCGATCAACGTGTAACGCTTGATCACATTAGCTCGCACTTTCTGCACTTTCTCAATCACGTCAAATGCCTGGGCCACGTCCTTCAATTCGGAATTGATGGCGATCGCCGCCCGCATCGACTTCTCGTTCGCTTTCTTCTGCGCCATCATGGCCGGGTCCTGGAGGCCGGCCAAGCCGCCGTCGCGAGCCTTGCGGCTATTGGCGACGCCGAAGAGCAGGTCCTTGGCCTTGCGCTCGTATTCCTCGCCGCGGCCACTGTAGATCGAAAGCATCACCTCCAGTCGATTGAGCCGCTGCATCAAGAACGGGTAGCCGATGTCGCGCAGATATTCCAATTCAGCAACGGTATTGAGCCGATCGGTCTTGCCGGGATGGCCGGACACGAACACCAGTTCTCCATCCTTGAGACCCGCCTGGCTCCAAGTCAGATGATGCTCGATCTTGGCGGGCTTGCCTTCCTCGTAGACGCGGAAGAAGCAGACGTCGAGGTCATAGCGCGGATAAGCGAAGTTGTCCGCATCGCCGCCGTAAAAGGCAATTTGCTGCTCGGGCGCGAATACCAGGCGCACGTCGGTGTAGCGCTTGTAACGGTAGAGGTGAAACATGCCGCCCTGATAGAGCGTGACGACGTTGCTGTGCAGGCCCGTTTTCTTCTCTGATTCGGCCTCGATTTGGGCGATGACCGCCCGCCGTGCCTCAAACGCTTTGTCGGCAGGCATGTCCGGCTTGACCGCCGCCTTGACTTGGTCGGTCACGTCGGTGATGTCCATGAGCACGACTAACTCTTCATCGACCGACTGGAATTCCTCGCCGAGAGACTTGGCGTAGAAGCCGTCCCTGACAAAGTCCTTGCCCTTCTTGCTGAGTTTCTGCAAGGCGCCGAGGCCGACGTGATGGTTCGTCATGACCAGCCCGTCGGCGGAAACAAACGACCCCGACCCGCCGGAATTGAAGCGGACGGAGGACTTCTGCACGTGCTCGAGCCATTTTTCGGTGGCGTCGAACTCGTACTTCTCCTTGAGCAGCTTGCGCGGCGGATTGTTGAAAAGCCACATGCCTTCATCGGCGAAGACGCACGGACTGGTAGGTTCAGAATGCATCATCAGCATCACCAGCGGAATAAGCCAACGTTTCATGACGGAATCTCCTTTTGTAGAAAGCGATGAATTTCAAGGATTGTCGCGGTATCGATCATCCTCGCCGCGGGAGCGGGCGTCTGGGTCTGAAATTGGGCCCGCGGGAACCACCATTGACTCCTCCGGCGGCTTGAACAGTTTCCCCGTTCCGACCAATACGGCAAACAACACTAGGCCCGCGAACACCGCGACCGCGATCCAACTACTTAGTTCCACTCCCTGACCTTCGACGACCCACTCGAAATTTAGTGCATTCTTGAGATTTGGAGCGAACTCCATGAACGCAGCGGCAACACCTGCGAGAGAACCACCCGCAATGTATCCGGATGCCAGGAGCACGCCCGGGCTTGTCTCGGATTTGCGAATCGCCTCAATCTCCGCGCGGGCACGGGCCTCAGGATCGTCACCGGCCGCCGAAATGCTCGCCTGCGACTTGGCTGCCTGGTATTTGTCAATGCCCCAGCGCAAGAGGCCACCGAGGAAGATCGGTGTTGAATATTGGATGGGCACATACAGGCCGACAGCAAAGGCAAGTGAGGACACGCCGCAAAGTTCGAGCGTGACGGCGATCAAGGCGCCAATTAGAACTAAGCTCCAGTTGAGCTTTAGCGTTAGGACGCCGTCGATGATAATCTGCATGATCTTGGTCTTAGGTGCGGGGAATCGCGTGGTTGGCCGGCCATCGTGTTCTTCGACCACGCCGCCGATTGTTGGATCCTTGAGAAATGCCACCCGGCCTGTAGCGGGGTCTACGAGGAAACGTCCTTCGGGTGCAGTCCCATCGGGAATCTTAACCACGGCTGCCCGATCACCGGTGTCCTTCGCTCTATTCCGTTTGAAGATGTCCAACCGCGTATCCCAGACCAGAAACTGTTTTTCATCGTGAGTCTCCATAGTGGTGATACCGTCCCGCTCCGCTTGCTTGAGTTTGTCGAGCTCAGCGGCGGTTAGAGTCACCGGTTCCTTGACCCACGCCTGTTTTCCTGTGGTCGGATCTATCAAGTAGATACGGTCTTTTGATGGGGCGAGAAGCACGAGGTACTCCTTACCTTTATAGTCTTCCTTGAGTTTTTTCTTCTTGGGATCTTTGTCCGCCACTGCCGTCTCGTATTCCGCCCGCAGGTCCGAGTTAAGCATGACTTCGTCATTTCCGGGCTTGACAACAAGCGGCAGGTATTGTGGATCGCTGGTATAAACGGTGCCGGCTGCGTTAAAGGCTAGCAACGTGCCGCCGATTACGAGGGCGGAAATAAGCGCGCCAAAAAGGATGGCGTACTGCATTGCTTTTGGAGTGCCGCCGACCAGAAAACCGGTCTTTAGCGACTGCGCGGTGGTGCCGCCGTTCGACGCGGCGATGCAAACTACGGCTGCCACCGAGAGGGCCAAAACGCGATCAATGGGGGAGGTCATTCCAAGGGTCAAGAAGATCAAGCAGGTGACCATCAGAGTCGCGGTAGTCATTCCAGAAATCGGATTCGATGAGGAACCGATCTCCCCAGTCAGCCGGGACGAAACTGTTACAAACAAGAACCCGAACACGAGGACGAGAAGCGCCCCAAGGACTGCGCTAACCAGTCCGACCTGCGTCATTAAGAATGCAGCCAAAAGAACTAGCAGTCCTAGGCTGCCAAATACCACCACCGTCATGGACAAGTCGTTTTCAGTGCGTCGCAAACTTCCGTTGCCGTTGCTCCCCCCGCGCATCGATGTCATCCCGGCCCTCGCCGAGCGTACGATCATTGGCAACGTGCGCGACATGCTGATGAGGCCCGCCGTCGCGACGCAACCGGCGCCTATAAAAAGGAGATAGTTGTTGCGCAGCTCGGAAATGTTCATATTACTGATGAGTTTTTCCGAGCTAGGTGGGATGACGACGGGCGCATGCTGACCCACAAAGTAAATGACGGGGATGATCACCAAGTATCCAAGCACCGCGCCCCCCATCATGATCGAACTGGTCCTCATGCCGATGATGTAGCCGACGCCGAGGAGTTCCGATGCCATATCGCCGGCAAACACTGCAGCTTGGTTGATAGCCTTGATTGGAATCGTGACTGTCTCGCGAAGACAATTCAGTCCAATGGTCAGAAGCTTATGAATGAACGCAAGACCGAACCCCACGAAAACGGTGGCGCCGGTGGTGTCGCCCTTTTCTCCGGAAATCAGCACCTGGGCCGCGGCGACTCCTTCCGGATAGAGCAACGTCCCCGGTTGTCCGGGGCGGCCGTGCATTTTGACGATAAAGGCCCGCCGGAGCGGTATCATTGCCAGGATGCCAAGGATTCCACCTAATATCGAAACCACCATGACACGCGCAAGGTCCATATTGAAGCAAAGCATCATAAGCGCCGGCATGGTGACGCCGACGCCGAACGCGATCGACTCACCCGCCGAGCCCGATGTCTGCACGATGTTGTTCTCGAGAATGGTCGCCCGTCGGAAGCCAAAGGCGTTGGAAAAAGCACGGAAAAGCGTGATGGCCAGGACCGCCACCGGAATCGAAGCCGAGACGGTCATGCCTACTTTGAGCACCAGATAAAGTGATGAAGCCGCGAAAATTAGTCCCAGCGCGGTCCCAAGGATGAGGGCGGACCAAGTCAACTCCGGCATGCGCGTATCGTCGGGAACGTACGCTTGATGCGCGGGAGTGGCTTCCGTTTCGATGGCCATAACGCGGCTCCTGATCGGCGAGTCGGCGATGTGGGAATTGCGTTTAGCTTGGCGTTTTATACACCGCAAGGCAAGAGGTAGTGTCAAAAATCCCCCAAGCGGAGCAACGCGCTTGTGTTGTTCTCGGTCGCGCTGACCCGCACGCAGGATCAGGGATCAAGCACTTTCGTCGATGCCCATTTCCCAATCACAATGAAAACTGCAAACAACGCCAGCGCGATCCCGATCTGCCAGTCAAGCAAGTCGCTCCAGGCGAATCCCTCTTGTAGGATCTTCTCCCCGAATCGCGCGAAAAGCAGTTGATAAACAAACGTTCCCGGCAAAATGCCGATGGCAGTCGCCAGAACGTAGTCGCGCCACCGGATGCTGGTCAGGCCACAACCGAAGTTGAGGCCGTTGAAGGGAAACAGAGGCACCAGGCGAAGTATCAACAGCGCGCTAAAGCCATGCTTGCCGAGCCGGGCGTCGAGGGTTTGCAGCTTTCCTTTAAGAAGCTGATCCACGAAGCCGCGTCCCAGGAATTTCGCGGCCAAGAACGCCAGAGTAGCGCCAATGGTTGCGCCGATCCACGTGTAAAGCGTCCCCAAGTAGGCTCCGAACAGGATGGCGCCGCTGAAGCTCAGGATCGTCCCGGGCAGCAACAAGACGGTGCCGGCGATATAGATCACAATGTAAAGCAGCGGCGCCCAGACCGGGTCGAAAGATTCGACGAACTCCTTGAATCGAGCGGGCGTGATCGATTGGCCGATGTCCGTGAAACGCAGGAAATAGACGGCGCAGAGGATAAACGCCAATAGCGAAGCGAGCTTCAGCACCGCAGAGACTTTCATGTTCATGGCCCTTATTCTAAGTTTAGCCGCGAGCCCACGGCGAGCGAGCGCGGGCGTTTAGTTTTCAGACGGTGCAATCAGTCCGCGCTCGCCGTTGGCTCGCGGCTAAACAATATCGTCTCCGATTGAATCCTCACATTGTGGGCGTCGTCTTCAATCGGAGAAGATCAAGCGGATTTGAGGAGATACCGATGCGCGTAATCGTTTCCGTCTTCACATCCTTGTTGCTCGTCGCTGTCGTTCAAGCAGGGGATTGGCCGCAATGGCTCGGACCCAAACGAGACGGCAGCACCAAAGAGGAAATACATCCGTGGTCGCGCGGACCCGAGGTCGTTTGGAAACAACCGGTCGGCGACGGCTATAGCTCGCCCGTCGTGGCGGGCGGCCAAGTATTCATCCACGGGCGCGTCGAGGACAAGGATGAAGAGGAAGTCGCGGCGTTCGACGCCAAAACCGGCAAGCCGGCCTGGCGAAACGTTTACACGCGTCATGCCGTCACCACCGATTGTGGCGGCTACGGGCCTCGGGCCACGCCTTGTGTCGCGGACAACTTGGTGTACACGCACGGCATCTCCGGCGTCATTAGCTGTTTCGAAACCGGCTCGGGCAAGACTCTCTGGCAGGTCGATACGCACAAAGAGTTCAAGGCGCCCTACCTCAAGTTCGGCGTCTCCAGCTCGCTGCTCGTTCACGAGGACAAGCTGATCGCCCAAGTCGGCGGACCTGAGACGGCCATCATCGCTTTCGACAGGAAAAGCGGTAAAGTGCTTTGGAAGTGCCGGAGCGATGCCGCGGGATACGCCTCGCCGATCGCCCTCGGTGAAGGCGGCGACGCGGAACTGGTATTCCTGACCGGCCAAAGTCTCGTTGCGGTCAAAGCAGATACCGGCGAGCCGGCGTGGGAGTATCCCATACGCGACATCATCGGGTTGCGCGCCATCACCCCGGTCCGCACCGGCGACGCGATCCTGACTTGCTCGATGCTCGGGGCGCAGGCGATTCGCGTCACATCTACGGGAGGCAAGAAGGACGCTGCCGTCGCTTGGACGGCGCCGGGCTTGACTTGCTACATTTCGACACCGCTCGCCGTCGATGACATGCTGTACGCGGTGACGAATAGCGTCTTTCCCAAACAAACGGCCGCGCTGCGCTGTATGGATTCAAGAAGCGGGAAGGAGCTTTGGCGGAAAGACAACATCGCCAAGTATCACGCCGGCCTCGTCCTCACCGGAAACAAGAAGATCCTCATGCTCGAAGAAGAGGGCGACCTGGTGCTGCTCGAGCCGAGCCGCAGCGTCTATCAGGAGTTGTCACGCTCCAAGGTCTGTGGCTCGACAATGGCCATGCCCGCCATTGCCGAGGGGTTGATTTACGTTCGCGATACCAAGGAAGTCACTTGCTTGAAGCTTGCGAAGTGACCTGCTTCATCCGTAGCTGAATTCTCAAGAATTCCGGAGTGCGAAGATCGGAATTCTTGCGAATTCCGCTACGAATACACGTCAGTCATCCACGTCGATGTCGCGTTCCGGCGGCGTGCTGCGATTCGTCAAGATGGCGGGAACGGTTCTTGAAGTATGTTGATAATGTTCGTCGTGAACCGCGGCGTTTCGAGCGACAATTCGATTTTCAGGAATTGTGGTCTCGGCGCTTGCGAGATTGGCTGGCGGGCCGAATTTTGCTCGCGACTCTACCGGTTCGCGACGAACAAAGAGCGGATCATCGGGCAAGCGACCCGGGCCAAATGCGCCCTGGCAGCCTGCCATTATGAGAGATGACGCAACCAGTATCCACAAGCTCCAAACTTTGTTCGCCACCGCCGATGCCCCGCATTACAGACCTCTTCTTTATCGAACGGTAAAAGCGATGGCGTTCACTCGAATCATTGCGCCCGTCGATGCTCCATGTCTTCAGCCATGCGTTCGAGGGATTCGCGGGCAAGATGGGCAATATCGGGGTTCTCGGAATCGGCGAGGCGATCGAGGTCGGGCCACAAGAGCGTCAGTCCTTCCGCGGCGATAAGCTGGATCGCGTCGTGAATGTTGGTGAAATCCTCGCGCGTCAGCGCCTGGCGAAACCAATGCAGTGCTTGACGCTGACCAAGGCGTGCCAGGGCAGCGCGGGCGGCTTGCCGGACGTCCGGATTGGGGTCTAGCCGACTTTCTTTGAGCGCCTCCAAAACATTGCTTCGCAGAATCGGAGACCACCAGCCAAGGCCGCTCAGCGCCGCCGCTCGATATGTCGGATCCCAATCCTTGGCGGCCAAAAGAAGGAATTTCTCGTTGTCGACTGATGGTTGCCGACGCAGCGCTCGAAGGAGGCCATGATAGGGTACGTCGGCGGGCAGCGAAGGGCGGCGCGGCACTGAAGCGTGTGGTTTCCATCGGCTGCGGCGATTCATGGGGATGTGTCGAGCGGCGTAGCCCCGTAGCCATGGTCCTACGCCTGGATCGCTCGACCAAGCAATCACTTCCAGGGCCAGTTCTTTGTGTGGAAAACGGGGCCGGCTAAAGAGAGGCAGGAGTTCGGCGCCCGTGTCGATCCGCAAGTCACGCAACGCATGCAGCAGATCAGGGAAATCGTCATTGCACGTGGACTTCAGTTGCCGCACGAGAACCGCAGGCGCCTCGCTCAGATAGTCCCTCAGCGACGGCTCCAACGCCTCGATCCGGGCCAGTTGCCAGTCGAAAGCTTCGCGATCATTGTTTTCATCCGTCAAGGTCGCACGGGCATGCGGCGCTCGGCGCAGATACCGTAGCGACTCGTGCACTACGCGCACGAAAAGCGGGTGCACCGTGTCGGGCCGGTGGTCCCAAAGCTGCTCGATGATCTCCCCCAGCCGGGCTTCGGGAACCAGTTGCGGCTGCACGCCGTAACGAAGTCCTTCCAGCGCGCGATGCAAAAGACGCAGCGCCGAATGGCCGAGCGGCGTTTCCGTGTGGTGCAAGTAGCCGGCGAAGCCGAGAAAGCAGATCGTTTCCGCGGCGAAGAAATGGCCGAGCGGCGCCTCCGAGGCAGTGTCGGCGCAATTAAGCAAGTGCGGCAGACTTTCTTCACGATTGAGAAAGCGCAAGCTCCCGGCCAAGTCGATCCAGTACCAGGCCTGTTCCAGATGGTCATTGGAAAGGCGGCGTTTTAGCTGGCGTTCCAGAATTCGCCCGGCGACGTCGGTGCCGATCTCCGCCAAAGCCCGCACCTGAAACACATAATGCATTCCGGGCCGCAAGCTTGCCTCGACCGTGGCTTCCTCGCCGCGCTCCAGCATGGCGCTGAAACGATTCTTGACCGACTCGACTGCGGCTTCGTTGAACCGGCCGCTCTGAAATAACTCGAAGTGCTGGCGCGTGACCGGTGAGAACTCTTCTTCGGACTGTTGGCGCCGGTGAAAATGCCGGCCCAATAGAAACGCCGCCGCCAACAACATAGGCAACACGATCGCCGTAAGCGAAACCACTAAGACCATGGCTCAAATTCCTCCGCATGGCCCGAGCCAAAGCGAGCGATGTGGTCGATGGCCTCGTCGAGATCAAGCACCACCCTGACCGTAACGATCGGAAGGGCGTTCGAATCGAGATTGCCTGCGGTGTAATCTTCTTGTGTCGATTCGCGGATGCCCTGAATGTAACAGCGGGTCGCCGGGCAGCCACGGACTTCGACGGCTCGCTCACGCGCGAGCTGCCCCAGGCGAGGCAGAAAAACGTCAGCGACATTCGCATGCACCAGCAGAGTCGCGGCGACGTTGCATTCTTGGCCGCGTTGGTTTCCGGTGTTTAGGACAAACCTCTCGGCGAGCGCCAAATCGGACGCCCGGTCCGCAAAGACATGGTAGTTCCCCATGATGTGTTTCCGGCCAGATTCAAGGCTGTTCGCGCGGGGCGGTCGCCGACACGGTCAACTCATCGAGATAGAAAGCGATCACTTGCGGCGCGGCTTGCACCAACGTGAAGTCTTTCGGTAATTGTAGCCGAAGCGCCTCGAGATTTCTGCCGCGGAACGGTTGGCTCGCGGTAAGGTCGATGAAAGCCAAGACGGGCGGCGTTTCTTCGGAAGCCGGCCCTAGCAAACGGAGCTCAACTTTGCCGGCTCTTTCGTCGGCAAACCGCGGCTTCCAGGGAAACTGCGCCGGACACAGGAAATGAATCGGAACGTCGCGGAGATGGTAGATTTTCTGCCGCGGTTGCACCTTACAGCGAAAATTGACCGCGCGCGGCGTGGCTTGAATCGCACGTCCTTCCAGTTCGGAGGCCAGCGTCGCCTGACCGCGAATCTCCGTCTCTGTCGCGCCGTCCGTGGGACTGGCAAGCGCATAAGGCCGTGAATTCAGCGCCTGTGCATGGTCAAGCACCTGTTTCGGTCCGCGGACGAGAACGGCGGCCGGCTCGACTTGCATTTGGGTGACGCGTACCTCACCCGTGTAGTCGAGCTTTACCGGCAAAAGGCGCTCGGTCAGACGATGGGCGCTGACGGTAATCGTCGGCGTGTCGTCCGTGATCTCAGCCAGAATGCCCGGAGGAACTGCGATGTGTTCGGCTTCGACGCGGAGAGTGTCGCTGAAGACGGCTTCATTCAGTCGTTCTTCGGGAATCAGCAACGTGAGATTCGCCTGAACCATGCCGCGCTGCAGCTTGCGGCGAATGTCACGAATCCGCATGGAAGGTCCGGAAAACGAGACGCTGACTTTCTGCGTTCCTGTCGTTTCCAGGAAATATTGGTCGCGCTGCGAAGGGTTGAGTTGAATCTGCACCGGAACCTGTACGTGATCGATGCTGTTCTGGTCGCGGCTATGGGTATAGAGCCAGACGAGAAACGCCAGGCTCAATGCAACCAGCAATTCCAGAACGAGATGGCGGAAGCGGAAAGTCGTCCACCAGGCTTGAAACCACGGCCGCATTGGCAAAGAACTCCCTTTCTTACGTCGTCGCGCAGCACCTTCTGTATCCGCCTATAGCAGGAAATCCGTGTCAAGTTAAGTCCATTTGAGCGCTAGCTCGACTTGGAAATGGGTCGCTTCATGAAGCCCTTCACCGCGCCGTATACGCCGTCCGCAAGATCCTGCGGCGATCGTGCTCGATGTCTTCGCATCGTCCAAGTTTGCTGGACCATTTGCCATTGGTGAGTTGGCGCGCCGCGTGCGTGTAGAACGCGCCGGCTTCAAAAAGAACAATCCTCTCGAAGCCCGGTTCCAAACTGCCGTCCGCGCATGTTACGAATCCTAGAGAGGTGAAAGCACCGACAAGATCTTCGATCCCACAATCGCTTGGGTCAGCCGGTTTAGGCCAATTGACGCCGGGTTGCCACCAATTCGCGGTGTCACCTGACACCCATGCGATGCAGTTGTATAAGGGGTCAACCGGACTTGTGACCTTGTGGTTTTCTGGCGTAAGGTGCGGGAAATCGGGATCGGAAATCATGGCTTGATGAATCCTCGCTGGGTTCCCCAATCAACCCACGCTTTGGCCATGTTCGACACTTTTCCAAGATACTCTCGCGGCACGGGGTTTTCTTCCGTGATTGCTTCCAGCGCCCAAAACCACTGGTCAGGCTCGCGTCGTAACTCCTCGAGAAGCAGTGGCACCACGGCCATTCCCAATCCAATGATGCGTTGATAAGACGGGAGCATCGCCATCTGGGCGGTGTTCGACATGAATCTCGACTCGTTCTTCCATTGCCGTGCGAGCCGTTCAAATCGGACTCGAATCTCGCTCTCGGGCAGGCTTAGGGTATCAATGCTCATCTGCTTTCTCCCACCGTAATTCACGTCAAACCGGCAACTCGAGCGATTTGCATTCACAAGTTCCATTGCAACAATTCTACACCGGCGCCGGGAATTGCTTTCCCAGCTCGCGAACCTCGCCGCGTATCCGTTCCAGCGACGCCTTCTCCTCCGGTGCGGCCAGCACTTTGCCGATCCAGCCGGCGATGGTGCGCATTTCCGGCTCGCGCATGCCGCGGGTCGTGAGGGCAGGGGTGCCGATGCGGATGCCGGACGGGTCCAGCGGCGGCCGCAGGTCGAACGGAATCTTGTTCTTGTTGACGGTGATGCCGGCCATGTCGAGCGCCTCTTCCGCCTTCTTGCCGGTCAAGCCACGCGAGGCGACGTCCACGAGCAAGAGGTGATTGTCGGTGCCGCCGGAGACAAGCCGAAAACCGTGGCGCTCCAGCTCGTATGCGAGCGTCTTGGCGTTGGCGATGATCTGGGTGGCATAGGTTTTGAACTCGGGCTTCGCGGCTTCGAGAAACGAGACGGCCTTGGCGGCGATGACGTGCATAAGCGGCCCGCCCTGGATGCCCGGAAAGACCGACGAGTTAATCTTCTGGATCCACTCCTGCTTGCAGAGGACCGCGCCGCCGCGTGGGCCGCGCAGGGTTTTGTGAGTCGTGGTGGTGACGAATTCAGCGAACGGCACCGGGTTCATGTGCTGGTCGGCCGCGACGAGGCCGGCGATGTGTGCCATGTCCACAAACAGCAGCGCGCGGTGTTGCCTGCATATCTCGGCGAACTTCGCGAAGTCGATCTCGCGTGGATAAGCGCTCGCGCCGGCAACCACCAGCTTCGGCTTGTGCTCGGCGGCGAGCGTGGCGACTTGGTCGAAATCGATGCGCTCATCATCCCGGCGCACGCCGTAGGCCGCCACCTTGTAAAGCTTGCCCGAGAAATTGAGCTTCATGCCGTGCGTGAGATGGCCGCCGTGCGACAAGTCCATGGCGAGGATCGCGTCGCCGGGATCGAGGCACGCGAAGTAAACCGCCATGTTCGCCTGAGCGCCGGAGTGCGGCTGTACGTTGGCCCGGTCCGCGCCGAAGAGCTTGAGCAACCGGTCGATGGCGAGCCGCTCCACCTGATCGACGAACTCGCAGCCGCCGTAATAGCGCTTGCCGGGCAAGCCTTCCGCATACTTGTTCGTCAGCACGGAACCCTGCGCGGCCATGACCGCCGGGCTCGTGTAGTTCTCCGAGGCGATCATCTCCAGACCATCTTGCTGGCGGCGCTTCTCGCCTTCGATGGCGTGGAAGACTTCGGGATCGATGCGCTCGAGCAGGTCCATCATGACTCTCCTGACGGGTGATCGGCTTCATTATAGGACGAAGGCGAAGGTTACGGCAGCGGGTCGTTTCATCATCATCCCACGTCACACCACACGCTTGAATTCCACAAGATGCACACCATAGGGGATTCATGAGATTGAAGCAAAGCATGAGCGCCAAGCGAGCCAAGAAATGAATGAGATCCAAGAGATCCAAGTGATTATGAAATGATGAGAAACGAACCAACGAACCTTGGTGATCAGGACTTCTTCGTGGTACGATTCTTCCTCAGCTCAGCGCGATGAGCCAGCTGCGATCCGTGACCTCAGATCGGCAGCGGCTGGACGGGTGCTACATGACCGGTTCTATAGGGATGTATGCAAGTTTCCTGAGTTCCTTAAGAGCGGCCCCTTCAATTGCGATACGACGTCATTGATCCACAATTGTCTTGCATTTCGCTACCCTCCGATTATTCTCAAGGAGTTCAGGTCCCATCTTAGTCAGTTCAGTCGCTCCTTAGGTGGGGACGGAGTTTGCGCATGATCGTCCTATCGCGCCGCGTCAACGACGCCGTCGTGCTCGCGGATCGAGTCATCATCACTGTGATTCGGATACTTCCGGATAAGGCAGAGCTGTCCGTTCGAACTGACGAGGCCGGTCCGATCACCCTTGTAGCGGTTGGGATCGGTGAGTCCACAGATGTCGGGTTCGGCGCGAGCATGTCTCTGACCGAAGTCAGGGCAGAGTCGCTTTGCTCCGGGGTAGGCTGCGACGTTCCGAAGGCGCGGTTGGGCTTCGATTTGCCTCCGACAGTATCGGTCTGTCGCTTCGAAAGCTACGACGCTCACGGCCGAGTTCCTAAATGGCACTTTCCCAAAGCTGGTGCGGCGCCTTCGCTTAACTGACCAGCTCGAATTTGCGAGAAATCTGGTCGAGTTCCCTTCGTGGCACCAATTTGCGAGCCCGCCTATGAAATCATGTTGGGCCACGGAATCAAAGTTAAGTCAAGCGAGAGAACACTATCGAGCCTGTTTCCTGTGCGAGCATCGTTGCGCAGCGAACCGGCTCAGCGGCGAGCGCGGCCCATGCAAAGCTGACGCCGTCGCTCGCGTCTACAAGCACCGGATTGAAGTGGGAGAAGAATCGGAACTTGTGCCTTCGCACCTTTTCTATCTCTCCGGCTGCGACCTTCGCTGTGTGTTTTGCATCGCCGAAGCCAACGCCTTCGATCCGCGTCGCGGCCAGCCCTTGACGCCCGAGTTTTTCCATAAGGCCGTCGCCTGGGGACGAAGCCAAGGCGCCCGCACTCTCGAATGGGTCGGCGGCGAGCCTACCATCCACCTGCCCGCGATCTTGGAAGCGATGGCTGATTGCCCCGACCTGCCGCCGGTGATCTGGAAGTCGGATTTTCATTTCACCGAAGAAGCGTTGGGATTGCTCGATGGCGCGGTCGACGTGTATCTCGCCGACTTCAAGTTCGGCAACGACGCCTGCGCCCGTCGCCTGGCCGGCATCAAGCGCTATGTCGAAATCGTCACGCGCAACCTGATCCTGGCCTCACGACAAGGCGATCTCATCGTTCGCCACCTCCTCATGCCGGGGCATTTCGACTGTTGCTTTCGACCAGTTGTGCGCTGGATGCGCGAGAATCTGCCAACTGCAAAGTTCAGTATTCGCGATGGATATTTGCCACGCTGGCAGGCGCTGCATTATGATGAAGTGGCCATGCCTCTGCCCCCAGCCGTCGCGGACGAGGCGCGCGCTCTGGCAGGCGCCGCTGGATTGCGGCTCGTCGTGTGAGGCCAATCCATGCAGCAGCCGTAGGAGGGCCACGCCCTTGGAACCGGATGACCTTTCGCCTCTCAGTGAAATCACCATCTTGCCCGACGGCCGGGTCTATGCCTTTGGCGCAACCCGTCCGGTGCTCGAGGTGCTTGAGAGCCTGCGCGGCCCAGAGGGTAATTCGGATGAGCGCCTACAGCGCCTGATGCAGACTCTGCGCGATCAAGACCTCACGAGGGAAGACAGGTCTAAATGAACGAAACATCGGATCGCAACGACGCAACTGGATTGGGCGATGGCTCGCGTTCGTCGGCTCCACGCCCGAAGCAGCCGGTAGAAAGACCGGCCATCAAGCCCGCTTCAGCCGGGGTCTCTGCCGCCCTCAAGCCTGCGCCGGATCGTCAAGCGGTTCCACTACCGGAAGCTTGCCCGCCCAACGAGCTGGAAGTGCTGATTCGCGCGCGCTACCCCATCATCTATGTCGTGAGCTGGGAAGAAGAACGCGTCGAACGCCACTTGGCCGAGATCGCCCGCAAGCGCAACAAGAAGTTCTTCGTTTGGACGTATACCCAGGGCATCATCAAGCCGGGCGCCGAGGCCCAGCGCACCAAGTCGGGCAGCGGCAACACCACCGATCCTTTGGCCGCCCTCGATGCCGTCCTCGGCCAGGTCGACCCGGCCATTTACTTGTTCAAGGATTTCCATCCCTTCACCGAGGACAATCGCTGCAATATCGCGGTCATCCGCCGGCTCCGCGACGTCGCCTACAACCTTCGCGACACCTACAAGACCATCGTCATTGTCGCCCCGATGTTGCGGATCGCCCCGGAATTGAGCAAAGACCTCACCATCGTCGAATTCGCACTGCCGCGCATGGACGACTTCAATCGGCTGCTCGACCGCATCATCGAAGACGTCAAGGACAAACCGCGCATCAGCATCAATTTGGACGCCGAGGGGCGCGAACGCCTGCTTCACGCCGCCAGCGGTCTGACGCTCAAGGAAGCGGAGAACGTCTTCGCCAAAACGCTGGTGCTCGACGGCAAGCTCGACGCTGAAGACGTCAACATCGTCTTTAGCGAAAAGCAGCAGATCATTCGCAAGAGCGGGCTTCTCGATTACTATCAGAGCAACGAAGCGTTCTCCAACGTGGCGGGCTTGGAAAACCTCAAAAGCTGGCTTTCCAAGCGGAGCGTGGCTTTCAGCGATCGGGCCGCGGAATTCGGCCTGCCTCCGCCCAAGGGAGTGTTGCTCTTGGGCGTACAAGGCTGCGGCAAAAGCCTGTGTGCCAAGGCGGCTTCCAGCCTGTGGAAGCTGCCCTTACTGCGCATGGACATCGGCCGAATGTTCGGCAGTCTGGTTGGCTCCAGCGAAGACAACATGCGCCGCGCCGTGCAAACCGCGGAGAGCGTGGCGCCGGCCATCCTCTGGGTCGACGAGATCGACAAGGCGTTCGCAGGCGCGGTCGGCTCGGGCGGCAGCGACGCCGGCACCTCCTCACGCGTCTTCGGCACCTTCTTGACTTGGCTCTCCGAGAAGACCGCCCCGGTATTCGTCATCGCCACCGCCAACGACATCAGCCAGCTCCCGCCCGAGTTGCTTCGCAAGGGCCGTGTCGACGAGATTTTCTTCGTCGATTTGCCCAACGACCTGGAGCGCCGCGAAGTCTTCCGCATCCATCTGCAAAAGCGTGGCCGCAATCCCGATCTCTTCGACCTGAAAGCCCTGGCCAATGGCAGCGACGGATTCAGCGGCGCGGAGATCGAGGAAGCCATCATCTCCGGCTTGTTCGACGCGTTCAGCAAGGGACAGGAGCTGACGACCGAGATTCTCAGAAACTCCCTCGCCGAAACCGTCCCGTTGTCGAAGACCATGAGCGAGGAGCTGAATCGCCTTCGAAGTTGGTGCCAGGGACGCGCGCGCCCGGCGAGCGGCATTCAAGCCACTGTTGCGGGCGAGCTGCGCCGGAAAATTGAGATATGAGGGGTTTTTTATGGATTTCACAATCCTGTCCACGGGGTGTTTCGTGGGCGGCGCTTCCCTGATCTCCTACGGAGTTTATCTCTTTATTGCTCGTGGGCCGCGCGCTTCCCTTCACGTCGCACAACCAAGCATCGAGATTTCGGACGCCGTTCCAGGGCATGCCACCCATGTGTCTTTCCGAATGGAAAACCACTCAAGCCGGGCGATGCGCTTCGTCGGCATGGCGCAATGCTGAGGGCAGAACTGCCGCTTCGGTCTGAAGCAATCTGAGGAACTCGTGGAAATTCCGCCGGGGGTTTTTGAAATGCAGTGCAAGCTCCAGCCGTATGATCCCGGAGTTTTCAGCTCACAGTTGACGCTTTTCGTCGATGACCGGGGAGCACGGCCGGTTATCCTCACTGTCAAGGGCGATGCCTTGGCAATGAACTGAGTCGCGAGGCGCCATGTCTGTGCCATCATGTGAGAGTGCCGCGCCGTTCGACACGAAGCGCGTCATCGCCAAATGGATGGCGTTCGCGGAAGAAGTCTTGCCCGTGCGCTGTGAGGAGTCCTGGCAATCGTTTTCATCAGTACAAGGCCAAGCCATGCCGCGGTTCTCGAAGTGGGATTGCAAGTTTGCTTTTGATCAGGGCGGCCGGAGTTCCTTTTTCCATTGCGAACACTATCCCGCGAACGGCCCGGACGAGGTCGAACAGTATGGCTGGATAGATAACCGGGATTATCGTGCCCAGCTCACCAAACGCGGGCAAAACAAGAGCTGGCAATTGAGTGAGTTGATTCTCGGGACCGACACGGCGATCCACAAGAAGATGGGCTACCGAATGGCTTGCCCGTGGCTTCGCTGCGGCAATATTTGGCTTCCGGAATGGATAGCTGACGCCAGTTTCGTTGTAACGCGTACGGAGGAAGTGCTTGAAGCCGGAGCGGCCAAGGCCCTGAGGGTTCACTTTGCTTACGACGCATCCCAGCGGCAGTCTCAGGCTGACGATGTTCCCGACTACGTGCAGTCTGGATTCATTGACTTCGATCCGCTGTGCCGCTGGCGAGTGATGCGCTATTAGTACTACAGGAAAAACAGCGACGCCGAAGGCTTCGAGCGCGGCAGATTTGAATATGACCCGGCCAGCGACAATCCTGTTGCGAGATCACTACTCATTGAGAGGCCTGAGACAAAAAGCCGGAGATTTGGCGCCATTCGCTCGCGGGAGGAATGGGTTTTTGGAATTGAATTCCGTGCCTGCATAAGTGACGAGGAATTCCGGCTGTCATATTACGGTCTGCCCGAACCGGCCGCGCTGAAAGCGAAGACGCATCAAACATCCTTCTGGTACTTTGCCGCAGGTCTAGTCGCACTCCTTCTTGGCTTCTGTTTCCTTGCTCTCCGGTAAATCCGGCAGTAATTATGGCGTCTTCTCCTTCGCGCAGTTAGAATCGAAGCGGTAATGGAAGGTAGGAAATCCGCTGTTCCCGTCTCGAACGCCTGATCCGCATGCCCCGCCGACTAACTGGAGACCCGCTATGAGCTGCGTTCTGGTCGTGACACCGCTCGTGATCGGCAGTTGGCCGGCGATCTCGGCCGCGGTGACGGCGGCGATCGCCACCATGGGCTATTCCTTGGCCAAAGCTGCCGGCCAACGCCATGGCGTTGACCAGCACGGTAAAGCGAAAGCCGAGATTACGGTCGAAGACAGTGAGATCCTCGAAGATGGCGCCGGCACCGGCCAGGAGATCGTCGTCGAGAAAGACGGCATCCGCGCCACCTTCAGCCGCGATGCCCGCGGCGCCCTCCGTGTTTGCATGGAAGGTGAAGGACATTCCAAAGCCGAACTCAAAAAGATCGGCGAAGAGCTGATTGGCCGGGTCACCCAGCAGTACGTCTATCACAAAGTCGTCACGGAGTTGAAAGAACGCCGGATGGCGATCGTGGGCGAAGAGGTCGGCGAGGACCGCACGATCAAGATTCACGTCCGCAACTGGTAAAGTAGGACGGATTTGCAATCCGTCCGTTGGGTCGGACGGTTTGCAAAACCGTCCAACTCTCAAGGAGCCCATCATGGCCGAAGAACTCCAGATCGAAATCGCCCCCGACGGCAAGGTGACGGTGCGGACCAAGGGCATCAAGGGCCCCGCCTGCATGGACCTTGCCGACATCTTTGTCCAGCTCCTTGGGACCGAGGATGTCCGCACCAAGACCAGCGAATACTACGAATCCCAAACCGCCGCGAAGCGAAGCGTGCAGCAAAAGCAGCAACGGAGCTAAGCCATGCAATGCCCAAGCTGCCGTTTTGAAAACATGCCCGGCTTGGACGCCTGTGGCCGCTGCGGCAGCAATTTGAAGCTGGCCACCGCGGTTCTGGATGTTGAGCCGCCTCGGGCCACGGCATGGCAGAAGCGCTTGCGCCGCTGGCTGCCGTGGTACAGCGCCAACCGCTTCCGCTATGCGGCACGGGATGGCAGAGCCGCCGCCGCCGACCTTCTCGACGAGGCCGGCTTTCCCTTGCCGGAGCCGTCCATTCTGCTCCGCTTCTTGGTTCCGGGCTGGGCCCATTTCTTTTGCGGACAGAAGGCTCGCGGCCGATTGTTTCTCGGCGCGTTTCTCGGGCTTTTTGGCGGCGGAATCTTGTGTTGGGGGTCCGGGCTGGGGAACTTTCTCCTCGGACTGGCGGTGAGCGTCCACGCCTCTTCCGTGATCGACATATTGTTCCGGCGTCCCGCCGGTATTGTCTCCCGGCTCGTCGCCGGTTTCGCGGTCATGCTGGTGCTGGGTGTCGCGATCTATTTTCCCGCCGGCTGGCTTGCCACCCGCGTCGCCATGCCCGTTACGGTCCAAATCAACACCCCTGTGTTCAAAGCGGGAGAGGTGCTCCTGGTGAACACATGGGCCACCCCGAAGCCGGGCAGTTTGGTTTTGTGCTCGCCTCCCCGCACGGTTGGAGGCGTTTACATCCAGGCCGGCCAATTCATCGACCGCGTCCTGGCCGGGCCCGGCGACCGCGTCCTTTGGGAAAACGGCCAACTCTTCGTCAACGGCCAACCCAGCGCCTTAAGTCCCGTAAACCCGCGTTTGACGCCGAGGCGTCTGGAGATTCCGCAAGTTCCCGCCGACCATTTCTTTATCATCCCCACCAACGTCGAAGTCCGCGGTAACTGGAACGAACAAAACAATCCTTTGGAACCTGCATGGCTTGCCATAAGCCTCTTTCGGGCCGATCGAATTGATGGGACCGTCTACTTTCGCACCGAACCGCTTACACGCTTCGGACCCCTTCACTAACTGAGGCGTCGATGTCGCGATTCGATAACTTGGAATTCGAGGAAAGCGAAGTCCGTCGAACTCCCGAGCCGCAAAGCGAGCTGGAGCGCGACGAGCACTATTGGCTCAAGCTCGCGGACGACAATCGCCGCTCGGGTTTCCACGAAAACGCCTTACGCTATTACTCGCGCGCCTTGGAAGTGGACAAGTCGATCGTGTCCGGCTGGCTCGGGCAGGTGCAGATGCTCATCGCGTTGGACGAGTACCCCGAAGCCGACCTATGGGGCAAGAAAGCCCTGGAGCTGTTCCGCGAGAACGGCGATTTATTGGCCGGTCGAGCGCAGGCGCTCATACGCATGGGAGACCAGCGCGGCGCCGGCGAGTTGTGCGACGCCGCCATGCAGCGTGCGGGACCGTCCGCCTACCCGTGGCTGGTTCGCGGCGAGATCATGGTCGCCGGCCGCGAAACCATCGACCACCACTGCTTCGACAAAGCCGTCGCGCTGGCGCAGGACTGGCTGACGCCCTTGGAAATCGCCCGCATTTACTTGCACTATAAACGCCCGAGCCAAGCTGTCGCCTGGGCCGGCAAAGCCGTCGCCAAGGCCCCCGAGCAGCCCTATGCCTGGTACGTCAAGGGTTCTTGCGAACTAAACCTGAACCTGGAAACGACCGCGCGCCAGAGCTTTAAGCGCTGCCTGGAGCTGGTGCCCAACCACAGCGACGCGCAGCGCCGGCTGACGGAGCTGACCGTTCGCCCTTGGAGCGTGGGCCGAATCCTGGGGCGGCTTTTGGGAAGATAAATTGTTGGGAAGATAAGATGGCGTGGAATCTCGACAAGATCCTGAAGGAAGGCCGCCGCCAACTCGCCAGCGACATCCACTTGGTGTGCGGCGTCGCCCCCGCTTTGCGAGTCAACGGCGACATCAGCATTCTCAAGGGCGAGCCGCTCCAAGAAGAAACCCTTCGCCTGATGGTCAACGAGCTACTAACCGAAAAACAGGTCGCCGAGTTCGAGCAAGATTGGCAACTGTGCTTCTCACGTCACTGGCCGGGCCTGGGCCGTTTTCGCGCCAGCGTTTATTATCACGCCGGCTGCCCGGAGCTGGCCATCCGCATTTGTGAAGGCGTGGTGCGCTCGCGCGAAGAGCTGGGACTGCCTGAAGTCGTCGACGAATTCACCCGCCTGCCTAACGGCCTCATCCTGGTCACAGGGCCGACCGGCACGGGCAAAACCACCACGCTCAACTATATGGTGGATCTGATCAACCGCGACCGCCGCGCTAAAATCGTCACCATCGAGGATCCCGTCGAATTCGTCCACGAGAACCAGCGCAGCATCATCATCCAACAGGAAGTGCACACAGATACGCATTCCTTCCGCAATGCGCTCACGCACGTGCTGCGGCAAGATCCGGACGTCATCGTCATCGGCGAGATGCGCGACCTCGAAACCATCGCCACCGCCCTGACCGCCGCCGAGACGGGCCATCTCGTCCTCGCCACGCTCCACACTCCCGATGCGGTTCAGACAATCCAGCGCGTCTACGGCGTCTTTCCCGCGGAGCAGCAAAATAACATCCGGTTTCAACTCTCCAATAGCTTGCAAGCCATCATCGCGCAGACGCTGTTGCCGCGGGCCAGCGGCAAAGGCTTGGTGCTGGCGTGCGAAATCTGCGTTGCCACTCCTGCGGTGCGCAAGCACATCCGCGAAGGCGACACCCACTTGCTCTTCAGCGAAATGCAAATGGGCCGCAAGTTCAAAATGCGGACCATGGACACAGCCCTCCTGGAACTCTATCAGCGCGGCGACATCACCTACGACCTGGCCGTCTCGAACGCTCGTGAGCCCAACGCCATTCGCAAGCGCAGCGGCGAAGCGGTCGCGAACGATGTCCGAGCTTGAGGTTCCAATGCTCAACTCCAGGTCCGCACCGGCTCCTGCGACCAGCCTCTTGAATTTGGGCGGACGAAGTGACCATGTATGCCAAACCTGCTGGCGTACATGATCCTTCGGCGACCTGAAGTCACAGATCGGACCGAGCCTCAAACCCGCGAACCTGGCTAGACGTCTCGCGGCGAGTTGGTCCCGACCGAAGCCGAACTCGCCCGCCGCGAAGGCCGCGACTACGAGCCGGCGTGCGTGCTCTTGAAGCGAATCCGGGCACAATCGGCGCAAGAGCCGCGTAAGAGAACGACTCGTCGGGTGAAGCGAGAAAAAGCAGTTGAGTCGTCACGCTCCCGTCCGTTCGCGAAGACTTCGAGAACCTGAAGCTTGCCGCCGTTCGTTGCGCGCAATCCCTCCGCTTGGTGGATTCGGGCGACCTGAAATTTCGCCTGCACTTGCGGCATAGGTATTTTTACAGGGGTGCCATGCACCAAAACGTGCAAGTCGAGAGAATCGAATGTCATAAGCATCTATCTCGAAAGGTCTTGCAGTTTTCACCTCGACGTGCACGTTTTTGCAGGGACAATCGTCATCCAAGCGCCTGCAAGCGTCCTCCTCCGTCCGAGTTGCCACAAGTTGGAACTGGGATCTCTGCAATTATCATTTCTGAGAAAATCCGCCGCCAAAGAGTAGCCGCCCTGTGCCAATTCCGCACATTTTCCACTACTTGGGTTGCGGCACCCGCTTTGCAATGGCGGCTTCAGGCCTTGGGCGCCACGATGGTTGACATCCAACCCTTGGCCACTAAAACGATTGCGTCCTTCGCTGTTTTTCTTGGTTTGATGGGCATTTCGTTATGGCGGACAACAATCCGACGCCGGACACTTCCACGGCAATAGCTGCTGGCGCGCCTACCGCGACGGCCGTAACGGCAGCGCCTCCAACTAAGCCCGTCCCGCCCAAGCCAGCTGCCGCCAAGCCCTCGGCCAAAGAACCGACGCGGCGATTTTTCCTCGCTTCCATTTTCGGTTCGTGGATTACGGTCGCCTGGGTGGCCTTTTCGGCATCCATGGCGGCGATGCTGCTCGGCACCTTGCGTTTCATGGTTCCCAACGTGCTCTCCGAGCCGCCCAGCACATTCCGCGCGGGCGATCCGACGAACTTCGAATTGAACAAGGTTGAAGACAAGTTCAAAGACGTGGGCGCCTGGGTCATCCGCGGCCGTGACGACCGCAACCGTGAGATCATCTACGCTCTATCGACCACCTGCACCCACCTCGGATGCACGCCGAATTGGCTCGAAAGCGAGAAGAAGTTCAAGTGCCCCTGTCATGGCAGCGGCTTCAAGATCACCGGCATCAACTTCGAAGGCCCGGCGCCGCGGCCGCTCGAGCGTTACGCCATCAAGAAGGCCGACGACGGCCAGATCGTCGTGGACAAATCTCGGAAATTCCAACGTGAACTCGGACAGTGGGACGACGCCGACTCGTACATCCTCGTCTAACGCAGATTCGTCTAAGGATCATTCATGGCCATCGGTGATTTCATTCGCAACTCGCAGGTCTGGAAGAGCATCTTCCGCCATCCGGCGCCGCGCGACCGCCGTAACCGCGTGGTGGTGATGCTGACGAACGTCTTTCTGCATTTGCATCCGGTATCGGTGCGCAAGAGCGGCATCGCGCTCTCCTACACCTGGTGCATGGGCGGCATCACGTTCTTCTTGTTCCTGGTCGAAACCGTGACCGGCGTGCTGCTGATGTTCTACTATCGGCCCACGTTGGAGCACGCTTACAACGACATCCTCTCCTTGCGCGACGTGCTGACGCTCGGCATTCTCCGCGAAATGCACCGCTGGGGCGCCCATGCCATGGTCATCACGATCTGGCTCCACATGTATCGCGTTTTTCTAACGGGAAGCTACAAGCCGCCTAGAGAGTTCAACTGGGGGGTGGGCGTCATTTTGCTGGTGCTGACCTTGCTCTTGAGCTTCACCGGATACCTGTTGCCTTGGGATCAGCTCGCGATCTGGGCCATCACGGTCGGCAGCAATATGGCCCGCGCCACGCCGCTTTTGGGGTATGAAGGTCCCGGCGCCAAATTCTTACAGATTGGAGGCGTCGAGTTAATTCACTCGGGGAGCGATGCGCGCTTTTTATTGTTGGGCGGTCGGTTCGTCGGCGAAACCGCGCTCTTGCGCTTCTACGTGCTCCATTGCGTCGCCATTCCGCTGGCGGTCGCTTTATTGATCGCGGTCCATTTCTGGCGGGTGCGCAAGGACGGCGGCATCAGCGGCGCGTTGTGAGCTGATAATCCTGGGGTGGGCGGGTGTGAACCACAGAGGCGCAGAGACACAGAGATGAAACCAAGTGAAGATAGGCGAATTCGGACCAACGAGTTATTTGCTCTTTACATTCATTTTCGCTCTGTGTCTCTGTGTCTCTGCGGTTCTAAACGTTTAACTTGATGCCAAGGGCCCACCCTACAGAAGAGAGCCATGCACAGTAACCATCTTTCCAGCTCGCTGCAAATTGGCCTCGGATTCTATTACGTGATCCTGGCGATCATGAATTTTGCTTTCGCGTCGTACCAAAGCAAGATCTTGAACAAACGCCAGGCCGGCATTTGGACGACCGTGGCTTGCCTGTTTCTCGTCCACGCCGTCGCCAACTTCATGCACCTGGGCTGGACCCTCTCCGACGGCATCAAGCAGTCAGTCGACGCCGTCATGAACCCGGTCAGTTATTTCGTCATGGCCGTCGCCGGACTGACGGCGTTCCTCTATTGGCGAAAGTTTTTCACCGAGCCCGTCGTCGCCTGGACGATCTTGAGCGCCGGCTTGCTCTTTTCCGGCTGGGCGATGACCGACGCCACCTTCCGGGCCATTATCACCAAGCCCGACAATGTGCCCATCGTCATGCTGATCTTTTCGGTCGGCTACACGACCTGGCTGGCGATGCGGAAGGCGGTGATCAACGACGCTCGTATCGCCATCGGCGAGGCGCCCTTGGAAAAGCTGGAGGACGACAAGGTCCTGGTCTGGCCGGACCTCGTCTACACAGAGCTTCTGGCGATGGTGATCTGCACGTTCATCCTCGTGGTCTGGTCGGTAGTCCTGAAGGCGCCGCTCGAAGCACCGGCGGCCTCTTCCAAGATTCCCAATCCGTCGAAGGCGCCGTGGTACTTCCTTGGCTTGCAGGAAATGCTCGTCTACTTCGATCCGTGGATGGCCGGCGTGGTATTGCCGACCATGATCATCGTCGGCCTAATCGCGTTGCCGTACATCGACTTCAACCAGAAGGGAAACGGTTACTTCACGTTCGTGCAAAGGCGTTTCGCGATCACCACGTTCCTTCTGGGGTTCGTGGTTTTGTGGGTGGTGTTGATCGTGTTGGGAACGTTTCTGCGGGGGCCGAACTGGAATTTCTTTGGCTTGTTCGAGCCGTGGGACCCGCACAAAACGGTGCCGCTCAACAACATCAATCTGTCGGATTACGTTTGGCTCTTCGGCTTCGGACGGTCGATGGAATCGATGGGCTGGTTCATGCGGGAGCTGCCGGGAATCGCTTTAGTGCTTGCGTATTTGCTCTTGTTGCCGCCGCTCTTGGCCAAGACGATCATGCGCAGCTACTTCGTGAAGATGGGCTTCATCCGCTTCTTCCTGTTGGTGACGTTGATTCAGTTCATGATGGCCTTGCCGATCAAGATGGTGCTGCGCTGGACGATCAACCTCAAGTACATCGTGTTCATCCCCGAGGCGTTCTTTAATATTTGACCCACCGCTTGCGGGTTAGCGCCGCGCTAACCCGCAAGCGGGGACCAGCAATTGGATTAATCGATGGCCGCCACGGATAAACATTATCGCGATCAGTACCGGCTCGACTTCGTGTTCGCGCTGACGTCCTTGCTCATGCTCGTCAGCATGATCTGGATGTTCGCGCAGGACTACAACCGCGAATACAAGGACGAGCAGCGCACCTTCCGCGACGTGGAACAAGGGATCGCACAGCGCCAGGCGTACGATCAACTCCCCAGCGAGGAGGAGGTCCGCAAGGCCGAGGAGCTTGTCGACAACACGAAGCAGGAAAAGGAAAGCAAGGACCCGGAAATCACAAGTTTGCGCACAGAGATTGCAAATCTTCGTCCCGAAAAAGAAAAAAACGAAGCCGCTTACAACTCCGTCAAAGCGGATTTGGATTCGGCGCTCAGCTTCCTGTACATCGCGCTGGAAGAGCATCCCGACGACGCGGACTTGGCCAACAAGTATCGCAAGCGCGTCGAGACTAACAAGGTCGAGCTGGACAAGAAGCAGGCCGATAAGGACTCCGTTTCTGAAAAGATCAAGCTGAAACAGGCGCGAATCGATGAAATTGAAAAGCCGCTGACCGACGCCCTTTCCGAGCTGAAGAAGCTGAATGAAAAGTTCGACGTGCAGATCAAGCTGGCAAACTTCAAGCAGTGGCGCGCGGGCGATTTGATACGGAGCTTGCCGATCCTTGATGCGTTCGCCTCGCCCATCAAGATCCATCAATTCACGATCAACGACATTCCGATCGATTACAACTTCAAGTACGTGACGCGGTTCGACCGCTGCATGAGCTGTCATTTGGGCATCGACCGTCCTGCGTTCAGCAAAGACAACGTCAAGGCGCTCACCAAAGTGACACCGGAGGATCGCAGCCGGCGCGACGAGGCGAAACGGCTCCTCGAGAAGCGAATGGACGCGATGAAAGGGCTCCCAGAAGCCAGGACCTTGCCGCCGCTCAGCGACATCAAGCTCAACAAGCTTTCACCCGAATACCTCACCGAGGCCCGCATCAACGAGTTCTGCGCCCACCCCCGCCTTGAGCTTTTCGTCGGCGCCAACAGCAAGCACCCGGCCGAGCGATTCGGCTGCACGTCCTGTCACGCCGGTCAGGGCAGTTCCACCAGCTTCACGCTGGCGTCGCACACGCCCAATGACGCCGCCCTCAAAGAACGCTGGGAAAAGGAACACGACTGGTTCCTCAATCACGATTGGGAATTCCCGATGCGGCCACAGCGCTTTGTCGAATCAGGCTGCTTGAAGTGCCACCACCAAGTCACCGACCTCATCGGCAGCGACAACCGCAACGAGGCGCCCAAGCTCCTGCGCGGCTACAACCTGATCAAGGAGAACGGTTGTTTCGGCTGCCACGAGATCGCGGGCAAAAAGGCCGGCAAGCAGATCGGCCCCGACATTCGCCTGGAGCCCAAGCCGCCGCTGGAGGATCTCACTCCGGGCGAACGGGCCAAGCTCGAGGCGGACGAAGAAAATCCGCCCGGCACGATGCGCAAAGTCGGGCCGAGCCTTTATCGTCTTTCCGAAAAGACCAACAGCGATTGGACGGAACGCTGGCTGCGCGCACCGCGCAGCTTCCGGCCCGACACCAAGATGCCGCACTTCTACGGACTGGCCAACAATGACCGCTCCGTCCTTCCCGCGGATCAGAAGGAATTCCCCGACGCCGAGATCCACTGCCTCACGCATTATCTTTTTGAGGTTAGCAAGAACTACATCACGCAGAAGGACAAAAAGGCTCGCTTGGAAGAACTTAACGACATCGCCAAAATCGCGAAATTAAACAAAGCCCAGGCCGATGAGAAGCAGCAACTGATTGACTCGCTCAAATCACCGCCGCCGCCTCTCATCGATCTTGCGCCCGGTTATAAGGGCGACGCCGCCAAGGGCCGGCTGCTCTTCTCCGAGCGCGGCTGTCTGGCCTGCCACAGCCACCAAGCCACCGAGACCAAGCAGGGCGAAAAGGGCCAGGACACCTACGCTCCGGCCATGCACGGCGAGGCGAACTTCGGGCCGAATCTCAGCCAACTCGTCGAAAAACTCGTCGCGAAGCAGGGCAAACTCGACGAGGCCCGAAAATGGTTGATGCAATGGGTGCTCGATCCGCAGTTCCACAGTCCACGGAGCCGGATGCCGGTCACGCACCTAACGCCGCACGAAGCCGCCGACGTCGCCGCTTGGTTGCTCGCACAGCCTGCGATGGACCTTGGCGAGAACTGGAACGAGATGGCCGTCCTCCAACCACAAGAAAGCACGCTAATTGCATTGGGAAAGGTCTACTTCGTCCGACTGTTGTCCCGGCACGACATGGACCGCATGTTCAAAGATAAACTGTTGCCTCGAGAAATAATCAACGACCTACCCGAAGATGAGCGCACGTTCGTGAATGCCTACTTGAGCGACGGTTCCGTGGATCATCTCAAGCACTATCTCGGGAAGAAGGCAGTTGGCAGGCTCGGCTGTTACGCATGCCATGACGTGCCTGGCTTCGACAAGTCCAAGCCGATCGGCACCGGCCTCAACGAATGGGGCAAGAAGGAGGGCAACAAGCTCGCATTCGAGGATATCGTCAATTACGTCCGCGAGCACTACAACGTCGTGCCGAAGCTCACCGACAAGAACGGCAAACCGACTCCGACCGCCGCGGCCCACAACGGCCACGAGAACAAGGGGCACGCCAAAAAGCCGCCTTACGAGCAGTTCTACTTCGATTCCCTGCTACATCATGGCCGGGAAGGCTTCCTAAATCAAAAGCTTACCGAGCCGCGCAGCTACGACTTCAATCGGCTGCTGGCCTGGGACGATCGCGCCCGCATGCCGCAATTCCGCTTCGCCCGCAGCAAGAAGAAGGAAGGCGAAAGCGCGGAGGCATTCACGGCCCGAACCAACGTGGAGGAAGCCGAAGCCCGCGAAGCCGTCGCCACGTTTATCTTGGGCTTGGTCGCCGAACCGGTGCCGACCATGAACGTCAATCAGCCCAAGGGCGACCGCCTGGCCGAGGTCAAGGGCCGGCAAGTGTTGGAGAAGTACAACTGCGCCGGCTGTCACCTGCTTCGCTCGGGCGTCATGGAACTCAATACCAAGGACAAGGGCGTCATCAAGACGCTCGAGCAGTTCTATAACATCGCCAAGACGGCGGCCCTAAGCAGCGGCGACCACTTCTTTCCCGATCATTACGACTGGGTCGGCAAGAATCCAACTTCTCCGGACAAGCTGACCTTTTTCGGCGTCAACAGCCGGCTCTTCGAAGACGAATCCGACGCCAGCTTGCAGATTCGGCTCGCCCAGGCACTGCGCTTCCAGGCCGAGGACAAGACGATGAAGGACATTCCCTCGTCGAATTTCCTGCACCTTAATCCAAAGGATTTGATTTATCCTCGGCTACCCCCGCTCCAATCCAAGCGAGAAATGAAGGAAGCCGAGGCGGATGAATACTACAAGGAATATCGCGTCCGGCTTGCGAAAACGCTCGCCGATCACGGCCCATACGGAGGCGCCTTCGCCAATCTCCTCGTTCCCTACCTGGTGAAAAAGGACAAATCCACGCCGCAGTTCTTCAAGCTCGACAACCCCGAAGATCCCGAAAGCGACAGCGCCCCGGCTCGAGCCGCGGTGCCGCCGATTCTCCTGGGCCAGGGCGAACGCACGCAGACCGAGTGGCTCTACAACTTCATCTTGAACCCGCAACCGGTGCGGCGGATGACGGTGCTGCGCATGCCGCGCTTCAACTTGAGCAAGGATGAGGCCCGCACTCTGGTCGATTATTTCGGCGCCGTCGAACGCACCCAGAATCCGAAGACCGGCCTCAATTTCCCGTATGAGACCATCACTCAACACGAAGACTTGGCCGAGGACTTTTGGCTGCGTAAGAACGCCGAGTACGTCTCGCGCATGAAGGGGACCAAGGCCAAGGATGCGACTGGCAACGACCTGCCGTATTCCAACTTCGACCGGCGCGTGAAGGAGCTGCAACCTGTTTGGCTGCAAATCCAGAAGGACAACGAGGCCAAGCTTGCCGACGCCAAAGCCAAGCTGGCCCAGCTGAGCGCTCGCCTGGATGCACTGAAAACGGACGAGGAGAAACTCACCAAACGGCTTGGCGATGAGAAGGACGAGGCCAAGCTGGCGAAACTCAAGGAGCAGGCCAAAGACCTCGAAGAAAACCGCAAGACCCAAGAGGACATGGTCGCGCCCTGGCAGGCCGAGGTGGACTCGCTCACGAAGATCGTGAAGGCGAGCAGCCCCGCGGAGCAGCAAAAGACTTGGGAGGAGAAGGAAGCCTACCTGACCGACGGCTATCGGTTGCTCGCGAACAAGCAAATTTGCATGCAGTGCCATCAGGTCGGCAAGTTCCCGATCAACAATCAAACGCAGGGGCCGCCCCTCTCCCTGTCCCACGAGAGGCTCCGCCCCGGCTGGACGGAACGCTGGGTGGCCACGCCACAGCGCTTTTTAACCTATGGATCGTCGATGCCTAACAATTTCCCGATGTCGGAGAAGCCGGGCGAGAAATCCCAAGATAATTTCATCGGCAACCCCGTCGAGCAAGTCCGGGCCCTCCGTGACGTGCTGATGGCTTATCCACGCGCCAGCGCCCTTCCGGTCAATCACTACTGGTACATGCCCTTGCCCGGGGAAAAAATAGGAGAGAAGAAATGATCCGACTCACCGCAATTTTTCTGGGCCTGGGCGCCTTGTTGGTTCTCGGAGACAGCTTCGCCCAGGCGCAGGATGGCCAATGGGGCACGGTTAAAGGCCGTATCGTTTGGGGAGGCAAGGATATTCCCGAGGCTAAGCCAATCGCGGCCGTCGACAAAAGCGCCGACAAGGCCGCCTGCTGCAAGAACGGACCGGTGCTGTCCGATACCTGGGTGGTCGACAAGAAGAGCAAGGGGCTGAAATGGACGTTCGTCTGGCTCGCGCCTGAACAAGCCGGCGGCAAAGTGCCGATTCATCCAAGCTTGCAAAAGATCGAGAAAAAGGAAGTCGACATGGATCAGCCTGCGTGCATGTTCACGCCGCACGCCGTCGGTCTGCGCGAGGGCCAAATTCTGCTCGCCAAGAACAGCGCCGCCATCTCCCACAACTACAAGTGGACCGGCAATCCCACCACGCCGAATAGTGGCAATGCCCTCATCGTCGCGGGCGGCTCCGTCAAGATCGACAAGCTGGTCGCCGACCGTTTGCCCATTCAAGTGGAGTGCAACATCCACGGTTGGATGCGCGGCTGGGTGCGCGTCTTCGATCATCCGTACTTCGCCGTCACCGACGCGAACGGCAACTTCGAGCTGAAGAACGCGCCGGCCGGCAAGTATCGCCTGATGATTTGGCACGGTTCGGGCGGCTGGCTCGGCGGCGCGAAAGGAAAAAACGGCCAGGTCATTACCATTCCCGTCGGCAAAGCCCTCGACACGGGCGAGCTGAAATATGTCCCGCCGGCCGAGTAGTCCTAGCGGCAACGATTCTTTGTAGGAGCGTCTTATGCGACCTGCCCCGTGGCTTCCCGCTGGACTGACGGCCATCCTAATCGGCCTTACGACGATGGCGCCCGGCTGCAGTAAAAGGACCGAAGAAGACGACAATCCGTCGCCACGGCCGACAAAGGGCACAACCGCCGCCGAACGGAAGCCGTTCAAGGGAACATACGACGGAACCATCAAAGGCCAGGTGGTCTTCGTCGGTGAAAGGCCAAACTATGCGTGGTTACCCGACTTGAAGGCCAACAAGGATTGCCACTCGCCCGACCCGGAGCAGAACGCCGATCAGAAATGGCTCGTGGATGCCAACGGCGGCGTCGCCGACGTAGTCGTTTGGCTCGCGCCTCCTAAGGGAACCTATTTCGATCTTCCCGAAGAGCTGCGAACTCGCAAAGAGCCCGCCGTGGTGGATCAACCTTACTGCGCCTTCGTGCCGCACGTGCAAGTGGCATTTCCCAAATACTTTGACGGCAAAGAATTCAAGCCGACAGGCGAAGATTTCGTTGTCAAGAATAGCGCCAAAATTCAGCACAACACCAAATGGAACGGCGATCCCGTCAAGAATCCAGGCGGCAATCCAACGCTCGCTCCGGGCGAATCGAAGACTTTTCCGATTAACCCAAATGATCTGATTCAATTGCGATGCAACATCCATTCCTGGATGGGCGGCCACCTTCATGCGTTCGAGCATCCGTTTTTCGCCCGCACCGGCAAGGACGGCACGTTCGAGATCAAGAACGTTCCCACCGGCGTCGATCTGCAAGTCGTCGGCTGGCACGAGGGCGCCGGCTACTTCAATGGCGGCAAAGCGGGGACCAAGACGAACTTCAAGCCGGGGGAGAACACGCTCAAATTTGAAGTGAAGAAATAGTCAAGCCGGCAAACCGGTCCGTCCAGAATCCGTCACGTCGCGATTGTACTTTCATTTATTCACCACTCACAGGCACCTGCTGAAACGTATTTTTCATTCATGAAACGAATGCTGCCCTGAAAGGCCGATTTGGCTAGTGAGTCGCTTTAGACTACTAGATCCAAATGCAGGCGAACGAGTTTCAAAACGTGCAAATCGGACATGATTCAAAGCTGGGTGACGCCAAGAGAGGGGGGTGAGCGATTTGCACAGAATCCTGCACAGAAACCGGGCTTGATCGAGCAATGTCAACCGAGACCGAGCTTTTTCAATCGGCTCACCAAGGTGCTGCGGGCCACTCCGAGCGCTCGAGCGGCTTCCGCCTTGTTGCCCGAGGCGGCGGCAAGAGCGCGCACTAGCTGCTCGCGCTCCAACCGTTCGCGCTGCATACGCCAGCTGGTGACGGGCGATTTCACCCGGGCGGCGCCTTCCGCGAATTCGAACACAGCTTCGTTAATTCTGGGTACGCTCGCTCCTGGCCGCCCTTCACCGTTCAAATCGAAGAACTCTTCCGGCAGCTCGTGCTCGGTGATCGCGTCGCCCTCGGTGATCACCACGGCGCGCTCGATCACGTTTTCGAGTTGACGAATGTTTCCCGGCCAAGGGTGGCCCTTCAAAAGCGGCAGCACGTCGTCCTCAATGCGCGTGACTTGCTTCTTGCAACGCTCGGCCGCTTCGCGAACGAAGTGCAAAGCCAGCTCGGGAATGTCTTCGATGCGCTCGCGCAAGGGCGGCACGCGGATGGGGAAGACGTTGAGCCGATAAAACAAGTCCTCGCGGAAGCGGCCCTCGCGGATCAGCTCTTCGATGTCCTGGTGGGTGGCGGCGAGAATGCGGACGTCGACAGCCAGCGATTCGCTTGAGCCGACGCGTTCGATGGTCTTCTCCTGCAAGACGCGCAGCAGCTTCGTTTGCACTTCGAGACTGATGTCGCCGATCTCGTCGAGGAATAGGGTGCCACCATTGGCCAGCTCGAAACGGCCTATCTTGTCGCGGTGGGCGCCGGTGAACGCTCCTTTGACGTGTCCGAACAGCTCGCTTTCCAAGAGGCTGGCGGACAAGGCGGCGCAGTGAACCTTGACGAACGGCTTGGCGGCGCGCGGGCTGGTCTCATGAACGGCCCGCGCCAAGAGTTCCTTGCCGGTGCCGCTCTCGCCCCGGATGAAGACCACGGCGTCGGTGGCCGCGACTTTGCGCACAAGATTCAAGAGATGCTGCACGGCTGGGCCTGAGCCAACGATTCCTCCGGAGGAGACCGTGACGGCGCGGCCAACCATCTCATATGCGTCGCCTGCTTTTCCATCAACTGGTTTGCCATCGACCGCTTTTCCATCGGCCGCTTTTCCATCGGCAGAGAAATCGCTCTTCGGCGTAAAAGGTTCGGATTGTCGCCGCAGTTGACTCTGCAAGGCGAAAATGCGTCGCTGCTGCTCCGAAATCTTCTCCACTTTGCCCTGAATGTCCTTGTTGAGGTCCTCGATGGTGCGATGACCGGCCGCGCTTTCCAGCGCGAGGACGGTGATTTGGGCGAAGGCCGCCAAGAGATCAAGGTCTTCCTGCCGATAGGGCGGCTCTTTGGGTCCGAGGATCAAGAGCGCGAGCAGCCGGCCATTTTGAGCGAGCGGCTGCGCGATGCCGCCGCGCAGATATTCGAGCTGGCGCTGCGCGGGGCTCCATGGGACGCTGCGGCCGCGGGCGAGGACGATCTTACCGTTCTGCGTCGCCTCGATGAGAGGGCAGCCTTCAGCCAGCTCGGCCAACTCCGGCGGCTGCCCCAGTGAGGTAGCCAGAACGTACAACGGCGGCTCGCCCTGCCGGAGATAAACCGCCCCCCGCGCGACGCCAAGCAAGTCGCTGGTCGCTTGCAGGAACTTTTGCGCGAGCGCGATCGGATCGACAAGCTGCTCGATTGCCTGGCCAAGCCGCTGCAACGTCTGATCGAGCTGTGACTTCTGCCGTGAGAACCGCCGATCAAGGACTTTCTTCAGCCGCGTCCGCGCCAGGTCAAGAACGAGCATCAACAGGAGCGCGGTCGTGCTGACCGCGAGCGCCTCGGAAAGCTTGGGCGTGGCATTGAACATCAAAGTGCCGACGAAAAGGATGGCGTAATAGGCAAGGCCGGCGAGGAAGCTGATGAGAAAGTACGTCATGCCGGACGTGAGGATTTTGTCCAGCTCCATGAGGCGATAGCGGGTGATGCTGATGGCGAAGGCGACGGTGATGCAGGCGGAGGCGGCGAACATGGGCCAGGTGGCGGCGCCGGCGCCGAACGCGTTGGGGTCCCAGAGGACCAAGTAGAACGAGAAGCTGAGTGGCACAAGAGCCAAGACGGCGCCGAAGAGAATCCATTTCACCTGATTGTGTTCGGTGGGATTGCTTACGGTCCACAAGCTGTAGACCAGTGCCACGATGCTGCCGAGATACCAAATGCCCGCTACGCCGAGATAAGTGACGATCACATTGCGCAAGAGATCGAGGCTGGCCAGCGTTTCCACCGGCGGCGCCGGCGCATACACCAGCTCGCGCACCCGCAAATACACTCCGATCATGACGAGCAAGAATGCCAGGGGGATGCCGTAAATGGCTGCGAAGGTCAGCCGTGGATGCCGTTCGACAATTGGCTTGCGGCGTGGAAAAATCAGGTAGAAGTGCAGGGTGACTACCGGCAACAGCACCGAGCAAACCATGAACACGAGAAGCAAAATCGGCAGGCGGGTGATATGCGACCAATGATAGCCGCCCATGTAAGCGCCGAGAGTCACGATGCAAAGGAGGAAGAACTGAGCCGCGGCCTTGTCCGTCGGTCGCTTCCACAAGACGAGAGCGCCCACGGAAAAGAGCATGAATTTCAGTATGAACCAAAGGATCGACGGAACCAGCTCCTCCGGCGGAAGGGCGCCCAGATAACACCAGCATTCTTCGAATTCACCGGCTGGGTCTTGAAAGCGAACGCGAATGAGGCGCTGTTTGCTCGCGGCGTCCCATTGTGCCCAATCAAATGCCTTTTCCGGGAACTTTGAAAGGTGCTCCCGAATCTGATAGGGAGCGTTGAGAAGGTCGGGCCAAATCCGAATTGGGATGTCCCCGACTTCGACAGCCTCGCTGCCATCGGGTGGCGCCACACCGTGGTGGATTCGCAAGTCTCCCTTGATCGTCGTACTAAATACGCTTCTGATTCCGAGGTCCGGAATGGACTGAACGTACAAGAGTACAGCGATTCCGTAAATCGAAACGAGAACTCCCGCAAGAATCAGCAGAGCACGCCTGTTTGCAGCAATTCCAAAGAGTTTGCCGATGGTTTGACGCATTGATGATTGGTGGCGAAACTTCGGCGCTGACTCCGAAACCATTTGCTGAATTAACTTTAACGCTGGACGAATCGGCCATCTCAGTATAGGGTAGGCGCTGATTATGCATGGGTCAACAACTCTTCCAATAATTCGCTTGATTGCGTGAGCGCCGGTTTTTCGGCGCTTAATATCGACGATTGGAAACGCTTCCGCCTGTTAGTGCCATGTGTAAAGCTAGCTAAGATGGACATAAATTGGCGAATGGTATTGACTTATGGATTAATTATTTGATGGAATCGCGTTGGATTATCCAGTCTGATGTTGGCACCAAAACTGCGTTGGAGTATCCTCAAACCATGTCTTGGTGAATTAGGAGTCGGGGTGTGAAAGTTTCAAAAAGCTGGCTCACCGCCAGCGGTGCAAACTTCCGAGCTGGGGCAGGAAGCGTTGGTTGTGCACATCTCACGAATTACACCGTCAGTTACTGCGAATGGGGAAGCGGGCCGCCTCTAGTCCTTATCCCTGGAATGGCGGGCGGTTACGAGTTGCTCGGTCCTTTGGCAAAGATTCTCGCGGAACAATTTCGCGTCATTAGCTATCAGCTGCGTGGTGAAGATGACTGCTTCGCGCTTCGCCAGCCATTCTCCATGGGCGATCTGGTAGATGACTTGCGCGAGTTCATCGATTGGCGATGCCTGGAAACTCCAACCGTATTCGGCGTCTCTTTCGGCGGACTGGTGGCGCTGGAATTCGCGGCCCGATTCCCGCATGGACTCAGCGAGCTGATCGTACAGGGCGTCGGCGCCCGCCATGAGAGGGGACTGCTCCATCAGGTCGCAGGAACCGTGCTGTCGCGTTTTCCCTTGCCCGCGGATAACGCGTTCGTCAATCAGTTTTTCAACCTTCTGTTCGGCAGCGCCTTACGGAATCAAGGCCTGTTCGAATTCGTTACGCGGCAGATTTGGCAAACGGACCAGAGCGTCATGGCCCACCGCTTCAAGTTGGTGGAAGAGTACAACGTGGACCGGCGCATGCACCGGATCCGCGTCCCGACCTTGATCCTAGCAGGCGACCGGGACGTGCTGGTTTCGCAACGAGGCTTGAAAGAACTGGATGACGGAATCGCCGGAGCGCAGTTGGAGAAACTTCCCAACTGTGGGCATCTAGCTTTTGTGACCAACCCAAGTTTGGTGGCGGGAAAGGTCGGAGAGTTCATGGCTGCCAAGCAAATGGCTGCAAAGGCCTAATCCCGCAGCCAACCCAGGCAAAAGGGCGCGCACTCGGAACCACAATTCCAAGGCGCGCCTTTTTTCATTTCTAATTGACGGGTCTGATTTCAGCGCACGAAGGACGGCCTTCTCAGGCCGTCGGACGGGCTAGGAAGCCCGTCCTACAGATTCCGCGCCTCGCTATTTCTGAATGGGCGTTTTGTCGTCGAACGTTTCCCAAGCCGCCTGCGAAGCGATCTCGATTTGGCGCGAGCGGATCATGCCGGTGCTATAACACACTTCGATTCGGTACTTGCCGGGGTTAATAGCAAAGCGCGCTTCGGTGGCGACTTGGAGATTGCGGCCATCGCCGCCGCCCAAGAATTGTTGGGCGATGAGCTTACCGGCAATGTCACGAAGCTTCACGATTGAATCGATGGAAGAGTCGGGGCCCGCACAGCGCACCGTCAAGGGAGTGCGCTTGCACTTGAGCTTGCCTAACAAGACCACGCACGGATCGGAGTCGTTACCGAGGAGTAGCAGATCGGGGACGCCGTCCTTGTTGAAGTCGGCGACCACGACGCCGGCCGCTTTGAACTTCTGCTCCAGGCCCAAGTCCGCGGTGGCATAGCGGAATTTGCCGTCGCCCAAGTTGTGATAGTAGCGGACCAGTCCGGTCTTCGTGGTAATAAGCAAATCGGGAAGGCCGTCGTTATCGAGGTCGGCCCAAACGGCGGAAACGGCATCGGCCCGCAGTTGGGCAAGGTCGCCCGTCTCGCTCGTTATGTCGGTGAAATTGCCCTTGGCGTCGCGCATGTAGAATTGGACGGCCGGCGGCGGATAGATGTCGCGGTGCGCGGGACGGACCGAGCTGCGCCAAAGCGGCCCTTCGTCGAATACCTTGAGAAGGACGACATTCGTTCCCTTTTTGACGTCGACTTCGGGCGCATCGGTGTCCGGCAGGTAGGAACGGGCGCCGTCGAACTTGTGAACCTCCTTGCCGTTAAGCCAGACGCGAATGCCGTTCTCGCTGCCGATGTTGAGCACGATCCGCTCATCGCGTGGCCACGTAAAAGAGGCAAACGCATAGGAGGCGTTGGGCGAAGGCTGTCTTCTGCCAAATTCGATGGCGCCATTCGCCTTCGCCTTGACCGGAGTCCATCGCCATACATCGCCGCCCATCTTGATGAAAGGAAAATCCTCGGGGTTCAGTTTCGCAGGCTCGGGGAGTTTCTTGTCTTCCGCCTGCGAAAACGTGCCGAGAAGCTGCCAATCGCGGATGGCGCCCGCGCGTTCGTTGCTGGTGACGAAGAGACCGAGTCGGCCGTCATTGAGATAATGCGATGGCGCAAGCGCCGGGCGGGGCAGGGCGGGGAAGGCGATGCCGTGCTCCTTGGCCTCGCGGAAGACGCCGTTTTTGTTGACCACGACCAACGGCTGTTCCAGATTGAGAATGAAGCCGACCTTGCCGTCGCCGTTGATGTCGAGCGTTGACAAGTAGTTGCTGGGTTCCGCGCCCGCGCCGTTGGGACCAAGGCCGACTTTCTCCGAAACATCCTCGAACCAGACGCCGCCTTTGCCGCCGGTGTTGCGAAAGGCCGCCAATCCACGGGCGCCGACGGAACAGATGATGTCAGGCAAGCCGTCCTTGTCGAAGTCGGTCCAGGCCATGGCTTCGCCGGGATTGTCGACGCGCTCAGGCGTCTTGGGGAGGAGATCGGAATCGTCCTTGAATTTCGTGCCGGTGTTGGTGTAGAGCTTGCCCGTCGAGGTCAAAAGCGAGAGCCTTCCGGAACGATTGTAATCGGCGAAAGCGGCGGCCTTGCAGCCGGCCTCGCCGGCCAAGCCCCACTTGTCGGTCCAGTCCTCGAAGTTGCCCTTGCGATCGTTGTGCAGAAGCATGAAGCCTTCCGAGCCGACCAAGAGCAGATCGGTGTAGCCGTCGTTATCGAAATCCACGGGGATGGCGCCTTCGAGGCTTCCCTGAGGCCGCGGCAGCTCGATCATGTCCGAAAACGCCGCCACGTCGGACAGCTTCGTCTTCTCGATGCTCGGCCCCTCGGCGACGATGTAGTCGAGGGGCTTCTTCATGCTGCATTTCACCTTGTGAATGCGCTTGTCGGTCTTGCCCACGGTCGCGGTCACGATCACGTCTTCATCCTTGAGCAGCTTCTCGATGGCGACCCTGAGTCCTTCGATGTCGCCGCAATAGGTTCGGCACATGTAAGGCTCGCCGTGGCTGTGATTCCACCATTCGCCGCCGGGATAGCACTGGTACCAGTATTTGCCGATGCAGGTCTCGCTGGCCGAGCCGTTGTGAAAGAAGATCGCGATCTTGCCGACCTCGGCCCATTCCATGGGGGCCTTGGTTTCAAACTCATTGAAGCCGCCGACGCCGACGTTGTGCTTGATGAGGTCGGTGGGATGCTTACCCTTAAGGTCGAAGAGCTTCTTGTAGATGATGAGCTTTTTCTCTTTGTTGATGCGTTCGACCTTCATGACTACGATGTTGGTCGATTCGTCGATCGTGCGCGGCAACGTGTAGCGTTCTTCGACGTAGGTGAGCGCGGGAAGAGAGAGGCAGAAAAACGCAAGTCCGGCGAGCAACAGATACACACGCGCTTTCATGGATTCCTCCCCTGTCCCGCTTGCGGGTTAGCGCCGTTCACTTTGCTTGAATGATCAATTTCACCGCGGCGCCTTCCTTGGGCAGCAGCTTCTTGTTGAGTTCGAGTTTCCAGTTCTTTTCATCCTTGGCGGCGAGATTGGTTTGAATGACCGTGTCGTCGGTGACGGGAAAGATGGTGATGAGCGTGCCCGATAAATCAGCGCCGTAGACCACGTCGTCCTTTTCGGGATCGGGACTTTTCATTGCGGAGCCGGTAAACAACCAGGTGAGCGGAGGCAGAGTCTTGCCTGTATTGAGATCGACCATGGTTTCTTCGATCGGTAACCTCTTAGGCTTGCCGTCAGGGCTTGGTACTTCGAGGAAAATCTTCACCTCCGGGCCTGACGCCTTAGATCGCTCGCCCAGCCCGGGTTTGCCAGCCTTGAGTCCTAACGCTTCGAGCGCCTTGTGAATTTCGCTGGGCTTGGCGTCGTAGATCACGACCGTTTCATGAGCCTTCTGTCCTTTGGGAGCGGGGAAGGTCGCCACCACTTCGAGCGGATAGATCTGGTCGAGATTTGGCAACTTGCGCGGGGCGATCTTGCAGGGAATCGTGACCGTCTTTTTGTCCTTGGCGATAGCGATTCCGGTTTTGTCGCCGCCGCTTGATACGTTGGGCACCAATAGCGCCAAAACAATTCCAACGAGAGCTGATATGCGCGCCATCATGTCGTTCTCCCGAAGAAAGACGAACGTGCTTCGTTGGATTATCCGCCAACCGCCTCTAGCCGGCAAATGCATTTCTTGAAAGTGCGCCACCCTGGATGGACGAGCGATCGATCACGCGCAATTTCATGGTGCGCGATCCGACAAGATGTTCCAGGGTGTCGCCCTCAATGAATTCACGCACTAGGAAAAGCGTGCCCTCCGAATCGCCGACTTCGGTTACTGGTGGAATCGCCGAGCCTAAATGGGTACTCAGATATGCTGTATTGCGCGCTTCACGCAGAAAACGCCCGGATTTGGTCGCGCGGTCCGTGTTGGGCAAAAAGGTGGCGACTTTCAGCGCGACGACTCGGCCCCGAATCGTATCTTGCGCTTTGTAAACAACGCCAGTGGTCCCGCGGCCAAGCTCGGCGAGGATTTCGTAACGGGCAATGATCATTCGAGCCAATTCTCCACGCGAAGTCCTGGAATTCTTCGGAAATCACTTAAATTGGCGGATAAAAGGAGCGCACCGTTGGCCAGTGCAATTGCGCCGATCTTCAAGTCTTGAGTTCCCACGCGTACGCGCAGTTTTTTCAGTCGATCGCACATGGCAGCGGCTCGGTCGTCAAAGTCGACGACCTTTCATGCGTTGAAGAGGATCATCTGGCTCCTCTGGCCCTTGATGTGCTCGCGGCGCGACGTGCTTGCTTGCGGTTCAATTCGCGGAATGCAAGAGCGGATGCATCAATGCGTTTCATTACGTCATCGCCCGAGAAAACACCTATGGTGCTTTCCCAACCTCGCGTTTTTTTCCCGTTGACATGGCTGCGTTTTAGCTTTCTAGACCTTCTTTCGGGCACGCTTAATCGGTTTTCTGTGCTCGGCCTCACCATGATTAACTCCGTGCGGACCGCGTCGCTTGCCTGCCTACCATCATCATAAGCAAGGCGCCGTCAACTGCCAGGTTTATGCACCACATTCGCCAAGCAATCCGGGCAAATGCTGTGGCTGAAACGAGCTTCGGTGTGACGGGTAATGTAGGCTTCCACCTGGTGCCAATAGTTTCGGTCGTCGCGAATCTTTTTGCAATAGCTGCAGATGGGCAAAAGCCCATGCAGTTGCTTGACCAGGTCCAGGGCCTCGTTGAGTTGGCGCTTGTGAAAGTAGCGCTTTTCCATCGAGTAGGTCGTGATCTCGCAGGCCAGCACCCGGCGCACGAAGTTAAGATCAGCCTCCAAATCGTCCGGATGGGTGATGTCTTGAAACGTCCGCTCGCGCAGCTCCTCCTGGCTGTAGCCGACGATCGCGCACAGCTTGTCGTTGACCCGCAGCCAGCGCCCATCCGGCGCCACATGAGCGATGCCTACGGCCGCCTGGGCGAAGGTCGCACGAAACCGTTCCTCGCTCTCGCCCAAGTCCCCCTCCGCTCGTTTGCGGCCGGTGATATTGTCCATCAAAGCCCGTTCGGCCGACTTGCGCGCGGTTACGGCAGCAGCGAGACTGAGAGCCGTGACCGCGACCGCGCAGACGAACAACTGGAGCATGAGGAGAGAGGTGTTGGCGCTGAGCAACGGACTCAAAAAGGGCGCGAAGATGGTTTGCCCGTCCGACGGCTCGGCCGCCATCCGTGTCATAGACAGCCAGGTGCGCCCGACCGCAATGATTGAAAGAAGCACCGCCAACGACGATGCTTCACGCGGTCCAAATCGGTAAGCGGCCCAAAGAAGCCCAGGCACGACCAGGTAGGGTAGCGTATCCATCACTGGGCTCGCCACCCAGCCGCCGAAGAGCAGCTCAGCTGTCAACGCTGTTATTGCAACGAGTGCGCCAAGTTCGAGAGTTCGAGCGCCGGAAAGGCCCAGCCTTGGCACTCTCCACCAGCAGTAAATCGCAGGAGCAAGGACAAGCATGCCGGCCACATCTCCCAACCACCATGTAAACCAAACCGGAAGCACGAGCGCGCCCGAAATTATCCCCGTCAGCCAGAGACTGACGGCCCCCGTGGTGCTTGCAAGCGCACAGGCCAATGTCACCGCAGTCACAAATCGGAAGACGCGTTTTGGCCTGTCAAAGAGATCCGCGGTTTCATTCAACCGACGGATGAGGAGCCAAGCGACAAGCTGCTCCAAAGTGTTGCCGACGCCAATCGCGCACGCCGCCAGAAATCCTGGAAAAGTCGCCGTAAGCGTCAGCAAGTTGGCGGCAAAAGCGCCGAGTAGAATTCCCGGCCAAACCTGGACGCCAAGTAATAGCAATGCAGCCAGGCCGAGCCCGGACGGCGGCCACACCGGGGAAGCATTGGTGCCGGGCCGCTGAAGAACCAGGCCGAGACGGGCGGCCGAGTAGTAGGCAAGAGCTACTCCCGCTGCTTGGGCAATCATGCGGAGTTGCGACTTAGACACGCCCGCTTACCCTCGCAAACCTTGTTCACGCGACTCATGGTTTAGTACGTGGTCATTGGGGCGTCAAAGAGTAGGCGCCGAATGAGACACGACCGCGCTGCCTTATTGAAATGAAAGGAATTGTAACGCCTCAGCACAACAACCAAAATATAAGTTGTACTTATTTGGCAAAGTATTCCGCGCTCAGGCGCCAACGCGATCCGAACAAGCCTCAAAACCAGACTTTCTGCATGTGGGTACCTCCCCTGCAATCGTGCAAATCGAGGGCGAGTTCACAAGTGCTTGGTAATAAACAAGATCGGTTTTCTGTGCAAAATGCTGTGCAAATCGCTCACACCCCCCCTCTCTGTGGACGTTGGCGCGAAAAGGTTCCTCTGCAATCGATCACCGACCCAGTTGACTTTGCTTCCAAAGCAAGAGCGCCTGCGCGCTCCAGAAAAACGCGGTTACTGCCACCAGCGTCCAGGCGATGGCAAATAAGCGCTTTTGCTTGTCTGCGGCGCGAACGGCAAGGAACGTGAAAGGAGATGCGGGCAAGAAACCAATTAGAAAGGTCCACGCGATAAACATGCCAATAAACTTGCATAGTTCGAAATAGGCGTAGGCGACGAGAAGGAGTCCGAGAATGGCCAGCCGCGCGTACCAGCCGGCCTGCCGACTGTTCGGGCGTGATCGGGCCCAGAGAGAAACTTGGACGGTCAGATGAAACGCCGCGTAGAGCGAAAGCGGCCAGGTGAAGATGCAGCGGTCGGCGAGCGCGCTGAGGGCGCTCGGGCCGAGAAACCCGAGAACGAATACGACGGGCCAAAGCGCCGGCGCCCCGTTGCGGCCGAAAAGCCGGTTCGACAGAATCTTCAGGCCCGTCGCCAAAAGGACCGAGGCGACAAGCAACAAAAGGCACGATGTGAACCAGAGCGTCATCTCCTCCCAAGACGGCGCGTCGTTGGGAAAGTCGCGCTCGCGGGTGAGCAGCCAGGAGCTGTCCCATCGCCAAGAGCGACTCGGCTCGGCTGGCGGAGTGGTCACGCTCCCGTCGGGAAGATCCTCCGGCCGTCCGACGAAACAGCAAATGACTCTGGACGGGTTTCGAGCAAAGAGCCGGCCTTTCCAAAGAGTGGGTGGGGTCCAGCAAATCTCATCCTCGAACAGTTGCGCACGTCCAAGTTCCTGGAAGGCGTCTGGATCGGCACGCGCCAGGATCAAGCTGCCGGTGTCGTTTAACAGAATCAGTTTGCCGTCTGCGGCCAGAACCGAGGCGTGGCCGACCTGATCGGTCGACCAGCGCGTCTTGCCGGTGACCCAGTCGAGGCAGCGAAAAACGCCGCGCGACGCGCGATGCTTGCTGGCCTGCTGCTGCTTCAAATCGAAGCCGTAGATATGGTTCTGGTAAAGCACGCTTGACAGGATGTCGTTGGACAGCTCGCGGCTTGACCAGCGCGGTTTTGAGGTCAGTGTGTCCGGCGCGGCGGCTTGAAGCCGGCTTTGCACGGCGAGCGCCCGGAATGGTCCGGTCAAAAGCAGATCGGGTTCCTGATAGAGCGGCCAGGCGGAATGCTCGTCATAGCCCGCTGACAGCTCACGCCGGCAGAGCAGCTTGCCCGTGGCCAACTCGACGACGATAAGCGCGTTCTGTAAGTATCCGACGACACATCGGCGACCTTGGAAAGAGATCGGGAAAGCGGGGCAGTAGCTTCCAGCGTCCGACCCCGTGGCCCAGACGATGTGCCCGTCCTCGGCGTGAAGGGCGACGAGGGCCGCGTCTTGCCCTCCTGCTGGAAGGACCACTTTGTCGTCTCGACCAGCGGAGTCGCCGCATAGCCAAAGTCGTAGCCCTTGCCGTGGAACTTTTCACGGACATTGAGCGACCAAAGTGGCGCGCCGGTTGCTGCATCCATGCAGCCGACGAGGCCCGAAGGGGAGGAATAGTAGATGCGACCGCGATACCAGGTCGGCGTGGCATAAGGCCCGGGGTAGGCGCCTTTAGGTTGCCAGGCCCAGTCGTACCGTGTTTCCCACACTGTTCGCCCGTTTTCGGGATTGAGGCAAAGCAGGAACTGTCCGCCCAACGTCTGCCGCTGCGTAAACAGCTTCGCCGCGCCGACGACGAACCCGGAATAACCTTGGCCGAGCTCGCGCGCCCAAAGTTGTGGCGGACCAACAGGATTCCAGGTGGCCGCAAGCTTCGACTCGGAACAGACGCCGGTGTAACCGGGGCCGCGCACATGGGGCCAGTCCGCGTCGTCTGCGGCGGCGGCGGGGGCCGCAACCAAACTGAGCGCGCAAAGGGCCGGCGCTAAGAGTTGGAAGCGCGAAACGACGCGCCTTACGGCGTTATTTAGATAAAACGATCCCATGGTCGCCACTGTCGTCAAAACCGGCTCTCGCGGCGCGCTCATGACATTTTGACGTTTTCACCTAAATTAATGAACAAATTGATTTTTTGCTTGCGATTGGTTTTGCCGGTTGTTATCGTTTTTTGATCAGGTCCGTTCGCTCGGAGCACATCTTTCCGGTTACATCATAAAGGAATCCGCAAATGGCGTGGAGCACTTCCTGGTTGCGCAACCGTGTCCGTAGGCCCATCCGCCGGAAGCCCTACCGGCCCCGATTCGACACTCTAGAAGACCGTACGGTCCCCGCGCCGATCCCCAGCACGTTCGCCGGAAACGCCCAGCACACGGGCATTTACGATGCGGTCGCGCAAGACCTGAATCAGGTGCATTGGTTCCAAAGCGTCGATATGAATGTCGCTGTCCCGGCGAACTATGGCACGCCGCTGGTTTCGGCTGGCAATACAGTGTTCGTGCCTGTGAAAATCAGTCCAACCGGCACCAACACGAGCCCACCTCCCAACAGCAACTTCATCATCAAGGCGTTCGACGGCAACAGCGGCGCATTGAAATACACATTGACGCCCGATTACATCGAACCGAGTTACAGCACGATGCCGTCGTATTCACCGGCCATTGCGACCGGCCCCACGGGCACACGGCTTTACTATGCGGGCGCCGGCGGAACGATTTGGTACATCGATAACGCCGATTCCGCTGCTCATACGGCCCCGGTCCAACTCGTCTTCTACACGACTTTTGCCAATTACTTGGCGAACGCCGGTGGCCCGAGCGGCTTCAACGCGACCGTTTTCATCAACACGCCCCTTACCACTGACAGCGCCGGCGACCTCTTCTTCGGATTCCGTGTGCAAGGTACGCCGCCCTTGGGCGGGCCCCCGGCCAACCAGAGCGGGTTCGCGCGCATCGGGGTGACCGGTCCGTCCACTTTTGTCGCCACCTACGTGATGGCCGGAGCCGCATCCGGCGATGCACTCATCTCCAGGGACGCCCAGGACTCCGCTCCCGCACTCAGCAACGACCAAACAACACTTTATGTGGCCGTCAAGGCTACCAGCACGGATTACTATGGGTATCTTGTCGGTCTCGATAGCACGACGCTGCTGACGAAGTACAAAACTGCAACGACGCTCCGAGATCCGCGCAATACCAACAATCCTGTCGGCATCATCGACGGCAGCACCGCTTCGGTGGTAGTCGCCCCGAACTATGCGGACGGCACGCAAGGCGATGTTTATTTCGGTGTCGCGGCCAACCCGGACAATGACGGCCGCGGCTTCCTACTTCATTACACTGCCGATCTTGCGACCAAAAAAACTCCCGGCGGCTTTGGAACGAATTCAACTCCGTCGATCGTTCCCAAAAGCATGGTGCCAGCCTACACCGGCACCTCGCCATACCTGATATTCACCAAGTACAACAATTACCCCGATATTTTTAGCGACGGCAACGGCGGCGACGGCGTCAACCGCCTCGCGATTCTCGATCCCAATATCGACCCGAACAATCCCACTTCCATAACTGCCAACTCCACCCAAGTCGATCCGCATCCGTTGTCGAACGGCGTCCTCGAGATGCGCGAGGTCATCACCGCGATCGCGCCGTCGGCCGACCCACAATACGTGTCGGTGTTCTTTCCCAAAGCGGTCGTCGAATGGAACATGAACACAGCGGCGGTCAACCCATTGACCAACAGCATTTTCGCCGTCAGCGAGGACGGCCAAGTCTACCGCTGGAACACCTTCACCAACACGCTCGATCAGGTGGAGCAACTGGATGTGGGCTTTCCCAACGTGCCGGACGTGCCCACGGTGATCGGGCCGGACGGACAGATCTACGCGGTCAGCGGCGGCATCGTTTACGCACTGGGGACGCAGGATTATCCGGCTCCGGTGATTAACCGGGTTACCGTGAAGGTAACATCCTCCAGCGCGGACCTGCGCAGCGACTTCTTCCCCACGACCGTCACTTTCACCGCGCAAGTGACGAACATCGGCATTTCCGGCACGCTGCCGACGGGCTCCGTCACCTTCACACTCCAAACGAGTCATATCGATTTCGTGACGGGTCTATATGTTTCCGATCCGCCTATCAATCTCGGAACCGCGTCGGTGAATCCGGCGACCGGCCTGGCGACGCTTACGGTCGCCGGATCCGTCTTGCCCGCTGATCAGCATGATGCAACGGTACCAACCGGGGAAACCACGCAGGACTCGATCAAAGCCCACTACAACGGCGACGGCACCTTCAGCCAGGCCACGGTCACGATGGTGCAAAAAGTCCACCGCTTCGCGTCGACGACAACGGTCACTTCCTCGCCCAACCCAGCCACCGCGAACCAACTGGTGACGTTCACGGCCACGGTTGCGGGCGTCAGCAGCGGCACGCTGAAGCCCACCGGAATGGTTACCTTCAGAGAAAACACGACGGTATTGGGTCAGAAGGCGGCCAACTCCCTTGGCGTGGCAACCTTCAGCATTCTGGGCTCCACATTGGGATCGGGCACCCACACGATCACCGCCGATTACGCATCCGACATCTTCTTCGCCGCCAGCAGCGGCGACGACTCGGGCAATCCGCAAGTCATCACATCCAACCAGACGACCAGCACCACGGTGAGTTTGTCGGGGCCAAACCCGTCCATCGTCAACAATGCGGTCACCTTCACCGCGTTCATTCAGACGACCGGCGTAGCCGGCACACCCACCGGAAGCGTGACCTTCCAAGAAGGCGCCGCCGTCCTGGCGGCGAACGTCCCCGTTGACGCCACGGGACACGCGACATTTACGACCTCCGCGCTCGACATCGGAAGCCACGTCATTACCGCCAACTTCACCGGCACGGGCGGCTGGCAAAACAGCACCGGCAACTCGCCGACTCAGGTGGTGCAAATCGTCTCCGGTTCCGGTTCCGGCGCCGCCGTAAAGACTTTTGGCGGCAACAGCCAACACACAAGCGTTTACACGCCGGTTGCACAGGATCTCAACAGCATTCACTGGCAGACGTCGATCGACATCAACCCGAGCGCCGCCGCTCACTACGGCGCCCCGCTCGTCAGCCCGTCCAACACCGTCTTCGTTCCGGTCAAGATATCGGCAACCGGCTTCCGAATTGACGTCTTCAACGGCGTCAACGGCGCCTTCAAGTATTCGCTGTCAAGCGACTACATCTTGCCGTCGTTCGGCTGGGTTCCGGTCTACCAGCCCGTGCTGGTGACCGGGGCGACCACCGCGCGGCTTTACTATCCCGGCGCGGGCGGCTCGATTTGGTACATCGACAACGCCGATAACATCAACCACGGCGCTCCGGTTCGCGTGGCCTTTTACGGTGCGTACAGCGCGACCCTCAATGGCTCCGTCTTTGTGGACACACCCATCACGGGGGACGCCGCCGGCAACATCTTCTTCGGCTTCCGAACCCAAGGAACCGCTGGTGCGCCGCTCAACACCACCCAGAGCGGCTTCGCACGCATCGACCCAAGCAATGCCGGCAGCTATGTTCTCGCAGGCACGGCGGCCGGCGATGCGGGCATCGGCCGCGACTCGCACAATTCCGCGCCGGCGATTAGTAATGACGGCACGACCGTTTACGTGCTTGCCAAAGCTCCGGGCAGCGATTTCTATGGCTATCTGTTAGGACTCGACACGACCACGCTCGCCACCAAGTACAAGGTCCTGCTCAAAGATCCGCGCAACAACAACCAAAATTTCGCCGGCATTCTAGACGACAGCACGGCATCTCCCATGGTGGCTCCCGATGGAGACGTCTACATCGGCGTCTTTGCCAGCACCTACCTGGGCTCGCGCGGCTGGCTTTTGCGCTTCAGCGGCGATCTTGCGACGGAAAAGACGCCGGGCGCCTTCGGCTGGGACTCCACTCCCGCCATCGTGCCCGCGAGCATGGTGCCGTCGTACACCGGCGCCTCGACGTACCTGATTTTCTCCAAGTACAACAATTACGACATCGACGACGGCGACGGCGTCAACAAAGTCGCCTTGCTCGATCCCAACTCGACGCAACTCGATCCGCATCCCCAGTCCGCCGGACAGGTCGAGATGCGCGAGATTTTCACGATCATCGGTCCGACGCCGGACGCGGCCGGTCCTTCCTATCCCAACGCAGTGCGCGAATGGTGCATCAATACGGCGGCGGTCGACCCGGCCACCAACAGCATCTTCTTCGACAGCGAGGATGGACGAATCTATCGCTGGAACATGCTCACCAACTCGCTTTCGCAGGCGATTGCGCTGACGCCGGGCATTGGCGAACCCTACGTGCCGTCCGTGATCGGGCCTGACGGGACGGTGTACACCCTGAACGGCGGCACCTTGTTCGCGCTGGGCAACGCGAACTTCCCTCAAGGCGCCGCCAACAGCGTGGACGTGAAGGTGAACTCGTCGGCTCCCGATCATCGGACCGTCGTGGTCGGCGCTTCGCTGACCTTCACCGCAAACGTCAGCAATGTTGGCACTTCCCTCCTTAAACCCACCGGGTCCGTGACTTTCACCGACCTCACCTATGTCGGCCTGACGCCCGTCACAACGACGCTGGCTACGGGCGTGCCGTTAGACGCCTCCGGCAACGCGAGCTTCACCACATCGACTTTGGGCGCCGGCCAACATTTCATCACCGCCACTTACAACGGCGACAGCAATTTCACCACAGGCAGCGTGACGCTGGTGCAAAAAATTCACGCGAATGCCTCCACCACCGCGGTGACCGCAACGCCCAATCCCGTGGGCTTTGGTCAATCGGTCACCATTACGGCCATAGTCACTTCGGTGCCGCCTGGAGCCGGCACTCCCTCAGGCATGGTGACGTTCAAGGAAGGCAGCCAGATTCTCGCTCAGCAAGCTCTCATAAGCGGCACGACCTCGTTCAGCACCTCCGCGCTTGGTGTGGGCAACCATATTATCACCGCCGTCTATTACTCCGATTTCCAATTCGCGACCAGCACCGGCAGCACTTCCATCACGCCGATTCTCGTCCAAGACGGCACCACGACGACAGTGACGTCCACGCCGAACCCATCAACCTTCGGGCAAACCGTCACTTTCACGGCGACGGTATCGGCCGTCGACGTGACCGCCGGCGTGCCCGCAGGCACGGTGACCTTCACGGAAGGCGCCGTTACGCTGGCTTCCAACGTCGCTGTCGATGCGACCGGGCATGCCTCTTTCAGCACCTCGACGTTCACCGTTGGCAACCACACCATCACCGCGACCTTCAACCCGAGCACCGGTTGGCTCACAAGCACCGGCAATGACTCCGGCACGCCGCAACTCGTACAGGACGGCACGACCACCGTTGTGGCATCCACCCCCAATCCCTCCACATTCGGCCAGCTTGTCACCTTCACGGCAACCGTCACGGCGGTTGACGTCGGCGCCGGCGTGCCGGCGGGCACGGTTACTTTCAGGGAAGGGGTCACAGTCCTTGCCGCCAGCGTGGCTGTGGACGCCACGGGCCACGCCGCCTTCAGCACCACGGGACTAGCCATCGGCAGCCATACGATCACGGCTACGTTCACGGGCAATGCCGGTTGGCTTACGAGCACTGGCTCCTCCCCCGTTCAAACGGTAACAGGCGGAGCAGCTGTGGTTACCTTCGCCTGCAACGCCCAGCATACGGGCGTGTATTCAACGCCGGCACAGCCCTTGAATGCAATCCACTGGCAGGCCTCGATCGACACCAACCCGGGCGCTTTTGCCCACTATGGCACGGCGCTCGTGACGTCATCCAACACCGTGATGGTGCCGCAGAAGATCGCGGGTAACGCCTTCCAGGTGAATGCTTTCAACGGCGCTACCGGCGCCGTGTTATACACGCTCAGCACCGACTACATTCTTCCGACGTTCACGTGGATACCTACCTATTCGGGCGCCATCGCGACCGGCGCCTTTGGCACGCGCTATTACTACGCAGGCGCGGGCGGAACCATTTTCTACATCGACAATCCCGACTCGGCCTCCCACGGCGCACCCGTACGCTACGCGTTCTACGGAATCGCCAACTACAACGCCAACGTAGCCGGCTTCAACGGCACCGTTTTCATCGACACGCCGCTCACCGTCGACAATGCCGGCAACGTCTTCTTTGGGTTCCGCGTGCAAGGCACCGCGCCGGCGCCGCTCAATACCACCCAAAGCGGTTTCGCCCGGATCGCGCCGGACGGAACGGCCACTTATGTTTTGGCGGGAACAATCTCCGGCGACGCGACCATCGCCTTCGACTCGCACGACGCCGCCCCGGCCCTTAGCAACGACGGAACTACGTTGTATGTGGTCGTCAAGAGCGGCAACGCGAACTCCACCTATGCGTACTTACTTGGCCTCGACTCGACGACCTTGGCTCTTAAATACAAGACGCCGACGACCCTGCGCGACCCGCGCAGCAATAACCTCAACGGCGCCAGCGTACGCGACCTGAGCACGGCCTCACCGATGGTGGCGCCCGACGGCAGCGTATTCTTCGGCATCCTTGGCAATCCCAGCAACGGCTCACGCGGTTGGTTGCTGCACTATAGCGGCGACTTGCAGACGGAATTCACTCCGGGCGGCTTCGGCTGGGACTACACACCCGCGATCGTGCCTGCAAGCATGGTTCCCTCTTACACGGGCACGTCGTCGTACTTGATTTTCGCCAAGTACAACAATTACGACATCGGCGACGGCAACGGCGTCAACCGAGTCGCACTGCTGGATCCCAATGCGACCCAAATCGACCCCCACACCTCCGCCGGCGGTCAAGTGGAGATGCGCGAAGTATTCACGGTCATCAGTCCCACGCCCGACAACGCGGGACCATCTTTCCCCAATGCGTCGCGCGAATGGTGCATCAACGCGTCGGCCGTCAACCCGGCCACCGACAGCATTTATTTCCCGAACGAGGACGGCAGAATCTATCGCTGGGACTTGGGCTCCAACTCCCTTCATCAGGGCGTTGCGCTCAATTCCGGCGTCGGCCAGCCGTACGTGCCTACGATCATCGGGCCGGATGGAACCATCTTCACGCTCAACGGCGGCAACGTCTTCGCGCTGGGCGAAGTGAACTTCCCGCTGGGCGGCGCCAACGCCGTCGGCGTCGCGCTGGATTCGTCCAGTCCCAACATGAACACCGTGGTCGCCGGAGACACGCTGACCTTTACGGCGACCATCACGAACAGAGGATCATCCGGATTGTCGCCAACCGGTACGGTGACCTTCACCGACCTAACCTATGTTGCCTTTGTGCCTACCACCACCACGCTCGCCGCCAACGTGCCTCTCGTCGGCGGACAAGCGACATTCACAACTTCCGCGCTAAGCGGCGTCCAACATTTCATCACGGCAACCTACAACGGCGACGCGAACTTCACCACCGGCACCTCCATGTTGGTGCAAAACGTTCACGCCAACGCCTCGTCTACGGTCCTGACCGTGTCCGCGAATCCGGGGGCGTTCGCGACGCCGGTTACCTTCACCGCCACCGTGACGTCGGTGCCGCCCGGCGCCGGCACGCCGACCGGCATGGTCACATTCCTGGAGGGCACGCAGATCGTATGGCAATCGGCCGTCAATGGCAGCGGCGTGGCCACGTTCACGACTTCGACGCTGAGCCTCGGCAATCACTCCTTCAGCGCGGTCTACGCTTCCGACTTCAAGTTCGCGAGGAGCACGAGCAACACGGTTTCCGAATTGATCCAGGACGGCACTTCCACAACCGTGACCTCGACTCCCAATCCGTCCAGTTTCGGCCAACTCGTGACCTTCACGGCGACGGTTACGGCAGCGGACGTCGCCGCCGGCATTCCGTCGGGAACCGTAACCTTCACGGAAGGCGCTGTCACGTTGGCTGCCAACGTGGCGGTCGATGCAACAGGCCATGCCACGTTTACGACTTCGACGTTGGTAGTAGGAAGCCACACGATTACGGCCACGTTTAATCCCAACGTGGGTTGGGTTACGAGCAACGGCAGCGACTCCGGGAACCCGCAACTGGTCCAGAGCGCCACCGCGACTGCCCTGACCTCGACGCCCAATCCCTCAGCCTTCAACCAAACAGTCACGTTCACGGCGACCGTAACGAGCGTGGGGGCGGGAGTTCCCGCGGGGACGGTCACGTTTACCGAAGGAGCGGCAACGCTGGCCTCCAACGTGGCCGTCGACGCCACCGGGCACGCTACATTCACGATTTCGACTTTGACCGCGGGCAGCCACGTGGTCACGGCATCCTTCACGGGCGCCACCGGCTGGCTCAACAGCAGCGGCAACGATTCAGGCAATCCGCAAGTGGTTCAAGACGGGACGACGACCACGGTCACTTCCTCGCCCAATCCGTCGAGCTTCAACCAGACGGTTACATTCACGGCGACCATCGGCCCAGTGGACGCAGGCGCCGGCGTTCCAGCCGGCACGGTCACGTTCACCGAAGGGGCCACTGTGCTGGCCGCCAATGTCGCGGTGGATGCCACGGGGCACGCCACGTTCAACACCGCGACGCTTGGGCTGGGCAACCACACCATCACGGCCACGTTCACGGGTGCGACCGGCTGGGGTAACAGCAGCGGCAACGATTCCGGCACTCCACAGCTCGTTCAGGACGGCACCACTACCACGGTCGCGTCGACGCCCAATCCATCTACTTTCGGACAACTTGTCACTTTTACCGCGACCGTTACGGCAGTGATCGGCGGCGCCGGTGTGCCGAGCGGCACAGTCACGTTCACTGAGGGAGCGACATTGCTGGCCGCCAATGTCGCGGTCGACGCCACGGGCCATGCCAGCTTCAGCACTTTCGTGCTCGGCATCGGCAGCCACACAATCACGGCCACATTCACACCCAACACGGGTTGGCTGGCGAGCAGCGGCAGTTCCGCACCGGCGCAGGTCGTTACGGGCGGGGCACCGGTCGTCACGCTCGGCGGCAACGCCCAACACACGGGCGTGTTCAATGCGCCCGCGCAAAACCTGAACGCCATCCATTGGCAGACGCAGGTCGATCTCAATCCGCAGTTCTCGGGCGGCGATTTGCTCATTCATTACGGCGTGCCACTGGTCACCGCCGGCAACACCGTTATCGTTCCGGTCAAGACAGGGGCTTTGGACGGATGGCAAATCGAGGCCTTCAACGGTACCGACGGCAGCCTCAAGTACACACTTTCCACGGATTACACCCTACCCAGCCATAACTGGACGCCCACGTTTTCGCCGGTACTGGTCGGCACGCGGCTCTATTACGGGGGCATCGGCGGCACGGTTTACTACGTCGATAACATCGACACCAACACGCCCACCGCGCCGGTCCAACTCGCGTTCTATGGCGCCCACACCGCGGCCTTCGACACGACCGTCTTCATCGACACGCCGATCACCGCCGATTCGAACGGCGACATCTTTTTCGGCTTCCGCGTGCAGGGGACGGCGCCGGCGCCGATTAGCTCCACGCGGAGCGGCTACGCCCGAATCGACTCCAGCGGCAACGGCAGCTACGTCCTGGTCAATACCGCCGCCAGCGACGGCACCATGTTCCTGGATTCGCACAACGCGGGGCCGGCGATAAGCAATGACGGGACCACCGTCTACGTCCTCGCCAAGACCAATAACGTCAACGGCACGGGCTATCTGCTGGGCCTGGACACCACCACGCTGGCCACAAAGTACAAGAGGGCATTGCTCGACCCCCGCAGCGGTTCTGGCGCGCTGCTCCTGGATGACAGCACCGCCTCACCCATGGTCGCCCCCGACGGCGACGTGTTCATCGGCGTTTTCGGCAACCCGGCAAATAACGGCTCGCGCGGCTTCCTCCTGCACTTCAGCGGCGATCTTTCGGCCACCAAGACTCCCGGCGGATTCGGCTGGGATCAGACCCCCGCCATCGTGCCGGCCTTCATGGTCCCGTCCTACACGGGAAGCTCGTCGTACCTCATCATGTCCAAATACAACAACTACTACATCGGCGACGGCGACGGCGTCAACAAGATCGCCCTGCTCGATCCCAACGCCACCCAGGTTGATCCGCATCCCACGGCCGGCGGGCTTATTGAGATGCGCGAGGTCTTCACCATCATCGGCCCCACCCCCGATGACGAGCAGCAATCCCCCACCTTCCCGAATGCCGTGCGCGAATGGTGCATCAACACGGCGGCGGTTAATCCGGCCACCAACAGCGTTTTCGTGCCCAGCGAAGACGGCCGCATTTATCGCTGGAACCTCGCCACCAACTCCCTCTCGCAAACGGAGGTCCTTACGGGAGGCATCGGCGAGGCTTATGTGCCGACGGTCATCGGCCCGGACGGGACCGTGTATACGCTAAACGGCGCCATGCTTTACGCTCTGGGCAACGTCAACTTCCCCTCGGGCGGCGCCAACAGCTTGGCGGTCACGATGACGTCGTCAAGCCCGGACGTGCGTTATGCGCTCACCGGCGATTCGATCACCTTCAGCGCCAACCTCGCAAACATCGGCATTTCCGGGAATATTCCTGCGGGAACCGTCACGTTCACCGACACCGTCTATTTCGTGGTCAGCCCCGGCGTCTTGGGCAGCAACACCGTCACGCTGGCCACGGTCCCGGTGGACGCTCTCGGCAATGCCAGCGTTACCACATCGGCTCTGACCGCCGACCAGCATTTCATCACCGCCACCTACAGCGGCGACGCCAACTTCAGCACGGGAACCGTCACGTTAGTGCAGAAGGTGCATGCGAATGCGACAACGAATGTGCTGACCTCATCGGCCAATCCTGGCACGTTCGGCCAAAATGTGACGTTCACCGCCACGGTCACTTCGGTTCCGCCTGGCGCCGGCACGCCCTCGGGAATGGTCACCTTCCTCGACGGCACGCAGGTCATCGGTCAGCGCGCACTCAACGGCAGCGGCGTCGCCACCTTCACCATCTCGGCACTAGGTGTTGGCAACCACGCCATCACCGCGGTCTACTACTCCGATATCCAGTTTGCTGCCAGCACAAGCAACCTTCTCACGGAGTTAATCCAAGACGGCACGACTACCTCCGTAACTTCGACTCCAAATCCGTCCAGCTTCGGACAGCTCGTGACCTTCACGGCCACGGTCTCCTCCGTAGACGTTAGCGCCGGCATGCCCTCCGGTACGGTCACCTTCACGGAAGGCGCTATTACGCTGGCCGCCAACGTGGCGGTCGATGCCACGGGTCATGCCAGCTTCAGCACTTCGGCGCTCACGGGCGGCAGCCACACAATCACCGCCACGTTCACCCCGAACACGGGCTGGGTTGCGAGCAGCGGCAACGATTCGGGTAATCCGCAGATCGTGCAAGACGGCACGACCACGACCATAAACTCGACTCCGAATCCATCGACCTTCAATCAGGCGGTCACGTTCACGGCCACGGTCTCCGCAGTGGATGCCGGCGCCGGCGTACCTGCCGGCACGGTCACTTTTACGGAAGGCGCCGTAACGCTGGCCTCCAATGTCGCGGTCGACGCCACCGGGCACGCCAGCTTCACGATTTCCACGCTGGGCGTGGGCAGCCATATCGTGACGGCCACGTTCACGGGGAACAACGGCTGGGGAAACAGCAATGGAAACGACTCGGCCAATCCGCAACTGGTGCAAGACGGCACGTCTACAACCGTTTCGTCCACTCCGAATCCATCCGCCTTCAACCAGACAGTCACGTTTACCGCAACGGTTACTGCGGCAGACGTTGGCGCCGGCGTACCCACGGGAACCGTCACCTTCAAGGAGGGCGCAGTCACCTTAGCATCGAACGTCGCCGTCGACGGCACGGGCCATGCTACCTTCACGATCTCAACGCTTTCCGTAGGCAATCACACGATTACCGCCACGTTCACCGGCACCACCGGTTGGAGTTCCAGCAGCGGCGACGATTCGGCCAGCCAGCAGCTCGTTCAGGACGGCACCACCGCGACCGTGACCTCCACGCCCAATCCGTCGATCGTGGGCCAGTCGGTCACATTCACGGCAACCATCACCGCGGCCGATGCGGGCGCCGGCGTCCCAGCCGGCACGGTTACCTTCACCGAGGGCGCTGTCACACTGGCCGCCAATGTAGCCGTTGACGCCACGGGCCACGCTAGCTTCAGCACCTCGACGCTTACCATCGGCAGCCACACGATTACCGCCACGTTCACAGGCGCCACCGGCTGGCTTGGAAGCTTCGGCGACGATTCCGCCAATCCGCAGGTCGTTCAGAACGGCACCATCACCACGGTGAGTTCGACACCCAACCCGTCGACCTTCAACCAGACGGTTACATTCACCGCCACCATCACGAGCGGCAGCGGCACGCCCACCGGCAGCGTAACCTTCACGGAAGGCGCCGTCACACTGGCCTCCAACGTCGCCGTCGACGCTACGGGCCACGCCACCTTCACGATCGCGACGCTTTCCGTTGGCAGCCACACCATCAACGCCGCCTTCACCGGCACCGGCGGTTTCCTCGACAGCACCGGCAACGATTCGTCGAGCCCCCAGATCGTTCAGGACGGCACGACCACGACAGTGACTTCCACGCCCAATTCGTCGACGTTCGGGCAACTGGTCACCTTCACGGCGACGGTTACGGCGGCGGACGTTGGCGCGGGCATTCCAACCGGCACGGTCACGTTCACGGAAGGCGCGCTCACGTTAGCCTCGAACGTCGCCGTTGACGCCACGGGCCACGCTACCTTCACCATTTCTTCGCTTTCCGTAGGCAACCATACGATTACGGCGACGTTCACCGGGACCACAGGCTGGCTTACGAGCGCGGGCGACGATTCCTCCAGCCCGCAACTCGTTCAAGACGGCACCACCACGACCGTGACCTCCACGCCCAATCCGTCGATCGTGGGCCAGTCGGTTACATTCACGGCAACCATCACCGCGGCCGACGTGGGCGCCGGCGTCCCAGCCGGAACCGTTACCTTTACCGAAGGCGCCGTCACGCTGGCTGCCAACGTGGCCGTCGACGCCACCGGTCACGCCACGTTCAGCACCACAGCGCTCGCGTTCGGCAGCCATACGATCACCGCCACCTTCACCGGCGCTACCGGCTGGCTGGGCAGTTTCGGCGACGATTCCGCGAACCCACAAGTTGTTACGAACGGCACCGTTACCACGGTGAATTCGACGCCCAACCCGTCTGCCTTCAACCAGACGGTCACTTTCACCGCAACCATCACCAGCGGCAGCGGCACGCCTACAGGAAGCGTAACCTTCACCGAAGGCGCCGTCACGCTGGCTTCCAACGTCGCCGTCGACGCCACCGGTCACGCCACCTTCACGATCTCGACGCTTTCTGTCGGCAGCCACACGATCACCGCTGCCTTCACCGGCACCGGCGGCTTCATTGACAGCACCGGCAACGATTCGGCCAGTCCGCAGATCGTTCAAGACGGCACCGCGACGACCGTCACGTCCACGCCCAATCCCTCGATCGTGGGCCAATCGGTTACGTTCACGGCAACAGTCACGGCGGCCGACGTGGGCGCCGGAGTACCGGCCGGGACGGTCACCTTTACCGAAGGCGCGGTTACGCTGGCCGCGAATGTCGCCGTCGACGCAACCGGTCATGCCGCGTTTAGCACGGCAACGCTTGCCGGCGGCAGTCACACGATAACCGCCACGTTCACCGGGACGACGGGATGGCTCACCAGCACCGGTGACGATTCCGCGAATCCGCAGGTGGTTCAAAACGGCACGACCACGTCGGTCACCTCAACGCCCAATCCGTCGAACTTCAATCAGACGGTCACGTTCACTGCCACGATCACCAGCGGCAGTGGCGGCACGCCCACCGGCAACGTGACCTTTACCGAGGGCGCCGTCACGCTGGCGTCGAACGTCGTGGTTGACGCGACGGGTCACGCATCCTTCACGATCGCGACGCTTCCGGTCGGCAGCCATACCATCACCGCCGCCTTTACCGGCACCGGCGGTTGGCTGAACAGCAGCGGCAATGACTCCGCAAGCCCGCAGATTGTTCGCGACGGCACGACCACCACATTAACCTCATCTCCGAATCCAGCGAGCTTCGGCCTATCGGTCACCTTCACCGCGACCGTGGCAGCGGTCGACGCGGGCGCCGGAGTTCCGGCTGGCACAGTCACATTCAAGGAGGGCGCGGTTACGCTTGCGGCCAACGTCGCCGTCGACGCCACCGGCCACGCCTCCTTTACAACTTCGACGCTCACGGCTGGGAGCCACATCGTGACTGCCACGTTCACAGGCAACACCGGTTGGTTAACCAGCACCGGAAGTGATTCGGCGAGCCCTCAAGTCGTCCAAGACGGAACGACCACAGTAGTTACGTCCTCTCCCAATCCGTCCAGCTTCGGTCAATCCGTCACCTTTACCGCGACGATCACGGCCGTGGATGCAGGCGCCGGAATTCCGGCCGGGACGGTCACATTCACGGAAGGGGCCGTTACGCTGGCCTCGAATGTCGCAGTCAATGCTTCCGGGCTTGCAACCTTCAACACGACAACCCTCGCCGTGGGTACTCACACGATTACGGCGACGTTCACCGGCAGCGTGGGCTGGCTCGGCAGCAGCGGCAATGACTCCGCCAGCCCCCAGCTCGTGCAAAACAATACCACGACTGTTGGCGCTTCGACTCCTAATCCAGCCGGCTTCGGCCAGTTGGTGACATTCACGGCAACCGTTTCGTCATCCGGCGGCGGCACGCCGACGGGAAATGTGACCTTCACGGAAGGGGCAACAACGCTTGCCGCGAACGTGCCCGTTAACGCCGCCGGGCGGGCGACCTTTAGCATCGCCACGCTTGGCGTTGGCAGCCACGTGATCACCGCCAGCTTCACGGGTACAAACGGTTGGGGGAACAGCAGCGGCAACTTCGCGGCTGAAGTCATTCAGGACGGCACGACTACTACGCTTCAATCGACGCCCAATCCCACCATCGTCGGCCAATCCGTCGCCTTTACGTCGACGGTCACTGCCGTGGATGCAGGCGCCGGCGTGCCCACTGGCACGGTCACATTCCGCGACGGCGCCATCACCTTGGCCGCCAACGTACCGCTGGATGCCACCGGGCGTGCAACGATTTCGACAACCGCGCTCGCCGCCGGAACTCACATTATCACGGCGACCTTTACAGGAACGACGGGCTGGCTCACGAGCACCGGCGCCGTAAGCCAAGTCGTTAACGCCGCACCGACCACGCGATCTTGGACCGGAGCGGGAGCCAACGATAATTGGAGCAATCCTGCGAACTGGGCCGAAGGTTTCGTTCCCGTAACAGGAAACGACTTATTCTTTGGCACAGGCGCTTCCAGATTGGCCAACGTCAACGACTTGGCCGCTGGAACTTCTTTCCATTCGATTACGTTCTCCGCTAGCGGTTACTCGATTTCAGGGAACGGCATCGCACTAACAACCGGCGGCCTCCACAACGCCGCGGGTTCGAACATCGTCAACTTGCCGATCACTTTGAACGCCGCGGGCACGATTCAGGCCGCCGCTTCCACATCCCTTGAATTCGACGCACCGGTCATCAAGGGCAACTTCACACTCACCATCGACAGCGGCAATCTTGCCACGATCAATTTTGCTAACGCCATCTCTGGTCTCGGCGCGCTCGTCAAGATCAACTCGGGCACGCTTATCTACTCCGGCTCGGCTGCCAACACGTATACCGGCACGACCACGGTGAACGCCGGCCTCCTGCAACTAGGCAAGACGGCGGGCGTTAATGCGATTGCCGGCAACCTGATTATCGGCGACGGCAGCCTCCCCCTTGACTTGGTCCGCTTGACCGCATCGGACCAAATCGCGGACACGGCCACCGTAACACTGCAAAGCTCCGGCCAGCTCGACCTCAACAATAATAACGACACCGTGGGACCGCTGACCATTCTTTCCGCCAGCATCGTCACAGGTACGGGCACATTGACGCTTGGAGGCAACGTCACCGCATCGGGCGCCAGCAGCATTAGTGGTTTCCTGGACACGGGCGCACTCACGCGGGCAATCTCGGTAACCGGCGGCGGGACGCTAACAGTCAACGGCGTCTTGGGCGGGGTTTCCGGCTTCACCAAAACCGGCGGCGGCACGCTGTCCTTGCCCAATGCGAACACTTATTCCGGAGCCAGCACCCTCAGCACGGGCACGCTGCTTGTTGGTAATGACAACGCGCTGGGGTCAGGAACCCTGAATTTGAACGGCGGCACGTTCCAGGCAAACGGCACGCCTCCACGAAGCATCGCCAACAACGTTACACTCGGCGGCAACGTCACCATCGCGGGCACGCTTGCCACGACCTTCACCGGCCCCGTAAGCTTGACCGGGGATCGCAGAATCACGACCACCAACACCGCGCTCACCACGTTCTCCGGAGTCATTACCGAGATCGGCGGCAGTTGGGGCATCACAAAGGCGGGTTCTGCAACTCTTGTGCTCTCGGGCAACAACGTCTTTAGCGGCCTGTCGAGCCTCATCGCCGGAACGTTGGCGATCGCCTCCGACACCGCGCTCGGCACGAGCACGCTCGACCTCGTAAGCGGAACGATCCGGGCCGACAGCGGACCGCGGTCGCTCGCCAACAGCTTCTTGATCGACGGCAATGTGACTCTCGGCGGCAGTCTTCCCCTCACCTTCACGGGACCAGGCACGCTTCTGGCCGATCACACCTTGAACGTCAGCAACACCGCGCTTACCACCATTTCCGGTGCGATCGGCGAGAGCGGTGGGGCCTGGACCCTTACCAAATCCGGCGCCGGCGTTTTGGCGCTCAACGCTGCCAACACCTTCAGCGGCGGCTTCATCCTCAACGCCGGTACGTTGATCGCCGGCGACAACGGCGCGTTCGGGACCGGGCCGGTGACTTTCAGGAACGCCACCGTGCAGGCCGGCGGCAGCGCACGCACGTTTGCCAACTCGGTCGTCTTCGGCGGCAACACCACATTTGCCGGCGCGCTAGGGATGGACTTCGCGGGGCCCGGCACCTTGACTGGCACGCGAACACTGACCGTGACCAATACCGCCCTCACCACGTTCTCCGGGGTTATCGGCGACCTTGGCGCCGGATTCGGCCTCACCAAGGCGAGCACGGGAACGCTCCTGCTCTCGGGCCTCAACACGTATTCGGGAATCACGACTTTGAGCGCTGGCGCTCTGGCACTGGGCAGCAACAGCGCGGTGGGAACAGGCACCCTGACTCTGAACGCCGGCACCCTGCTAGCCAGCGGCGCCGCTCGCACTCTAAACAATCCCTACAACCTAGGTAACATCACATTTGGCGGCACTCTCGACTTGACGTTAGCCGGTAATACGGGTTTGACGGGCACCCGCACACTCACAATTACCAACACGGCGAACACGACACTGTCGGGAGTAATCTCCGAGATTGTCGTGCTGCGCGGCATAACCAAGGCCGGGCCCGGAAACCTGATTTTCTCCGGCAACAACACCTACACAGGCATCACCAGAATCAATGCCGGCAACATGCGCATCGACGGCGCGCAGCCCGCCAGCAATGTCACCGTGGCCGCCGGCGGCACCTTGACTGGCTCCGGGACCGTTGGCAATTTGACCGTCCTGAGCGGCGGCACGCTGTCTCCAGGGGACACCGGCGCCGGCGCAATTCTGAGCTGCAAGAACTTTACGATGAATGCCGGGTCCATTTTCCAAGTCGATCTTAATGGGCTGGCCGCGGGGGCCGGCGGCTACGACCGTGTTGATGCGACGGGAACGGTTTCCGTCTCGAATTCCACCCTCAACCTCAGTGTCGGCTTTACACCGACCATCGGAAGCAGCTTTACGATCGTCACGAACGACCTGGCCGACCCCGTTACGGGCACGTTCACCGGACTTCTGCAAGGCGCCACCATCAATATCGGCGGCATGCTTTTCCAGATTTCCTATACCGGCGGCACCGGCAACGATATCGTACTGACGCGCATCGCCTGATCCCGACCACACCCGGCCAGGACTGTGGCGGCGACAAGGAGAAATCACCATGTCCCACTTCCACGGATCCATGGTCGTCGGGCTAATGATTTTCGCTACGGAGTGCCTCGGTGTCGCCTCCGCGGGCGATCTGGACTTCGCCGTCCTCAAGCGGCAATTTGACTACGATGGGTCCATGCCGTTTGAGGCCAAAGTAACACTTCTCTACGAGCGCGACGGCGTCCAATGGGGAGCAATCCTCTCGGCCGTCGATGACCGACTTAAAGGCGCGGTTCTCATGGGCGGCATCCCCGAACAGGCGGCTATCTATCGCGACAACGATGACCCGGGCATCGTCGAAGTTCGGGCGAAAACTCCGAAGTTCCGATTCGAGAAATACCTCAAGTCATGCGAGCGTACTGCCGCCGTTCGCTTCGTTCCCCATGCGCAGGCGCCGCTCCTTTTCCAGTTCGCCCGCCACGAACGCTATTTCGACAAGGCCGCCATGGATCGTTACTACGCCGCGGCCAAGAAGCCGAAGGACGTGAAATGGTACGACACCGGCCACAAACTCAACGACGCACAGGCCCTCCACGACCGGGCCGCCTGGGTGCGCGAGAGGATCGGGCTCGGGTCGATTGAGCCTTTCCCCGGCAAATGAGCCTTCGCAAGTGAGCCTTTGCTCGGCTGCCCCGGAATGAAGGAATTTGCTTGCAGTCACCTCGGGTTTACGTGCAATGGTGTTTTTTTGCACGTAGGTCCACCATCCTCCCAGCCTTGCTCCGCCATTTCCGCGCAGTCCGCGGACGGGAAATTGGAGCTTCACTCTAGGCCGACCCAATGGGGCGGCCTCACATTCGAGGAGATGCCATCATGGGGAAGAGAAATCTCTTTACAACCGGCGCTCTCGCAATGGCGTTGATCTGGCTTGGGCAGGCAGTCGTGCTTGCCGACTCGGAAGACGAATTGCTGTTGCGATTCCAGACGGAAAACCGCGCCAGATTGGAGAAATTGAAACGCGAGGCCGGGGAAGCCTTAAATGCGGCCCGGCGAATGGAATTGGAGCAGGCGCGCCCGGAGGCGGCGGCCGCTCTCTTGCAAACCGTATTGTCCAAAATCCACGAAGAAGGATCGCTGCCGCTCAATGAACAGCGCGCGCTGACGCTGGCGCTCAAACGGCGCCTAACGGAGATCGCCGACACTCATCTCTTGAACATTCCCAAGGGTGAGCGCACCGCGATTGCCGGACCGGGCGCGCCGCCTGCACCAGCCTCCGCGTCCGCATCGACGAGGTCCTACGCCTCGTCCATGGCGAATGATTCGAGCGCATCGCCCGCACCGCCCAATTCGTCCGCTTTGGTTGGCGACGTTGTGCGGGCGCCAGCCGCGCTCCTTTTCTACGACGGCGTCCAGCATGAGGCGATCGTTCATCAAATCGCCCACGACGAAGTCCGCTGCACGATCAACGGCCAAGGCCTGAAGTATCCATCCTGGCAGCTTGCGGGAATCCGCGTGCGCGAGGGACTCTACTTCTTCCACTATCAAATCCATGCTTTCGTGTACCTAACCAACGAAGAGGTCCCCGCAGTGCTCGCGCCTCGGTTTGGAGAGCGGGCCGAGGTGGGCGCGATCGCTGTGGGCGCGATCGCAATGGACGCACCATTGGAAGACCGCTCCATTCTCGCGGCTCTTTGGCGCCAGCTTGGGCCGACGATGCCGCATCTTGCCGGTGCAGCGGGTTACGGCGGATTGGAGAGATTCGCGGAAACGGGCGCAGCACCGGACACGGTTCAGATGCTCCGCGAGCAGCGGAGTCGCCGGACCGATCGGCTCCTCGATAGGTTCCCCGTTGAGTCGGACCCCGAGCTGCAGCGGCTCGCTTGCCGCGCGATCTTTCTGTTCGCCGACAGGAAGCCGCTTGCAAAGAAGAACGAAAACGCGACTGTAGTCGATGAAATTATTGAATTCCTGCGCACCGAGGATCGCAGTCTGACCGTGGAGCGCGCCGATGAGATGGCGCGTCGCGTTTTCGAAGAAGTAAGGAAGCAATGGGAGCGCCGGCCGCTCTAGCAGGCCGCTAACCCTTTGCGCCCAAGAATTCGTTGCGTCGCCACCCCCCACACACCCCTGGCGACGCAATTCAAGGAACTGGTCGCACCATAACTCACCAGGCGACAAAGACTTACTGAATGAAGCGTTCAGATTCGTCGGGGGGGATTTGGGCGGAGCCGGGGCGCCTGATGCAGGTTTAGCGGGGTCCGTCGCCGTCCGGTCGCCTGCGGCTCCCCGCTAAACTTGGAAAATCGCGGATGCGGTTTCAGATGGCGTCATCTGTGCCATCGGCCAGACTGCGCAGCTTCTTCATGGCCCGCACGTTGAGCTGACGGACGCGCTCTTTGGTGATGCCGAGCTTCTCACCGATCTTTTCCAAGGTCATGCCTGACTCATTCGAGTCCAAGCCGGCACGCATGCGGATAATGTCACGCTCCCTGGGCTCGAGGTATTCGAGCAGCCGGTTGACTTTGTGGCTGGCTTGCTCGGCGGTGGCCAGGCACTCCTGCTCGTCGGTGCGCGTGTCCGGGGCGCTGTCGAACAACTCCTCGGCTCCGGTGACGTAGCGCTCGCGGCGCGTCTTTTCTTCCGGGATGCTGCGGGCAAAATTCTTCATGATCGCCCAGCTCGCATAGGTGCTGAATTTGTTGCCGCGGCTGTAGTCGAATTTTTCGACCGCGCGGATCAAGCTGACGTTGCCGTCGGAAAGCAGCTCGAAGAAGTTATCGGTCTGTCCCGAGTGTCTCTTCGCGATCGAGACCACCAGCCGCATGTTGCAGGCGATCAAGTGGTCCTTGACGGCGTTGGCCTGGTCGAGGAGCTCGTCGATTTTGTCGAGAGATTCGGTACGGACCTTGTGGCCGTCAATTCGGCCCGACGGAGTCAGCATGTCGTCGAAGAGCTTGTTGGCCTGGTGCTTCAGGAAGTTCATTTTGCGGAACAAGTGCTGTTCCTGGTCCTTGCTGAGGAGCGGCGTTTCGTAAAGCGAGGCCAATTCCGGCGGCGCGTCTTTGGGGATGCGCATCTCACGGCGATGTTCCTCGTAGGCTTCCAAGTCGGGCATGTCGGCGAGGAAGGTGGCAGCCGTGGCCGGGTCGTCAAACGAGGCGTTGGCGATGAACTCGATGGGGTGCTCGAGGTGCCTTTGGGCCCGAATCTCGTTGAGCACGCGATACATCGACGAACGAGTGCGCGAAAAGCGCTTGGCCAAAGTTTCCACGGGGATCCCCCTTCGGAAGGAGTTGAAAATCAATTGCTTGGTGGCCGGGTCGACTGGCCCCGTCAAAGACGGGAACAACGCCTGGTCGGGGTATTGGCGATCGAACTTCTTGATCGTGTAGCGCACGGTTTCGGGCGAGCGGCCCATGCGCCGGGCGATGCGCCGGCTGATCTCGGTCAAGCTGCCCGCGCCCAGACGCGTGAACCTGCGGGCCCTGCGCAGAATCTCGTCCCGTTCCTCCGGCGTGAGCTGGGTAAATTGGCCGCTCTTGGTGACGCGGGTCTGATTGCTGGTGAGAAACGGATCGACCAGCGACGGCAGGAAACCGACATGGCGCCGGCCATTCACGAGCACCGGCAAGCCGATCAAGCCGCGTTTGCGCCAGCGGTTGATGGTCTTGGTCGTGACGTTCAGTTTCTTGCTGATTTCTTCCAAGGTCAGCACCTGCTCGGTCACGGTTTCCACGGGCACCGCGGGCATCGAGCGGGCAAGCTCGGCAATCAAGCTGCCCAGGTCGTCCACTAGGTCTTGACCGCGAATCAGCAAATCGGCATAAGCATCCGGACGATAGTCCGTGAGCCGGTAGCAAACGTATTGAAACGGATACTCTTTCTGAGGGTCGATTTCCGCAAGCAACCTCTCAGCTTTGGCCAACTGATCGAGCCGGCGCGCAGGCGGGGCGAAACGAACCTGCTGATCCGTCAGTTCCTTCAGCGCGTGGCATTTAAAGCGGTTCACGGTTAACTCCTGTCATCCTTCTAGACAGGGACCTCTCATTCCCTGTTCGAAGAAATCCTTTCCTTTGTACGCTAATGGACTCCAAGCCGACCGATTATTCCCTCAAGTTTTGCCGCGCCCACGGCCGATAATTCTAAGTTCTTCCTGTTAGAGACATTACCCAGCCGCTGGGGTTCAGGTTTTTCGGGGGCGGCCGGTAAGAGCGATACTTTGGGATATTCCGCTCCGGCAACATGGCGATGTTGGGCGGGAGCCGTTTCTGAAATCTTCGCCGGGACGCGCCGCTCATTTGCCCCCCTCCGTGGTGAATTCGCAAACGCTGTGCCCGCTCCAGAAAAAGGCCCGCGGCGCGTAACGTTTGCAGCACTTAACCTCCAAACAAATCTACGGTTGCGTAAATCACGATGCTGTTTCACGACAAGTCTGCGATGTTTGCCGATGGACAAATTTACACAACTATTGTGCAAAGTTGCAAGGTCAGTCGGTCAGAATTCCATCAGTTCTCATAAAGCACACGATTTCAACCTTGAGACGTGGTAAGGAGGCTTCAGGATTGGAATCTTGTCCGCAAACCGTCTCTCCTGCTTGATCGTCACGGCTTTCCCCGTCCATGCGCAAAACGGATGATCGTCGCCGCCTTGCGCTAATCCTGTGCCAAGCGGATTGTTAGAATTGGGTGATTCCTCCGCTTCGCACAGGTGTTCCATGAAGAAACTCTCATTTCTCGCACTTCTCCTCGCGGCGCCGTCGCAAGCTTCCGCCCAGACGCCGGCCACGGCAATTAAGCTCTTCGAAGTCTTCGCTCCCGGCTATCATTACCACGTCAGTTGCCGCGTCGACATCACCGGAACCCTTGACTTGCCGGAGGAGAAGGGCCAGAAGAAGCAACTATCCCTCACGGGCACGAGCGCCATCGAGTATGCCGAACGCGTCCTCATCGAGAAGGACAAGCAGATCGACCGCACGATTCGGCTCTATCGCAAGATCGACTTCGAGCGTAAGGTGGGCGACCAGCTGCAGCAAAGCACGCTGCGGCCCGAGGCGCGGCGGCTCGTGATTCTGCGGCACGGCACCTTCGAGGTTCCTTTCTGCCCGACTGGGCCGTTGACTTGGGGCGAAATCGATTTGGTGCGCACCGACGTCTTCACGCCCGCGCTCGCTGGGTTGTTGCCGAAGGACGCGGTCAAGCCCGGCGACAAGTGGCAGGCTGATCCGGTCGCCGTCAAAGAGCTGACCGACTTGGAGCGCATCGAAGAAGGCGGCCTCACCTGTTCGCTGGAGGCGATCACCACGCTCGTCGGCCGGCAGCAGGCGCGAATCGGATTCCTAGGGACGGTGCGTGGCATCGGCGAAGACGGCGCCGGCCGGCATCAGCTCGAAGGCCATCTCTTCTTCGACCTCGTTTCCAATCACATCAGCTATGTCTACGTCAAAGGGACGCATAATCTGCTCGACAAGAACGGCCAATCGACAGGCAAGATCGAAGGCACGTTCACCCTGACGCGCGAGCCCGGCGCTCAGACCCCGGAACTCGCCGACCTTGGCCTCAAAGGATTGACGCTTGAGCCGAACGAGGATAACACGCTCCTCCTCTACGAGAACACCGACCTGGGCGTGAAGTTCCTTTATCCGCGTAGGTGGCGGGTGGCTGGCACCTCAGGTCGCCAAGTCGCCCTCGACGAAAACCGCGGCAGTGGCCTGCTCATAACCGTCGATGTGCCCGGGAAGGGAATGTCGGCCCCGCAATTCCACCAGGAGGCGCGCAATTGGATGATCCAGCAGAAAGCGACGGTGCATCGGCTCGACGTCCCTAAAACGATTGCGCCAGGACTCGACGCATTCAGCGCCGACATCGAACTCGCCAAGCAGAGAATGTGGCTCGACTATTTCGTCGTCCGCCAGAATCAGACCGGAGCAACCGTGGCGGCGAGGTTACAAGCGGCCGATCTCACGCCGGTGCGTAAGGACGTGGAGCGGATTGTGAAGAGCGTGCAGTTGAGCCGGTAAGCGCGATAGGATAAGGCGAGCCGGGAGCGTAAGCGGCGTAAGCGACCGGAGTGCGCCGGGCATCCTCCGGTCGCTTACGCTCCCGGCTCGCCATGGATTCACCTCACTTCTACCTCCACCGGCAGCACATGGCTGATCATCGCATTGCGGCGATAAGGATCGCGCTCCATCGGCTGCGTGTTGCCGCGCTTGTCGGTCGCTTTCGACTTTAACGTATATCGGCCAGGTCGAGCCGGCGCCTGCCAGTTGAAATCCCAGAGACGCCATGCGAACGGCGCGTTTTGCTCAAGCAGGCGTGCGGCAGCCCAGGTCTTGCCGCTGTCGATGCTGACTTCCACGCGAGCGATCTCGGATTCGCCGGTCCAAGCTGCGCCATGAACGCGATAAGCCTGGCCGGCGGGTACGACTTCATGGCGCGCCGGGCGGGCGATCTGCGATTTCACTTGAACCTCAGTGACGGGAACGAGCGACGGCTCCCCGTGGCGGCGCGCGAAATAGGCGTATTCGAGTGTTTGGAAATAGCCTTGGAACGGCCGATCGTTGACGACGAGGCGCGTCAGCCATTTGACCGAAGCCATGCCGTACCAGCCGCCGACGACAGCGCGAAGGGGAAAACCATGAGCCGGCGTCAAGTCGGCGTTGTTCATGCGATGGGCCAGCATGACCTCAGGGCGGCGCGCTTTGGCCAGCGGCAAGCTGCGCGCGAAATGGACCGGACCGGGAGTTTGATACGGATTCGGAAACTCACGGGACTCGCCGGAGTCCGCCCCTTCGAGGATTACCTCGACGGCATTCTTGCGCACGCCGGCGCGGTCGAGAATGGCCGACAGCGCCACGCCGGTCCATTCCGCATTGCCGACGCCGCCCAACTCCCAAAGCACGCCCGCGGGTCGAGGCGTGACGAAGATCCGGCCATTGCCCGAACATTCCATCATGGCGGTTTGCGTTCGTGAGGGAAGCTTGCGTATCTCGTCGTACGATAGCTCAAGCGGATGGTCCACTTCCCCTTCGACACGCAATCGCCAAGTTTTCACGTCGATCGCCGGCGTTGGAAAATGGGAGCGGACGTAGAAGCGGTCATTGGGGACAATGAAGCTGTCCAGCGTGTGAAACGGGAATTCCAGGTTGTCGGGCTGAAACGTCCGCATGATCAGGCCGGGAAACGCTTGAGAGTTTCCCTGACGCGTCCCAGATTCGCCGGCTTGCGCGTCGGCCAGGCCGGGAATGGCAAACGGCAAGACGGCGGCCGTGATGCCGGAAAGAAGAGCGCGGCGGTCAAGAGCGCCGCCGATTGCTTCGGCTGGATTCGGCTGACTCATCTTGTCATCCTTTGCTTGGAGAATGATGGTTTCGGCGGTGCGGCGCGGCCAGCATGGCTTACGACGGACAGCTTACCGAGAGTGATGGTTTCTGTCCATTTTGCGTTTCATGTCACGCACTCGCACTGCGTCGTGAAAGGCATAGCCGCTAGTGAAACGCATTTGACCATCCAAAAGCCTCACGCAGACGCGAGCGTCCAATAGAACAGAGGTTACACCGTTTTCATCCTCAACTGACTCCTGGGAGCCTCACCGTGAAGATCCGGTTCAGCATGGCCGTTCTCGTCTTTTTCAGCGTCTGCTGTCTGCGCGCCGATGCGCAATCTCCGCGCACGGTCGCCGAGACCAGCGATTACAAGGAGACCACCTTGTATGCGGACGTGGTCGAGTTTTGCAAGCAGCTCGCCAGGGAGTCGCCGCTCGTTCGCTTGGGGGAGCTCGGGGAAAGTCATGAAGGGCGGAAGTTGCCGCTCATCATCGTTGCTGATCCGCCGATCGCTACCGCTGAGGAAGCGAGGAAATCCAAGAAACTGGTCGTCTTCGCCATCGGCAACATCCACGCCGGCGAGGTTGACGGCAAGGAGGGGCGGTTGATGTTGGCGCGCGACGTTGCTCTCGCAAAGGACCGGCCGCTTCTCAAGGATTTGATCCTCGTGTTCGCACCGGACTTCAATGCCGACGGCGGGGAAAAGCTTGGCAAGAATCGCCCCCAACAAGCGGGACCGGAGCGGGTCGGAGTCAGAGCAAACGCCCAGGGATTCGACCTCAACCGCGATTTCGTCAAGCTGGAAAGTCCGGAAGTTCGCGCCTTGGTGAAGTTTTTCAACGAATGGGACCCCGCGGTCTTCATCGACTGCCACACGACCAACGGCTCATACCATCGCTATACGCTGACGTACGAAGGCGGGCGCTGTCCCGCCGGTGATGCCGCCGTCATCGACTTCGTGCGTTACAAGCTGCTTCCCGAAGTGAGCCAAAAGATGGAGAAGGCCACCAGCTACAAATCGTACTTCTACGGCAACTTCAATCCCGATCGCAGCCTGTGGGAGACGGTGTCGCCGACGCCGCGCTACAGCACGCATTACTTCGGCTTGCGCAATGGCATCGGCATCCTATCCGAATCGTACAGCTACGCTTCATTCAAGGATCGCGTCCTTGTCAGCAAGGCGTTCGTGCAGGCAATCTGCGATTACACGGCTAAGCACAAAGACGAGATTGCGAAGTTGTTGGCCGAAGCCCGCGCCGCGACGATCAAGGCGGGGCAAGCTCCAGGAGAGAAAGACCGCGTCGTTCTGAGGCACAAGGATGCGGCTCAGGGACGACCGGTGAATATCTTGGGCTATGTCGACGAGAAAAAAGACGGTCGGCGCGTGGCCACCGACAAGCTGCGAGAATACGAGGTTCAATACATGGGCGCCACCGAACCGATACTGTCCGTACGTAGGCCATACGCCTATTTGGTTTCGGGGAATATGACCAATGTCATCGAGAACCTAAAGAGGCACGGCATCGCACTCGAGGAACTGCGCGAAGACGCGAAGCTGAACGTCGAAGCTTATCACATTGACAAGATCGAGCGGAGCAGGGCGTTCCAAAAGCACCAGCAGGTGACGCTGGAAGCCAAGCCCGCAATGGAGAACCGGCTCATCAAAAAGGGGACCTTCGTGGTTCGCACTGCTCAGCCGCTCGGCAGCCTCGCGATCCAGTTGCTGGAGCCACAGTCATCGGATGGACTGGCAACGTGGAACTTCTTTGATGAAGGTATTGGCGAAGGCAAGGAATTCCCCGTGATACGTCTGCTGGCTCCGGCGGACCTGAAGACCGCGCCGCGTGCCGACGCGCAGTAATGATTGACGGACGACGCTTCATCTCCCATCAGGAGACGATGCTTTGAGCCTACCGGAACTCCGGCCTCCCACGACACGGCCCATCCTCACGGCCGATCAAATTCGCTGGCTCGCGCTTGCATGTCTGTTGCTCGTCATTTACGGCAGCCTGGTGCCGCTTCGCTTCCGCGCGATTCCAATGGGACACGCTATTGCGGCGTTTCAGGAAGCCATGTCGGCGCCGGTACGGTTCGAGTCGCGCAGCGACTGGGTGGCCAACATCCTGTTGTTTATTCCGTTGAGTTTCTCGTTCATGGCTTATTTGAGCGTCGATAAGCCGCATGCGATTAGTTGGTTCGCCGCCGTTATTGTTTTGCCGATATGCGCCCTTTTGTCAGCGGCCATTGAGTTCACCCAACTCTTCTTTCCGCCGCGCGTGACTTCGATCAACGATGTAGCCGCCGAATCACTTGGAGCGCTCATCGGCATCACGTTTTGGCTTGTCTTCGGCCAGAGCTTCATCGCCCGGTTTCGGCGCTTGTGGAATGACTTGGGAGGCGAGGAGCGAAGGGGCGTGTCTCTACTGACCGCTTACATGGTCGTCCTGCTCCTCATCCACGCCTTACCGCTCGATTTGACGATCAGCCCCGTAGAGATTTATCACAAGTACCGTGACGGCCGGGTGCAGCTTGTGCCCTTCGCCGGCGGCAACGAGAACATCTGGGAGACCATCCAAAAGCACCTGACCAATATCGCCTACTTCGCTCCGGTCGGCTTTTTGCTGACACGCCTGGCCCAGCCGCATTGGCGCCAGCCGCACAGTTGGCCGCGCGTGCTTGGCACGGGTTTCGGCGTGGCCGGGCTCGTCGAATTGGTGCAGCTTTTCGTCGTCACGCGGTACTTCGATGTCACCGACATCATTACCGGCGGTTTCGCGGTGTTTGGAGGTTGGGCCGTGGCTCTGACGTATCGGCAACGTCAAACATCGCCCAACGCAACGGTGTTTGTCGCATGGGTGTTGCTACTGATGTTCATCAACTGGCAGCCTTTCGACTTTGATTTTACCCTGGACGTGATGGCTCAGCGGCCGCGACGCCTGGCACTGATTCCCTTCGCCGATTACTATCGAAACAACTATCTGAGCGCCTTTGACCAGATATTTGCTAGGATCGTGCTGTTCATCCCGCTTGGGGCGCTGGCCATGTTGGCGTTTCCAGCGCAACGACAGCGCGGGCTGCCGGCGGTTCTTGCGCAGGCGGTGGCGTTTACCACCATGCTTGAGGCGGGACAGCTTTTCCTGCCGAGCCGCTACGCCAGCGTGACAGATGTGATCATCGAGAGTTTTGGCATCTGGCTTGGAACTGTTCTTGGCCGACACATGGGAAACGCCACGCAATCAACGGGCTAGCGCCCTCCGCTCACCTGGAGGATTTTTCAATGCAAACCTATCGCGTAGACTCGGCTTGGGGCGAATTGGTTCGTGCCTCGGAACATGGCGAGGCCGCGGGCGTGGCTTGCGACTCACAGGATCGCGTCTATGTCTTCGTGCGCGGTCCGCGGCCGGTACTTGTATTCGACCGCGACGGCAAGTTCCTGAGGTCGTGGGGCGAAGGCGTGTTCAAGAGGCCGCACGGCATCTTTATCGGGCCCGATGACACGGTCTACTGCAGTGACGACTGCGATCACACCGTGCGGATCTTTTCGCTGGACGGTGAGCATCTGCGGACGCTGGGCATTAGCGGCCAACCATCGGAAACGGGCGCGACCAGCATGGACTACCGGACAATCAAGCGGGCCGGTCCGCCGTTTCATTATCCAACCAATGTGGCACTCGCGCCTTCCGGCGATCTGTTTGTCAGCGATGGCTACGGCAATGCGCGGGTCCATCGTTTCGCACCGGATGGACGCCTGCTGCAATCTTGGGGCGAACCGGGCGCCGGTCCCGGACAGTTTCATTTGCCGCACGGCATAGCGGTGGACGCGGAAGAAACCATCTTTGTCGCCGACCGCGAAAACAGCCGCATCCAGCTGTTCACTTCCAATGGCGATTTCCGGGGTGAATGGACTGACGTCGCCCGGCCGTGCCAGGTCTTTATTAACACGGACGGTCGGATCTACGTCGCGGAACTGGGCTTTCGCGCCGGACGCTGGCCCGGAACGGGCGAAGCGGCCCCGGGAGCCGTCGGCGGCCGTCTCAGCATCTTCGATGGGGCAGGGGGCTTAGTTGCGCGCTGGGGCGGCGGCGACAACCCCTCGGCGCCGGGCGACTTCTTCGCGCCCCATGGCATCTGGGTCGATTCGTACGGCGATATTTACGTGGCCGAGGTTGTCATTTCCGGCGGCGCAATTGGAACCGCGATCCCGTGCCATACGTTGCAGAAGTTCGTGAGGCAGCCGCTAGGCTCGCTTTATTGTGCTTCCTGAGTCCAGTTTGAAACGCACTCATTTCAATCGGGCGAGCTTCAAAATTGGGGATAATTCGCTTGACAGGTCCATCGGCGTCGCCGATGATTTTTTGCATGGCGAAAAAGAAACCAAAATCAGAGGGGCAAAAACCGCCACCAAAATGCAAAGCGATCCTTCTATGTGATACAGTAATCATTGATGCTATGACGGGTAAGCCGACTATCGTCGGAATTTTCAGCGGATTCAACGTTCCGGCGTTCCCTGGATTTACGAGCCCATGCAACGCGTTTCTGCAACTGACCGATGGAATCGGTAAATATCGAATTACTGTCGAGATTCGCGATTTGCGAGACGATCTTGTGATAGGGCGTGGCGAGATCGCCGACTTGGACTTCCCAGAACGAGCGGAGAAACGTAACTTAATAATTCCTGTTCCGCCTGTGAAGTTGAACCATGATGGCTTGTACGACTTTGTAGTGCTTGCTGATGGACAAGAAATAGACCGTCAACAGTTTGGTGCCTGCGCGCCGGGAGGTTCGCAAGATGCCGCAAATCAACCAGAAACACCAGAAGACGAATAAGACCACTAAACCGACCGAGGTCATTCTTCCGGTGCAGACGATCCAAGCAAGCGCGACTCGTCTTCCAGAGAACTGTCTAGTTGTGCCAATGATCGTCTTGGCCCATCCTGAGCCGGTCAAGCACTTAAAAACAAGACGGAAGTAAAGCTTCTCACCTACCGTCTTCAGTCCGTGCGTCCGTCGCGAAATCCAAGCTGCAAGAAAAACGCCTGGCAGCTTGCGGCCCACCCCTTCGCCCGCTACACTTCAATTACCCCACTCCACTTAGTCGGAAGCCCGAGCCGGAAACGCCGAGCCGGGAATGAGGAACGTGCCATGCTCAACGAGTCTGGGAAGCGCGCCGTGCATTTGGCCGTCTCCCGGTATGGCGCCGATCCCGATCGTGTTCAGTCGCTTCTCCATTCGGTCATCAAAGCCCAGGGACGCGGCGAGGCCGTGGATTTGCTTGAGGTCTTTTTGCGCGCCGGAGTTTTGTCGGAGGCCCAGGCGCAGGAACTGCGAGTCGGACTGCAAAAGACACGCATCGATCCCTTTTCGCCCAAGAACGGCTTCAACGGGACTGAACGGGCCATGAGGTTCACATTGGCGGCTCAGGTGACACGCTCTCCGGAGGGGCCTTTGGACCGGGGCTTCGAAGACTCAGCCCCGGCCACGCCAAATGGCCCGGGCACACCGAATGGCCCGGCCACGCCGAATGTTCAGGCCATATCATCGGATCCGACCAAGTTAGCGCGACCAGATGAGATTGGCGCCGCCGCGCAGCAGAAGGCCGGTCCGACGAACGCGGAACTCGCTGATGACGATGCTGCTGAACCCGCGCGCGGTGACTTCGAAGGAATCGACTCGGAAAGCGACGATGGCGACGCTGTCGATTTGGAGGCGTTGGACAGCGAAAGCGTATTGAATGAGCTGCGAACGCTCGGCGACTACCGCATATTGCGCCGGCTGGGTCAGGGAGGAACGGGGGCGGTGTTTCTCGCCTATCAAGAGAAGGAGAACCGGCAGATCGCCATCAAGGTCCTCGACGAGCAGCTGGCCCGCAACCAGGCCGCCCTTGACCGCTTCTATCGCGAAGCGAAAAGCGGCGCCCTGCTCAATCATCCAAACATCGTCCGCAATTTGGCCATCGGCCGCGACCAGGCGCACGGCCTGCACTACCTGGTTTTGGAATTCATCGACGGCCCCAGCGCGTTGGAGCTGCTCGATCATTTCGGCCGGCTGCCGATCGGCGACGCGGTGCACATCGTGCTCGACATCGCCCGCGGGTTGGAGCACGCCCATTCGCGCAATGTCGTCCACCGCGACATCAAGCCGGGGAATATTCTCCTCACGCAATCGGGCTTGGCGAAAATCGCGGACATGGGCCTGGCCAAACGCACCGACGAAGCGAGCCATCTGACGCATGCACGGCAAGGATTCGGCACGCCGTACTATATGCCTTATGAACAGGCCATGAATGCCAAGTACGCCGACGCCCGCAGCGACATCTACGCCCTGGGCGCCACGTTTTATCACCTGCTTGTCGGCGAAGTGCCTTTCACCGGCGTCAATTCGCTCGAAATCGTCGACAAGAAAGCGCTCGGCGAGTACCCGGCGGCCAGCACGCTCAATCCCGACGTGCCGCGCGCTCTCGACAATATCCTAGCGCGGATGTTGGCAAAGGAACCGCGGCAACGCTACCAGACGGCGAGCGAATTGATCGTGGATTTGGAGCGCTCCAATCTAACGGCGTCGGTTCCCAGCTTCATCGATCCGGACCGGGCGATGCGTGACCCGGTGGTCCGCAAACGCTTGACCGCGCCGGCCAAGACGACCAGCCTTGAGGACCCCAAGAACGCCAAGTCCAACGAACCGTTCTGGCTCTTGCGCTACAAGGATCGCCAAGGTCATCCGTGCAAAGCCAAGCTCACTTACGACCAAGTCGTGCAGCGCCTTCGCCAAGGAAGGATCGGACTCAAGACCCAGGCAGCCCGCGCTCCGCTTGACGACTTCAAGCCGCTCGGATCTTACAAGGAATTCCAAGATCTCGACGTATCCCTCGCTCAGACGAAGCCCTCCCATCTGCCGCCGCCTTCGGCGCCGCCGGCCGAGGAACTCACGCCGGACGATCTCTTCACGCGCCGCAGCCATTGGTGGATCCTGGCTCTCTGCGGCGGCGTGACGCTGGTGGTGGCGACCACGTTGATCTTGCTGCTGCGCGGCTGACCCAGCTGATTTTCTTCCAAGCGGGACTTGACAGGATTGTGGCTTTCGCGTTTAATACCTAAAGAATTAGGTCTAACGATTTAGGTACAGGAGTTTCCCGTGGATGAGATGCCGACCCCTACGACGCGAGAAATGGAAATCTTGAAAGTGCTGTGGGAGCACGGCCCTTCGAGCGTGCGCACGGTGTTCCGCCGTTTGGACGTCGACCGCGACCTGGCTTACAACACGGTGCAAACGCTGCTGCGCATTATGGAAGAAAAAGGGCTGGTATCTCATCACGTAGAGGGACGGACGTTCGTCTATACTCCGTGCTTCAGCCGCGACGACAGCGCTTCGCGTTTTCTGGATCGCGTCTTCGATGGAGCGGCGGGCGAGCTGGTGCAGAGCCTCCTGCGAGCCGAAAAAATCGCCCCCGCGGAGTTGGATCGAATGCAGGCCATGATTGCCGAAGCGCGGCGAGCACGGCCGCGGCGTGGGTAGGGGTTTTCTTCGCACAGCGCGGCGCGAGCGCGAAACGACAAGCGACGCTGGAATCGGGAGTTGCGTCATGCAAGCGACTTGGACATTAGCCGGACTTTGGCTGGCACATACCGCGGCCGCGGGCAGCCTGGTGCTTCTCGTGACGCTAACCTGGATGCGTTTGGTTCGTCAACCGGCTTGGCGACAACGGCTCGGTGAAATCGGCTTGGCGGCGGCGCTGCTGGCCGCGGTGGCTGCGCTCGGACCCGCTTGGTTGCACTTGCCGTGGCTGCCCGCCGAGCAATCGGAGCCGCTTACCTTTGGCGCGAAGATCCGCGATAAGAAATCCGAGCCGAGCACCGGCGTTGCTTCCGAAACGGATCAAGACGCGGTCGAGTGGTTCGCGTGGACGCCCGTTGAATCGGCTACCCAAGAACCTGCGAGCATGGTGTTTACCCCCCAAGCGCAAGCGGCAGTTCCAAGTTCCGCCGCGATGACGACGGCCGGACCCGAACTCGTTACCACAGCTATTTACACGGTGATCGTCGCTTACGGCCTGGGGGCGTCGTTTTTTCTGATCCGCTGGCTCGTCGGCTGGATCGGTTTGCGCCGGATTCTTCGTGACGCTGAGTCCGCCCCTGACGATATCTGCCACTTTTTCCGCAGAAAGACTGCGGTTGAGCCGACGCCCCGCCTCTTGATGTCGCGCCGGCTGCGCGTGCCCGTGAGCTGTGGCATCTGGCGGCCGACCATCGTGCTGCCGGTGTCTCTGTGCCGGCCGCCGGATCATGGCCGGTTGCCGTGGGTTTTCGCGCACGAGCTGACGCATTTGGTTCGCCACGATGCCTGGAGCAGCGTGCTCTTCGCACTGGGCCAAGTGGTGTTCTTCTACCTGCCGTGGTTTTGGAGCTTGCGCCGGCAGGTGCGCCTGTGCCAGGAATTTGTCGCCGATGCCGCCGCCGTCACTGGCCGACCTGCCGACGAATACGCCGCGTTTTTGCTCAGCTTGATCGCGTCCCAGGCCGTGCCTCTGGCGGCCACGGGTGTTTCCGGAAATCGCTCGGATCTTTATAGGAGGGTCTCCATGTTGTTGAAAAGTCCCATGCGTGTGGAACAAACCTGCCCCCGATCCTGGACTTGGGCCAGCGCCGGCGTGCTGCTCGCCTTGGCCGTGATCATCGGCGGGGTCGGATTGAAGGCGGACGCGGGCGGTGGCCGCATTATTGTCATCGAACCAGGCGGCAAGCAGCCCGTGGATGTGTTCAAGTTCAAACCCGCCCCTGGGCCGACCGCGGTTCGCATCGAACGTCCTGCCGGCGACGCAATTGACAAGGACATCGTCTTCTTCGATCCGGCACAGGATGGCCGCGCGGACGTGCTCTTCCGGAATCCTGGCGACGGCAAAAGAGCGTTCCTATTCAAGATCGACGTCGGACCGCATGGCAAGGTCGTGGCGGAGAAGCCGGTACAGGGCAGGGACGCCATCATCCTCAATCTTGTAGGCGTCCCGCGGGGCGACGTCCTTGGCCCTCAAGGGCTCGAGGTAAAGCCGATTCAGGTGAATCCAACAACAAACTTGTTCAAGCCGGCGAGTGACGCCGTCAAGCTGCTCCAGGACGTTATCATTGACTTGCATCCCGGCGAGCAAGCGGACAAGGATAAACAAGACAAAGAGCTGGCCGACTTGCTGAAGATGATCGAGAACCTCGGCGGCCAGGACGGCGAGAAAATCCGCAAGCAAGTGGAGGAAGCTCTGAAAAAAGCGACCAAGCACATTCAGGATTTCCAGCTAAAGGTTGATGGAGTTCCAGGCAAAGTCCGCGAGGCCATCGCCCAGTCCCAGGCTCTCGGCGAGTGGAAGCTGCAAGATCCGGCAGCGCTGGGACGTGTTGTCCTTTGGGATTATGGACCTCATGGCTCTGGACGGCTTGGAGCTAAGCTCGTCAAGCCCAGTGCGATCTTGGCCGAGCAGCTTAATCTTCCGAAGGGAATGGGCATGGTCGTGCAGGAAGTTCAGTCCGATTCTCCGGCCGCCAAGGCTGGCATTAAGGTGAACGACATCCTCCTCTTGCATCAAGACGTCGCGTCCGACGCCGCCAAGTTCAACAAGATGCTGGAATCCCTAAAGAAGGACGGCAACCTCGATTTGAAGGTGCTTCGCAAAGGAAAGGAAGAAAACCTGAAAGGGATCCCCGTGGCCGACTTGCTGCAAAAGCAAGCCCAGGAAGCGTGGTTCGCCCTTCCGGGAATCTTGCAAGACCGGGCTTGGACCTCCAGCCGCGCCCTGGGCCGGAGTCACGGCGTGGTGACGACCATCTTCCGTAACATCGACCGTTTCAATACGCGTCACCAGGAAGGAAGCTTGATCATCACCATCATTGGCAAAGTCGAGGGCGGTAAGGCAGCGCCGCAGGAGATTCACATCCAGGACGGCAACACGAGCAATCGCTACGAAAGCGCTGATCGGGTGCCGTCGCAATATCGCGACAAGGTCAATCACTTGATCCAGACTAGCGGCGGCCCGACACAGGTTGAGTCCAAGTGATGCTTTGAAAGACGGATTTGCAATCCGTCCGTGTGGACTAAGGACGGATTAAGAATCCGTCCTACGTAACAAATCACCAACACCTCCTGCTTTTCGGGAGGTGTTTTTTTGTCCACATCATTCCTTGCGGGAAACTTAAGTTTTTCGCTTTGAAATACCTACGTCGATTATGCTACGCTGAAATTGTCAATCGTTTGCGCAAGTGAAGTGGTTTTCGGCGTTCATTCCGTGGATGGATCGTTGCGGAGACTTTCTGGGGCATGCGGTCTAAAACAGGAAGCTTGAACATGCGACTTTTGCTGTTCTCGAGAATCTGCCTCGGGTTGTTGGCCCTGTCGCTCGTTCCCGGCGCATCGCATTCGCAGAATCAGAATCAGCCTGTCAGCCTAAGCTTCCGCAATGACACCAAAGTCGCGGTCATCGTGCAAAGCTGGACTCTGGTGAACAACATGCCGCGCCGCGGCCAGGCCATTCAGGTCAATCCGGGCAAGTCGATCGCCGACAAAAGCTTGCCCGCGGGCACTCGTTACGTCTCGGTTTACGACGCCAATCAACTGACCCGCATTTACCTGCGCGACCAACGCGTCGAGGTGCAGCGCAACGCCGATCTCACTTTCAGCATTCGCCTCCACGCCACCATTCCGCAGCGAATGATCCTCAACCAAGAGTAAGTCGGTCTACGCTTTCTTTGTGAGAACTGCTGATAACGCCATGGCGATGGCTGCGGTCTCGACGCGCAGAGTTCGCGGCCCCAAAGCGACTGGCTGCCAACCGAAACCTAACGCGATTTCTTTTTCGTTCGCCGTGAATCCGCCTTCGGGACCGATGGAACAGCGAATCCTGTTCGCGTGGATCTGCTGCTGCGAGACTTCATGCGACCCTGGGTGAGCCAGGAGCCGCATTTCACCTTCTTCGCCGCCGCGACAGTAGCTTGCCCAGTCCACCGGTGCACTCACCTGCATCAACACGTTGCGACCACATTGCTTGCTCGCCTCGATGACGTGTCGTGCCAGGCGTTCGAGCTTTCCTTCGCCTGGGATAACCACAGCGCGTTCGCACAGCAATGGAACGAAAGTCGTAACTCCCAGTTCAGTGAGCTTTTCCACCAAGAACTGAACGCGATCGCCCTTGGGTAAAGATGCTGCAATCTCCAGATGAAACGGCAATTCCCGATTGACGGGTTCTTCGCCAAGGACCTCGAGAATCACCGCGCGGCGTTCCTTGGTTGCGATGCGCGCCGGGTATTCTTGGCCGTCGCCGTTGAACAAACGGATTTCAGCACCGGCGCCAAGCCTGCAAACCGTGGCAAGATGGTGCGCCTCCGGACCCGCCAGTTGCAGCGGCCCCGGCGCCAGCGGGCAATTGATGTAAAATCGTTCGGACATTTCTGCTAGGATACGCGGCCCCACGTGGTCTTTCCACGCCGAGGTGTAGGATGGATTTCCAATCCGTCCGTAGAGTGTAGGACGGATTTTCAATCCGTTTGGACGGTTTGCAAAACCGTCCTAGGAATACCGTGAGGTTGCCATGGCCGGCACACACACGCCCCGGTCCCAAAACGCTTCTCCTCAGAATGTTTCTCCGCAGAACGCTTCTCCGCTTGAACACACCCGTCAGATGCTCGACGAACTCGACTCGCTCATGGAGCGAATGTTGGCGCTGCCGGTGAACGATTTGGAGAGCCAGCCGCTGCTCGGGCCCGATTTCCACGGCGCCACGGTGTCGGCAACAATGACGCTGCTCGACCCGCAACCTTCCACCGAGTCCGACGCCGCCGCCATGCAAATGGGAATGGGCCTAGAAGCGCCTACCGCGGCGCCGGAGCGCGAGATTCCGCTTTATGCGATTCCGGAGTTTGCCGCGCCCGAGCTTGCCTTTTCCGAACAGGCGACGACGGAGCCGGCCGAACCGCACTCCACCGCGCCGAGCTTTAAATCGCAAGCCTTGCCGCTGGAGACGGACGAACTGGCGAGCTATCTGACGGATGCGCGGTCGGCGCCCGCTAGCGAAAAAGTCGCAGTCGAGCCGGCGCTGGACCTCCTGCCCGACGAATTGATGCCCCCTTCGATATTGGCCATGAGCACGCCGCCAGTGGAGCCTCGGCCCCTGCCGGAATGGACGCTGCTGAGCTTATGCCTTCAGCCCTTGGTTTGGGCCAACCGTGTCTTCGACCAGTGCACCATGCTTTTCGGTCCCGTGGGCGGATTGCTGCGCCACCCCATTGGCCGCAATTCGCTCGGAATCGCGGGACTCGGCATGATCGGTTTGGCACTCGCCTGGCTCATCAAGGATTGGCTCGGCTGGACCTGGTAAATTCCATAGTTCCCCTGTAAAAAAAGAAGTGATGGGACAAACCTATTCGGTCACGGGCGCTTTGTTAAGCTACCTTGTTCCGGGCCTGGGCCAGATCGTGCAAGGCCGTGCCGGCAAGGGGCTCTTGTTCCTTGTTTGCCTGCTCGGCCTGTTTCACGTCGGCGAGGCGATGGGTAACTGGCAAAACGTTTATTTGCCGCACGGCGACAACCGCGACGGCGACAACCCCCTCCAAAGCGTCGTCAACAATCGCTGGCACTACGCCGGCCAGTTCTGGATCGGCGTCGCCGCATGGCCCGCGATCTGGCAGTTCTACAAAGCGCCGCCGCCGGGGCACATGGGCTTTGCGGCTGACCGAGAAATGAAGACCTTTTGGCAAAACTACCAAAGACAGCCAGATGAAACGGAGGTCAACACGTTTCTCGTCAATAGCGACAAAACGCCCGACCTCGGCTGGATCTATACCGTCATCGCCGGGATGCTGAACATACTGGTGATTTACGACGCCTTCGCCGGCCCAGCCTACGGCATCAGAATGCCTGACGGCAAACCCAAGACGCCGGCCGAGGAGGCTGCGCCGAAATGATCCTCGCTTCCGTGCTGACGCTGTCCATGTACGCTCAGCTCCCGATCCTGGTCTTGGTCATCAGCCTGGTCTATAGCGCCACCCGCTATGACGATTGGGGCAGCATCTTCATCGAGGCTTTCCGCTGGGGCAGCCGGATGGTCGTGTTTCTCGTTGGCATCGGCGCGGTGTTGTGGCTCTTGTCCTATCTCATGGCCAATCCGGCGACCGCACCATGAGCCCTGCCGAACCGAGGCCAGAAGAAGCGGCCTTTCGCTGGCAATCTCTCTTTCAACAATCCTCCGAACCGCTCTTTCTCTTGAATCGTCGCCGGCGCGTGTTATTCGTCAACCGTGCCTGGGAGACGCTGACCGGGTTGAAGCTTGCAGATGTAAAGGGTCAGGTGTGCCGGCGGCGGCCGCGCGGGATTCTCACCGAACGGCACGAAACAATCCTGGCGGCCATGGTTCCGCCCACGGAAGTCTATCAGGGCCGCATCAGCCAGTCGCGCCGCCATCCTCCGGGAGAAGATAGCGCTTGGCGGATTTGCTTCATCCCTCTTCGCGGCGAAAGCGAGCCTCTCGGCATTCTCGGCAAGATCGAGATCATTCCCGAGATGACGCGCCAGGCGCGGCAGCCGATCCCCGAGAAAATCCTGCAACTTCGCGAGCGGGCGGCGGCTCGTTTTGGCCCGGATCAATGGATCGGCGACGACCCGGCCATGCAGCGCCTTCGCGCCCAAATCGCCCTCGCCGCGAAGAGCCGAGTGCCGGTTTTGTTAGCCGGCCCAAAGGGCGCCGGCAAGAAATGGATTGCCCGCGCCATCCACGAGCAGATTTCGGCCCGGCAGCATTTCTTCGCCTGTCTCGACTGCGCCCACCTTCCGTCCGGCATCGTCGCCGACCTGCTCTTCCGCGCCGAACTCACGGCGCGGGCCAACGTGGCCACGGTTTACTTGAAAGACGCCGACCGGCTTGCCCGCGAACATCAAGCACAACTGGCCCAGTGGCTGGTGACGGAGGAGGGGGTCGAGCGCCTGCCGCGCCTGCTGGTTGGAATCTGTGCCGAACCGGGCCAGGACGTCGCCCCGGGCCGGCTGCTACACGAACTCTTTTGTGGCGCAAGCGCCCTGGTCTTGACCGTGCCTGCTCTGCGCGATCGGTTGACCGAGTTGCCGCTTTGGGTGGAGCGCTTCTTGCCTACTGCCGCCGCCGTGTCGGAAAAAACTCCAAAAGGACTAACGCCCGATGCGATGAATCACCTAGCCAGTCATTCCTGGCCCGGGAACTTGGCGGAATTGCATCAGGTGCTCGTTGGAGCATGTACGCGGGCAAAGGGGGACAAAATCGAATCAGGCGATCTGCCATTCTACCTCCGCGGCGAACCCGTGCACGTCGAGAAGCTGACCCCACTCGACATAACGCTGGAAGAAGTGGAAAAACGGCTAATGACCGTAGCCCTCCGCATGGCGGACAACAACAAGACGCGGGCCGCGGAGCTGCTTTCGATATGGCGTCCGCGCCTGCTCCGCCGCATGGAAGCCCTCGGCATTGCGGACAAGGAACCTAGGGAATAATGAACCGCGCGCAGCTTCTGATTTACGATAGTCAGGGCCGGCTCGCCGATCAGTTCAGCGAGTTCGCCCGGGCCCGTTCCGTCTGGCTGCGCGACGTGCGTCATGCCAAAACTTGCCTCAACTTACTCCGACAAGGCGGCGGCGGTCTTCTCGTCTTGAAACTTGGCGCCAACCTCGAACAGGAAATGTCGCTCCTGGCCCAAGTGACACAGCTCTTTCCGGCCACCGCCGTCATCGTCGTCGGCGACACCGATCACCCGACGCTCGCCGGCCTCTGCTGGGACTTGGGCGCCGCCCACGTCCTCTTCCCGCCGCAGCCCCTGGAAAAACTAAATGAAATCGTGGCGGCATTCCTTCCCTGAGGTTTACGTTTCGCGCTCGCTTCTCGTCTTGAGTTCCCGCCATCCAGCTACGACACCGCTTCCCGCCAAAATTGCAACGTCTCCCACGTCACGCTTTGCTCATCCACCGCCGCCAGCAACGCTTCCAAGAACTCACGCGCTTCCGCCTCCAGCCCGCACAACGTCAGAGACTTCAGAATTCGCGTAATCCGCAGATGGTTGTGATCCTCCGGAAACAACCAGTTATTCGAGCGTTCTCGAAAATGTTCTGCCGGAACGATCCGCGTCCAGGCTTCATCCCAGCGAAACCCATAGAAGTTAAGCATCCTGTCGAAGGACTTCCGAAGATTGGCACGAATCATCGGATTCGTGCGAAACTCCCCCGCGATCCTGTCATCCAAAATCGGCGCCGTCGGCTGAAAGCGGCTTCGCTCGCGCAGCGGAAACAGCTCTTGGATGTAGTCGTGGACGTCTTCGAGCGCTTCAAAATCCCAGGCCCAGATTTCGTGCAGCCAGCGCCCGCGATCGTCCGGCGCGCGCTCGAGATAAAAGTCGATTAGATCCATGACTCTACCGCTTTCTAAGCGGACGCCGAGCAATTCTCCATCCGCAGCGCCTTTGCCGGACAGACAAGCACGCAGGCCGAGCAACTGACGCAAGCGCCGGGACGCGGCAACCACGGCAAGGGCCCCGCCATTTCCAGGCAATCGGTCGGGCAAATGGCCACACATAGCTTACAGCCGGTACACAGACGCTCGTCGAGGTTCGGGAGTTCGTGCCCCGCCCACGCGTCAGTCGTTGCTCGTTTCCCGCGTCGCCGGCCCATGCCCTCATTAGACTCGCAAAAAAGAAGGCGGACAACGGCAATCGTCAGGGACATATTCAACTTCGAGGCCAAGACATTGAGGGATACAGTCACAGAACAGGGCCTTCGACTCATGACTGACGCGAGACCAACCTCCCACGACCTCGGTCCCAATCAGGTGTTTGGGACCGAGGGAACTGCGACTTTAACAGGCGCCTCAATTCACCTGCTCGGCGGCTATCTTGCGCGGAGTCAGGTCACCCGCTCCTGTAAAGAACCAATCAAGTCCACGTCCGCCAAAGAGAATGTCGACAACGCCATCGTCGATAACCGTGGTCGCGTCCAGGTTCGGCAAGCCGCCGGTGCCGTTGCGCAGCTTGTCGATGCGCGTGTTATAAGATTCGGTCGACGTCCATTCGGTGAGAATCTGCAAGAGCGCTGCCGTGTTGCCGTCGTGGACCGTCGAGCCGCCGATCAAGAGATCGTCGTTGAAGCCGCCGATCAGCACGTCGCGCCCGTCGCCGCCGATGAGGATATCGCGCCCGCCGCGGCCTATGAGCACATCATCGCCGGGCCCGCCGAGCAGGATGTTGTTGCCCCCGCCGCCGACTAGCACGTCGTCGCCGGCGCCGCCGTCGAGGATCGTCGTGACCGTGATCCGCGGACTGACCGTGATGTGATCGTTACCCGCGAAGCCTTGGAACTGAATCGTGCTGATTTCCGCAAGCGCGAAAGTTCCGATCTTGTGCTCGTGCGACTCGACGATTACCTGGTCGCCCTTTCGGTTCAATTCCACCTCGACTCGATCATTGTCGCGGCTTCCCGTGATGATCAGATTGCCGTCGGTCAGCGCGGCTTGCACCGGATTTGTTCCTGCCGCGTTGGCCGTGATTTTGCCGAACAGCCCGTGCGCTTCGTCGTCAGGTCCGGCGGCATAGTAGAGCGTCGTTTGGCTGCCCGCGGTCTTGCCGTTGCCGAAGGCAAGCCCCCACAGCCCGTCGATCACGATCGGGTGGCCCGGCGACTCGCTGAGCGTGCCCTTGAAAGCGCCGGTGTTGGGATCGTAAGCGTTGATCCGGCCATTGCCGAAGTTGCCGACGAGAAGGTCGCCGCTGAAATCGCCGAAGCCTGCGGGCGCGAGAACCATCGCCCAAGGAGCGTTGAGTCTGCCGCGCGAGATCAGCCGTTCTTCAAAGTGTCCGTTGAGATCGAAGACGTCGACAAAGCCGCGGCCCGGGCCGGCAACCTCGTCTTCCGCGTCGGCGTCTTGCTTGGCATAGGAGACGTAAAGCTGGTTGTTGATGGCCGCGACGTTAAAGGGCGCGTAACCGGCAGGCAGCTTCGGATCGGTGAAGGAGCCGTCGAGATGGGTCAGCGTGAAGGTGCTGTCCAAAACGTCGATCTTGTTGTTGTGGAAGTCGGCGACATAGAGGAAATTACCAGTTCCGTGGTTGGCCAAGGCGATTCCTTTGTAGATCGCGCCGTCGAGCGCCTGATAGCCGATTTGAGCGTCGTGCGAGGGGCTTGGCGGCGGCACGCCCGGGTTCCAGCCGCTTACGATGCCCGATTCGGCCGCGAAAATAAACAGCGCGGAAGCGGTGACTCCGCCGGCGCTTATCTGAAAATCACCAGTGCCGTTGAAAACCTGGCCGGTAGGCGCTCCGCCTGGAATGTTTACCTCCAAGGGAACTTTGGCGAGCGGATTGCCGTTCACGTCCCCGTTATAAAGCACACTTAAGTCCTTGCCATTGGACGATACCCAGAATGCGCCGCCGTTGGGGCTAACGGCAATTCCCCAGCCATTGACGAGGTTCGGGTCCAGAATCGGCGCCACGCCCGGTTGGTCGGAAACCAAGTCGGTGGCCAAATACGCCGTGCTTGGAACGCAGCGATCCTCTAGTGCTTCGACCTCAGGCCGAAGATGCCAGAAGAAATGAGAGGAGCGAAACGGCCGTCGGATTGTGCGCGGGAATAGAAACGACATGAGAAGCCTCCTGTGAATGGTGAAGTGCAGCTCCGGTATCCATGCTGCCTTCGAACGAAAGTGCAAATGAAGAAAATGCCCGTTCCGAAATTGAAGAATTTGTAAGGTCGGCTCGCACCCCTCTGGCGTTGAACGGGAAGTCAATTGCGCAAACATCGGCCGCTCGCTTCGCAAAAGGCCCACCTCATGCGAAGCGTGAGTTGTGCGGGCTTGCAAGATCAATGCGACGAGTCAATCGACGCTTGCGTGAAAAGGCAAGTAACGTGCCTAATTCCGCCCCAACGAACGTAAAGCGAGAATTGTCTTGCGCTATCTTTTCCCCGTCACCACCGCGATGCGCACCGGCGTTCCCAGCGCATCGCAAATCCGAAGCTGGAATGCCCACGGTTCGTCTTTGTCTTCCTTCAGCTCGTTATTGCAGACTTTCACAAGGATTTCATTGCGGCCTTCTTTGAGGACTCCTGGGGCGATGTGCTGGTCGAGTTCCACGCCGTGGTGGTATTCCTCGCGCGTGTAGATTTCCTTGCCGTTGAGATAAATGCGGACGGCGGGACCGCTGGCGCAGCGGATTTCGACGCGTTGCTCCTTCTCCGAATTCACTGCCGTGTATGCATAGGCGAGGGCGCCTTGCAGGGCGCCGATGGGCTTCTTGAAATCAACCACGCCCAACGGTTGCGTCGTCACGAATTCCTGCCAGCGCACTTCCTTTTTGTCCTTGCCGGTGTAGACGGCTTTGAGATCGACGCCTTTGTCCGGCGGAAACTCGGTGTGGTAGCCCTTGCCTTGGGTGTTGTCGAACGGGCCGGCGATCATCCAACGAGTGATGAAGCCGAGGTGCGCGGTCAGATCGAATTCCACCCCCATTTTCTTGAAGCGCTTTTCGATGAGCTGAATCTGGTCGATGTCGCGGGCCGATTCGAGGGCTTTCTTGTAGGCGGCGATCGCACCAGGCTTATCGTCCTTGTCGAACAGCTTGTGAGCGTCTTTAAGAACGAGTTCGACGGCTTCGCGGCGCAGCTCCGCGCCTGGATCATTCAACATCCCGGGCAAGAGACGGCCGGCGGCAGTTGCGTCGGTCTTTACCAACCATTCATAGGCCAGACGCCGGGCCTGTCCAGAGTGGCGCGTCTCGCGCACAAACGCTTCGAACTTGGCGGCCGGCAGCGGTTTACCGGCTAGCTGAGTTTTCTCGGCGATCGCGTCGATGGCCGAGCGCAGCCAATTCGCCGCCGTCGGGCTGGCATCGTCCAATGAGGTGAGAATCTCCATGAGCGCGTCGGGCCCTTCCTTCACCAACTCGCGCCACGCTCGGGCGGCGTCGGCGTTGCCTTTCCCCTCCTTGCCGACCGAGTGGATTCGGGCCAGGAGCGTAGTCAGCTCGGCCGTTTGCGCGTTTGTTGCACCTAGAAGGCCGATTCCCGCCACGATTATGACTGTGAAAACAGCGCGCACTTGAATTCTCCCGAAGGTTTCCCAACCTGACCGTCTTGAATCTATTTAGACGCGAATGTGCAGTACGCTAACCCGACGCGCCAGCGAGGGAAAACGTCCTTCGTTGCTCTCTCGCTTGCGCGTCGGGTTAATAGTGGTGCGGATCGTGCACGCTAACCTAGACTGTCGAACCATCAAAGTTAATCAATGCTATGTGATGCATGAGAACGTCTATTCCTCGGCGAGGCTTGAACTCATTCCAGGAGAACCACATGAAACGAAGTCATTTTGTCTTTTCACTCGTTCCCATATTGTTCCTTTCCGCGTTAACGTGCGCTGCCGATGATCCGACCGCTCAAGACCTAATCGATCGCCGGGCAAAGGAGAAGACGCCCGTCTGGACCGACGGCGACAAGGCCACGTTCTTCTTCCAGGGCGATGCCGAGCAGGTGACGCTGATCGTAGGCGGCGAGTCGAAGCAGCTTCGGCGGCTGCTAGACAGTGACGTATGGACGCTGACGATCGATCGCCCCGGCTTGGAAAAAGGAGTGTTCTCCTATGCGCTGACGCCGGGGAAAAAGGGCGAGCCCGCGTTCAAGCCGGGCCAGGCGTTGAACTTCGAGAAATGGCGCGGGCCCAAAGCGCCGCCAGCGCCGGCCGGGGCCAAAGAGCTGAAGGGCACGGAGAAAACGCTCGACATCGAAAGCAAGATCCTAAACGAGAAAAGGAAGATCAAGATCTACCTTCCGCCGGGCCACGATCCCACGAAATCTTATCCGGTCGTCTACGCCGCCGACGGCATGACCAACGGCGACATCGTCGAGCCCTTGATTCTCGTCGGGAAGCTGCCCCCGATGATCGTCGTCGGCGTCTCCAGCGGCAGTTATCGCGGCGACCGGGGCAAGCCCTACAAGATCAAGGAGGATTTGCGGGCCTGCGAATACTTGCCTGGAGTCGACGACGGTCGCTTCGCCAAGCACGAGAAATTCTTCACCGAGGAAGTGCGCGCCTGGGCGGAGAAAGAGCTGGGTGCCAGCGGCGACCGCAAAGAACGCGCGGTTTACGGCGTCTCCAACGGCGGCCGCTTCTCGGCCGAGATGGGCCTGCGCCATCCCGAGTTGTTCGGCCACGTTTACGCGTTTTCAGTGGCCGGCATTCGTTCGTCGGAGCCAAAAGCCAAAGCCGCCGACTTGCCATATTTCCACCTTGCCGCCGGCACCTGGGAAAAGAGCTTCCACAAGATCACGTTAGGAGTTGCCGACAAGCTCAAGGAGCTGAACGTGCCGGTGGTGTTCGTCTCGCGCGTCGCCGGACACGATGACGCCATGTGGCGCGACGAGTTTGCCGCCGCCCTGATTCGGGCCTTCGGCAAAGACACCGCATCGCGCGAGGTTCCTCTGTCCTTGCTCGGAAGCTGGCAAAATCAAGACGAAGAGAAGGAGGTCATCCATTTCGAGCCGGCTAAGTCTATCAGCGTGCGCGTCGGCCAGCCGGAATCTCTCAAGATCAAACGGGTGAGTTGGGAACCCGGAGAACTTACCTTTCGCTATTGGGCGAGCAAGAAAGTATACGGGTATGAATTGAAGGACCGAGCGCTCTCGCTACGCGAATTGCCTGATGGGAAAATGACGAGGTACCGGCGCATGGACAAGGCTCCCGTGGACGTGCAACTCAAGCCGCTGACGCTGAGCAGTTCTAAGGACATTCCCGAAGATCAAGTCGCCTCCATCCGCGAGGAACTCGCACGGCGCGGCAAGATCGACCAGGAGGTTCGCACCAACAAAGACAAGATGAAGGACATGCCGAAGGTCGATGCCGACAACACCAAGTATCTCATCAAGCTCATCGGGGATGTAGGTTGGATCGACGTCGAGCGCTTCGGCGCCAAGACCGCGCACCACGCCTTCCTGATCGTGCAGCACAGCGGCCACATCCCACTCATGCTGGCCGCCTTGCCCCCGATTGAAAAAGACGTGAAAGCCAAGCAGCTCGACGCCCAACCATACGCCTTGCTTTACGACCGGTTGCAAGTCAACCTCGGCGAGAAGCAGCGGTACGGCTCGCAGCTTGGAACCAACGACAGCGGCGAGCTAGTCCTGATGCCGCTGGAGGATGCCGGACGCGTGGAGGAGATTCGCAAAGAGATTGGCCTGTTTCCGCTTTCGAAGTATCTGAAGTTCTTCGAGAAGCAGAATGGGGGAAAGCCGGTCAAAGTCGCGGAGGATGATTGAACTGGCATGGTAGGTCGAGAGCGCCACCTGCCCGCCATCCCCGCCACGCACTTTGGCGGGCAGCTCCTCGACATAAGCCGTTCAAGATCAAATCCTTATGGCCGAGTTATTGTCAGGGACTCACAGGTCCAAACTCATATACCCCCTGGGCCTTGGCGGATAATCTTTGGCGAATTCCGTCAATCACCCGACTACGGACATAGCAATCGCTCGTTTCCGCATGGTACAATGGAGGGAGGAAGGCCCATTTCGTCCTGCATTCCTAATTCGCCAGTCTTTAATCCGGATTATTCAACGCTGAGACCGCCGAGCAGCAAGAGCCGGATGATTGGAAAAAAAGTGTCCGGAGTGTCCGGACCCTTTTTCGAGCGCGAAAAAGGGTCCTGACACCTTTTTTTTCCCCATTCATCAGCCCCCAGCCACTACCTTGATGCTTGACCCTTCTATGTCGTTGCCGACGGGTTCGTATCGACCGCCGAGATGGTCGTGGAGGAAGCGTTCCGCCACTGCGAATAGGGAAATCCAGTTCCTTGGTTGTTGGATATCGTGCGGCTCGTCGGGATAGAGCAAATACGTCACCGGTTTCTTATGCTTCTGCAATTCCGCAACGAATCGGTCGGATTGCTTCTTGGGCACCACCACGTCCTTCGCTCCCTGCGCGATCAACACCGGCTTGGCAAATTTTTCCGCGTAATGGAACGGAGAAGTCTTCTTCAGTTGCGCACGCCCCTCCGCCGTGGTGTCGTCGCCGATCAACTTGCGCCAGGGCCCCCGAGCGATCGGATGGGCTTCAGCGATGAACGACTCCAGTTCTGTCGGGCCGTACAACGACATCCCGCACGCGAACCGATCGGATGTCGCCAGCGCTTGCAAGGCGGCGTAACCGCCGTAGGACCAACCCCAAATGCCAATGCGATCCCGGGCGGCGATCCCTTGGCTGACGGCCCAATCCGCGGCGTCGATCAGATCGTCCTGCATTTTGAGCCCCCATTCCCGCGTCCCCGCTTCACTGATCTTGCGCCCAAGGCCTTTCGACGCGCGAAACTCCACGCGCAGCACGGCGTAGCCGCGATCCGCCAGCAGTTGCAAACACCGGTTCGTGTTCCAATCGTTCCAGGGATACGCGCTCCAGGGGCCGCCATGGACGTACATCAGCATTGGCAACGGCTGCTTGGGTCGCGTCTTTCCTGCCGTGACGGCGTCTTTCGGGAAATATAGATCCGCCGGCAGTTCCAGCCCGTCCCGCGTCGTGATGACTTCCAGCTGTCGTCGCCCCAGGGTGTGCGCTGCCATCGTCTTGTTTTCCGAAAACAAGAACGTCGCCTGTCGCTTCGCGCGGTCGTACACGTAATAACGAGTCGGCCCTCCATCCAGAAATGCGACGAGCCACGTGCGGTCGTCCAGGCTGCGCCCTCCCCAGGGCGACAAGATGCCGGTGTCGCCGGGCGCCACGCTTCGCAAATACTCGAAATCCGGCAGCAGCGTGGGGTCGAGGAAATGCCGGCGCAAGCGGCCAAAATAGGATGAAGCTGTCTGCACGCGGCCGGTTTTGGGATGGAAGAGCAACGCCGGCAACACGTCGGCGAACGGGTCGGTCAGCAGCACGGTTTCCTGGCCGCTTGCCAGGTCAATGCTCACCAATGCCGCCTTGTCTCGGCCTCGGTTATCGGTGAGATAAAGCGTTTTTCCGGTCGGGTCGAGCATGATCGGCTGCGAGGCATCGGACTCCGGACCGTCTTGAAATTTGGCGAAGGCCGCCCATTCGCCTTGGTTGTCTGGCTGCCACAGTTCGAAGCCGGCTTTCGGCTTCTGGAGCACGGCGACGCACGGCCGCCAGTGGTCGTCGAACAACACGCGGTCGAAGCCGCGCTCGTTTTTGAATGCGATGTCGGCCGTGCCGGTGAGCAAATTGAGACGCCGGTACTCGAATTTCGCCTGGCCCGATTCTTTGACGCGCAACAACACCTCATCGACATGCTCCGGGCTCAATTTTTCGATCGACGCCGTGACGCCTTTTCCCGGCGTGAGATTCCGTGACTCGCCGGTGTCGAGATTCAGGAGCAGCACGGGCGTTCCACCCTCCGACGGAATGCGATACAGCACGTAGGCGCTCCGGTTGGCCCAGCGGTAGTCGATCACCGGGTCGCCCTTCTGTTTGGTGACAACAAGGGCCTCGGCCGGCTTGTCCACCGCCGCAACCCAAAGATTTGTCGTGCCGCCGCTGGCCGCCCGGTAACCGACCCATTTGCCATCGGTGCTGAGCATGACTTGCTGCTTGTCTGGCTCCGCAAAAAAGGCCCCGCGCGGAATCAGTGCCGGCACCGGCTGGGACCATGCCACACCATCACAGAACGAAGCAGCGACAAGAACAACTGCCAAACGTGAAATCATGCGCATGAGTTTCTCTCTTTTTCCTTGCTCGCTCCCCGTCATCAGAGTTATGCAATGGGTGCGGCGTCCCTGAAACTGGACCGCGAAATGGCGTTTGTTATTCATAGCGAGGGCTTTGGTCCGCGGCGCTATGGCGTCGCGTTTAGCGCTTTGGTGGGAGCGTAAGTAGCGGCAAGTTGGCTACAAGATAGGCAGTCGGAATGGTGCGTTACCTGTCGGCCCAGGCGGGCGACCACTCAAACGGCGATTGCATCGGTCATTCGGTCGGCGCCATCACCTTATCGCCATTACGCACATCGCGCCCCCTTGGCGTTCGGGGCGATCATGACCATTCCGCAGCCCACGGCGTTTTCAGCACTCGTCAAGGGTTTTGACGGTCACTGTCCGTGCTGTCTGAGACCGTTCTCCGACGGTTGATCGAGCAGGGCGATGGGACCGGAGCCCACTAGGCCTGATGAGAACTGGCTTCGAGGTGTCGAAACGCATTGCAGATTGGTGCGTTCCTGTTCACGTTCGCGCCCTCGCGCTGCGCCAAAGGCTAATAATCACTTGGCTATCCCAACTTCGCGCCGGCGCGAACATCGGGCGGCCTTTTGGTATCCTTAAGATGGCCCAGAGGGTTGGAGGAATCGACATGGCTGTTCAAGCGAGCAAGGCCTTACGCGCCGACGCCATCGGCCAAGAATTGCGTGCCGAGCTTCGGAGCATTATTTGCCAATTCATTGACCTTCGAAAACCGTTCGACACCTTTGAGTTGGAACCCGCTCGTCCGTCAGATGGGCCGCGATATTACGTCAATTTTACCCGGCGCCCGCATCGCAAGTTCACTGGGCTGCGACTCAGCAGTCTGGGAACTTTGCGCACGCCGAACGAACGTGTGATGGATTCGGTTTGCAGCGTCGCAAAGAGCGTGTGGCACCTCAAGGATCGACTGCACCAATGGCTTAGAGCCACTAAAACGCTCGGCGACGTTGACGCATGGGCGAAGACTAACGAGGACCTGCTCGTGTGCGCCGATTTGGCAAACTGGAAGAAGCATGGCCGCACCGAAAACCGGTCTGGACTTTCGCCAAAGCTCACCGGCGTTGCCTACGACACCAGCCGCAGCGGCCCGCTGGAAATGTTCTATGACGGGGCGATCAAGGAAGAGGAACTGCTCGTGACGAATCCAGTCCCCATTGCATATCGAGTCGAAATGGCATACTCGGATGGTCGAAAGATCCTCGACGCAGTCGAAGTAGTTCACCTTGGTTTCAGACATTGGATTCCGTTCATCCAGAAGCATCGCATCCTTGGAGATGACACTCCAGAAAGCAAGGTGCTCCGCGAGACTTTGTTCGAGTGAATGGATGATGCCGATGGCGAGCCAAGACCGATTCCAGACCGATCCTGCGTTGAATCGTCCCTTAAGAAGAGAAGAGGGAGAACTATGGGAGTTCTGCACAATGAATTACGCCGCGCAATGGAGGAGCGGTGGACGGACGGGTCATTGATGACCCAGCTGCTGCGATACATCCTTAGAAACCGCGGGCTATCAGTGTCGGACGAGCACCACATGTCGCTCGTTCATTCCATCATGCAAGGCGTGAAAAGCGTCGAATTGCCGGGGGCTGAGCCCGACCAAACCATTGCGATTACGGACGAAGACGTTGACCGAGCGATGCATGAACTCGAAACCACGCACGAAGTTGCCACAGGGGGGGCTGTCATGCGTGTCGTCGAGGAGCTCTCGCCGCGTATCCTGCAATCGTTGTACAACGCACTGCCGCAAGCGCTTCAGGAGTGGCACGGGGCGCAGCGCGCATTCGAAGAACGACTCCACGATCGATGGAAAGAAGGCCTAAACCGACTCGACATGCTCATCACGATGGCCCACGAGGCCGGGGAAATGTACCTTGGCGATCTTCAACACGAATCGACGGAGGAAGAGGTCCCACCTGAGCCCTTATTGATGAACGTACTGACCGCACTCCATTGCCGCGCATGCCGGACCGCGCGAGAGATCGTATGTCTCTTGAAAGCCGGATACGCGGATGGAGCCCACGCACGATGGCGGTCTCTGCAAGAACTTGCGGTGACGGCGCAATTCCTACTGGAGCATCAGGGCGATACGTCGAAGCGCTATCTCGATCACGCCGCGGTGGAACGCTTCCGCGCCGCCCTGGAGTATCAACAGCACTGCGAGACACTTGGCTACGACCCGTGTTCCGCTGAAGAGATGGCGAAACTGAAGAAGAAATCGGACGCCGCGATCGCCAAGTATGGTGCGTCGTTCAGGGAGGACTATGGTTGGGCAGCCGAGGCACTGGACAATCCTCGGCCGACATTTACCCAGATCGAAGCCAGCCTCGACATGGCCCACTGGCGGCCCTGGTTCCGTCTCGCGTGTAAGAGCGTTCATGCCGGATCTCATGGTCTGCACTTTGCGCTTGGGCTACCGGAGGATACACCGGGAATGCTCCTCGCTGGCGCGAGCGACGCGGGACTGACCGATCCGGGCCATCTGATGGCGATTTCGCTGACGATGGTTACCGTTGCGTTCCTCACCGCTCACCCAAATCTCGATGGGCTCGTTGCATGCCATTGCATGCTCAAGGTCTGTGATGACATCGGCATGGAATTGCTCCGCGGTCACGAAGCTATGGCAGAAAAAGCGGACGCGTCATTCGACCAAAGTTAGCCTCCCTTGCCCCGGCAGGAGTCAGACGTGCGCTGCGTCGGTCCCAATCGATGTCCCCTCGACTGCGGCGCGCACGGCGATGTCCGTTGCGCGCTTCCACGGGTGGCCGGGGCTGAGAAGGAGCAGCGACCTCGAACCTTCGGAGACTTGTTCCGGCCGCGCCTCGCCGCGACCCAATGGCCAAATATGAGGAAGCTATGGACTGGCGCCCCATCTATGGCATCTCCACGATCCGCCATCAAGTGACGCGACTTGAAGGGTCCGCAGCCACCGCAATCTGCGAGGAGGTTATCGGCTCGGCCTCGATCGTCATTTGCAGGCCACGCAGTTCGGGGTCCACGAACCACTGCATGACGGCGTGACCGCCTTCGTGCGTTGCGAAAAGTTCGATTTCCATGAAGGCTCCCGCCAGTTCAATCCGGGAATGCGCGATTCGCATCAAACTATACTGGAGGCCGAGGATCGACGGCACGATCGATCCCCCCCCGCGCGAACCCCGAGCTTTTCCCGATCGTCTTTCGTAAGACACCCACATGGCATAAGACGGCGGATATACAAGCATGGCCCTGACAATCTTTTGCGACGAATCGGGCTACTCGGGCGGGAACCTCCTGCTCGATGAGCACCGGTACTACGTCTACGCGAGCGTTGCGATCGCGAACGATGAAGCCATCGAGATCGTGAAGAAGATCCGCAGCGACACTCGCACCCAAGCACCAGAGTTGAAGTTCGAGAATCTCGGGAGGAGCGCCAAGGGCCAGGCGGCCGTGAAATACCTGCTCGAAACACTCGCGAAGCGGTTCGCTGTGTTCCACGCCGACAAGCGATTCTGCACGGCCGGAAAGTTCTTCGAGTACACCTTCGAGCCCGTGCTCCGACCGAAGAAGGAGGTCTACCTCGACATCGCCTTCCACCGCTTCATCAGCATGTTCATATTCGAGAAGTGGACCGAGAACAACGCCGTCGCGAAAGAACTGCTCGAAGACGGGCAGAGTCTCATTCGCGGCAAGATGGAGCCAAAGGACCTCAAGCGATTGATGCGGCAGCCGCTGTACCTGGCCGATGGCGACGACCCGCTTACGGCCATCATGGCGTTCTGCTACGCCTATCGCACGGGTCTCATGCGAGAGATAAGGACCGCCGGCGCCGACCCCGAACTCAAGAAGTGGACGATGGACATCTCCGACGCCGCGTTGGCCGAGACGTTCTACCACTGGGGCGACGACGGCGAGGAGATCGAAGTCTGCTGCGACGAGTCGAAGCCCCTCAGAGCGTCGGCCGAGAACATGCGTGACATGGCGATGAGCGGCATTCCGAAGGAGATTCTCGAAGAGTATCCGGGCCATTTCGTCCAACGCCCGCTCGTGAAGATCCCGAAGCCCGTTCAGTTTCTCGACAGCAAGGGGAGTCTCGTGGCGATCCAACTGGCCGACGTCATCGCCGGGGCCGCCCGCTTCGTGCTCACGGAACCCGAGATTGCTGAAGCGAAAGCGTTACAGGCGTTCATCGAGCCGCGATACGTGAAGAATTGCATCAAGCCACGATGGGAATGCCTCGACAAAAACCTCGCGACGACAGGAAGGAACTACCTATTCTTGAAAGAACTCGGCAAGCGGGCCCGGAAGGGACAGGATCCAAACTACGCCATCGAGTTGAGCCTCGCGAACATCGAGCACAAGGTTGAAGAGGTGATGAGGGCGAGGGGCGACGCTACTTTCTCACCCCTCAGAGTCGTGTCGATTAAGCAAGTGCCTTCTATGTGACCCTTGCGCTCCTGCGCGTCCACTGAGCGTTGAGTCGGCCGTCGCGCCGTCACCACGACCTGGCTTCGTCCTGGGGCCAGCCGGCGGGTGAGTCTTCCCACGTCTCCTGCCGGCCGTACGGAGTGGGGTCGAGCAACTGCAAGAGTGGGCAACATGGCCTCGATGCCGCGCCACTTCGTCTCATACGTTTCAAACACCTGGCTCTTGGCCCGCAGGTAGCAGCGGAGGTCGCCGCCATCTCGGTCTTCAGCACGTCTGGGGAGTCGGCGGTCGAGTACCAGGGCGGCGTCCAGCCCATGAAGTGTCGAGATTCAGGAGCAGCACGGGCGTTCCGCCCTCCGACGGAATGCGATATAGCACGTAGCCGCTGCATTCACCGCGGCGCGTATAAAATGGCACCCGGATCTATTTTCGGAGGAACCACGCCATGTGGACTGGATTCATGTGGATGCTGATCGTCTGCGGCACGATCCAGGCGGCGCTCCTGGTTGCTCTGATCGTCTATCTTTGGCTGCTCTTCGCGACGCGGCACTGGTTGCCGGCGGACGGCATGATTGTCACCTCGCGCGTCGTCTCACGCGGGACGGAATCGGTCCGCGGCGCCGACACCGAAATTGCGAGAACGCCATTGGTGGAGTACGAGTACCAGGCCAACGGTAAGTCATTTCGTGGCGACCGCATCATGATTGGCGGAGCCAATAGCGAATCGGAATTGGAGAGCGTTCTTGGCCAATATCCGCTCGGAGCGAAGGTGATCGTCTATTACAACCCGGCCGATCCGCAGCAGGCCGTACTGGAACGCTTTCCCGCCCGCAGGCTTTGGGGCTGCGGCGTCCTGATGCTTTTCCCGTTCGGCGTGCCGCTGGCCGCGATATGGATCTACAACCTCGCGGCGGATTGGGTCAGCGCGGCCTGGATCGCCGAGCCATGGGCGTTCAGCGTCGGCGTCCTCGGCCTGGCAATTCTCGCCTATGCAATCGTCCTCACGGCGCTGTCCGTGCGCGCGAGCGCTTGGCCGACTACGCGCGGGAAGATTGTCCTGGCGCACGTCGCGGAATTCAGTACCGAGGACCCGGGCGTGTCCAGGTTCAAACCTAGCGTCCTGTTCGACTACACCGTCAACGGCCGGCATTATAGAAGCGGCCGCGTGACCATGATGGTTGGCTTTTCGTCCCGCATCTCCCATTTGTCCAGGCGAACCCTGGCCAAATATCCCGAGGGAACCGAAGTGGACGTGCACTACAATCCGAAATGGCCCGCGGCAGCGGTGCTGCACCCGTGGTCGGCGGGACACCTTTATCCCTGGCTGATCGCGGCGGTTCTATTCGCGTTGGCGTGGAGGCTGATGGGTCTCCAGTAACTCGGCGCAGGCACCGAAAGTAGTTTCCTTTCCCGTCGCGTTGACGCTGTTACGCCAAACCCCTTCACGCCGCCCCCGCCTTCTCGCGCAACTGGCGATGATGCTCCGCGCAGCGCTCGCGCCAGGCGAGCCGCGCAACATGCACCGCCTGTTAACACATCGTGCAGCGTGACGGGGCCAACCGGACCCACCACCGTGACCGGCTCCGTTATTTCAGCGGCGTCCGTGCTGTGCAAAGGCCCAGAGGCGGAGGTCGCCGAAGATTTTTGCGAGGGCGGCGGGCTGGTAGTGGGCGTTGAGGCCGCTAGGGTTGGGGAGGACCCAGGCGTGGCTGCCGCCGAAGGGGTCCTTTTGGAGGCCGACGCGGGCGTCTTTGACGCCGGATACGATGCGGTAGGGACCGATGCCGACAAAGGCGACGACGGTGGGGCGCCAGCGCTTGACTTTGGCCTGGAGGCGCTGGCCGCCGGCGCGAAGTTCGTCGTCGGTAAGTTCATCGGCGCGAGCGGTGGCCCGTGCGACGACGTTGGTGATGCCGAATTTGAGATCGAGAAGGAGGGAACTCTCAAAGGGGGAGAAGAGGCGCGGGGTGAAGCCGCCGCCGTGGAGGGCCGGCCAGAAGCGGTTGCCGGGACGGCCGAAGTGACGGCCGATGGCGGCTGTGTAAAGGCCGGGGTTGATGCCGGCGAAGAGAACGATGAGGTTCTTGGCGACGAGATCCGGGACGCGCTTGTTGTGCGCGGCGAGAAGCTGGGCTTTGGTGGGTTTCCAGGGAGTGGGCGATGTCCGATTCATAATTCGGTCTCAAGGTTATCGCGACATTCCTCAACATGCAGAAGTGAAGGTATTGTATCTTGCTTCCGGAGCGTCAATCAGCGACGTACGTATTCCATCTTTGACGGGCAGGGTCACTCGGAGCCACGCCCGTTAGGAAGCGGGAAGCATCCGCGGCGAAGTCCCGCTTCCTAACGGGCGCGGCTCTGACAACCCGCATGTTCAGCCGTAATGTCAGCGCCTTTCGCGCGGCGGTCCGACGCCCGCGCTCCATGTGGCCGAAGTTTGCGCCAGGCGCGAGGACGCCGGCCTCGATCATCGCCGTTTGAAGGCCGCAGTGCCACGATCGTCTCGGCCCCGGCACGTCTAAGCCTTGTCATCTCTTTGCAGTAGCCGAAATGGTACAAAACTTGCAAACTTTATGGCCCGATCGCGAAAAGGTCGGCCGAGCCTCTGACTCAACACATGAATCTCGTGCTTTTCCGGCCGCTCATGACAAAGTAAAAGGATATGGCAAAGCAAGCAAAGAACACGATTTGCCTTTGGTACGACCGCGATGCCGAGGACGCGGCGCGTTTTTACGCAAAGACGTTTGCCGATTCCTCCGTCGGCGCGTCGCACGGGCGCCGGGAGATTATCCGTCCGGGAAGAAAGGGGATGTGTTGACGGTCGAGTTCACCGTGATGGGCATTCCCTGCCTCGGCCTCAATGGCGGATCTATGTGATCCAGCTGCCGCCAAGCGCGCGTTCGATACGATGATGCGGATGAAAAAGATCGACATCGCCGCAATCGAAGCGGCGCGCAACTCGTAGGTCCGGCGAGCCGAGCCGGACCCATGTTGGCGTGCCGCGACAGGTCCGCCTCGGCTCGGCGGACCTACTCAAAACCGCGCGGCTCCTGAGTCCGCCTGCAAATCTCCGTTAGTCTGTTTAGGTCATTGCCTTTTCAGCCAACGCGAAGACAATTCGTCAGGCACCCCATGAGTCTACAGCCCGCAACCTTATTTAGGAGGGTCGAACCATGAAACGTTCCACTTGGCTGCTGCTTCTGTTCGCGGGGGTGATGACGGCCTCAATCGCAAGTCAGGCGCAGGAGGGGCAAAAGGCGCTGAAACCGCGGACGGAAGCCCCCCAGGGTGAATGCTGCTTGTGGCGGATCGCGCTCGATGGCAGCGGCGTCTTGAAGCACAAGCTCGGCAACCCCCACAACTGCCCTACCGGCGAAACCGCCCAGGGATCGGGCTACCTCGAACTCAAGCCGCTCAAGAGCCCCGGCGCTCCTTGCGATGAGTCGCACAGGCTGATTCCGGATGGCAGCCAGCTCAACGCGGCCATT
>JACPZP010000038.1 GCA_016195405.1 Planctomycetota bacterium | reverse complement strand
CCAGGCCTCCTCAAAGGTAGGCTGCTCTTGGGTTTGCGCGCTTGGTCGCATGCCGAGCCGGTAGAATGCGTCGTCAGGGTTGGAAGAGGCTGCAATTGCACGGTCAACGTCCTGGGGAGTGACGTTTCTTAAGTCAACGACAGCGCCGCCGTCCCGACAGTCAGGATCGACGTGCACAACCGACGCAATGTTGCCGTTAAAACGCGTAAATGTGCCATCCTTGCGCGCTTTTGGGACAGTCGCAAAACGCCCTGTTGGGCTGCCGCGCATGTGGCTAAGTTGCTTGCCTGATTGTGCTTACTACGGCATTACCGGGAATCTGCGGGGCTGCAACGCTTCCGGTGCTGTGGTGGCACAAATGGCAAATTCGCAGTCACGAGCGCCGAGGCAAAGGCCCTCGCCAGCGGCCATGGGGTGTGGAGAAAACTATGTGGCGCCACCTGACCGCGGTATTAACGATCTTGTTATACCTATTGCTAGGCGCTAGACAGGAGAAAGACCCAGCGCAGCGGCCTGCCACCTCCAAGGTCAAGAATGTCGTACTGATAAGCGTGGACGGCCTGGGCGGTACCGGGCATGGACAAGGCGAGTTCACCACGCCTCACGGGCTTGCGCTGGACTCGAACGGAAACCTCGACGTGGTGGACACGCAGAATCACCGCATCCAAAAGTTTGCTATCGACCGGCGCGTGATTGAAGACAAAGAATCGCAAAAGCTGGACCAATACTGGATCGGCTACACCGAGTTTCGCACGAACCTCAAAGGCGGGCGTCACTCCAATCAGGCCACCATGCGGGCCTGCATCATCAAGGCGGACGGAACGGAGCGGCGTATCCTGGCCGAGGAATTAGCCAAGGACGCGAATACATGGACCCAATTCGTCGACTGGTCGCCGGACGGCAAGTTGGCCATCCTCTACCGTGGCTCCAACACGCGCGAAAATGCGGCGCTCGAAGAAAAGGAGCGGTCTTTCAGATTCAGGGACCGCACCAACGATTGCTTTCTCTTTGATATGGCAAGCGGGAAGGCGACCAACATATCCGCAGTCGAGCGCGTCAGCAACTACAACGGCAACCTGTTCTTTTGGCCTGGTAATCCGAAGAAGCTGGGCTTCGATGCTCTGATCGACGGCAACTCGCATCCCTTCAGCATGGATCGCGATGGCCGCAACAAGAGAGACCTGACCAAAGATTCGAAAGAGTTCAGTTACGGCTTCCACGTCTCACCAGACGGCAAGCGGATCGCTTATAACAAGAACTATCAGATCTATGTTGCCGCCGCGGACGGCACGGACGCGCGCCATATCAAGACCGGCAACAGCTTCAATTTTCAGCCGCAGTGGTCGCCGGACGGAGCGTGGCTGCTCTTCGTCTCCGGTGAGCACTATGACTGCCATCCCCACGTCGTGCGGCCTAATGGTGAGGGCCTACGCAAGGTCGGCGACCGCAAAGGGTACAAAGGTGTCGTGGAATTCTTCGACGTTTCCGATTTTCACGGCGGCAGCAGCGATCTCCCCGCCTGGTCGCAGGATGGCAAGTGGATTTACTTCACCGCCAAGCACGGCGACAGCGTGGAAGTAATACGCTCAACCATGGAAGGTAACGAGCAGCAACTCACCAAATCCAATGCGGGCACTTCACACTACCATCCTGCGGTCTCCCCGGATGGCAGGTGGCTCGTCTTCGGCGCCAAGCATGACGGCGTACGCAATCTCTACATCATGCCTTCGGAGGGAGGCGAGGCGAGCGTCGTGACCAACTTGCCGGCGGGGTCGGCGGCGATGTGGGCTCATTGGCGGCCGATGCAAGAACGATGAAATTGCTCGGTGTTACGAATCGCGAGTTGGACGCGAGACAATAAAACGCGGAACTCGCCGACTTACGATAATATGTCTTCAATCACACGTCCGTGAACATCAGTCAGCCGTCTTTCAATTCCGTTATGGTAGAAGCTGAGCCGTTCGTGCTGTAGACCCAGAAGGTACAGAATCGTCGCGTGCAGATCGTAAACGGTGCATCTGTCGTCGGCCGCCCGATGACCGAACTCGTCAGTGGCGCCGTAGCTAAAGCCCTTCTTGACGCCGGCGCCGGCCAGCCAGACCGTGAAGCCATGCGGATTGTGGTCACGGCCCTGGGCACCACGCTGGAAAGTCGGCATGCGGCCAAACTCGGTAACCCAAACCACAAGGGTTTCGTTGAGTAGCCCGCGATCCTTTAGATCCCGTAAGAGAGCGGCGCATGGCTGGTCGAGAATGGGGCCATGCCGGTTATAGTCGGCGACGATGGTGCGATGGCCGTCCCAGTTGCCGACGCCTTCTCCCATGGCATAGGAGCCATTGAAGAGCTGGACGAAACGGACGCCACGCTCCACCAGCCGTCGAGCGAGGATGCAGTTGCGCGCGAAACCGCTCTTGATGCGATTGGCATCGTTAGCGCCGTAGCGATCAAGCAGGGCAGCGGGCTCCGACGAGAGATCGGCCACGGCGGACGCCGCCGTCTGCAGACGGCCAGCCAATTCATAGCTGGCAATGCGGGCGCTCAACTCCGTGTCGCCGGGGTGGCGTGCCAGATGTTGCTCGTTGAGCAGGCGCAGGAAGTCTCGGCCGGCACGCTCGGCGTCATTCCCAATAGCTCCGGGCCGGGCCAAATGCGGGATTGGCCGTTGGGCGCTAAAGGCCGTGCCCTGAAAAACGGCCGGCAAGAAGCCGCTGCCCCAGTTATTGGGACCGACTTGCGGCACACCGCGCGGGTCGGGCATGGCGACGAATGCTGGTAGATCGCTGCACTCGCTACCCAAGGCGTAGCTGACCCAGGCGCCGGCGCTCGGGAAGCCATCGAGCGTGAAACCGGTGCTCATCTGATTCTCGGCCGGACCGTGCGTGTTGCTCCGGGCCGTCATCGAATGGATGAAGCACATCTCATCGGCCAACTCGGCCAAGTGTGGGAGAAGTTCCGACACCATTTTGCCGCATCGGCCTCGCGGACGGAAACGCCACCGTGGTTGCGCCAAATTGCCCTGCTCGCCTTGAAAGGTTATCGGTGCCTCCGGCATGGCCTGGCCGTCGCGGCGGACCAACTCCGGCTTGTAATCGAACGTATCGACATGGCTGACCGCCCCCGAGCAGAAGATCATGAGGACTCGATTAGCCTTGGCTGCGAAATGCGGTGGGCGGGCTGCAAGCGGCGCCTCGGGCCGAAGCGTCGGCCGAATCGGAGCGGCGCCGCCGGCGAGCAGTTTGTCCTCGCTGAGCAGCGTGGCCAGCGCCAGGCTTCCGAGCCCGGTCGCGGAGTAATTGAGAAAATCGCGCCGATCGAGAAGGCGGCTTCCGAAGGTTGAAAGTTCACGAGACATAGAGAAACTCGCTCGCATTGAAGAGCGCCCGACAAAATATCACGGCTCCGTGCTCACGGATAAGCGCCACCGCGGCGGCTCGCTCTTGCAGTGTCGGTTCCCTCCCGAACGCCAGGAGAAAGCCAAGCCGAGCTTGGTCTTTGGGTTCGCTGCCCGCTTCTTTCTTCAGGCGCTCGGCGAAAAACTCCGCTTGCTGCAGCATGAACGGACTATTGAGGAGATTCAGCGCCTGCAACGGCGTCGTGGAGCGGTTTCGCTTGGGAGTGATCTGGCCGCCATCGGGGCAGTCGAAGGCGCCAAAAGTGTCGTCGAGCTGCATGCGCGGTTTGCTCTGGTAGATCATCCGCCGCCATTCCTGCGGCCCGAACGCTTTCTTCGGAGTGTACACCTTGACGTAGTTGGCGTTCGGCTCGAAGAGATCGAAGCCCGGCCCGCCCATGCGTAAATCCAGCTTGCCGCTGACGAAGAGGATGGCGTCGCGCAACGGCTCCGCCTCCAGCCGCCGCGCCGGATACCGCCACCAGAGACGATTGCCTGCGTCCACGGCCTCGGCTTTCGCGTTGCCCGTGGCGGCCTGCCGATACGTAGCCGACGTCACAATGAGGCGGTGGATGTGTTTGAGGCGCCAGCCATTGTCAATCAGCTCCATAGCGAGCCAATCGAGAAGTTCAGGATGCGTGGGCTGAGAGCCGTTGAGGCCGAAGTCGCTTGGCGTATCGACGATGCCGGCGCCTAAGTGGTGCTGCCAGAGCCTGTTGACGATGACGCGCGCGGTGAGGGGGTTCTTGGGATCGGCGATCCATTTCCCCAGGGCCAACCGACGTTCCTGATCGGCTGCGGCTTCCGGCAACTCAAAGCGCCTGCCGAAAGAAGCAAGCGAAGCCGGCTTCACTTTTTCGCGCTTCGCCATTGGGTCGCCGCGATGAAGGCGATGCGTAGGTTCAGGCGGAGTGAACTTGCCAATGTAGGCCACCGCAGGCTGGGTCACCTCGCGCAGGTCGCGGGCCAACTCCGCACGGCGGTTCAGAAGACGGGACAACGGTGAATCGGGCAGTTTTGTCCCAGGAAGAGCGCGATCTTCCGAAGTTGCTACGACCCTCCACATTCCCGACTCAAGCGCTACTTCAATGCGATACTTTAGCGCCAGTCGGTCCGCGAACTTCCCTTCGCGGTCACGGCCCCAGATAATGCGATCAATCTCTTGAGGCTGGGGCAACTCCAGTTGCACCCAGCCTTTACCCATTTCGTTGGAAATCCAGCTCCGTCCGTTGCCGTAGCGGCCGTCGTTGATGTGTTCGAGTTTGTGGATGACGGCACCAGGATAATCGCCCGACGATGACGCTTTGGTGCCGAGTGAGGCGAGGGCGACGTTACGCGGCTCGGCCTCCGCGGTAAAGATTTCCAGCTCGTCCAGGCAAGGCTCAAGGTTGTTGGTCGCCAAAATCGTGAAGCGCACAAACTTTGCCCGAACTGGCGTAAATCGCTCGGTGTTTTCGGTCGTACTGACAGGTGCCCTGCGCCCCGCGGGCCCGCCCGGCTCTGCGAGCGGCTCCGCCTTCGCGATGGCGCGATCCAGCGCGGCCAGCTCCGTTTTAAGCTTGGCGGCTTTGGTTCTTCGGTCAGCCGCGTGCGCATCGTTTACGGGTCGTTCGCCGTGCTGGACGCCTGCAAACATGGCGCTTATCGCGTAGTAATCGACCTGAGAAACTGGATCAAACTTATGGTCGTGACAACGGGCACAGCCGATGGTCAGACCGAGGAAGACGCTCGATGTGGTGCTGACCATGTCGTGCAATTCATCTGTCCGCTGCTGCAAGGTGAGTCCGATTTCTGGACTTTTGACCCTGTCATAGGGCCCACCGACGAGGAAGCCAGTTGCCTCATCGGCGCCCAGCTTATCGCCGGCGAGTTGCTCCAGGATGAAGCGGTCGTAGGGCTTATCGCTGTTGAAGGCGCCAATAACGTAATCGCGGTAAGGCCAGGCGTTGGGCCGATGCAAATTGGTCTCGAATCCGTCGGACTCGGCAAAGCGGACCACGTCAAGCCAGTGACGCGCCCACCGCTCCCCGTAGTGCGGAGAGGCAAGCAGGGATTCAACCAGCTTCTCGTAGGCGTCGGGCCGCGCGTCGCTCAGAAACGCCTCGATTTCCTGTGGCGTCGACGGCAGACCGAGTAGATCGAACTTAAGCCGTCGGAGTAAGATTCGCCGATCTGCTTCCGGAGAAGCATGGAGCTTATCCTTTTCGAGCCGAGCCAGGATGAAACGGTCGATGGCATTCCGCGCCTTTACTCCATTCACGGCCTCTGGCGGTTCTGTTCGAATCAGGGGCCGAAACGACCAGTGCGATTTTTTCGCGTCTTCGGTGTCGTCTACCGCCCCACGCGCATCCGTCTTTTTGTCTTGACCCGCCACTACGCCGGAATGAAGAACAAAAAGGCCGATGCTTCCAACAAATAAAAGGAGGGCGAGACGGAGGGACGCTAGCGTCATGAAGAACCTCCACGAAACCAAATGGATTCCGGAGTCATGCTTTACCAGGCTTTTTCGATCACCCCCAGCCCCTTTACCCGGCGACGACTGTCTTGCAAACAGAGTTGTTTGAAGGGCGGGAAAGGGGCGAGGAGCCTTATTCGGTGAACAACTTAGCTTAGACTATCTCGCTCACGACGCGCGCCGTTTGATTATCGGTCAGCGTCGCCTCTTGCCCATTGCGCCTGTACACCAAGCGCCGATGATCGAGTCCAAACAGGTGCAGCAGGGTGGCGTGGTAATCATAATGATTGACGATGTTCTCCACGGCGCGGTGGCCGAATTCGTCGGTAGCGCCGTAAGCGATGCCGCCCTTGAAGCCGCCGCCGGCCAGCCACATCGAAAAGCCGTGGGTGTTGTGATCGCGGCCGACGTTGCGTTCGTTCTGCACTACGGGCAGACGACCCATCTCGCCTCCCCAGTGAACCACCGTGGAATCAAGGAGGCCATGGTTTTTCAGATCCTTCACCAGCGCCGCCGACCCCGTGTCAACGTAACGGCATGACGCCGGCAGGGCATTGCGGATGTTGCCGTGATGGTCCCAGAACTGGTTGCGCGTGCAAATCTGCACGAAGCGGACGCCGCGCTCCACCAGCCGGCGAGCGATAAGACATCGTGTGCCGAATTCCGCGGTAGCCGGCTCGTCGATGCCGTAGAGACTCTTGACAGCGGCGCTTTCATTTGAGATGTCGAGAGCCTCGCGGGCCGCGGTTTGCATCCGGGCGGCCAGTTCATACGTTGCGATACGAGCTTCCAAATCAAGCTCGCCAGGCCTCTGCCGCAGGTGTTCGCGATTGAGCGATTCGAGGAACTCAAGATAGCGTTCCTGGGATTGACCGCGCATGTGCGCTGGCGGATCGAGATTCAGGATGCGCGGCTCCTGCGAACGCACCACGGTGCCCTGATAGAGCGACGGCAGCCAACCGTTCGACCAGTTGTCGACGCCCAAGACCGGATGACTCACGGGGTCGGCGAGTACGACATATGCCGGCAAATTCTGGCTTTCCGAGCCAAGCCCGTAGGTGAGCCAACTACCGAGCGCCGGCCGGCCATTCAGTATCCGGCTGGTGTTCATGGCATTGATGGACTGGCCGTGATTGTTGACCCCGGTGCGCATGGAGCGGACCAAGCAGATTTCGTCGGAGATTTCCGCCAGACCCGGCAACAGCTCCGAAAGCTCGATCCCCGCCTGCCCATGCTTGCAGAACCGCCAAGGGCTATGCAACACTTTGGCGCTCGCTTCCGCGGCATTGTCGTACTGAATCGTGCCCGGAAACGTTTGGCCGTCATGACGTGCCATGACGGGCTTGGGATCGAAGAGGTCAATATGACTTGGCCCACCCTGCATGAACATCGAGATCATCGCTCGCGCGCGCGGCTTGAAATGCGGCCGCTTTGGAAGTAAATCGAAGCTCCGCTGCTCAAGTTCCGGACGGGTCGGCTCATCGCCGAGGAGTTTTTCCTGGTTTAGAAGCCACGCGAGCGCGAGGCCGCCGATGCCCATAGTACTCTGGGCGAGGAAGTGACGGCGGGTGAGGGTGCAGGGTCGATGGTTCATATCGGAATCCGCTCTTTTATCTCCATCAATCCACATACAGAAATCGATTCGCACTCAACAGAGCCTGGCCGAGATTCGTCAACGCCCGCAGCGCCGGCTCTGGTTGGTTTGGCGCCTGCTTCTGCATTTGGAATAGTTCCGTTTGTTTGGCCAAGAACACGACAGCCCGCTCCAGTTCCTGATCCAATGGTGCAACGCCGTATGCCAGCTTCCATGCGTGCATGACCTGGGCTCGTGGTTCGTTTCCCGCTTCCTTGCGTACTCGTTCTGCGAAAAACGCGGCTTGCTCGTGGATAAAGCGGCTATTGAGCATCATCAACGCTTGCGGTGCGACGGTGCTTGTGTGCCGGATGTCGCAGTTCGGCGTCATCGTCGGGCCATCAAAGCTCTCCAGCACTGCCAGCGGCAGACTGCGGCGGACCTGGATGTAGACGCTACGGCGGAATTCTTCGCCAGCGAGCGGCCCGACCGGGCCCGTTGGCGTGCCGTCGCCGGGATTGCGGATGTCGTTGCCGACTACCACCTGCCCGACCTCGTCGTGTGTTACCGGCACCGGTGGGCCGAATGCTTTGGCGTTCAATTTGCCGCTTACCGCGAGGATCGCGTCGCGCACCGCTTCGGCTTCCAGGCGGTGCATCGACATCCGGCCCAGAAGGCGATTCTCGGGATCGACTTTCTCCAGGTCCGGTCGGCGCTTGGAGTCCTGCCGATACGAAGTCGATGTCATGATCAGCTTGTGGATCCTTTTCATCTTCCAGCCGCCGCCCATAAAGTCGCTCGCTAGCCAGTCGAGAAGTTCAGGATGTGTTGGGCCTTCCCCGAGGAGCCCGAAATCCGCTGGGGTGCCGACAATCCCTTTGCCAAAGTGATTGAGCCAGATGCGATTCACGATTACGCGGGCCGGGAGAGGGTGACGGCCGCTTGTGAGGGATTGTGCGAGCGCGAATCGGCGTCCTGTCGTGGGAAGCTTGTCCGTCTGGAGAGGGATCTTGCTCACACCAAGCGGCTCGAAGATCATCAGGCCGGCGGGCGTGACGGCTTCCATTGGTTGCTCATGATCGCCGCGCTCGAAAAGATGCGTCGTCGGCACTTTGCCGGGAATCTCCGTCAACGCGCGGATGAAGTCGGGCATCGGCTTGGTAGCGCGGAGCTTGTTGGCCTTGTCGGCGTAGGTCTTCAAGTCGGCGGCGGCTTTGCTGTCGTATAGGTAAAGCGAGCCTGCCGAAACGTTGACGCTCGGATGCGCCTGCAGCAATTTTTGCTGCTCCGGCGTGCGCTTCGGCGGCGGCGTGTTGCGGGCGGTCCGCAATGGTTCGTGCATTTCCTCGGGTAGCTTCGCGAGTTCCTTCTGCAACGTCTGTTCAATGTAGGCTTCCTGCTTCTTGAGACGTTCCTGGTCGATCTTGGCCGCCTTTTTTTCGATCTCGTCCGCTTTCTGGCGATCTACTTCCTTAAAGAGTGCAATCTCGCGGGCGGCCGGCTTGCGCCAGTTCTTAACATCGAGGGCTGGTTCGAAGATGGCCCGGATGCGATAGTAATCGAGCTGCGGAATTGGATCGTAGCGATGATTGTGGCATTGGGCGCAATGGATGGTCAGGCCCAACAGTGAGCTGCCGACAATTTGCAACGTGTCTGCGACATGCTGATTGCTGGCAGCCTTTTGATCGACTGCGGGTGAGCCGGTGCCGTCCGCGGCCATGCGCAGAAAGCCGGTGGCAATCAGCTTGTCCAACTCCTCCGGCGGCAATTCTTCATAGGGTGGCCGAACCATCTCGTCGCCCGCAAGCTGCTCCGTAATAAACTGATTCCACGGCTTGTCGGCATTCAACGAGCGAATCACGTAATCGCGATATTTGTAGGCAGTTTTGCGAACCGGGTCGTCGCCGCTGTAGCCCTCGGAATCGGCATAACCTGCGACGTCAAGCCAATGCCGGCCCCACCGCTCGCCATGATGCGCCGAGGCAAGCAGGCGATCGATCAGCTTCTCATAGGCGTCCGGCGCCTTGTCGTTCAAGAAATCGTCCACGTCCTTTGGCGTCGGCGGTAGTCCGAGAAGATCGAAGCTTGCCCGACGAATCAACGTCACTCGATCGGCCTCGGGACCGAAAGAGAGGCCTTTCGCCTCCAGCTTGGACAGCAGGAATTGGTCAATCGGGTTGCGGACAAGGTTGGTGGCTTTTACCGTAGGCAACTCGGCGCTGCGGATCGCCTGAAACGCCCAGTGTTCCGCCTCGACCGGCGAGATCGAGAAGCCGAGCGGCAAGTCCTTAGGCTCTGGGCGGGCGGTGGCGGCGCCTTCCTTGATCCATTGCTCTAAAATCGCCGTCTCCTCCGCAGTCAGCTTCCTCTTCCCGGGCGGCATCTCTTGGCTGCGCACACGCTTGATGATCAAACTGTCTGCGGGATTTCCAGCCACCAATGCGGTTCCGGACTTGCCGCCCTGGACCATCTGGTGTTTCAAGCGCAGGTCAAGACCTCCTTTGAGTTTCTTGCCTTCCCCGTGGCACGGAAAACAGTGCGCCTTGAGAATAGGCCGCACTTGCGATTCGAAGAGAGTCGGCGTCCCATCCTGATCGGACGCCATGCTTGATGACGGACAAAGAAGCCAAGACACGGCAACAAATGGGGCAACAGACGCGACAGCAGCGGCAAGGAGGGATCGTTTCATAGCGCGAAACGGGTCCGTTCGAGGAAAGAACAGACGGCAGGCGGGCACCGAATAAAGCTTACCAACCCAAAGGCATCAAGGAAATGAAGAAATGGCGCAATGTGGTTTCAATTGCGCCTGGTACAATAGCCGCACCCACCTTGTTCCGGGAGCTCGCTATCCCTCCTTCCCTCCACGAGGTCCTCCCATGCGACGATCATTTAGCGCTTGTATCTGGGTTACCCTGGGCGTGCTGATGCTGTACGGCCACGAGCTCACCGCCGGCGACTTCAAGGTCGAGCCTGGCTTCACGCTTATCTTCAACGGCAAGAACCTCGAAGGTTGGCGTGAGGCGAAGGGCAAGAAAGAATCGCTTGAAGGTCAGACCGAAGCCTACAAGGGGCGTTTCAGGGTGATGGATGGCAAGCTGGTGTACGATCCCACCGTGAAAGGGGACCTCTACATCGAAACCGTCAAGGAGTTCGGCAAGGACGTCCATATCAAATTCGATTTCAATCCTGGGCCTAAGTGCAACAACGACTTCTTCCTGCGTGGCACGAAGTTCGACATCATTCCGGGAAACAAGGAGAACAAGAACGTCAAGGAAGGCGAATGGCACACGATGGAGATCATCGTCACGGGAGACAAGATCGAACACAAGATCAACGGCGAAACCGCTCGCATTTCGAAGGCCGGCGCAAAGGCAACGCCGCTCATGTTCCGCGCGGAGTTCGGCGCGATCCAAATCAAGAACATTCGGGCGAAGGAATAGCCGTCTGGTCCGAGACGGCGGTAAAGAATCAAGGGGCAGGTCGTCGTTACGCAGCGACAACTACTTATGGATGTCGGCCAAGGTTAAGAACGAGAAGAAGGCCCAAGCGCCGGTGAAGGGTCGGAAAGGCCGGAAGAAACGGAATTCGGCCAAGACAGGTTCAACCCTCAACACACTGGAAATCGCCCTCGTCGGGACGGAGGGAACGGTGATGATCGTCCGGAAGGCACAGCCGGAAGACGGATGAGTGATTTGGCTTTCATAACCACGAGAAACGGCTGAGGCGGCAAGACACACAGTACGCGGCGGAGCCGCTAGCCCAAAGACTTGCTCGCCCTTCGCAAGTTCCACGCGAACTGCCGGCTGTTGTTCAACGGCCAGCCAAGCCGCCCGAGGAAACAATGACTCAACATTTGTCGAAGAGATTCTGTCGCGCGAGTACGCTGGCACATTCTCAAGCGGTGCTGGTGGTACTTGTCTTGATCATTCCAACGCCAGCTTTTAGCCAGGTCCGCGACTCCATCGACGTCGTGAACCGTAAGACGCTGGCGGCCGACACGATTGACTGCGAACGTGTCGCGCTCGGCGATCCAGACGACTACAAGCCCGACCTCATCATGCTGCCCAACGGCGAATTGATCCTGGTCGCCTTTCACCAGCACAAGAAGGAAGACGGCAGGGTGCTGGAACAAAACCTAATGTTCCGGTCGAAGGACGGCGGCAAGACCTGGTCAAAACCGGAGAAGCTGGGCCTTCTCGGACGCGAGCCGTACCTGACGGTGCTCAAGGACGGCACCCTCTTCATGACCGGGCACCTGCTCGCAAACGACGTCCGAAACAAGTATGGCTACATCCACGGCTACCTGCACCGGTCCACCGACGCCGGCAAGACTTGGGAATCGATCCGCATCGAGTCGGAAGGAATCAGGCCGAAGGCGTCCAATCACTCGACACGCAATGTTCTTGAAATAGCGGACGGCACGCTGTTGCTGGGCGTCGACTACGACGGCGGCAGTGGACCGTACTTAATGTGGCGCTCCCGCGACGGCGGCAAGACCTGGGACAAGGCCCAGAAGTGTGAGCCGAAGGATTTCCAGAGCAAGTATGGCTTCTTCGGCGGCGAAACCTGGCTGTGGCAGGCGCGGTCGGGTAAGATTTGGGCTCTGGTTCGTGTCGACAGCAACGAACTGCCCATCAAGAACCGTCCCATTAAGGCCGGCAACGATCAGAGCGATCATTTCATCCTGTTTTCATCCGCAGATCGGGGCCGCTCGTTCGACCGCATTCGTGACTTCGGCGACTACGGCGAGATGTACATGTCGATCTCGAATTCGACCTTGCTCACGACCGAATCATGCTTGACACCAAGACGGCAAAGCGCTTTCAGGGAGGCGGCTTTGGCCCCACGATTCAACTCAAGGACGGGACACTGGTCACCTCGTATTCGTACCGTGGCGAGGACGACAAGTCGCACCTCGAAGTCGTGCGCTGGAAGCTGCCGGCGAGACGGTAAGCCTGCTGGCGACGTGCTACTGGTCAAAGAGATCGATCGAGGCCTGCGCCGGACATCACTAGCTTTTTGTAGCACATCATCGGGCCGGGATGTTCATCGTGCCGATCATCGACAAACAGGAAGTATGGAATAGAAATGCACGGATGTCCCGTTTTGGAGAGAGCCATGATCGCGCCGTGGCAAGCCACCAAAGTACGGGCGTCGCTTCAGCCGAACCTTAATTATCTGAACAGGCTAAGGGCCAGGATGGACCGGGCCGGCCTCCACCAAGAGGAGCTATTCAAGCTGGTCTGTGACGCTCAGGAGGCCCTGCGCCTGCTGTACGTGGAGCTGCACTATCTTGCGTGCGATGGAGGCGTGTATCGGGAACGCAAGGAAAGTAAGCCCGTGTAGGCAGCGTCCTCTCGGACCAGTAAGCATCGCGGTCTCTCCGTACGCACGACCAGCGCTTAGCACAATCTAGCCGATAGACTCTTGCGTAAGGCATCTTTTCTCGCAAGTCGGTCCGTGTGTGTTGTCGGTGGCGAACACGATGAGTATTTCTGAAAGCGTTGGCGCGCAACGGTCTTCAAGCGATAGCTTTGTTGAGACTCGGCACAGAGTTCTGGCGTTCAGAGAGCCAGGAGCGACCACCCGGGAACATTGTAAAGCACCGGTGTGTACTCGTCGCACGCCATGCGAAACGATGCCATGTCCAAGAAACGAATCGTACGCCGCCTGCAGCGACCGCGCTCCGAGCTGCCAGTCGAGCGAATCCTCGAATGGGCCGACCGATTTCATGCGCGCCATGGCCGGTGGCCGAACGCCAATGATGGCCAAGTTGAGGGCGATCTTTTTCTAACGTGGAGCGGAGTGAATGAAGCGCTCCGGCAGGGCTATCGCGGTCTGCCGCGTGGCTCATCCATCGCCCGACTCCTGTCTGAGAATCGTGGCCATCGTAATGTGGGTCGCTTGCCCGACATGACCGAAGAACAGATTCTCCAATGGGCGGATGCATTTTATCGCTGCACCAAGCGGTGGCCCACCACGCGATCGGGACCAATTCTGAACAGCGGCGGGGAGACATGGCCAACTGTAAATAAGGCCTTGGAGAAGCGCACCCGCGGGCTCAAGGGCCCTTCGTCGCTTGCAAAGCTCCTGGAAAGGCGCCGCGGCGTTCCCAGGAAAAGGGGCTGTTTTGTCTCCCATCTGAAAGTCCCGATATTAACGGAAACGCAAATCCTTAGGTGGGCCGACGCTTGGCACGCGCGTACAAATCGCTGGCCGACGGCAAAAGATGGGCCCGTGGCGCCGGGCCTGACCATGACCTGGGCCGCCGTGTCATGCGCTCTACACGAAGGGCGCTACACATTGCCCGGTGGCATGTCGCTGGCGCAGCTTTGGGTGGCCAAACGCGGTCATCGCAATGTGCAACGACTACCAAAGTTGTCCGAGGCACAAATCATGGCCTGGGCAAGGGAGCATCGCCGGCGAACTGGAAAATGGCCGAACAAGGATTGCGGCCCGGTTATCGCGGTCAACGGAGAAGTGTGGCTCAACATCGATATGGCCCTGCGCCTTGGGAGGCGGCAGTTGGCCGGCGGCTCCTCGTTGGCTCAATTATTGGCGAAGCGGTGTGGCGTACGAAACCGAAAAGCCCTGCCGCGCCTTAGCGATGCGCAAATCTTGAAGTGGGCCGACGACCATCATCGGCGAACCGGATTTTGGCCGCGTCGTACATCGGGCAAGGTACTCGCCGCCCGAGGTGAGACTTGGAGCGGAGTAAGCACGGCACTGTGGACGGGCATTCGCGGCTTAGGAGGCGGATCATCGCTCGCCCAGCTTCTGCAGCGCGAGCGTGGAGTACGAAACAATAAACGGTTGCCTCCCCTAACGCCGCAACAGATCTTGGCGTGGGCGAAGGCGCACTTCTATCGAACTGGAAAGTTGCCAAACGCACAGTCGGGAGAAATTCCAAACACCGGCGGAACGACGTGGCGAGCTATTGAGAAGGCTTTGCGCAACGGAGGT
>JACPZP010000089.1 GCA_016195405.1 Planctomycetota bacterium | reverse complement strand
GCCGTAGCTCCGCCCCCACGTCCCGATGCGCCCGTTGCACCACGCCTCCCCGGCCGCCCAGTCGAGGCTGGCCACAGCGTCGGCGCCGTCGTGGACGTAGGCGTGGAACTCGCCCTCCGACTCGTAGCGGCCGCGGCAGTCCTGGACGACGGCGGCGTAGCCGCGCCGGGCGAACCAGACGCCCCACTCGATGAAGCGGTCGCGGCTGCTCTCGTACGGCGTCCACTGGTAGATCGTCGGAAACGGCCCGCGCCCGACCCGGCTCGTGTAGGCCTTGATCACTCCGATGACGCGCGTCAAGTTGCGTGCCGGAACGCCCGTGCCCGCCCAGACTCCGGCCGTCGAGCTGTTTGAACTCGTCACATACGGGTAGGAGCCATGATCGACGTCAAGCAAGCTTCCCTGGGCGGCTTCGAAAAGAAGCCTCTTCCCCTCACGCAGAGCTTGATGGAGGAAAAGGGCAGTATCGCGAATATGCGGCCGAAGCTCTTCGGCAAAGCCAAGGTATTGATCGCACAGGGCGTCGGCTTCGAATCGTAGGGCCTCGCTCGACAGCGCCGTCAGAATCTTGTTCTTTCGCGGCACGATCGTCCGCAAGCGCTCGCGAAAATGCTCCGGATACAGCAACTCGCCGACGCGGATGCCGCACGAACGGCCGACTTTGTCTTGATAGCAGGGACCGATGCCGCGGCCGGTGGTGCCGATGGCGGATTCGGCGCCGGCCTCGCACAGGCGTTCTTCTTCGATGTGGTAAGGGAAAATCAAATGGGCGTGGTCGCTGAGGATGAGATTGTCGCCGATCGGGATGCCGGCGGCGCGCAACCCCGCCGATTCCTCGATGAATTTGACGGGATGGACGACGACGCCATTGGCGATGACCGCGTATAGGTTGGGGCTGAGGACGCCGGTGGGCAGAAGCGAGAGCTTGTACGACTTGCCGTTGCGAACGACGGTGTGGCCGGCGTTGGCACCGCCGTTGTAACGGACGACCACATCATGATCGGCGGTTAAGAGATCGACGATTTTACCTTTGGCCTCGTCGCCCCATTGCAGGCCGACGACGCACGTGGAGGCCATGCTCTTTCTCACGCGGACTGTGGACATAAAAAAACGCCCGTGCCTAACGTAGGTCCGGCGAGGCGAGTTGGACCCGGTTGGACGGGTGCCGCTCGGCTCGCGGCACCAACCGTGTGGCGGCCGCGGGCTTCCCCGGTGCAACGCATCGTTTACGCACCGTTTCAGGCTTTAACGTAGCGGCGGCATGGTGAAATCGTCAAGTGCAACCAGCGGGCGCGGGGCAAACCCGGCAAGTGAGGAAAAACGCCACCCCTCGGTGAATTAGGGAGATTCGATAAACCGTTCCGCCGGCCCTCTTGTCTTATCATCGCCCAGCCGTTATAGGGCCGCCTTCGCACTTCAGGAACCCTTGGTGGCCGGCGGCATGGTTGCGAAAGAACTTCTAAGCCCGATACTCGACGATGAAACCTTGACGCGCGGTTTAGGCGACGCAGAGGCGCGCGCGCTGGTTGAATGGCTGGTTGAGCAAAGCGAGCATATTCACCGCCATGGAACAAGCGACATCGGCGGCATGATTCAGACTCTATGCCGACGGGCGCGCTCGATCACCCGCTTTGTTTATCTGTGGTGCTACCAGATGGACCACGGCGCCGCCTGCCAACTCGCCGCGACCGAACGGTTCATGTGGCCGTTCCCAGCTCCCGACGCGGATCCATACGACGTTCTCCTCGACGCGTTGGCATGGGAGAATTGACCGATCGCCGTTCAGAAAAAGAGAAAGAGTAAGAGGAAGATTACGATTAGGAAGAGGATTAAGAGCAAGATGAAGAGTAGGAGTAGGATTCAATCGTGACCCCAGGGCCGTATGGCTCCTACTCTTACTCCTTATCCAGCTCTTACTCCTCTTCCTTATCGTAGTCCTCCTCTTACTCTTTCTCTTCTTGAACTTATTGTACAGCGACCCGGTTACGCTCGAAGCAGCCGGCATGATTCTTCGTATCCGGGCGCCGGTTGCCCGAAAGCGCTGGCGGTGACGCGGGCGAGGGCGACCACTTGCCGCCAACGGAAGGCGACTCGATTCGCGTTGTATTCCTCGCTGACCGTGCGGTAGTACTTCTCTGCGTGCAAGGCGCCGTCTTCACTGACGGCATAGCGCAAAAGCAGATCAAAGACGGGCCGGGCGGGCAGACTCAATTCACCGTAGCGATTAACGACGGCGCAGACGCGCATCTGCTCGCGGTTGCGGATGGCGTCCTCGGCCTCGCGCAAGAGCGCCTCTTGATCGCGCGAAGTGACGCGTTCGCGGGCATCCGCATGCGGATAAGGCTGCCAATTGAGGAAATCGCCGCCGCGGTCGGCGCGGTCTTTAGCCACCTGGTAGGCGCCGAGGATGAGGCAAGCCGCCTTGTTGCGGGCGTTGCCGATACGGGAGAGATTGCGCCAGGCGTTGGCCGAATCGCAGGCGTGCACGCCGATGCTGTCGCCATGCACACTGCCGACACCGCGATTGGGCGAGGCTTGGTTTTGTGGCCGGCCCTGATCGCGGAGCACAAGTTGGTTGGCGGCGAGCGAGATCGCCTCGCCGACGGCGTCCGGCGACATGCCTTCCGCCAGCGCCCCAGCAGCCGCGGCCGCCGCCCGTTCCGGCGTGGCTGCGAAGATCGTTTGACTTAGACGCTCGACCCAGGCATCCTCGGCCGTGCGATTGCCTAGAGGCCGGCTCAAGAGGCGATGCTCGTCGAGCAACCGCGGCAGCATCGCCCGCACCGGGCCCATTGTTTCGATGTAGCGCGGGTTCTCCGCACGAATGCAGTAACGCACAGAATTCCGCAAGAGCGTCAAGGCATTATCGCGGCCCACGACCGGCAGCAAATCCCACGCGCGATAGGGCAGCACGACGCGATGAACCTCGGTGGCATCCTGCACCGTCCAGAGCAGACTGTTGAGTGCGTCCTCTGGCGTGCCCCGTGCGATAGCCGCGAACATCTGCTCCGCCTCGTTCACGTTTCGCGCTCGCGCACGCTCGCGCAGTACCTCCGCTCCATCGCGTCCCGCAGGAATCCCTCCTGCGGTCACAGCATGCAGCACCTCGTTGCGCCGCCCGCCTTGCTCCTGAATACGGTTGGTATTGCGATAAAGCACCTTGAACACGGGCAGCGCCCGGCGCTCGGCAGGCAATTCGCTCGACATGTGGAACGCCGGCGCCATCGCCATGAGCGTGTGGAAGCCGACGTAATCTTCGCCGCCGAATGTCCGGCTATTGGCCAGCGCAGCGGCGGCGACCAACTCGCGCAGCTCGGTTCCATTGCGAAGTCTTTCATGCAGCGCCGGCAACAAACGGGCGGGCGCGGTCTCTTGCATCAGGGCGACCAGCGCTTCACGCTGGCCAAATGAGAGCGCATCTTCTCCGTCGGCCGCGAACGCCGTGGAAAAGCCAAGGTCGCCGGCCAGTCGGGAGCCGACTGTCGCCGCCACCATGCCGGCGCCGACCTGGGTAAAGAACTGCCGTCGCGTATGCTGGGTCATGACTTGCCCCCTTTGGAGAAAGAAGAGCCTCTGCGGCAGGGGCCGCAAAGGAGTGTTGAATGCAGCAATCGAGGTAACCTGAGAGTAACGCGCTAAGGGCTGAGGCACAAGCGCCTTATTTGCCGTTCTTTGGCTTCGTTCTAAACTGCCTATCCGCGAATTCAATATACCGCAGCCAGTCGTAGCGCGTCACGTCGTGCTTGCCGGTGCGGATGTGGTAGCCGATCGTGCCCATCACCGGCTCGTCCACGTTCGCGGGCAGGCCGTCTTTTTTCAACAGACGGTAGACCGGGTGAGCATTAAGGCACGAGTGAAACTCGCCGCGCGGGTCGGCCCAGCGGTCTTCCTCGGCACTGGCGACATAGACGGGCCGCGGCGCCATTAGCGAGATAAGCAGGTGCTGGTCGACTGGCAGCTCATCCTCCTTGTCGTTGAACTTATGGAAGTTGCCGCAGAACCAGTGCGGGAACGAGGTGTTGATGCGCCGGATAGTCTCCCCGTATCGGCGGCGAAAGAGCGCCGCACCCCCGCAGCCGGAGTTGTTCGAGATGACGATGGCACAGCGCTGGTCCTGCGCCCCGGCCCATAAAGCCGTCTTGCCCAGGCGCGAATGACCCATGACCACGATGCGGCTCGCGTCGACGTCCTTGTCTGTCTCCAAGTAGTCGATGGCCCGGCTGATCCCCCAGGCCCAAGCGCCGATGCTGCCCCACTCGTCACCTGCGGGTCGATTTTGGCCTGGCTTGTAGAACAAGTGATGCACGCCGTTCTGAAAGCCGTCGTCGAAATCGGGATCGAGATCGCCGTAGTAGAAGGTCGCCAAGCCGTAGCCGGCGCTGAGAATATCGTCGATGGAGAATCGGCTCGCTTCGCTGCCGCGCGCCTTGGCGGTGGCGCGATTGTCGATGACGCCGTTCTTGGGATCGTTGCGAATCCATTGTTTCGAGAGCGTAATGCCCGGATCGGCATGGACCGCATGACTGCCGCTGAAGTTGGGCACGAGAAAAATCGGCACCGGCTTCTTGGCGTCAGCGGGCAGGTAGATGAGCAGGTCCATCTTCGGCCCGTCTTTTTTGCCGGTGAAGTAAATCGACACCTCTTTGCGAATCGCTTTGCCGCCGAGCGCTTTTTTGTCGATCGACGTGACTTCGAAGGTCATTTCCTTGGGCCGGCCCGCCGGCGTGCGGCCATAGACGTTCTTCTCGAAGAGCCGAAGGATTTCAGGCCGGCGCTTGCTCGTCCACGAGTCGGCGTCCTTTACGGGGCTGCCGTCGGCCATCGTCAACGGATCGGGCAGCGTGTATTTGGGCACCTTGGCTTCGTCATAGTTCGGCTTGAACGGCTCTTGTCCGGCGGCAGAGCAAACGAACAAGACCGGAGCGGCGAGAAGCAACGTGAGCAGTAATTGGTTCATTGGCATCCCAGAAAATCATGCACGCTCATTCGCAAGACCAACGATCGTTGCAGGATTTATCTCTGCCTATATCTTAATGGATTGCATTGCACCTGTTCGCGATACCCCCCCATGAACTGTCCACCGATCCGCTGTGGAAACTATCAGATTGAGAGATTTTGCAACTGCACCCACGATCATCTCGCCGCCCAGCTGGACCTTGACAGCTGACGTTCGGCCGCCAATAATGAACGGCGTAAAAAGAGCCACGCAACCACAAGGCGTGGCCCTTGTTGGGTAGACAATCGCGACCTCGCAAAGGGGGAAGACTTGGCGAGGCCGTGGGTTTTTTTCAAAAAAAGTTCACGCCTGTTGACAATCTGCCGATCAGGTCCGTATATTGATGGAGTTCCCAGCTACATGGGGGCTAGTGTCGCCGTTGCCTAAACGGCGATTCTTCTTTTGCTCTTTGACAATTCGGGAAGCACCTATAAGCCAATGCGAGGATGTGGTAACGCCTTACGGCGCAACACATTGCTCGCAATGACGAAAGTCTTTTTAGACGAAGTCAATTTCGAGTCTTTTGAGTTGTTGCCGCAAGGCGACCGATCAGATTCTTCCGTTCTCAAGCCCCTGGATTGTACAGGTTGCGAGTTGTCGCAGGTTAAAACCTGCGGCTACGAGCGCCTGTAGCCGCAGCCTTCAGGCTGCGAATTCTGGGGATATGAAAACAATTTTGAAGGGTTTGATCCTGGCTCAGAACGAACGTTGGCGGCGTGGATTAGGCATGCAAGTCGAACGAATCTCAGCTTTGTAGCAATACCGAGTTGGGGGAAGTGGCGAAAGGGGCAGTAAGGCATGGGTAACCTACCCCGGGGACGGGGATAGCCATTCTAACGAGTGGGTAATACCTGGCGATTTGGTTGAGGGGCATCTCTCGACCAGGAAATGAATTTCGCCTCGGGAGGGGCTCATGTGAGATTAGCTAGTTGGTGAGGTAACGGCCCACCAAGGCAAAGATGTCTAGCGGGTGTGAGAGCACGACCCGCGCCACTGGCACTGAGACACTGGCCAGACACCTACGGGTGGCTGCAGTCGAGGATCTTCGGCAATGGGCGCAAGCCTGACCGAGCGACGCCGCGTGGACGATGAAGGCCTTCGGGTTGTAAAGTCCTGTCGAGGGGGATGAAGGCGCAAGCTTGACATATCCCTGGAGGAAGCACGGGCTAAGTTCGTGCCAGCAGCCGCGGTAAGACGAACCGTGCAAACGTTGTTCGGAATCACTGGGCTTAAAGGGCGCGTAGGCGGCAGATCAAGTCCGGGGTGAAATCCTGCAGCTTAACTGTAGAAGTGCCTTGGATACTGATTTGCTCGAGGGAGGTAGGGGTCTGTGGAACTTCTGGTGGAGCGGTGAAATGCGTTGATATCAGAAGGAACGCCGGTGGCGAAAGCGACGGACTGGACCTCTTCTGACGCTGAGGCGCGAAAGCTAGGGGAGCAAACGGGATTAGATACCCCGGTAGTCCTAGCCCTAAACGATGGGTACTAGGTTGTGGACTAATATGGGTTCACAGCCGAAGCAAAAGTGTTAAGTACCCCGCCTGGGGAGTATGGTCGCAAGGCTGAAACTCAAAGGAATTGACGGGGGCTCACACAAGCAGTGGAGCATGTGGCTT
>JACPZP010000084.1 GCA_016195405.1 Planctomycetota bacterium | reverse complement strand
GCGGCGCCGGTCAAAAGGTCGAGGACCATCTGTGCCTTGAACTGGTCGGGAAAGGAACGTCGAGTGCGTGCCATGGAAAAGTCTCCCTGGGCGGTCCAGTAAGAACTATGTTACTGGTCCAGCGCCAGGGGCGCACTTCAGAGGTCAGCAACTTGCTGGTGCCGAAAACGACGTTCTGGGTTTATAAAGAACTTGAGCAACTAGTTACCAGGATCGAGCGCCTTGGTCCTTCTTACCGGACGCGGGTGGCCCATGGCAAAAAAAAGGCCGTTGACCGCCTACCGACATACTTGGACGAGATCACGCCGACCATCCGTTTGCTAAGCTACAAGAGCAGGTTCGAACATACGTGGGGCGGTAACAAAAACGAATTCTTGTACTCGGACCAGCCATTTGAGGAGTTTTTTCTGCTTCTGCACGACGCTGAACAATCGAACTACCAGTTCAAAGGGCCTGAAAACAGTCTGCGCAGCAGCTTCTGGGAGCCCCTTAGAGAAGTCGACTTGGATCGCGTGCTGGATGCCAAGATTCGCGATAATCTCAAGAAAAACTTGAACAAATGAACCTCTCGCGGAAGTGTCCGTGGAAAGAGTCAAGGGCATGAAGACCGTGGAGCGAATTTCTGATCGGCCCGAGTTCGCATGGATGCTCGACATGCTTGCGAGCAGTATCGGCGAACAAAAGGCGATTTACGTCAGTGTGCCAATCACAACTGGGCCGCGCCTCTTTTCTTGGTTTCGGGATCTGATCGCGCGCGGTGAACCTCTTCCTGATCCCCGGCGTCCCGAAGGTAACCACGAGAGACGGCAAGTCATCCTCGAGCCGAATCTGCGCGATGCTCAAGCATTAGTTACCAGACTTCGAGGGTTGAAGAAAGAGCCGGTCATCGATCCAAGTATTCTTCGCGATGTGCCGGGATGGCGTCAGGAGGATTACATTTCGTTGTGGGAAGGCGTGATCGAGCGATTTGTGGCTCAGATTGTCTTTGCCGACGGATGGAACTTCAGTTTCGGATGTGCACATGAGTTCCTTTTTGCGACTAACCGCAAGGTTGCCACACTTGACTCGAATTTCGAGCCTATATCTAGGGCCGATGGCATTCGCAAAATCGCTGAAGCAGTTCGCAACTTGGAAGAGGTTGGAGCGGACGTCAGCTTCTTAATCGCGCTCCTCGCCGAAGCGGACGAGATGGCGGCAGTTGAGCATTGTCACATAAGCATCGAGCAACCCAATATTGAGAATAGAGCGAATCTGGGTGACGGTCGAAAACTCCTTTTCAAAGACGAGACGCTTGACTGGCTTGCAGAGCGTGGAAATGTCGCACAATTTGTGAGCTGCGATCCGCGTATGCAACAGCGGTTCTGCCGCGTTAACGGGTACGCCCGCAACCATCGATTCGGCAGTTTGCAAGATGCCGTACAGACGCTGTTTCGAGTCGCTGGTGAAGAGCAAGTTAACATCAGAACCTTCAAGCCTGAATCACCGCATGGCAATCCGTTTAGAACCCGAATTGCAACCGTCTCAGCGGCCTTCAGCGTGATCCGCGAGCTGACATCCAAGGGCTATTTCTGCATTTGCAACGAATTGGTTAACGAATGTGACGGTGGTGTTTCCGGCGTAGCTCAAGGCGATTGGCTTGAATTTGCTCCCGATATTTTTCCGCGCGACATAGAGAGTAGAGGGGTAACGGTTCTGCCTCGAGGGTTCGGCCTGAAAATCCTGGAGCGCATTTATGGACATCGTCCGGCTATAGATTATCCACACGATCAACGCATCGAGTTTACCGTTACCATGGCGCGGCGCGGCCACCGTGCAGACAGAACCATCATTTGGGAGGTCACCGACAATGCTCCCGTCTTAGGTGGTGCGCCTATACGCTGGCCCAATCCCCTCAGTCGAATGATTGGCGACAAGGTCTTTGGGCTCTTAGTGGCGGACACGCTCGGCTTCCTTGTGCCAAATACCATAACTATTTCGCGTCGTATCCCGGTGTTCACTTTTGGACGAGCCACAGGATCGCAGGAATATTGGATCCGGACATGTCCCAGGGAACCCATTCCGGGCTTTTTCACAACCCATCACGGTTGGCTTGACCCGTTCCATTTGCTGGCTAAAGAGGACCCTGAAGGGACACAGCTTGCTTCGGTACTCTCACAAGAGGCGATCCGCGCAGAGTTTTCGGGCAAGGTATTAACTCGAGACGATGGTTCCGCATTCGTCGAAGGGGTTGTCGGCTCAGGACAAGATTTCATGGTAGGGGCTAGGCCCCCTGAGCGATTGCCCGAAGTCGTGGTAAAGAGAGTTCGATTGGTACATCGGAGTCTGCTTGAATCGCTCAATGGCATTTCTTTTGAGTGGGCAGACGATGGGCGGCGCACATGGATTCTGCAACTTCACTTGGGCATCTCGCAATCAAGTGAGACCGTTGTCGTCGAAGGCCCAGCAATTGAATACCGAGATTTCTCGGTGAAAGATGGATTGGAAGCGCTCTATAGACTCGTGGAAAAAGTGAAGGGACGTGGCATAGGCATCCAGCTGCTTGGTCAAGTCGGCGTTACAAGCCACATGGGTGACTTACTCCGGCGCGAGCGCATTCCATCCCGGATTGTTCCAGACAGCGCATGAGGGACGCTTGGGATTGGGGTTAGTTAGGCCTGATCTACTCATTTGGATTCTGCGCGTGCTTGCCGTTGGCTTCCGGCGAGACGGATTGGTCATTTCACATCAATCACGTAAATCCCGTATTGCCCGCCGCGGTTGGAGATGAAGGCGAGCCGGTTGCCGTCGGGAGACCAGGTTGCAAAGTTGTCGGTGGCGGGATGATTCGTGAGGTTGCGTTGGCCAGTGCCATCGGTATTCATGACGTAGATTTCGTAGTTGCCGTCGCGGTTGGAGGTGAAGGCGATGCGCTTGCCGTCGGGCGACCAGGTGGGCCAGTAATCCATCATCGGGTGATTCGTCAGCCGCTTTACCTCCGAGCCGTCGGCTTTCATGACCCAAATGTCGAGGTTGCCCGAGCGACCGCTGGTGAAGGCGATTTGCTTGCCGTCGGGCGACCACGCCGGTGCGTTGTCGGGCGCCGGGTCGCTGGTGAGCCGCTTCAGGTTCTTGCCTTCGGCATCCATAATCCAAATGTCTTGGTTTTTGCCGCGCGTGCTGGCAAAGGCGATCGACTTGCCGTCGGGCGACCAGCGCGGGGCTTCGTCGAAGGCGGCGTGTGGGAGCAGGTTCTTCTGGCCGGTGCCGTCGGCGTTTACGACGTCGATTTGCAGCTTGCCGTCGGTGCCTTCGAGGCGGTCCCAGACGAAGACGATGCGCTGGCTGTCGGGCGACCAGGCGCCGTCGAAATGCGGCGTGGTGAACTTGGCGATCACCGGCTTGGCGTCCGAGCCATCAACGTTCATGGTCCACAAGCCCATTTGGCTCTTGTGAATGCGGGTGAACAGGAACTTCTTGCCGTCAGGCGACCACGAGAGATGCTGAATAAAGTCCTTGAAGGCGGCAATGCGGACGGGATCGGAGGCAGGATTGGATTTCGTTCCTGATTGGGCCGGCAGTGCGACGCCGATTGCCAGCACAACGAAGGTGGAAACGAATCTCATGACGTGGTGTCACTTCGCGTCGGCCACGGCGCGAAATAGCTCTTGCTCGAATTTCTTCTTGGATTCGTAACGATCGTTGGTGAGTCCTTTGCGGAACTCCGTCAAGCCGGTGTGATAAGAGCGGTAGTTGTCGATGAAAAAGGTGATCTGATCGACCTGACCAGATTGTAACGCAAGGTTGAGTTTCCACGAAGGACTTTCATCCGTCCCTTCGCGCACCACGTCAAATCCACCGAGCAGCAAATTCGCGGGCACGAGGTGGTTCTTCAGCATTCTCGGGTTGGCGGAGTTGATTCCGTACGTCGAGCCGAGATTGGCATCGGACTCCGGGATGACTTCCAAGGCATAGACGCCGTGGGCTTTCTTCTTGTCGTCGCCTTTGAACTTGGGGGCGTCCTTGATCTTGAAGTTGGTGGGAAACGGATCCATTCTGAGCAGCAAGGTCTTGGTGTTCGGTGAACTGTAGCCCTTGTCTTTCGCGTAGTAGCTGATCTCATCTAGAACAGTGCCCATCGCGTTGGCCGCGTCATGCGCGTGCCGAAGTTGCTCGGCATAGTCGCCGGTGCAGTACTTGGCCGCTGTGTTGAACTTCCGCTCCTTGATCGCTTTACGAAACTGATCCATAGCCTCCTGCGGAGTAGCGGCGGGAGTGTAGCCCTGCGCCAATTCGGTCCCTTCTTGCGCTTTCTTGAACAGCCAGTCACGCTTGAACACCAGCACGTAGCCTGCGCCGCCCACGATGGCGGCCAACAGGATCAGCGATGTCAGCCTCATGACAGCGGTCTCCCCCTGGAATTGAAATGTGCGAAGCCGCGAGCGCCTTAATCGCCGCGCAGCGTCAGGCCGAACTGGCGCAGTTTCTCGCGAACCTCGGTCAACGACGTCATGCCGAAATTCTTCGACTCCAACAACTCGTCGGCCGTCCGTTGAATCAAATCGCCCAGCGTGTTGATGCCGAGCCGGTTCATGCACTTGCGAGCCCGCACCGACAGGTTCAGCTCGCTGACCGGTTTGTTGAGGACCGCCTGTTCCTGATCGCTCAAGGGCTGCTGATTCGGGAAACGGCGCTCGAAACTGGCGCCCTCCTCGAGCGATTGACCGAGTCTCAGCCCCTTTGTCGCCAGGATGTCCTTGATTTCCAGTAGTGAGGTCTCACCGAAATTCTTGCTGCTCAGGAGTTGCTGCTCGTTGACGCGCGTGAGATCGCCCAGCGTGCGGATATTCATTTTTTTCAGGCAATTGCGGCTGCGCACCGACAACTCGAAATCCGTTACCGGAATTTCCAGCACCTGACTGAACCGACTGTTCGCCATGTCCATGTCGGGGTTGTAGTACATGGTCAGCGAGGCCTGGGCATCCTTGTAAAAGAGCTTGGCCTGTTCGTTGTTGGGCTCGGCGTGCAGAATCTTGCGGTAGCAATCGACCGCCTTGTCGTACTTGTCCGAATCCTCGTAGAGAATGCCCAGGTTCATCAAGAGGCCGAGGTGCACGGGCGGATGATTGAGGCAGCGCTCGTAGAAGGTGACCGCGTCCTCGTCGTTGCCAGCGAGATCGTTGGCGTGACCGAGCTGGAACAGGGCGCTGGTGTGGCCGGGATCAAGCTCGACCGCGCGTTCGAAATGCCGCAGCGCATTGGTGCGCTGGCCCTCAAGCAAGTGGAGGCTGGCGAGCTGAAAATGATACTCGGCGTTGTGACTGGCCTGGTCTTCCAATTTGGTCAGCAGGTGCCGCGCCTGGGTCGCTTCGCCCTTGAGCCGATATATGCCGGCCTTTTGCAGTTGCACCTGGCTGCCGGTGTAGCCGGACTTCTCCGCCTTCTCGAAAGCCTTGAGAGCCTCGTCGAGGTCCTGGCGCTCGAGCAGCGCTTTGCCGAGGTAGAAGCCGGCCAAAGCGCCTTCGGCCTCGCGAAGGTTTTCGATGGCGTCGCCCAAGTGACCGAGAAAGAAATTGGCGATGCCGAGCTTCAGGTGCCAGCGTTTGGCTTGGGCACCCGTGGAATTCTCAACCTTCTTCTTCAAAGCTTCCGTAACTTCGCGCAACGTTCGATACTGCGTTTTGCCTTGGGCCAGCCCGTTGCGAAGCTGCTGCACCGTGCCCGCATCGCAATCTTCGCGCTCGACCATGAGGGCCTTCAAATCAATCAACATCGGCTCGACCATCGCCCACCACCTCCACAGAACAGAGAGCTACCCACCGCGACTTCAGCGGCAATGAACATGGGTCCAGAAGAGAGTCCAGAATCTGGACGGCTTGTCAGCGTGTGAAACCGTTAGTATAGCCGGGAGAGACAAGCGAGCAAGACCAGCTAGGGACGACAAATGACACCGGGCAAAGCCGATCCAGCATGTTACGCGATGGTTCATCCCGGACTCGAGGAAGTCGCCGGCGAGGAGATCGCGCAAGAACTCGGCGGCGACATCAAGAAGTCGGGCCTGGGCATCGTCGTCTTTCGGTTGCCGGATATCGACCGTTCGATACTTGAGCTGCGGACCACCGAGGATGTTTTTCTCCTTGCTTGGGGAACCGATCAGCTGAGCTATCGGGCGGAGGATCTGGAGCGCCTTCGCCGTTGGACCCAGCGTGAACCCGATTGGGGCCGGCTTTTGCAAATCCATCACGCCATTCGCCCCAAGCCCAAAGGGAAACCGACCTACCATCTCGTCGCGCAGATGATTGGGGTCCACGGCTATCGGCGCATCGACGCGCTCAAAGCGATGGCGCAAGGATTAGCGGGCAAGTTCCCGGCAAGCTGGAAGCCCGCCGACGAAAACGCCGCCATTGAGTTTTGGTTGACGATCAATGGCGCCAGCGCGGTCTGTGGTTTACGGCTGTCGGATCGCACCATGCGGCACCGCACCTACAAGCACGAGCATCTGCCGGCGTCGTTGCGACCCACGATGGCGGCGGCCATGGTGCGACTGGCGGACTTGAAGCCCAAACAGGTGATCGTGGACCCCATGTGCGGCGCCGGCACGATATTGGCCGAGGTCCATGCCGCAACGCGCAGCCGACGGCTTCACGATGGCTCGGGCTGGAACTTGACCGTGCTCGGCGGCGACCTTGATGCGCATCATGTTCGCGCCGCCGAGAGCAACGTCCGCAAGATCGGCCCGACCCGGCTTTCGCCGTGGGACGCCCGCTGCCTCCCTTTGGACGATCAGAGTGTCGACCGCGTGATCTCCAATCCCCCCTTCGGCAAGCAACTCAGCTCGCCCGGAGAAATCGGGCCGCTTTACCAAGCCGTAGCCGTCGAGATGAATCGCGTGCTCCGCTCCGGAGGGAAAGCGGTCTTGCTGGTGGCCGACGTCGATGCCCTGCGGCAGGCCGTCCAAGGTCTGCCCTGGCGGCGCACACGGCAGGTAAACGTGCGCGTCCTGGGACAACGCGCCGCCATCCTGGTGTACCGCAAGGATTGACGCTAAAATGACGAAGCCATGAGCGCCAGCAGCACATCGCCGTCGACCCGCCAGGTCTACTTGGGCTTGTTCATCGCGGGCCAGCTTCTGTTCTTGTTGATTCGCAATGGCCTGGAAGTGGCGGACTATGCCCGCAAGCACCTTCCCGATGCGATGCACCCAGCGGCCGAGCGGCTTGCCCCGGGTTGGCGTGAAGAGCGAGGCCATCTGAATCAACTCATGGAAACCGTCGACCGCGCCACCAAGACGTACGCGCAGGCGACCGAACAGTTGCAGAACTGGTCGTTGTTTCCCAACGTCGGCCGCGATTGTGTGTTCCCGGCCCTGTGCATGCGCTGGGACCCGGCAGCATGGTCGGCGCCGGCGCAGCCGTCGATGCCTCCTCCCATTCAGTTTCTTTCCGATAATGAACCGCTCGATATTAAGGATTTCTTTCGCCTCGGCAACTACCGGCTGCGAAAATTCGAGGACTCGTTCGCCCTGACGCTCAAGATGAACGACGATGAAACGGAAAAGGAGGCGCGCGAACGCTGGGCGACGCGCATCCGCGAGCACCTTGAAGGCCCACAGTCCTACGGGGACATGATCTTTGCCTACATGCGCTGGCGGCTCGACCAATACAAGGCCCGGACGGACAATAAGGTGATGCCAACGCAGGTCTTCCTCGTGGGACGACGCTACCTCGTGTCGCTTCCCGATGAGGCGCCGCCGTTTGCCAGCGGTCCCTTCGAGCTGCTCCTGGCGCGTTGGCGGCCGGGAATGCCGGTTGGGGCCGGCGATTCTCCGCTGGAAATGTACGATCCCGTCAGCGATAGTTTCCGGGCCCGCCGCAAATGACTTCGCCCTCCACCGACAAGGTCGTGGTCGCAGGTGTTGAGCCCTGGCTCCCATGGCCTCTTTCCGCGTGGAGCTGGTGGACTCGGCCCGTCCCAGCGGAACGGTTGGCGATCCTGCGTATCGGCCTGTCCCTGTGCCTGCTTGTCGATCTCTGGTTCAACTATCTTCCCCACCTGCACGATTTCTTCGGCGCCGGCGGCCTTGGCGATCCCGAGTTGTTCGTCTGGTACGGTCAATCGCCGCGCTGGAATTGGTCGCTCTTACGCGGCTTGGCCGATCCGCTACTGTTGACCCTCGTTTTCGTCGGTTGGGCGCTGGCCACAGCTTGGCTAGGCTTGGATCTGCTCGCGAGACTCACTGGCGACACGACGGGACCGGGGAAACCGCAGAGTGTCAAGTTGGTCCTGGCGTGGGATGCGGCCTCGATCTTGTTGATCCTCTGCGTATGGTCGCGCTGCCTCGGGGATAATGACGCCGGCTCGGTGCCGTCACTGGTGCCACTCGGGATCCTGGCGCTGGCCGCGGCGTTTGTTCTCTTTGAAGCCTGCCGGCTACTAAGAACGCGCTCCGGGAATGAGAGCCGAGCCATGTTTTGGTCGCTGCTTGCAATTTGCGGCGTGTTCGCGGGCCTGGCGTTCGTGGGAATGCTCCATCTGCCCCACGCCGGACCAGATTCTGTGGCGCGAAGGCTTCTGGGCTCCTGGCAGCGCGAACCGGTGCTGTTGCAGACAGCCTTCTGGATTTGGTTTGGAGCGACGCTGGGTCTATTATTGGGCGTGGCGACGCGCTATATGGCAATCGCGGCGTGGACTCTCTCGGTCTCGTTCGCCCACGTCAATCCGTATATCGACAACGCCGGCGACGTCGTTCGCGGCATCATTCTCTTCTACTTGATGCTGTGTCCCTGCGGGGCGGCTTGGTCGATCGATACTTGCCTGCGCCGTTGGCGCAATGAGGACCAACGTACCGTTTTCGTTTCGCCCTGGGCCTTGCGGCTTCTCTTCGTGCAGATGTCCCTCATCTATTTTCTCAACGGCCTCTTCAAACTCTTCGGTACGACTTGGCTTACCGGCGAAAGTCTTTACCTCGTCTTGGGCGATTTGAACCTGATTCGGTTCCCGCACGATCGCATCAACCTGCCGTATTCGGTCAGCGTCGCCATGACGTGGTTTATGCTCGGCTGGGAAGTCGGCTTCCCGCTCTGGGTGGCACTGCCCTGGACGCGCACGCTCGCACTGATCTTCGGCGCCCTGTTTCACGTCGGAATTCTGCTGACGATGGAACTTGGCGGCTTCGCACCCTACATGCTTACGCTTTACCTGCCGCTGTTGCCGCTCAAGAGATGGCGACATCAGGACGATGGCAGTTAAGCTCGCTGTCGGGCGCTTTGTGTGCCATGCTTTCGGGGTGATTCTGCAGGGCTTGCATGCTTTGCAAGGGATCCGCGAAAGCATGCCACCCAACGATGCAGCAGATATTGGCTCTCGCTAATACCCTGCAACTTTTCCACTCAACCTCTTATCCGCCGCTCCGACGAAGGTGCCGGTCTTGGGATTCACCCAGATCGAATGACCGTCGCCCTGCGTCTTGACGCCGGCGACACGATGTCCCATGGCGCGAAGGGCATCAGCGGTCTTTGCCAAGGTGCCGAGCTTCTCGAGTTGGATTCCATCGGGAAACCAGGCGTGATGCATGCGCGAAAGATCGACGGCCTCTTGGATCGGCATGTTGTAGTCGATCACATTGATTATGATTTCAAGCACCGTGTTGATGATCGTCCGACTGCCGGGGCTGCCGGTGACCAGAATCGCTTTGCCGTCCTTGGCAACGATGGTCGGGCATTGCGAGCTGAGCATGCGTTTGCCCGGGGCAATCGAGTTCGGCTCGGTGCCAATCGCGCCTTTCCGGTCCGTGAAGCCGGGCCGCCGATTGAAATCCAGCATCTCGTTGTTGAGCAGAAACCCGGCGCCTTTCACTACCACACGCGAGCCATAACTGTGTTCCAACGTGTAGGTGTTGGACACCGCCAGGCCGCCCTTGTCGATCACCGAATAGTGCGTGGTGCTGTCGCCTTCCGCGGCCAACGGGATGTCCTTGGCCAGGTCATCGCTCTGGGTCGCTTTGGCGAGGCTGATTTCGCTCGCCAGTTTCTTCGCGTAAACCTTGCTTGTGAGGTGCTCTGGTATCTTGGTGAACGTCGGGTCGCCGAGATGGCGAGCCCGGTCGCAGAATGCCCGCCGCATTGATTCGGCCAATAAGTGAAGCGTCTCGGGCGCTTGCCGATCGTGTTTTTTCAGATCGAAGGTCTCCAGCATGTTGAGCATCTCGACCAAACAGATCCCTCCGGAGCTAGGCGGCGGCGGGGCATAGACATCGTAACCGCGATAGACGCCGTGAACCGGCTTGCGCTCCACCGCCTTGTATCCCGTCAGATCTTCCCCGGTGATCAATCCGCCGCCGGCTTTCATCTCCGCGACTATCTGTTCCGCAATGGTCCCCGCGTAAAAGGTGGCAGGACCCTTTTCCGCGATCAAACGCAGCGTCTTGGCCAAGTCCGGTTGCACCAGACGATCTCCGGCGGCCCACGGCTTTTTGTCGGTGCGGCCGAAGACGCGTTGGAATTCGGCGAAGTCCCTGGCGAGGGCCAACTCCTTGTTGAGCGATCGGGCGTGATGGGCATCGAGAACGAATCCGTCCTCGGCCAGCTTGACCGCCGGCAAAAGCAAGGTCTTCCACGGCAGCGTACCGAAACGCTCGTGGGCCAGCGCCATGCCGCCCACGGTCCCCGGAACGCCGACGACGCGATGGCCGAAATTGCTGTCGCCGGGTTTGAACATGTCTTTGGTAGCGGCGGCCGGCGCGGTCTCGCGATAGTCGAAGACAGTCGGTTCACCCTTGGGCGGATGAACGAGCATGAAGCCGCCGCCGCCGATGTTGCCCGCCGCCGGATGTGTGACGGCCAGCGCGAACGCGGTCGCCACCGCGGCATCGACTGCGTTGCCGCCGATTTTCAAGATTTCGAGTCCCACCTCCGACGCCGGCGCGGACACCGAGACGACGACGCCGTTCTTGAACTCGGCGGGTTTCGGGGCGGCGTCTTGGGCGCGCGGTTGTTGCCAGGGGATCGCGATCAGGGCGAAAACCGGAAGAATCATAGAAAGCCGGCGCATAGAAAAACCCACTATAAAAGTAATGGCGGCGAATCCCCGAATCTTGCCTTGACCACTAGCTTACGAATCCGCACCTTTCCAAGCTCGTCCAAGGATTTTTATGTGGCGGCGCCTGCGCTGGATCTTGCTGCTGGTTATTCTTGGCATTCTCGGCAAGACGATCGAATTGCTCGGGACGCAGCATGCCGCCATGCGCGAGTTGGAGGAAGTTATCGCGGAACTCGACGCCGCCGATCCTGACTGGCGTCTGGAGGCGATCGAGGCAAAGCGCAAGAAGATTCCGGATGAGGAGAACGCTGCACTGGCGATTATGAAGATCACCAAGGCGCTTCCCGAACAACGTGCGTTCAACAAAGTGATGGACCGCATCCAGAAGCATGCACCCAATCGGCGCCTGCAGGCCAAATACGCGGCGGAACTGGAGCTGTCCCTAAAATCGCTCGCGGTAGAGTCGCGAGAAGCACGTGCGCTGCGCCGCTATTGGGAAGGGCGCTATCCGATCGCGTATGCGGACAATTTCCTGTTGACGAATTTGAACAACGAACAGGATTCACGCAGAGTAGCCCTGTTTCTGGAGCGGGTCGCCGTTCATTCGGCAGAAGAAGGTGAATGGCAAGAAGCGACCGACGCGTGCCACGCATACCTCGTTTGCGCAAGCGCAATGGGCGACGAACCAATAACCCCCTCGCAATTCGTGCGTATGGCGATGCGGCACGTCGCCTCGGAAGTATTGGAACGCATTCTGGCCCAATACCAGCTTGACGACGCAATGTTGACCGAGTTCCAAAATCGCTGGCAAAAGGAGTCCGAGTTTCCCACGACCCGCGTTTGGTTGCGCGGCGATAGGGCCGGATTATCGCACGTGTGCGAGGGACTCCAACGCGGTCAGATTCACCCAGAGGAACTCAGTGGTACACGTAACGGGTCATCCACTCCGGGACCGTTAAGAGAGCTGACTCACTTCATTGCCCGAGCGAACTACATCGAATCCGAGTCGGCAATCCTACGCAAGCTCACGGAGGCGCTTAGCAAACTTGACTTGCCGTCGCCTGAATTCTTCGAATATGCCAAGAGTTTCGATGCCGCGAAGCGCGACTCGAACATGCCCACCATCGCAAAGCTGCTTTTGCCGGCCTATGAAAAGGTTTGGCAAGCCGACTATCGCAGTCTCGCGATGATGCGTTGTGCGACTGCGGCCCTGGCGGTCGAGCGCTTTCGCCTCAAGAACGAGCGCTGGCCAAAGGAGCTGGACGAGGTCATGCCGGAATTCTTGAAGGCGTTGCCTCTCGATCCGTACAACGCTCAGCCGATCTGCTTCCGGGCGGCCGTCGACGGCGTCGTGGTGTTTTCACCCGGCCCCGACGGCGCGTTTCGGGGAGATTTCTGGGATTTGCCCAGGCGTCAGCGAAATGGGTCGGGTCGCAGTTACGAGTTTCGCTTGTGGAATCCGGAGAGTCGCCGCTTGCCGGCGCTCGCGCACGATGGCACGGATTGATGCAGACCGTAGGACGGATTTGCAATCCGTCCGGTCAAAAGCGAAGCGGACGGCATGCAAATCCGTCCTCTGTGTTGCTATCGCAAACGCTTAGCGGAAGTACCGAACCGCCTGCTTCGGCGTCAGCCTTAGGGCGGCGGCCATGAGGAGCGGGCCGCCGATTCCGAGCGGCACTTCCAGATCGCGGCGCGGCACGTCGAGGACGACGGCGAGCTGGTGGAAAAAGTCGACCGGCCAGCCTTCGGTGTGATGTTGGATCATTTCCCGCGCCGTCACGAAATCGGGCATCGTGAAAACGCGGAGCGTCAGATAGTTTTCCTTGGTGAAGCGGCCGTCGGTGAGCGGCAAGCGGAGGAGAAAGATCTTGCGGGGCAACAGCCGATCGTCGCAGAGCACGCTGACCAGCCGCAACTCGCCCGGATCGAGGGCGCCTAACTCCGTTGCTTCCAACTCGCCGCGCCAGAGCGATTCCAGCCGCGACCGGCGAACCTTCACCAGTTGGCCGTGATGGTCGACCAAGAGATAGCGAAGCTTCATCCCCGAATCCTCCTTGCCGTGGGATGGATGACAGGAGCAATCATTGATCCTGTCGGTCTGGAGAAGTTCCACACCTAAATCCATGCTAAACCAAGCGCCCGAAATCTCCTAGACTTTTTTTCATCTTTTTGCCGTTGGAGAAGAAACACTCGCGTCGGCACGATTAGCCTAGAATAACGATCTGTTTCCCGCAGCGGTATTCATGTGCATAGAATCCGCCGGAGTCCTCGATGCCCTCACGCCCCGTGCCTTACCTGGCAGCCGTCGCGCTCCTCGCCGCCGTCTATTTCGCGGCCGCGAAATTCGGGCTGGCGCTGGCGTTTGGACCGGCGTCGCAGGTGACCGTCGTCTGGCCCCCAACCGGCATTGCCTTGGCGGCCCTGTTGCTTTTCGGTTACCGCATGTGGCCCGGCATTGCCCTTGGCGCCCTTCTTGCCAACGCGACCCATCGAGAGCCTCTGGAAGTCGCATACGGCATCGCAACCGGCAACACCCTCGAAGCCGTTGCCGGCGCATTCCTCTTGGAGCGATGGGTCGGGTTTCGACCATCCTTGGAACGGGTGCGCGACATCGTAAGTTTGGCGACTCTCGCCGCGATCTTGAGCACCATGATCAGCGCTACCGTGGGCGTGACGAGCTTGTGTTTGGGCGGCCTGCAACCTTGGAGCAACTTCGAGACCTTGTGGCGGACGTGGTGGCTTGGCGACGCGATGGGGGATCTGGTGTTCGCGCCCATCTTGTTAAGCTGGGCGCGCTGGTCGCGATTGGCATGGCGTGGACGCTGGCTCGAGGTCGGCGCCTTGCTGGCCGGACTGGTTGTCGTCAGCGTCGCCGTATTCCGATCGGGCGGCGGCCTTCGCTACGAGGCCGACTATTCTCTCGAATACACGATTTTTCCGTTTGCCATTTGGGCGGCCTTGCGATTCGGGCAACCGGGATCGGCGGTGGTGATACTGACCGCCATGGGCATCGCCATTTGGGGAACGATCGATGGCTTGGGGCCATTCGCCGCCCGTGATATTCAAAACAGCCTGATGCTGCTGCACTTCTACATGGCAGTGGTCGCGGTCACCACATTCATGCTGGGCGCTGTCGTGACCGAGCGCGCCATGGCCGAGCGCCGCCGTGCCGTGGGTTACGCGGTGACGGAGGTACTGGCGGATTCCACTTCGCTCGCGCACGCCGCGCCGCGGCTCTTGAGCGTAATCTGCGAAAGCCTGGGCTACGACGTAGGCGGAGTGTGGGCCGTCGACCGTGAAGCGCGCGTGCTGCGCTGCGTCGACCTTTGGCGGCGGCCGGGCGTCCTAGTGGATGAATTCGACTCCATGACGCGCCGACTCACCTTCGCTCCGGGGATCGGCCTTCCCGGTCGAATCTGGCTTGGCGGCCGGCCGGTCTGGATCGCCGACGTCACCCAGGACGCGAATTTCCCTCGCGCCGCCGTGGCAGCCCATGAGGGACTCCACGGGGCATTCGGCTTTCCCGTCGTATTAGGCGCGGACATTTTGGGCGTTCTGGAGTTTTTTCACCGCCGCATTCAAGCGCCCGATCGGGATCTGCTTGAAACCCTGTCGGCCATAGGCAGCCAAATCGGGCAGTTCATCGAGCGCAGTCGGGCGGAAGAGCAGGTTCGCTTTCAAGCTCACATGCTCGACAGCATCGGTCAGGCGACGATCGCCACGCGGTCCGATGGAACGATCTTTTATTGGAACCGCTTCGCGGAGACGCTTTACAACTGGTCGGCGGCCGAGGTTGTAGGAAAAAACGTGATCGACATCGTGGTGCCGCCCGCCGGACGCGCGGCCGCCCAAGCCATCATGGATAAACTGCGCGCCGGCAAGAGCTGGTCGGGAGAGCTTACCGTGCAGCGCAAAGACGGCGCCGGCTTTCCCGTTCTCGTGACCGACACGCCTGTTTTCGACAAGCTTGGCAAGCCGGCCGGCGTTATCGGCACCTACGTTGACATCAGCGAACGAAAAAGAGCCGACCGGCGCAAGGACGAATTTCTAGCCATGCTCGCTCACGAGCTTCGCAACCCGCTCGCCCCTATCCGCAACGCCGTGCAAATCCTGAAAATGCCCGGCGTCGAAGCTTCCACACTCAAGAGCACCCGCGACATTATGGAACGGCAGGTGGAGCACCTCGTTCGCCTGGTCGACGACCTTCTCGATGTATCGCGCATCATGCGCGGCAAAATCGAGCTGCGCAAGGAACGCATCGCCCTGGCCGGCGCGGTCGCGCGTGCCGTCGAGACCGCCGACCCCGCGATCCAAGAACGCGGGCACGAACTGACCGTCGCGATCCCCCCGGAGGCGATTTTCTTGAATGCCGATCCGGTCCGCATGGCGCAGGTGATCGCCAATCTGCTTAACAACGCCGCCAAATACACAGAGCCCGGCGGTCGGATCACGCTCAGCGCCGCGCTAGAGGGCCGTGAAGCCGTGGTGCGTGTGCGCGACACGGGCATCGGCATTGCCTCGGAAATGCTGCCGCACATCTTCGACCTTTTTGTACAGGCCGATCAGTCGCTCGATCGCTCTCAAGGCGGCATGGGAATTGGCTTGACGCTGGTGCGCACACTCGTCGAAATGCACGGCGGCCGCGTCGGCGTCGACAGCGCCGGACTGGGAAGGGGAAGCGAGTTCTTTATTCGCTTGCCCGCCGTGCAGCGCGCCCTTCCGCGCGCTCAAGCTCCAGAAAAGGTACGCGAGCCAGCGGATGGCGCTGCTGCCGCGCCGTTGCCGCGCCGCCGAGTTCTCGTGGTGGACGACAACGTTGACGCCGCGGAGAGCCTGGCGATGCTATTGCGCCTGGAAGGCCAGGAGGTGCTGGTCGCCCACGACGGACCCGCTGCCTTGGAAGCTGCCGGCGCCGTGCCGCCCGACCTGGTCTTTCTCGACATCGGCATGCCCGGAATGGATGGCTACGAAGTCGCGCGCCGCCTGCGGCGGCGTCCCGGCATGCGCAAGATTACGCTGGTCGCCCTTACCGGCTGGGGTCAAGAAGAAGATCGCCTCCGCTCCCTGGAAGCGGGCTTCGACAACCATTTCGTGAAGCCGGTTGAGCCGGGTCTGTTGCAGGAACTATTGGCGCGGGAGCTGAAGCCGGTTTGATGAGCCTGACCCATCTGTGTAATTGACTCAATCCTTGCGCGTCGCGAACCGCAGCCCTTCGCCGCCAATGACGCGCAGCGCGAAAGCCATCTCTTCCTTGGTTGCGAAGACGCGCACCAACACGGTGTTCCATCCCTCTTGAAGCGTCACCGGAATGGGATCGGCGCCGCAACAGGGAGCGAAGTCGAGCAGCTGCTTGCCGTTGAGCCAATAGCGTGCGACGGCCGAGCCTTCTACGAAGAGTTTGGCCGGCTGGCTCTTGGGTGAATGAACGAACGCTAGCGCGTAGGCGGAAACTTTGGGACCGGAAAAGAGCGGCGCGAGTTCGACCGTGCCGTCGTTGGGCTCGGCTTGACGCGGCTGCCAGGTCACGCCGATCGCATTTGTAGTCGCCTGGCCTGTTTTCGGATCGAAGCGGCTATTGGGATCGCAGTTTTTTTCGGGGCCATGTGCCGCATCCATCGAGCCGTCGAATGGACCAACCACCAGGAATTCGACGACTTGGCCGCGCAGGATTTCCATTGCCGCCAGTCGGACCGGGAGCAGTTCCGCGATTTTGGCGGCTTCCATGGGACCGTCGCCTTTCTTGCGCGTAGTCAACGATTTGAGGTACTTTTCGAGCGGCTCAAGAGAAATCGACGGGTCGAGATGGAAGTTGGCGTAGGAACGGATCAGCGTCGCCTTCTGCGCCGGCGGCACATGATAGTTTTTCACGAGCTCAATGAGGCCTTCGCCGGCCGCGCGCGTTCGCAGCGCTGGGTAGACCTCCAACACCCGTTCCAAATCCTTGTCGGAGCCGGAGTCGGCCAGCGCCAGCAGCCTGTCGATGCCGCTCTTGCCGGTCGCTTCGATCGCAGTCACCAGAGCCGTGCGCACTTCCTTGTTTTTACCTTCATCGAAGGCCAGCGCGTTCACCAAAATGTCGGCCGCCCCTTCCGCGTTAATGCTGCCCAAAGCGCGGTAGATGGCGGCGAGCGCCCTGGGGTCGGTTTCGTTGAGGACGGTGATAAGCGTCTCGTGAATGGCGGCATCGCCTTGGGGAACGGTCCTCGCCAGCGTCTCGGCAGCCAAGCGCCGCATGGATGATTGGGGATCGCGCAGCGTTGCAGCGAGAATCTTTTCGACGTCGCGGTCGAAGAGCGAAGCAAGAACTCCTGAGAGGGAAAGCTGAACGATTGACGATTTTTCGTTGGCTTGGATCAAGTCAACGAGAACCAAGCAATAGTCCGCTCGGCGAACGGCCTCTGTGGGCGGATCGGAGGTATCGCCGGTTTTCTCTTGAGCGCTCGCGAGCGTCAGAGTTCCCGAAAAGATCAGGGCTGCCAGAATTGTGAGCCGAGTCTTCACGGATGAAAATCCTGGTTCGGCGGAATTCCTGGTCGCGCTAACCCGCGAGTGGGTGCGTCAGTCGACAGCGTAGGGCATGTATATTCCGGGACGGCTTGTGGTCCAGGGATAGGGTTGGCCGTTGTAGAGGTAGTATGCCCCCAAGGGCGAGTTCACCACGAGCGGCCGGAAGCGGCCCGTGGAATCGACGCCGTAATATTGCCAGACTTCGCGCGTGCCGGGAATGGGTAGCGAGTTGGGAATGTAGTAAGGCAGAACTTGGGTGATGATAGGCCGAGGCGCCGGCGCCCACTCGGCGGGCGGTTGCTTGGCTGGTTCCTGGACGAGAGCCGAGGCGTCAACGACGCCGACAATTAGCAAAGACCAAAGCAGACGCGACATGAAGGCAACTCCAGATGGGTGAAGGATGACGTCTTCCTCCAGGTTATCGCTTTCGACATTGGTCCTTCAAGCGCATCGGCTCGCCCGCTACCTGAACGCAGTCTGTTGAGCGGAAAGAACCGTCACCATCCTCAAATCTTAAAACGCCAAGGCCCACGGCGTGCCGTGGGCCTTGGCGAGATAATCGAGCGAATCAATTGGCTCTAGTCACAACGGTTTTTACGGACGGCGCGCTCGGTTGCTCGCCGTAGGCCGGATAAGAAACCAAACGTGTCGGCGCTCCCGACGCCTGCGATGGCGGCGGGGCAGGCTGTTGTTTCAGAGTTTCGCCGTATGCGGGATAAGTTACGCCGCTGCCCGGGCTTGCCGGGAACGACACGAATCGGCCTTCGCGCGGCACGGACTGCTTTTGCGGCTGCTTGGTCGGGGCGGGATCGGCGCCCGGCATTGGCGTAATAGTACGCGGGCCGCCGTCATAGAGGAAGGTGCCGTCGCCCTCATCAGAAGGTTGCATCGGCCGAACGCCAGGCGATTGATACGGACTCGGCTGCAAGTTGGCGCTTGAGCCAAGCGCAGTCACCTGCGGCAGGGCCGTCAGTTCACCGGCGCATGGCGCGAAGTACGCGGCGTACGGATACCCGGGGTACGAGTAGATTGGATACCCGTAGCCCCCGCCGCCGTAGTAAGCGCCACCGTAGTATCCGCCGCCGTAATAACCATAGTAATACGGCCGGGCGTAGAGGCCGCCGTAGATATAAGGCCGATAATAGGGCCTGTAGTAGCCATGGTAATACGGGCGATAATAGCCTCTCGCGTAGCCGTAGCGATAGGCGCCGTTGTAGCCGCCGCGATAGCCCCCGTAGTAACCACCGCGATAGCCGCCACGGTAGTAACCGTAGCGGCCCACGAGTTCGGTGTTGACGTCGCCATCGAACCCCAAGTTTTGCGTCTTGGCGTCGATGACGCCGCCGAGGCGGATGACGTCATCTGCCTGGACGACCTTGTCACTGGCGAGCAAGAGAATACTTGCGGCCAGCGCGATTCCCATTGCCTTGATCATGGCCATGCCCCTCCAAAGAAAAAGAATTGCCAACATCCTGTGACGGCGCGTTCCGCTAGCATGCCATCAAACATCTATTCTACGGCAACAGACTCTTGAGGAGAACAAAATCCGGCGCGTCAATTCGGCAGCGGTCTTTGCAAGAGCGCGGCGATGACCTCCACCGCGCGATCGATGGCGGCGTTCAGGAATCGTCGGCCTTTCTCAGGAGTCGCCAGCTCCGGGAACCCGACGGCGCCGCGCTGCGTTCGCTGCTTCATGTCCTCGGCGAGGAAAAGGCCGCGCAGCATAGGATCGGCAAGCGGCGGATCGTCCTCGATCTTTTCCTTGCGAACCAAATCGGGGCGCAAGGCCATGACCATCGACGTCTCAAACTCGCATGCATGGCCCATATTCTTGCGCGCCCCTTCCGCCAGCGCCGCCAACTCCTTGCCCGCCAGGTCCCAATACGAGGCTGCGGTCATTTGCTTTCCGTGAAAGCGCGGTTGCATACGCCGCAAAGCCAGTTGCATCGTGTCGATGTTGCCACCGTGACCGTTGAGGATCAGCAGGCGCTCGAAGCCGTCGCCCAAGAGCGGCTCGACGAGATCACAGAGCATGTCGACGTGCGTGTCCACATTCGCCGACAGCGTGGCGCCGAAACGGAGATGATGATGGCTGGCGCCAAACCATAAGGTCGGCAGCAGCAGCACCCGCTCGGGCACGCGACGCTCGACGCCTTCCGCGACGCCTGTAACCAGGATCGTGTCGGTGAAGGTGGGCAGGTGCGGGCCGTGTTGCTCGCAGGCTGCGATCGGCACAAGCACCAGCGTCTTGTCGCGTGGCAGTTGGCGTATGTCCGGCCAAGTCATTTCGTGAAACTTCATGTTTACTGCTCCATTTAGCGCGCGAAACCGCAAGCGAGCCATACTGCCCTTGCACGTGTTTCTGTTGCCGCGCATACTCCCTTCTCGGGTGATTGTGCGACGACCAGCCCCGCACTTGGGGAACCCGCGCAACATGGGTAAGACCGCGCTACTTGTTTTGTATATTTTTTTGCTGCCAATCGTGTCCGGCTGCACCCGGCAAGACACCGATTGCTTGGCGCGCATTGGTCGCAAAGTAGTCGATCGCACGCACGGCGTCACCGATACGGTCCGGGAGAAGATCGACCTCGCAGGTCTGCGCGGAAAAAGCGGCGGCAACAGCGGGACCACGAACACAAGCAGTGACGCCGGCAACGCGAGCAACATCGGCAGCAGCAACGGCAGCAGCAACGGCAGCAGCAACGGAAACGGCGTCACCGCGGGCGGTGAACTGACCCTTCAACAGAAGATCTCAGGACGGCTGCGCTGGGACAAGAACCTTGAAGGTGTGCAGATCGAAGTCATCGCCAGCGACAACAACATCGAACTCAAGGGCACTGTCAAGAATCAGGACATGCGCTTCCGCGCCGTCGAATTGGCCGAGACGACCTCCGGCGTGGAACGCGTCATCGATTCCCTTCAAGTTGCGGAGCCGTAAACGTCTCGCGACGAAATTCGCGTCCTTCATTTCCTCAATTTCGCAACATTTTTGTAGCACCCGCACTCACGCCGCGCAAATAATGGTGTTTTCGAGGTCGCACCGTCTCGGCTCGCGTGCGGGGAGTGATGCACATGGCTGACACGATTACAACCCAGTGGAAGTATGTTTGTCCCGCGTGCCAAAAGCCGGTGCGGGCCGCTCGGGAGCTGCCTGCGGACATGCCGGTCAAATGTCCGGGGTGCGCTAAGCTGATCGTGTTTCGCCGGGCCAATGCCGAGGAAGAGGAGATTCTGGTTTTCGACGTCGAGATCGTCGAGATCGTGGAAGGCTACGACGTCCGCAAGCAGACGCACTTCGCCGACATCGAGCCGGCCAAGCTCAAGAAGAAAAGAGCCCGTGAAGAGCAGCCGGAGATCGACGCGCCGCGCCTGCCGTCTTGGTTTGTGCCCGCGGGACTGGCAGCAATCGTGTTCGTAGTCCTCCTGTACGCTTTTGTATTTCTGTTCTAACTCAGAGCCGCGCCCGTCAGGAAGTGATTTGCACCCCCGCTTCCTGACGGGCGCGGTTCTGATTATCCGCCGAGAAATGCCCCGCCGATGAATCTTACCGCTCCGCCTCTTGCGAAACCGACCCGCTATCGTTACGGCGTACTTGGTTTCGCCTGCTCCTTGTCGATGATCACGTATCTCGACCGGGTATGCTTCGGGACGGTGGCGGGCGACATCCAGCGTGAGTTCGGGCTCTCGGTCACGCAGAAAGGGATGCTCTTTTCGGCGTTCGCGCTGGCATACGCCGTTTTCGAGGTGCCTAGCGGCTGGTTGGGCGACGTGTTCGGACCGCGCAAGACGCTCATCCGCATCGTTGTGTGGTGGTCGTTGTTTACGGCGCTCACCGGCCTGATCTATCCGGACATGCTCGGCCTCTCCGGCGCCTTCGCAGCCATGCTTTTCGTGCGGTTCTTCTTCGGCATGGGCGAGGCCGGCGCATACCCAAACATCGCCCGCGCTTTCCACAACTGGTTTCCGTACGAGGAACGCGGCTTTGCCAAAGGGGCCGTATGGATGGCGGGCCGTTTCGCAGGAGGCATCACGCCGCTCATCGTGCTCGCTTTGGTTTTCGAGACGGGGCAGGGGGCCGACAAGGTTGTGCATTGGCGGCACACGTTCATGCTCTTCGGCACGCTCGGCGTGATTTGGTGCGGTGCGTTCTGGTGGTGGTTTCGCGACCGCCCGGAGCAAATGGCCGGCGTCAATCAGTCCGAGATTGATTTGATCCACGGCGATGAAGATCATTCGCCGTCGATTTCTTCGGTTCCGTGGAGAAAGCTGCTCTCCAGCACCAACCTATGGATGCTGTGCCTCATGTATTTTTGCGCCGCCTACGGCTGGTACTTCAACATCACGTACTTGCCGGATTATCTCAAGGACAACTTCGATGTGACCTCCGGCGAGAAGTGGTCCGCGCAGTTTTGGGTGCGCAGCCTCATGACCGGAATGCCGTTGCTCTTGGGCTCGGTCGCATGCTTGGTGGGAGGCTATCTTTCGGACCTGTTCATTAAACGCACCGGCAATCGCAAATGGGGCCGGCGCCTCTTCGGCGTGGTCGGCCATAGTTTGTGCGCTCTTTGCTATGCCGGCGCAATCTTCGCCGACACCGCTTGGCTGTTCGTGTTCGCGATTTCGCTGGCAGCGTTCTGGAACGATATGACCATGGGCGCCGCTTGGGCGAGTTGTCTCGACATCGGCAAAAAATACTCGGGCATCGTATCGGGGTGCATGAACACCGTCGGCAACCTCGGCGGCGCGGCCGCGGGAGTGCTGACTGGGACGATCCTGCAACATTTCTCCACCGACATGACGCCGGAAGGCATGCGACCCGGATGGGTCATTAACTTTCTGATCTTCGGCGCCGTTTACGTGCTTGCGACGTTGTTCTGGCTCGGATTTGATCCCACCAAACCCGTCGCCCCGGTGACTAGCGCCCGGGAACCGCTTGCAGGCTAGCGAGACCATTGCCCTTTGCCGCAACCCCGGTGAACGGCTAAAATCCAATTGGATCGTCATCGTCCCACGAGGTTTCATCATGGCCAAGGGAGCGGGTAAAGCGCGCAAGAAGCTGCCGCCGGAGTTGGCGGTCGTTTTCGCGGATAATTGCACCGGGTGTGAGGCCTGCATCGAGGTCTGCCCGGTCGACTGTATCTATAAGGTGCCGGGCGAAGATCAGCCGGTGCTGCAAAGTTTCGTCGACATCGATCTGGAGCGCTGCATCGGCTGCAAATTATGCGAGCGCTGGTGCCCGTGGGACGCCATCGAAATGGTGCCGACGAGGGAGATCGCCGAGGTGGTGGCCGGCAAGGGCGGGCCGACGGATTACGTCGAGAAGAACGGCGAGCGCCTGTTTACCGCCGCCAAGACGCTGCAAGATTTGGCAACGGAGCAGGCCGCCGCGGCGCCGGCGAAAAAGTAGGCATTCCCTGGGAAGGCATTAATGCTAAGGATCGGCACTCTCCTCGTTTTCTGCATTTTCTCGTTCGGCTGTCAGCGTGCCGAGCGCTATCACGCCGAAAGCGCCGCCAAAAGAGCCGCAATCAAAAGCCTGAAGGACGCCCAGACGGACGAACTCACGCCGCATTGGGCATGGCTGGAAACCGAAGCGCGCGGCACACCCATCATATTTGTTCCCTCGTCGGCGAAGGAATGGGCCGGCCTGCCAGCGTTTTGGAACCTCCCGAATCCGGCCTTAGGTGAGCGCACCATCCACCTCGGTCAAGAGCCTCTCAACCTGATCGTGGCCATGGCGGCGGCCAAGAGCCAGGAAGCCGTCAAAGTCAAAGTTCCCTTCGGCCTGCCCGATCCGACGCCGTATCTCCCGGCGGCCAATCCGCCCACGCTGGAGAAATGGACGCTCGGCAAGGATCTCTTCTTCGCCAAGATCCTGACGGGCGAATACAAGTACGCTTGTGCCAGTTGCCATGATCCGGAGAAAGGCTTTGCCGACAAACTGGATCAGTTTTCCAAGGCCCAGCGCAATACGCAGAGTCTGATCAACTGCGTTTACAACAGGCATCAATTCTGGGATGGAAGAGTCGGCTCACTCGAAGAGGTCATCGTGCGGTCGCTGGAGGATGAGAGGCCGCCGGGCAAGGGCGCGCCGCCGCCGGAAAAGACGCATATCTGGGGCGGCTTGGTCAAGACGTTGAGCGCCAACAAGGACTACGATTGGCGATTCAAAGAAGTTTTCGGCATCCAGCAACCGACGCAAGACGCCATTGCCAAGGCGTTGGCCACCTACATGCGGACGATTCTCTCAGGCAACTCGCTGTACGATCGCGCCGAAGCCGAGCGGATAAAAAAGGGCTTACCTTCGCCAAGCTCCGCTCAATATCGACCATTCCTGGACGAGGCCGCACTCAAGAGTTTGAGCGAACCGGCGGAACGAGCCGGCGAAGTCGCGAGCTTGTTGGAAACAGGCCACGCGCTCTTCTTCGGCAAGGCCGGCTGCGCCCAGTGCCATTCGGGGCCCTTGTTCCGCGACGGCGACTTCCACAACACCGGCGTCGCCGGCCTCAGAGACGATCCGGGGCGTCTGCACCACCTGCCGCCGGGTCTAAAAGAAAATCGCCTGGTGGGGGCGTTTCGCACTCCGACCCTGCGCGCCTTGCCGCGCACCGGCCCCTACTTTCATGAGGGCGGCGCCGCCAACCTTGAAAAAGTCGTCGCCTATTACAACAACGGCGTGTTTGACAGTCCGTACCTGGCGAAAGAGCTGCGCGATCCGGACGATCCCGGCAGCCGCCGCGAGTTGAGCTTGTCCGACCGAGAAGTCCGGGCGCTGGCGCTATTCCTTCGTTCTCTCGACGGCACAGCGGTTGACCCCGGAGTGGCAAATCCGCCGACAACGATGAAAAAGTAAGACGAAGCACTACACGGAGAAGCGCATGCAATCGCGATTGCCCCGAGCCTATCTGATCGAGTTGGTGGGGACGTTCGGCCTGGTGTATTTTTCGATGGCGGCGGCGATACTCAATTTTCTTGCCTTGCCGGTGGCCGATCCGAGCCAGGTGGGATCGACGTCCTTGACCATGAATCAACCGGGGCTCCTCGGCAACGCCGTCGCCCAGGGATTGATCGTGGGTGTGCTGTTGTCGCTGACCTTGCCTATCTCCGGTGGATATCTGAATCCCGCCATCACCCTCATGTTGTGGGTCTTCAATCGCATGGAGTCGAAGAAGGCCGCTTGGCTCATCGGCGCTCAGGTGCTGGGCGGCGTGCTGGCAGCGGTGCTTTTGTGCTATACGTTCGACCGGCAATTTCTCGAAACGGTCGGTTTTCCCCTTACCGGCGCCGGCCTCAACCCCGCACGCTGGCTGGGTCCTGTCCTGGCCAAAACCATCGTGTTTGGCAGCGGCACAGGCCCCTTCTCCGAGGCGCTGATCTACATCGGCGGCCCGATCCTGGGCGCGCTTTTGGGCGGGCTGTTCACGTTCACCTTCTATTGGCCTGCCCGCAACGAAGCGACGCCCGAGTTCGAACCGGCGCCTTTGGCCAAGGCGAAGAAGTAACTTGCTCATGATGCCGTTGACGCTTGACGACCTGATACCGCTGGAGGAATACGCCGGCCGGCGCCGCGAGTACTTCGACTCGCATCGCCGCTACGTCGACCGCTACCGGCGCGTCCGCATCGGCCCGCGCTTGACGCTTGTTTTCGAAAATCGCCAAACGCTCTGGTTTCGCATTCAAGAGATCGTGCGCATCGCCCGGATCGTCGATCCCGTGGAAGTGCGCCAGGAACTCGACCTCTACAATCGCCTTTTGCCCGGGGCCAATCTCCTGCAAGCCGCCTTGCTCATCGCGATATCCGACGAAAGCAAGTTGTTCGAGGAACTGGCGCCCTTTCAGAACATGCAAGGCGATCATCTGCGTTTGTGCGTCGGCCGTCAGGAATACGCGGCGGACCTCATCACCAGCAGGCCCGAAGATCGCGCGATCGGCACGGCTCACTGGGTGCAGTTTCCGATAGCGGCACAGGGCAGGGCGGCCCTGACCGACTTCAATAAGCGGGCCGCGTTCGTTTTCGACAACGGCAACTACCACCACGCCTGCTCGCTCGGTGAAGACGTGCGGCAAAGCTTGCTCGACGACTTGAGCCTCTCGGATCGCGACATGCTTCGGGCCGCGGCGTGACTGCCAGTTAAGATTCCCCATCCAATTTCTTGTGCAGCCAGGCACATTGTTTCAGAGACCGATGAAGCAATTTTCCGCACATAACCTCCTTATGCCATTAGTTTTAGGGAAATGGTTTCAGCGCGACTCTGGGACAGATACAATCCGGCACTTCGCTGAAACAATCCGGCACATCGGGATTCACCCGTGGGAGAGCGCGCGAAACCGCCGAGCGAGCTTCACAGACGCAGTAGACGGGGTGAGCTTAGAAAACTTGCGGTTACACGCTCGGCGTGGCGCTGAGAAGCTCGTAGGTGCGGCCGTTGGTTTCGCCATTGTCGTGACTGCGCAGCGCCAGTTGATAGAGGCGTTCGCCCGCGGGTGTGGGATAATGTCCCGTGATGCAGGCCCGGCACAGGCGCTCAGCGGGCAAGCCGATGCAGCGGGCTACGGCCTCCAGGGGCAGATAGAAGAGGCTGTCGGCGTCTAAATCGCGGGCCATCGCTTCTTGCTCGGCTTCGGTGGGCCTGGCGCCGTCCATGAAGCGCGGCGCGAACAACTCCCTCACGGTGGACATGTCGATGCCGTAAAAGCACGGCGCGATGATCGGCGGGCAAGCGACCCGGACATGAATCTCGCGAGCGCCGCCGCGTTCGCGCAGATGTCCCACGAGCGTTTTGAGCGTCGTGCTGCGGACGATCGTGTCCTCGATCAAAAGCACGCGTTTGCCTTCCAGCACCTCGCGCAAGGGCGTGTACTTCACCTTCACGCGGTCGGCCCGATTCGTCCCTTCGATAAACGTGCGGCCCACGTAGCGGTTGCGCATTAATCCTTCAACCGACGGTAAGCCCAATTCGAACGCCATCGCGTCGGCCGCCGCCTTGCCCGTGTCCGGCACCGGCACCACGATGGTGTCGTCGTCGAGCTTCACCCGGCCAAGCCGATGCTCCTGAATGGCCAGCTCTTTCCCGAGAGCAGCGCGTGACAGATAAACGCTCCGCTCATCCAGGGTGCTGGCCACGTTGGCGAAGTAGATCCATTCGAAGAAACAGTGCGACGGCGTTTGCCGCGGCGCGAAGCGCTCGATCCGCATCTTGTTGCTCTGGATGAGGATCATTTCGCCCGGCTCCAGCGACTTGACGTTTTGGAAGCCGAGGTTGGTCAAGGCGACGCTTTCGCTGGCGGCGGCGAAGAGCGGCCCATCGACCGCGTAGCAGAGCGGCCGGAATCCCGTCGGATCGCGGGCCACCACCATGTCGCCCATGGCGTTCATGAAGGCAATGTTGTAGGCGCCGTCGAATTTACGGCTCAAATTGCGGAAGACTTCGACCATGTCAGGCCTATCGTCGTTGCGAAACTCGTACGACAGATAGTGCATGATGACTTCGGTGTCGGTATTGCGCGTCAGGTGGTAGTCGGCCAGGTTAAGGAGGTCTTCGCGCAGCTCAGCGAAGTTGGTGAGCTGGCCGTTGAAGGCGATGCTGAACCACTTCCATTTGCAGCCGTGGTGGCGCTCGAAAGGCTGGGCGTAACTGCGGTCGTTGGAGCCGCAAGTGGCGTAGCGGACATGCCCAATGGCGGCCCGCCCCGCGAAATCCTTCATGATGTTTTCGTGCTTGGCGTAGTGGTTGAGCCGAAACGCCTCGATGACGGTGCCGATTTGCCGGTAGGTGTCGATGATTTTGTCGCGGCGAGGGTTATAAGAGGTTAGCCCGGCCGCCAGCTGCCCGCGATTCTGCAAGTCGAGGAGCAGCCTCGGCATTAGACGTGAGACATTTTCAGGTCCCGCCGCTGGACAAAGTCTCGAAGGAATGGGGCTTTCGAAGTGATAGATCGCGGCAATTCCGCATTCATGGTGCAGTTCGGCCATGAGCAATACCACCCCAGAAGGTCATGGAAACCCGAAGTCGCCGCATGAAATTCGCAGTTTGCTTTTGTTCAGTTGTATTATAGGTGCAGCCAAGAGATGGTTCAACAACGATTGAGAGCGGCTGCATCATCACGCGATTCTGGCCCGGAAAAACCACAACACGCGTCGGTGAGCCCGTACAGCTGCCTCAACAAGTCACTATGTTCAGTCAACATCACCGTTTACACCGGCGACATACTGTTAATTGCGCTTTACATTACGGCGCCAGCCGTTTTTATGAGAAAACGAAGAAGTTCACGCCAGCACACGAGTTAGCGCTTCTCATCATTTTTTAATCTTTGCGGCTTAAACTTTGCTTTTCTTCGCCAAGTTACCGACAGGTTAATTCGACCAAGGTTCAGACCCGCGCCCATCTCCCCAAGCAGCCCGTTGAAGGGATTGGAACCTTAGGTCGCTCAGAAAATCCGAGGCTGGTCCAATTGTTCGAAAGGTCAGGATCGTCTTTTTTCATCGGGCTGTTGGGACGCACTAATCCGTCCATTAATGCAGGAAACCGGAACCCTGCGGTCCTTCTCCGTAATGCGGTCCTTCTCCGTAATGCGGTTGCCGCAGGTTAGACTGCCTACCAAAGACAGTCTATATAGAGGAATTTTTGTTTTTACTCTTTAACTGGGGTTCTTTGTCGATTACGCTGTTTATCTGACTAGATTCAGCATCCTTTGTTTTCGGAAGGGTTCGCCATGTCTTCTTTCAGCTTTCTGCGTTGGGTGAAATCGCTAGTCTCGTCCCCGCGCACACCCATCCAGAAGCGTCCGCGCGTACGGTTATCTCTGGAATATCTAGAGGACCGGCTGGCGCCTGCCACCTTCGCTTGGGACGGCGGCGGCGGCAACGACCATCGCTGGAGCAACCCCCTGAATTGGGCGGGAAACGTTCGACCGACGGGGACCTCCACGGCGCATGAGGATCTCATTTTCCCATCCGGCGTGCCGGCAGCCTCGCATGCGACCCTCAACGACCTCAACAACGCCTTTTTCAACTCCATCACCCTCAGCGACGCCGGCTACAGCTTCACCGGCAACAAGATTACGCTGGGCGATCCGACGAACCCCAGCGGCGGTTACATCATCGTCACGGCCGGCTCCGTCAACAACGCCATCGGCTTCGATATTCAAATGGGGGGCGTCAGCCAGCAATTCTTTACGGTCCAATCCGGGGCGAACCTAACCCTTTCGGGCCACCTGAGCGGCAGCATCGGCCTGACCAAGGAAGGGCAAGGCACCTTGACCTTGTCGAACGATAACACTGCTTTCACGGGCCAGATCAAGATCGACAGCGATTCCGGCATACTCGCGATCACCAACGTCAATGCGCTGGGCGCCACCAGCACCGGCACCACTGTCGCCAACAATTCACAGCTTCAGATCAACATTCCCACCGGAACGATCAGCGAGCCCTTGATTGTCAACGGCGTGGGACCGGGCGCCAACGGGGCGGTATTTACCGTGACCGGCACGAACGTCACCTGGGCCGGCAATGTCGTCATGGATTCCGATGCCGCCTTCGGCGGCAACAGCGGCACCACGCTGAACATTACCGGCCAAGTCAGCGATACGGGCGTCGGCCACAATTTGATGAAGGAAGGGACCAGTACGGTCATTCTCGGCTCGGCCAACACTTATCGCGGCGGCACGGTCGTCGACAACGGCGTCCTCGATATCCGCAATGCGCAAGCGCTGGGCGAACCCTTGCCCGGCGGCGCACTGCCCAGCACCGCCAACGGAACCATTGTGAATCAGAACCTCATCACCGGCACGGCCGGCACTCTGGAGATCGAGGATACTTCCGGCGTCGGCTTCACGGTGCAGAGCGAAATCGTCACCTTGAACGGGTCCGGCTTCACCAACAAAGGGTCCCTGTTCAACCTCAAGGGCAACAACACTTGGAACGGCAGCGTTTTCTTGGGAAGCGGCATCCCCAACAACGTGCTGCCGTGGATTGCCGTCGCGGAAGCCTATACGCTCACCGTCAACAGCGTCATCAGCGATCCCAACGCGAACACCGGATTCAACAAGACCGACGCCGGCACTCTCGTCCTAACGAACGCGAACACCTACCACGGCAAAACCACGGTTGTCACCGGCATCTTGAACATCCGCGATTCACAAGCCCTGGGATCCGCCAGCGGCAGCACCTCGGTGATGAACAACGCCACCTTGCAACTTGAGGTGGACTCCAAGCCCGACTCCGTCACGGGCAGCATCACGAGCCTGATCATCGCGGACAATATCGCGCTCAACGGCACCGGCTTCAACCGCTTAGGCGCTCTGGACAGCGTTTCGGGCATTAATCGCTGGACCGGCAACATCACGATGGTCAACACCCCGGAGAGCGCCGAAGCCAGCATCGGCGTCGAAGCCGACGCGACTCCGTCGGGCGACAGCAACTACTTCACCAACGACGACAGTTTGACGGTCACGGGCATCATCAACGACCCGCTCCTCTTCCTCACGCCCGCCACGTTCGACAAGTTCGGCAAAGGCAACCTCATTCTGACAGGGACGAACACCTATAGCGGCTTGACCGACATCCAGGACGGCTGGGTCACCGCCCAAAACAACCAAGCCCTCGGCGGAAGATTGAAGCCCGTGGTCGATAACCACACCGTCATCGGTTTCACGGATGTGCCGCCTTTCCCGCAAGATTACGTCTACGCCACGCATGGCATCGGGGATAACGTTCAGTCGGGAACAACCGTGGAACTCGGCGCCGCCCTGCTCCTCAAGCCGCTCAGCGCCGGCGGCAGCCTCAGCCTGTTCGAGCATTTGACGCTGATGGGCAGCGGCATCACCCACCCCTTCAACAACGTCAGCCAGGGGGGCATCAGCCAGGAAGGCGCGCTCTTGAGCGTGGACGGCAACAACACCATCACGGGCAACGTCACCCTCATGGCCCAGGCCGGCGTCGGAACGGCCGAGCCGCGCTATTCCAGCATCAACGAGTTGGCGCTTACCGGCGAGGTTTCGGAGAAACAGCCGGTCATCAACGTCAACACAAACTTCATCGGCCCCAGCCAGCAAAAAGAAACCATCATCGATCCCGGAACGACGGCCGGATCGATGGTCGTCAACTACCAGTTCCACACGGCTGCCGACCGCATGACGATCTATTTGGGCACGCTTGCCGACGCCAACCGCGTGCAGTTGATCGACACCGGTTTCGTGTCGTTCGCCGGCACCATCACGATCACCTATACCCCAACGTCGGCGGTGGTGAATCTCAAGAAATTCGATGCGGACACGAACGGCAACCTCATTTCCAACACAACCACCACGGTCAGCTATGCGCCTTTCCTCACCCCCCCCAAAATTGACATCGTCGTGGATGAGGGCGGCAATCCGCAATTTCCCACCACGGCTTGGGACTTTAACGCCAAGGTGACCCCGGCAGGCGTCATTGGCGGCGGCATCGCCAAGCTGGGAAATCGGCGCCTCGTCTTGGAAGGCAACGCCACCTACACAGGCGCCAACGAGGTCAAGGAAGGCGCTCTCCGCGTCCGCAGCGACACGGCGTTTGGCACAGGCGCCGGCGGCACCACCGTCGATGCCGGCGCGGCCCTCGAAGTCCAAGGCGTCCTCGCCAGCCTCAACGGCGGCGTCGGCAGGGGCATTCAAATGTGGGGCGAGCACCTGACTCTCGCCGGCACCGGCAACACCACGGCAACTCCCGGCTCCACCATCAGCACTTTGTCCGTCCTTTCCGACGACAACCTCTGGCGCGGTCCGCTGAGCCTGAAAAACGACATGACCTTCGACATTCAGGGAACCGCGCGCTTCACGATCACCGGCGCGATCGATGACGCCGCCAACCTGGCGCCAAACGGCTCTTCCATCACCAAGACCGGCACCGGCAAGCTCGTATTAGCCGGCGCCAACTCCTATCGCGGCGTGACGAATATCAACCAGGGCATTGTCAACCTGCAGAACGGCTCGGCCTTGGGCGCCGTTGGACCCAACAGCGGCACCGTGGTGGCCAACGGCGCGTCGCTCGAGTTGCAAGGCGACATTACCATCGCCGGCGAGACGCTGACTCTTAATGGCGCCGGCCCGTCGTCGGCGCCTGCCAACCCGAACACCAGCTGGTTCCAAATCGGGCCGGCGCCGATCGCGAACGGCCAGACCCAGGGCAACGAAAACGTGACCGGCCGGGTCACCGGCATATCCGTCGACCCCTCCGACCCCAACACGATCTACATTTCCACGGCCGGCGGCGGCGCCTGGAAGACCAACAACGGCGGCAAGACCTGGTTGCCGATAACGGACAATATTCCCGATATAGCGACCAATCCGAGTCCCGCCCCGACGATCTTCTCCGGCGCCATCGCGGTCTCGACGAGGGATCCGCGCGTCATTTACATGGGCACCGGCGAGTCCAACAACTCCGGCGATTCCTTCTATGGCCGCGGCATCATGAAGTCGATCGACAGCGGCAAGACCTGGACCCTCCTCACCGGCAATCCCGGCCTTGATGAATTGGTCGGCCGCACCATCGCCAAGATCGTCGTCGATCCGTTGAACGCCAACGTCATCTATGTGGCCGTATCCGAATTTGGAATCAATGGGCAATTCGGCAACGCGGGCATTTGGAAATACGACGGTTTCTCGTGGACGAATCTCACCTCCTTAGCGGGCGCGCCGACCGACGGCGGCACCGCGTTCTTTTCCGGATTCGACGATTGGTCCGACGTCGCCGTGATCGTCGATCCCGTGTTCGCCGGAAATCGATTCCTTCTGGGCGCCGTCGGCTCCTTTGACGGCTTCCAATTCAACAACGCCACTTACATTTCGCTCGACGACGGCGTGACGTGGACCCTAAACGGTCAACCCCTTAGTTACACGGAAGGCCCGTTCACCTATCCGTATGCCGGCAACATTAAAGTTGGTTTCGGCACGCAAATCTTCCCGCCTGACCCGGTATTTCAGCTTGTGCCGCCGCCAACCTACCATCTCTATGCCGCAGTCGACTGGCCGACCAATGTCTCCCCGAGCAATGCTGCGAAAGCCAACACTTTGAGAGAACTGCGGACCAACACCATCTCGTGGGATGCAAACAACCTCAAGTGGATTGTTGGCGGCTGGTCGCCCAACACCACGGTTCCGAACATTGGCGCACAGACGTCTTACGACACGGTCCTTATCGTCGATCCCAGGGCGAGCCTCGCTAGCGCTCTCCCACAGCCAACGTACAACATTCTCTATCTCGCTGGCGTCGGCAATCCCTTTACTCAAGGGCCCCTCATCAGCCTCAACGGCGGCCAAAGCTGGACCGACATCGGCACCGGCGCCGACGGCAAGGGGCCGCACGCCGATTCCCACGGCATGGCGCTGGACAGCAACAACAGGCTCGTCATCGGCAACGACGGCGGCGTCTGGCGGCTTGACAACGCCACGCCGGGTTCCATCAAGTGGACCAATCTCAGCGGCAATCTTGCCATCACGACGTTCAACGGCGTCGACGTCCATCCGACCAACCCGAACATCATTATCGGCGGCACTCAGGACAACGGCACCGAGATATTCAACGGCAGCAGCCTCACCTGGACTCACGTGGAAGATGGCGACGGCGGAGCCGCCCACATCAACCAGACGAACCCCAACATTATGTTCCACGTCCTCAACGGCACCCTGCGGCGCTCGACCACGGGAGGCGCCCAAGGGAGCTGGAACACCGTCTACACCCTTTGGGCCGTTCAGAACGGAGTTGGGGAACTTTATTTCCCGTTCGCTCTCGACAAGGTCAATAGCTCGCGCGTCTTGCTCGGCGACACATTCCCGTTCCTTCGGGTAACACCGGTATTGGATATCGATGGGACCGGGAACGGCCTGTTTGAGTCGTTGGACGGTGGAAATACCTACACGAACCTCACCAAAAACCTGTTCTATTTCATCTCGTTTTACGGGCCGGTTCGCTACGAAGTTTCGGTGTTCGCCGCCGCCACCTACCAAGGGGTCTTTACCACCGACCCCGGCAATCCCGACCAGCCCGATCCGGGCTTCCCGCTGGTGACCGACAAGGGCGTCAACACCTACGACCCCGACACCATTTACATCAGCGACAGCGTTTCGATCTTCCTTACCAAGAATCATGGCCTGACCTGGGTAGACCGAACCGACAACCTGAACCAGGTAATTTTTGATAACCAGGGAAACGTCCAGAGCCTTGTCCAGGACGTGGCCGTCGATCCGACGAACCGCAACACGGCGTACGTGATCACAGGCCCGTCGTTCCCCAACGCCTCCGTAACGGGCCGTATTTTCCGCACCACCACCGCCGGCCTTTCCATCAACGGCGCCCCGGGCTGGGAAGAGATCACCGGCGACTTGCCCGCTGGGCCGGCACACAAGATCATCATCGATCCGCGCACCGGCGACCTCTTTGTTGGCAACGACCTCGGCGTCTATCGACTCAAAGCTACGGACGCAGCGAACGGCAATTTCATTTGGAAGCGGTTCGGCGTGGGCCTGCCCGACGTTCAGGTCACGGACATGGTCCTCAACCAGACCCTCAACACCATCGTCATCGGCACGTATGGCCGCAGCGCCTTCCAGATCTTTTTGGATGATTACCGGCCCAATGCCGGCGCCCTGCGCTCGCTCAGCGGGTCCGCGATCTGGACCGGGCCGGTGTTCCTAGCCGGGGACTCGACGATTAGCGCCAATGGCAACCAAGCCATTCAAAACGGCGTCGGCAACGCGCAATTGACCATCCTGGGCACCATTGCCGACGCACCGGGCTTGCCGGCGGGCACCCACCCGAAACTCACCAAGGCGGGCAAGGGCAATGTCGTTTTGGCCGGCGCCAATACCTACACCGGTCTTACCGACGTAGCCGAAGGCGTGCTGGTCATTCAGAACCCAAGCGCTTTGGGCGCCAATCCCAGCAACGGCGGCGACGGCACCATCGTCGAAAACGGCGCCGCGATCAATTTGCAATCGAACCTGACGGGCGAACCGCTGCAACTCAACGGCGACGGCTTCCTGTACAACGGCCACAGCTCCGGCGCCCTGCGCAACACCAGCAACAACAACATCTACACCGGCAACATCACCCTGGGAAGCGATGTGACCATCGGCGTCGACACGGGCACTAGCTTGACCATTAATAACACGGGGACCGGCAAAATCGACGACGCCGGCGCCGGCTTCGGCATCACCAAGGAGCTGTCCGGAACGCTGATTCTCGGCGGCAACAACACCTACGACGGCTTCACCAAGGTCAATCAGGGAATCTTGCAAATCACCAATGCCCACTCGCTCGGCACGGACGTGGGCGGCACCAACGTCCGCGACGGCGCCCAACTGCAAATTCAGGGCGGCATCACGATTGTCAACGAAGCCCTGTTGCTTTCGGGCTTGGGCGTCTTCGGCACGGGCGCGCTGCTCAACACCGGCGGCAACAACAAGTGGCAGGGACCCGTCACGCTGACTTCGCTGGCCGGATTCTCGCCGACGACGATTCCGCCGTCCGACGTGTCGATCAGCGTGGCCAATGCAGCCGACACGCTCACCATCGACGGACCGATCAGCGACGACGATCCGGGCTTTGGTCTGTTCAAGATCGGCGCGGGCACGTTGGTTCTCACGCAGTCCAATCTCTATCGCGGCACGACCACCGTTGCCGCCGGCGTCCTGAGGATCACCGATCCGTTTGGGCTGGGTACCAGCGACGGCGGCACCGTGGTGAATGCGGGCGCCGCGCTCGAGTTGGCCGGCGGCGCCGGCGGCTTCACGGTCGCCGACGAGGCGCTCACCCTCAACGGCAACGGGGTCTCCCCGGGCAACGCGGGGGCCGTGCGCAATCTCAGCGGCGCCAACACCTGGACCGGCAACGTGCTGCTGGCGACCAATAGTTCCATCGGCGTCGATTCCGGCAGCCTGGATGTCCAAGGGACTCTTGCCGATAACGGCGCGCCCTCTTCGCCCTCTTCGCTCACCAAAGTCGGCGCCGGCCGGCTTCAATTGGATGCCTTCAACACTTATCGCGGAACGACCACCATCAATGCCGGCGACGTGCAGGTCGACGGCGTCATCAACAACGTTTCCCTGAACGGCGGCAGCGTCAGCGGCACCGGGGTCGTGGGCACAATCACCACGCTCACCTCGGGCAAGGTCAGCCCAGGCGACAACGGGTCTGCCACGCCGACCGGAAGTCTGACGAGCGGCTCGGCCGTGTGGAATGCGAACACCACGTTCTTCGTCAATCTGAGCGACGTCGGAAATTTCGACTCGCTCGCGGTGACGGGCAACATCAATCTCAACGCCGCATTGCTGGCCGGTACGGTCGGACCGGGCGTCAATCTAAACGATACGTTCACGATTCTGACGACGACCGGCGGCACGATCACGGGCACGTTCGGCAATACGGTCAGCGGCGCCATCTTCATCGGCGGGGCGAAGTTCCTGATCTCCTATACGAGCACCAGCGTCGTATTGACGCGGTCCGGAGTCACCTCCGTCACCATGGCCGTCTCTTCGTCGGCCAGTCCGTCGTCCTATGGGCAAATCGTCAACTTCATCGCGACCTTCACCCCCGAGGCCGGGGCCGGGACGCTGAACGGTCAAGGCGTCACCTACGTGTTGGACGGCAACGCCGCCGATACGCAGACGGCCTTCGTGGTCAACAACGTCGCGACCTTGCCCGCCAACGCCTTCGCGGCCTTCCCCTTGAGCATTGGGGCGCACACGATCGCGGTTTCGTTCAATCAATCGGGGTTCACCCCGGCCAGCGGCACCATCAATCAACAGGTGAACAAGGCGACCACCAGCACCACGCTCGCGGCTTCGTCGAGCAGTGCCGCATTCGGCCAATCCGTCACCTTCACGGCCACGGTCATTCCGTCGGGCTTCAACCCGGCGCCGTTGGTGGGACTAACGGTCACCTTCTTGGACGGGGCCACAACGCTCGGGACCGGTTCCCTCGATGTGAACGGCAAGGCGACGTTCACGACCTCGACGCTTACCGCAACCAGCCACAGCATCACCGCGGTTTTCGCCGGTAATGCGAACTACGGCGGCAGCACCTCCGCGGCCCTCGTGTTCAACGTGACCAAGGCGACGAGCACAACCACGGTGACTTCGAGTCTCAACCCCTCGGTATTCGGAGACGCGGTCACCCTTACCGCGACGGTCACTCCGACCGTCAATGGGGTCCTGCCCACGGGCTTGGTGACGTTCAAGGACGTCACGGTTCCCGCCACGCCAATTACCTTGGGGACGGTGAGCCTTGCGAATGTCGCCGGCACCGCGGTGGCCACGTTCACGACTGGTGCGACCGACTTTACGGGTGGGACGCACACCATCGTGGCCGTCTATGCAGGCGACGTCAACTTCAACAGCAGCAACTCGGCCAATTTCGCGCAAACCGTGAACAAGCACGCAACGACCTCCACCATCACCCAATCGAGCGCCAATCCGTCCGGCGCCGGTCAAGCGGTGACTTTCACCGTCACGGTTACGCCGGGCGTCGGCGCGTTTGTCCCCACCGGCACCTTGACCTTCATGGACGGCGCCACCACCCTCGGCACGAGCACGCTGCTGGCCAACGTCGGCGGCGTGGCCACTGCGACCTTCACGACTTCGTCGTTGGCCGAGGGCTCGCACACCATCAGCGCCGTCTATGCGGGCGACACCAACTTCAGCGCCAGCACGTCGGCTAATTTCAGCCAGGTTGTGCTCCGCGCCAGCACCACGACGTTGACTTCTTCCCTCAATCCATCCCCGTTCGGCACGTCCGTGACGTTCACGGCCGACGTCAGCGGCACCGGCGGCACTCCGACGGGAACTGTGACGTTCTCCGTGGACGGCAACCCCCAGGCGCCGCAGAACCTCCCCGGCCCGGTGACGTTCACACCGGCCAACCTAAGCGCCGGAACGCACACCATCACGGCCACGTATAGCGGCGATGCGATCTTTGGCATCAGCAGCGCCACCCTAACGCAAACCGTTAACCAGGCGGCCACCACCACCACGCTTGTCGTGGCGCCGCCGACTACCTCCTTCGGGCAGTTGGTGACCATGACGGCCCATGTCGCCTCGGCCGCCGGCGTGCCTGTCGGCAGCGTCACCTTCAAGGACGGCGCGACGAGCCTCGGCGCCGTCGCGGTGGACGGCTCGGGCAACGCCGTCTTCACCACGTCCACCTTGAGCGTGGGAACTCATTCCATCACCGCGGTGTTCAACTTAACGCCCGCAGGCAACTTCGCGACCAGCACCTCCGCGGCCTCGAGTGAAGTCGTCTCCCTGGCGACCAGCACCACCGCGGTCACCTCGTCCGTGCCGGCAGGCTCGGTCTTTGGTCAAGCCGTCAGCTTTAGCGCCACCGTGACGCCGGCGGGCGGGTTGCCTTCCTCGCTATCGGGCCAAACGGTCACGTTCATGGAAGGTGCGACCGTCCTTAACACCGCCACGATCAATGCCTCCGGCGTGGCCATCTTCACGACCTCCTCCTTGGTCGTGGGCTCCCACGTGATCACCGCGTCGTTCGCCGGCACCACCAACGTCCAAGCCAGCAGCGGCACGGTGACCCAGGCGGTCGCGAAGGCCGCCTCCACACTGACGCTCACGGCGTCGCCGGCCAGCTCGACCTTCGGGCAATCCGTGACGTTCACGGCCGCCGTCGGCATCACCGCGCCAGGCGCCGCCACACTGACCGGGCAAACGGTGACCTTCCTGGATGGGGCCACATCCCTTGGAACGGGAACGCTGGATGCCACGGGCAAGGCTACATTGACGACCTCGGCGCTTGTGGTCGCCAGCCATTCGATCACCGCGAACTATGCGGGCAATGCCAGCGTTCTGGCAAGCTCGGGCAACATCCCAAGTTACGTGGTCGCTAAAGCCACGAGCACGACAACTCTGACTTCTTCGGCCAATCCGGGCGTCACCGGTCAATCGATCACGTTCACGGCCACCGTCAACCTCGGCACGTCGCCTGCCAGCCTCTTGACGGGTCAGATCGTGACGTTCAAGGACGGCCTCACCACCCTTGGAACGGGAACGCTGACCGCTCTCGGCACGGCGACCTTTACCACTGCGACGTTGACCGCGGGCACGCATTCGATCACCGCGGCCTACGCCGGCACGGCCAACATCACGGCCAGCACGTCAGCGCCTCTCAGCGAGAAGATCGGCATCACCACGGCGTTGACGGTTGCCTCTTCGGCGGCCAGCGCGGCCCTGGGCAGCCCGGTGACCTTCACCGCGACGATTCTTGCAGCCACCGGCGGGCTCGCCAGCTTGGTCGGCCAAACCATCACGTTCAAGGACGGCGCCACGACGCTGGGCACCGGAACCTTGAACTCCTTGGGCAAGGCCACCTTCACCACGTCGACGCTTGCGGGCGGCAGCCACTCGATCACCGTGTCTTACGCCGGCGACGGGACCCACAACCCCAGCACTTCCGTCGCGTTTAACCAGGTTATTTTCCTTCCGGCGAGCGCGCTGATTGCGACCGTCAACCCCGTCCAGCCGCTCATTGTCTCACCGTTCACGATTACGGTGACGGCGAAGGATTCGAACGGCAACACCGACCTTAACTACAACAAGCCGGCGAGCCTAACCGTCCTCAGCAAACCGGCCGGCGCGACCGTGACCATTCCGACGCCGACCATGGCCAACGGCGTGCTCACCTTCACCGGTCTGCAGGTGAGCGCGATTGGAACCTACACGTTCCAGATCACGTGGGGATCTTTGGTAATCAACGTGACGTTCACCGCGACGGCCATCGGTCGCCGCTAAACGACGGCAACCCGACACGCCAATTTGACACGCCAACCTGACACGCCAACGAAGGGCCTTGCTTGTTCGAGCGAGGCCCTTCGCTTGCGCGCCGGGTGAGGAATTGCGGCGACCGGTTGGCAGCCGGTCGATTAGGCAAATTGGGAACTTGCCGCCGCATCGACTTGGCAAGCCTGCGAAGCTTTGCCGCGCAGGCGATCTTTTCCAGTTTTGCGAGCCCCTTCGAACGTAACGCTTCCGCCGAACCTAACGAAGTTCCATTTTATGGCAGCGCGTTCCGATAATGACACAAGGCCGTGGCAGCAAGGAATGCGCCGGGCCCGCGAACTTTGGATCGCCGAAGTATGGATCGCCATTTACCAAGGTGCTACATGCGAACCCCGTTGCTCTGTTCCCTGGTGTTTCTGTGCGGAACCCAGGTGGCACGCGCCCAGCAGTGGGCCAACTACCCCGATGGGTCGAATTTTCAACAGGTTCGGCCCCAAATGCAGATGGCGCCGCCTCCTTATGGACCCCAGATGGGTGTTCCGCAATACGGCTACAATCCGTACGCCTACAATCCGTATAACCCCGCCCCCCGTATGCAAGCGCCCATGCAGCCGCCCATGCAGGCGCCTATGTACGGCTATCCGCCCAACAACGTCGCCCCAGGCGCGGCGCCGGGCTTCAGCTCCGTGAACGGCGCCGCCGCCACGCAGCTTCCCCTTCCCCCGCGGACCTTTCAAGCGGACGTTCAAGTCGACGGCGCAGGCGCACAGCCCAAAGCCGTTCCGCAAGGGGTCTACCAGCCGTCCGCCGCCTCTCCCTATATGATGCATGGCCCCTTGCTTGACACCACCGGCGGCGGCTCGTGCGCCGGCGGCGACTGCGAAGTCAAGTTCCATCGCGAGTGCAGGGAGTGCTTCTGGGTGAATGCCGACTATCTGGCTGCCTTCGTGCGGCCGGGCCCTCTGAACACCCCATTGGTCACCAGCGGCGCCGCCAACGACCCGAGCCCGGGCGCCCTGGGCCAGCCCGGCACCGCGGTCTTGTTCGGCGGCAACCTCGACTTCAATCGCTATGACGGCATCCACGTCGGCGCCGGCCTGTTCCTGGGCGACGGCAACCGCTTCTCCGTCGAGGCGCAGGGCTTTTACCTGCTCGGCAACAGCGTGAACTTCAGCGCGGCCGCCGACGCCAACGGCAATCCGATCATCGCCCGGCCCATCCTCAACGCCGCCACCGGCCTCGAAGACCGCTTCCTGACCTCGCTGCCCACCTTCTTCACCGGCACGACCACCGTCCTCGCCGGCTCGGAACTCGGCAGCATCGAGTTCAACGGCCGCGTCCATTCCTATTCCGGTTCGGGCTTCCATGCCGACGCCCTGTGCGGCTTCCGTTACATGCGCTTCTCCGAAAGCTTGCGCGTCCGCGATCAGCTCACGCCGCTGATTCCCGGAACGCTGACCTTCAACGGCGCGGCCGTCATTCCTCCGGACACGGAGGCGGATGAAGACTCCTTCAAGACCGTCAACGACTTCTACGGCATCCAGCTGGGCGGCAGCCTGCACTGGGAACGCCGCTGGTTCTCGGTGGACGCGTTCAGCAAGATCGGCGTCGGCGCCACCGTGGAACGCGTCCAGATCAACGGCACGACGACGCTCTTGTCGGCCGCCAACGGCAACCAAGTCGCTTCGGGCGGCATCCTCGCCCTGCCTTCCAACATCGGCGACCGCTCGCGAACCGTCTTCGGTTTCGTTCCCGAGGCCGGCCTGAACTTCAACGTCGAGGCCACCAAGAACATCCGCCTCCGCTTCGGCTACTCCTTCCTCTTCTGGAACGCGGTCGCGCGGCCGGGCGCCCAGATTGACCGCGCCGTCAATCCGGGCCAGGTTCCCTCGGACTTGACCTTCGGAACCGTGACCGGCCTGGTTCGCCCGGTGTTCCGCTTCAACGACGACTACTTGTGGGTGCAGACCTTCAATCTAGGCGTCGAGTTCCACTACTAATTCCATCTTGCAGTAAAATGGCGAATGAAGACAGGACCTTCGCAAGCGAAGGTCCTGTCTTTTCGTCACAGACTCACGCAGTTCAGCACTTTGGCGGTGAGGTCATCGACGCAAGACGTTGATGATATGAAGGTT
>JACPZP010000083.1 GCA_016195405.1 Planctomycetota bacterium | reverse complement strand
ATATCACGGTGTTTCCAACGCCGTCGTGCCAAACGCAGGGCCTGAAATCGTCGCCATTCTCGCCAATCGTGAAAATGTCGTCGAGTCATCCTCCTATTCTAGCGGCGACAAAACTTTACTTTTGAGTGCAGCTGTCAGTAGTTGCGGTCTAATCGAGTCTTCGGCGGCGCAGCGGAGAAAAAACGTTGAATCACTATCGGCTTCGCCAGGCACCCTTGTGAACCGTTTCCTGCTTCGTCATCTCACATGAGAATCGAAAACTCCTTTGGCCACAGGATCGAGTTGAACACATCTCGGAACATGGTGTCACACCGGCAGAAGTCGAACAGGCCTGCTTCGGCGACGCCCTGGTGCAACGCGCGAAATCCAAGGGAGAAAATCCGGTATACTATGTACGCGGCCAGACAGAAAGTGGCCGATTTCTGCTTTCGGTCGTGATCCAGTTTCCCGATAGAAAAGGATATCCGGTAACCGCGCGGGAAATGACCCGCAAAGAAAAACGACGCTACCGGAAATGGAAGAACCGATGAAAACGAAAATCCCACAAACCGATTCGATACAGGAATTGGCCAGGTTTTGGGATACCCACGACTTGACCGATTTCGAAGATGACTTGGAGGAAGTTATCGAACCTGTCTTTGAACGCCCCGAACCTGTCAAGGTGCAGTTGCAAATCAACGAGGCAAAGAAACTTGAAGAAATCGCCCACTCGAAGGGAGTGACGCGAGAAGAACTGGTTCGCAAATGGGTTTTGGAGAAACTCTCGCGGCGAAAACGCGGTGCGTGACCAATATCGCGTAAGGCCCGATCAACGCGAGTCTCAGCATTTTTCCGGACCTACACGGAGGATACATGCCAGGTGCCGACAATCCTTCAAGCTCAGTGCGATAGCTGCGCCTTCACAAGTAAACTCTTCACTGCGGAATACGGGGCCGTGTTTTTGGATCTGGCGCCGAATTTGACAAACACTGTATTGTCAAACAGCCTCGTCGCTGGGGCGACCCTTCACGAGCCAGTTGCCGATTCCGATTTCGCCCAACAAACGGACCCGCGACTCGTTGTTCTCGCTCATCCCATTGAGTACTCGATACTGGCAAACACCGGATATACTTGGACGAGCCTAGCTTGGGCGGGTCGCTATGTTCGAGTGCGACAGGTGATTTGTCGCTCCTGCGGCACCCTTTTCGAGGTCCTCCGCCTCTCTATTCCGTCCGGATTTGGTAGCGAGGTCGGCTGTCTAATCGGACTTCTGATCGGGATTGGAAGCGGCATCTGGAAAGGCAACTTCTGGGTTGGAGTCGGCGCGGCTTACGGCGCGCTTCTTACATGGGGCACCGTTGCTTATCTTGCTGGTTGGTTGTATACTCGCATTCGCTTTCGCGCCCGAGCGCGCGAACTTGAACGGCCCATACATTGCCCAAAATGTGGATCAGAATCGTATTCAAGCGTGGAAAGCCGTCGCAAGTTTCCGTGCCCAACATGTGGCAAATTGACCTTTCGCATCCGACCGGTAGGCATCTCGTAGATGACCGGGAATTAAAAGGGCTGCATGCGACAAGGAGGTCCCTCTCATGCAAACCGCCATCATCATCCCCGCCCGTTACGCATCCAGCCGCCTTCCCGGCAAGCCGCTCCTCAGGGCAACCGGCAAATATCTGATCCAGCACGTCTACGAACAAGCCTGCAAGTCCGGCGCGGACGTGGTCATCGTGGCCACCGACGACGAACGAATAGTCGAGGCGGTCGAGGATTTCGGCGGCCGAGTCGTGATGACACGGTCCGATCATCCTTCCGGCACTGACCGCATTGCCGAGGTCGCCCGGAAGCTCAGCGCGGAAATTATCGTCAATCTGCAAGGAGATGAGCCGCTCATCCATCCGGCCACGCTCGACCTGCTACCGAAGCTATTGGAACAAGATGCGGCCGCCGACGTCGCGACGCTTGCCACGCCGATCACGTCGCTGGAACAGTGGCGCGATCCCAACTGCGTAAAGGTGGTGCGCGATCGCAACGGCCGGGCGCTCTACTTCAGCCGCAGCCCCATTCCGCACGTCCGCGACGGCGAGCCCGATCTCGCAGCCAATCCAAATCTCTTTCTTCAGCATCTGGGCCTGTACGCTTATCGCCGGTCATTTCTGCTCGAACTCGCGACGATGCCGCCCGATCCACAGGAGCAGCTGGAAAAGCTCGAACAGCTGCGCGTGCTGGCGCTTGGCCGATTCATCCAGGTCGGTGTCGTTACACACGTCGGCCGCGGAGTCGATACGCCGGAAGACTATCGGCGATTCGTGGAAAGCTGGCAAGCAGCGAAAAACAGGGCCGCGTAAGAATGCCGCCCAGTTTGCGTTTCGCGCTCGCGCGCGCGCGAAACGCAAGCGGCAAGGCTTGGACTCCGGTGTGGACGTGATACAATCGTGACACAGCGTTTACCCCGAGGATTTGCTTCATTCATCCTGGGGCTTGAAAGGGTTGGCCTATATGCAGCACAAACTTTCTTGTGGACATTACTACGGTGAAGTGATGCAGAGCCGGCAAGTTGGCGGGCTGATCCTCACCGAGACGCGCTATGCTCCCGGCGTGCGGCTGCCCAAGCATTCGCATGAACATGCTTATTTCTGCCTGGTGCGGCGCGGCAGCTACACCGAAGCGTATGGAAGTAAGAGCCGGGCGTGCGGACCGTTGACGTTCGTCTTTCACCCGCCCGAAGAAGAGCATTCGGAGGCTTTCGACGATTCGGAAGCATGGTCGTTCAACATCGAGGTGATGCCGCGCTGGCTGGAGCAGGTTCGCTCCCGCTCGGCGGTGCTCGACCGGGCGGTGGACTTCCAGGGAGGCGCGATCGCGGGCCTGGCGATGCGTCTCTATCGCGAGTTCATCCATATGGACGATGTCGCGCCCTTGGCAATCGAGGGGCTGACGCTGGAAATCCTCGCCGAGGTGTCGCGCTCGGCGACCAAGCCGTGCGGCCGGCAGCCGCCGCGTTGGCTCCAGCGCATGAAAGAAATCGTCCATGCCGAGTTCGCGGCGCCATTGACCATGGAACGGCTCGCCAAGCTTGTCGGCATGCACCCCGTCCACGCCGCCAGTGAATTCCGCCGCCACTACGAGTGCACCGTGGGCGACTACGTCCGCCAACGGCGCGTCGACTTCTCGTGCGGCCGCCTCACCGGATCGCGAAACCCCTTGGCGGAAATCGCCCTCGAAGCCGGGTTCGCCGACCAGAGCCATTTCACACGCATTTTCAAGCAGTACATGGGCATCACACCGGCCGCCTACCGCCGCATGGCGCGTATCTGATCTATGTGGCGGCAAGCTTCCAATTTGCCGAGCGGACCGTTTTGGAACCGCTCGCCAAAATCCATATTCCAAAAAGTTGCGTTCGTTCAAGACAACCCTGTCGTCACCTATTAAATTAGGTATAGAGGCCGGAGTCATTTTCATCTCGAACGTCTCGGCGATCTCAGTTGCAAAGGAGTAAACCGATGTCTCGCAACTTCAATTCTCCTCGGCCGGTTCGCCTCCTTGCAGTCCTAATCGTGCTCGTGGTAGTCACGTTGCCATTGTCCGCTTGGGACCAAAATGGCGCCGCGCGAGACCAGAAACCGCTGCCCATCGACGCCGCGCTCCGGACGGCGACGATCGAAAAAGTCCTCAAGCAACTAGGCGACAATTACATTTTCCCCGACGTCGCCGCCAAGATGCAAAAAGCGATCCGCGACCGACAGGCGAAGAAGGAATACGACACGATCACCACCGGGCAAAAGCTGGCTCAAGCGCTCACCAGCCACTTGCAGGAAGTCTCCAAGGACAAGCACGTCCGCGTGACGTGCAGCACCGAGAAGCTGCCCGCGCGCCAGGGCGACGGCAAACCCAGCCTCAGGGAAGTCGAGCAGTATCTGGCGACGCAGCAAAAGCACAACGCCGGCTTCGAGAAGGTGGAGCGCCTGCCGGGCAACGTCGGCTATCTCGAATTGCGCAGTTTCATGGACGACGAAGCCGCCGCCGAGCCGGCCGCCGCCGCCATGAACTTCCTCGCCAAGACCGACGCCTTGATCATCGACCTCCGTCGCAACGCCGGCGGCCAGCCCAAGACCGTGGCCCTTCTATGCAGTTACTTCTTCGACGAAAAGCCGGTCCATCTCAATAGCGTCCTTTGGCCCAAAGAAAATCGCACCGACGATTTCTGGACGCAGCCAAAGCTCGACGGCAAGCGCTACCTCAACAAAGAAGTGTTCATCCTGACGAGCGCCAGGACCTTCTCCGCCGCGGAGGAATTCGCCTACAACCTGCAAATCCAGAAGAAAGCCACGATCGTCGGCGAAACCACCGGCGGCGGCGCCCATCCCGGCGGCAGCCTACCCGCCGGCGAGCACTTCCTGGTCTTCGTTCCCACGGGCCGAGCGATCAATCCCATCACCAAATCCAATTGGGAAGGAACGGGCGTCCAGCCCGATCTCGAAGCCCCGGCCGACAAAGCCCTCGAAGTCGCCCATAAGGAAGCGGTGCGCCGGCTCTTGACCCGGATCAACAACGACGAAATCCGCCGCATCATCGAAAGCGACTACGACGCCGCCAAAGACGACAACCACGCGCCGATCAAGGAAAAGAAACGCCGGCCGCCGGTGATCGCATCCGTCGGCAAATAGAAAAGGTGTCAGGACCCTTTTCTAGAAAAGGGTCCTGACACCTTTTTCGCTCACTGAGCCTTGCCGAATGCATCGTCGGTGCGTAAGCCGATGTGGGGAATCGATTCCCTCTGTTTGAGGCGTGGGTTACTAGTTTCCGTTTCTTTACTTTGAGCAGGAGGGGCAACATGAAAGTTGCGATCGCACTGGTCGGAGTTGCGGCTCTTGGGTTATTGCTGGGCCAAGCATCATCGCAGGCCGGCGACAAGAAAAAGAGCGACGACAAGGTCCACGAAGTGACCGGCGGCACGCTTACCATCAAAGGCAAGCTGACCGAGGAGATCAAGGACGTGCCCTACAAGGTCAAGTTGGAGAAGGGGAAGACCTACACCATCCACATGCACTTGGGTGAGCCAGGACTTGATGCCTATCTCTATCTGAAGGATTCAGGCGGGAAACTACTGGCCGAGGACGACGACAGCGGTGGCGGCGACACGAATCAAGACGCCGAGATCGTGTTTGAGTGCAAGACTTCGGCTACCTATCAGATCATCGCTTCTTCTTACGAAAAGATGGGAACCGGCGAGTACACTCTGAAGGTCACCGAAAAGAAGTAAGCGATTCTGAAAAGGACAGATAAAAGGTGTCAGGATCCTTTTCGGAAAAGGGTCCTGACACCTTTTTCGCTCGCTGATCCGCCGGCAATGGCCCCCACGACCCAATACGGCTCCGCCCCCGAAGCGACTGCGTCGGGCAGCGGGGCGTCCGGCGGCTCGTGGGACAGGTCTTCCTCGCAGGCGAAGAAGCGCAGCATCGGTCGGCGTTTTTGCGTGACGTGGTCGCGAATCGTGCCGCGCAGCATTGGATAGTGGGCCTCGAGCGCGTCGAGGACCGAGCGCTGAGTGGCCGGGCCTTCGACTTCGAGAGAGACCTCGCCGCTGACTTGCGCCAGCGTTCGCAGGTGCGGCGGGAGGATGACACGGATCATGTTAGTGTCTGCACCTCGACCGACAGCACAGCCGGCAGATAGCCGGCGATGGGCGCCCAACTGTCGCCCGCATCAGCCGAGGCGTACACCTGGCCGCCGGTGGTGCCAAAGTAGATGCCGCACTTGTCGAGCGAATCGACGGCCATCGCGTCGCGCAGCACGTTGACATAGCAGTTTTCTTGCGGCAAACCTTTTGTGAGCGGTTCCCATTCATTTCCGCCGGTGCGGCTGCGGAAGACGCGCAATTTGCCCTCGTGCACGTAATGCTCTCCATCGCTCTTGATCGGGACGACGTAGATGGTGTTCGGCTCGTGTGCGTGCACATCGACCACGAAGCCGAAGTCGGTCGGCAAGTTGCCGCTGACCTCGCGCCAGGAATCGCCGGCATCGTCGGTGCGCAGGACGTCCCAGTGCTTCTGCATGAAGAGCGTGCTCGGCTTTGATCGGTGCATGGCGATGCGGTGAACGCAATGGCCGACCTCTGCATTCGGGTCGGGGATGTACTGGGAATGCAGGCCCTTGTTGATCGGCTTCCAGGTTTTGCCGGCGTCGTCGGTGCGGAAGGCGCCGGCGGCCGAGATGGCGATAAACATGCGCTTGGGATTGGTGTGATCGAGCACAATTGTATGCAGGCCCATGCCGCCGGCGCCCGGCGCCCACTTGGACCCGTGGGCATCGCGCAGGCCGGCCAGCTCATGCCAGCTCTTGCCGCCATCGGTTGAGCGGAACAGCGCGGCGTCTTCAACGCCGGCGTAAACAGTGTCCGAGTCGCTCAACGACGGCTCCAAGTGCCAAACGCGCTTGAACTCCCAGGGATGCTGGGTACCGTCGTACCACTGGTGCGTTGTGAGCGGTTTTCCGGTCTGCGCACTTGTGTCGTAAACGAATTTGTTGCTCTCGCCCTTGGGCATGCCTTCCGGCGGCGTAGTCGGCTCGCCGGCCGGCGTCCCTGGCTGGTGCCAAGTTTTGCCGCCGTCGTCAGAACGCTGGATGATCTGCCCAAACCAACCGCTCGACTGCGACGCATAGATCCGGTTCGGACTAACGGGCGAGCCCTTGAGATGGTACATCTCCCAGCCGGCAAAGTGTGGCCCGCTGATGTCCCATTTCTGGCGTTTGCCGTCGGACGTGAGGATGAAGGCGCCCTTCTTGGTGCCGACGAGGACACGAACGCTGCTCATGAGTTTCTCCTTGATGAATTTCAAGAATGTTTGCTGACAGACTCCCGACCAACTCATCGTATGCGCGTAGAGCTTGCTCAGGAGCGTGCGCGACCTAACCATGGTCCTAGACTGCTTCCGCCCGGATTTCAGACAGTTTCTTTTTGCCCATCATAATAGGTTCCTCAACAGTCGCCGCAGTCGTTCGATTAGCTGGACCACGCTTTGGCTGGCAATGCCCATGTCACCCAGTTCTGCCTTTGCCTTCCGCAGCGGCTGAAATCGGCTTGGGCGAAAGTACATGCATCGGTGTGGCAGTCAGCGTTTCAAGACCCCGCGTCCCTCCGCCCGCTCGCGAACCTTCTCGAGGATGTACTCCCATCCTTCGGGCATGCCGTCGCGGTGTTCGCGCGGGATTTCGCCCATCGCCCGATGCACGAGTGCCAGGTGCGTGCCGGCGCCTTTTTCGGTGAGCCGATATTGTATGTGGTTGATCGCGGCGTACGACATGGCGATCGGGCCGGTGATTTCCAAGAGTTTCGGGGGCTTGATCACCTGGACGTGGCCCCAAAAATGCCCCGTGTTGTTGCCGAGATCGCGGTACCAGCGGCCTCCCGGCCACGGCTCGATCTTCATGGGCATTGGCTTTCCGGGTGCCATCTCGCTGGCAGGGCCGAGTTGTTCAAGCAGCGCCTCGAACGCGATCGCCAAGGGCGCGTCGATGTCGATTTCCTTACGAATGTGGAGCAGAAGTTCCGCCGGTAAAGTCGCTGTCTGGTTCATTGTTTTCGCTCCTTCTCTTGGGGAAGTTCCCGCTGTGGACCTCTGGATTCGCGCAACTTCTGTTCCGCGCGTGCCTTGATGCGCTCCAGCTGGTGTTGCCAGAACCTCTCGAAAGTCTTGACCCATTCGTGGATGGGCTTGAGCTGTGCGCCGTTTAGCCGGTACAGCCGTTGGCGGCCCGAGCGACGCTCGCTCACCAGCCCCACCTTCTTAAGAACGCCGAGGTGCTTGGAAACCTGCGGCTGCGGCCAGCCGAGCGTGTGAACGATGTCATTTACCGGCCGCTCGCCCTGTGCCAGCATGTCGAGCACCTGCCGTCGCTTCGGCTCGGCAACGGCGTTAAAAGCGTCGAGAGTGGTTGGGGCACGCGGCATGGAAGAATTATATTCCCATGTGGGAATATGTCAAGAGACGGCGACCAATTTGTGCTCCTCGTTTCACTTTTTGGTTTAAGAACCGCGGCGGACCATTCAGACGCGTAGGGCGATGTGCAAACCATCAGCCCTTCTCGCCGAAGATGCAGCAGTCCACGGAGTATCGCCCCGGCCCGGCAAGCAAGAGCAGGACGGCGACGCACAGGTAAACGCTGGCCAATTCATACGCGCCGCCGGGTCCCTGGGACACGAACGGGTCGCCCATCACGACGGCGTGCATCCAGATCGCCCCCGTCATCGTGCAGACCAGACCGAGGGAAGCCAGGGGAGTCAACAGGCCAAGCATCCAAGCCAGCCCGCCTCCAAACTCCGAGATGGCCGCAAGCGCTTGGAAGACGCCGGGAATATCAGAGTCCGGCCCCATCCACCCGAATGGGCTTTGGATCTTCCCATAGCCGTGGAAGATAAACGCTAAGCCGGCAACGAGCCGGAGAATGAGAAGGCCGGCGGAGAGGCGCGCGGACAGGCGAAGCGGCTTGAGTAGCTGGCGCATGTTTCCTCCTGGGGTTGCCGTTGCGTTCATTTTTCTTTTACGCCAGAGTCGAGGAACGCGGCAATCGATTGGCAGAGTCGTCGCCCGGTCCGTCTTCCTTGACGAAAGTCGGCGCGACAAGCACGGTGAACAGAGCGAACGCTGGCATCATGATATTCATCATCATAAGTCTCCTGCTGGTTTTGGCTTTGTGACTCATGCCATCGTTTGGAGGAGTTCGTCGAGGCGATCCATGGATTCGGCCGCGCCGGCTTCCATACCCGACTGAATGTGTCCGTCGCGATCCTCGATCGACTTGTGGAGAATGGTCTCTGTCATCGTCGTTTTGCCGTCTTTTTCGGCGAACGTGATGGTAATGAGCGCCTCATGGTCCGGCATGGCCTCAAAGACAAAGGTGTAGACGAGTCGTTCCGGTGGGACGATTTCGCGATAGACGCCGCTAAAGGCGAATTCGTCGCCGTCAGGCGCGCGCTGCACGAAACGATAGGCGCCGCCCACGCGGAGGTCGATTTCGCAGATGGCCAGCGTCAAGTAGCGCGGGCCCCACCAACGCGCCACGTGATGGGCCTTGGTAAACGCGTCGAAGACTAGCCGGCGCGGCGCCTCAAAGGCACGCGTCAAGACAATTTCTCGGTCCGACGGCAGGGCCAACGTCATGCCGCCGGTCTTTTTTTCAGCCATGTTTCTTCTCCTTTTCATTGAGCAAGAGAACGACGTGTTATTGCCTGGGTGCTGCCTCCGCTACCGATTTCATTTGCGCCAGACCCTTCTCGAAGTCGCCGCCGACCATCTTGTCCATGTTCATGAAGAGACAGAACGCCTTGGCCATGAAGTTGTTCCGGCCGGACATGCTCCACGTGACCGCCGTTTGATTCCCTTCCGGTGTGAACGTGAATTCCGCGGTGTTGGTGGCTTTGAACGGCCTTAGGAATTCAAGCTTGATCCGGATCAGGTCGCCCGGACGGCTCTCCATGATGGTCATGCCGCCTTCGCCGACCTTGTTATTGCCTGACCATCGGAAGATGGCGCCAGTTCCGGCAGACGGGCCTTCGAAGGTCGATTTGGCGGCGGGATCGATTTTTGCCCAAGGAGACCACGCCTCCCAGTTGTGAAAATCGTTTACTTGTGCGAAGACCGCCGCCGGCGTGGCGCCCATCTTGGCCGTACGCACAATGCGAAATTCCGGCGCCTTCATGGCGACTACCGCGATAAAGATAACAACGATGAGCGCGAGACCGATGAGGATGTACGGGAGCATCTGAATCTTCTCCGGACGGTGAGATGGGTTGTGTGAAAACCTACGTCATCTTAGTCAAACGCTCTGCAAGACGAACGTCACCATCGCGATGGCGAGTTCCGCGATGATAAGTTCATTGCTTGGCGTCACGTTTACTCTCCTTCCACAGAGGGGCCAGAATCGGAAGAAGGACAAGATTCGCAAGAAGGAGGTGCAGCGGGGAATGGGCACGAATCAAAGGACGGTTAACGGATGGCGTTTGAGCCGACTTGCATTCCGCCGAATCGATACGCGAACTCGAGGAAGCGCCGCCTTACGGTTTTTTTAATTATCTTGCCTGACGGAATACGCCGACGATTCCCGCGTAACAGGATTGAGTCGCACAAGGTCCCAGCATGAAGCTCCCCTCCCCGCATCGGGTGTTTCGGAGGTTTTGGAAGTACGGCTGGTTGCTGGTTATTGGCCCCGTTCTCTATAGCCTGACGGCGAGGCATGAGCCGGGAAAGGACCCGGACAACTCAAACGCCAACGCTGTTGAGCGCGTTGAAACGCAGTATCGCGGCAAAGCCGAACCCGAAGCGGACCCGTCTCGAGAAATCCAACGCAGCGCGGTGGAAACGATCAAGCAGCAAGCGCGCTACCTTGCGAGCATCAGCTCGCCGGAAACAGAGCCTTTTTTTCAGGCGCTTGCCTTGGTGAATTGGATTCAGACCAACGTCAATACCGCCCAATATGGATACTTGATTCTCGAGAAAGCGGAACTTCCCCAAACTCGCCAAGATTGTGTGCTCCAAAGGGCAGGCATCTGCGGGAACCAGACCGAAGTGTTTCTTGCTCTGGCCAAGGAAGTGGGGCTTACGGTGCGAACGGTGCAGGTCTTTTGGGATTCGCCCAGTTGCGGGCCGAGTTCCCACATTTCCGTGGAAGTTTTCTACGGAGGCAAGTGGCGCTTTTTCGACTTGAGCTTTGGAACTTATTTCCAAGCGCTGGCGAAATCGGGCGAAGCGCCTCCAGTGCACGAGATTCTGTCGTTCCGAGAAGCCCGGAACTTGCCGGAGCCGCAACTCAGAAAACTTACGAATCAGATAAGCCCGGCCTACCTGAGCTACTTGAACCGCGGCGACGACCCGTTCGAGTATCTTGCAATGGGCCATTCGGTCCTAAGTGGAAAGAACGGGACGATCCACTTGACGGCAGCTAAATCGGATACGGACAAGTCGCCTGCGGCGGGCAAGAAACGGCGCGTATTCGCCCCGGACGGCATTGCCGATTTCTTCGGCCACGTTCCCGATTATCCGGGCGGACCAATCGGCACCACCACGGTGTCGTTGGCCGACCCCGGCACCGCCGCTACCGTGACTATCCGCGTAAGAAACTCAGCGGGGACCGGCGCCGTTCATGTTAGCTGGGGCAACGAACGTGTGGAAAAGCTGCTTTGCGCGCCCGGGCCCACGGTCTTGGTGTTTGACCTGCCCGTGTCCTGCTATGAAGACGATATCCTTATCAGCGCCACGCCGACCACTTTCGGCGATCCCTTCTACGTGATTTTCGAATCCGTCATCGTCGAATAAGCGACCGCGCCTGCGATCTACTCAATCGAGCATCTTGATCTTGATGTCCTTGAAGTGAATGCGGGCGCCTTCGGATTGGAAGCCGATCAGGCCGGAGGTCAACTCGCTTCTGCCGTAGCTCACGAGCTTGCCATTGATTCGCACTTCAATGGTGCCGTCCCCGCGGACGGTCGCTTCCGTTGCGTTCCATTCATGGCTCGGTTTGAGGGCTTCCTTTTGGGCCTTGGCATCGAATATATCTTCTCTCTTGGAACCCTTATCGAAGCCGATGAAGAATAATTTGCCGTGATCCATGTAGCGACCCTGGGGCTCGACGGACTTGGGCCAAACCTTGTGTGGCTCCTGGATGTGAAGGAGCAGGCCGCTGTTCATAGTCGTCTTCTCGGGCTGGTTCTTCGGATAGGTCCAGGAATAGCGGATGATGAAGTTCTTGAACGCATTATCGGTGTAGAAATAGCCGTACGGTTCGCCGGTGACTTGGATCTCGCCATCCTTGACGGTAATGGTTTTGGCGGGATCGGCCTTGTCATCTTTCAGGAAGACCTTCCAGCCCTGCAGATTCTTGCCATTGAAGAGCGGCTTGAAGCCGTCGTCATCGCCCGCACAAACCTGCCCCGACGCCAGAATGATTCCCGAAAGCACCACGAAGAATAGGCCGTTCTTGATGTTCATCTGTTTGTCCTCGTAAATGGCAAGCTTTTGGCCATGGAGTGCGGCGCCTTGTCGCCGCTTTAGGATTTTGGGACTCACCCGCCAAAATCCAAAAACCCTAAAGCGGTGACAAGTCCCCGCACTCCAAACTAAACCAATTCCGCGATCAGTTGCGCACCCGCGGGCAGCAGATACTGCGGACGGCCGCTCTGGTCTTGATATTGCGTTTGCTGGTCGATGCCAAGGACGTGGAAGATCGTCGCCATCAAATCCTTGGGTTGGATCGGCGCGGTGCGCGGCGTTTCCGCGCGAGCGTTGGATTCGCCGACCGCCTGGCCCATTCGCAGACCGCCGCCGGCCAGAGCGAGCGTACACAAAGGCCCCCAGTGGTCGCGGCCCGCCGAGCCGTTGATGCGCGGCGTGCGGCCAAACTCGCCGGTGATGACGAGCAAAATCTTGTCCGAAAGACCGCGCTGATCGAGATCATCCAGAAACACGGAAATGGCCCGGTCCATCGGCGGGCAAGCTTGCCGGAGCTGCGGCAACATGTCGTTGTGCATGTCCCAGCCCTGGCTCGAATTCGCGTAGTTCATGGTGACAAAGCCGGCGCCGGCCTCACACAAACGCCGGGCCAATAAAAGGTTTGTCCCAAGGCCGGCGGTGCCGCTGGCGAAACGATCGCGCGTGCGCGGCTCTTCGCGCTCCAGGTCGAAGGCTTCGCGGGCCCGGCCGAGCAAAAGGTCGACGGCTTGCTGGTCGAACGCGTCCAGGCCGGCCATGACGCCGCTGCGGTCGATGTCGCGATTGACGTTGTCGAAGTAGCGCAACAGGTTGCGGCGGTCGTTGACGCGCTCGAGCGGTTGGTTGAGGTTGATATTGCTGCGCGCCTGGCCGCCGACGTCGAAGGGAGCATACGCCGATCCGAGAAAGTGCGGGCCGTCGGCGTAGAGGCCGGAAATCCGCACGTAAGTCGGGATGCCGCTCGCTGGATGGTTGGCGCCGCGCACGCGGGAAGCGATGGAGCCCATGGACGGCCGGATCGGCGGCTGGCCCGCATCGGCCGGTGGATGGTCGACGCCCGTCATGACAAAGTGGGTGCCGCCGGTGTGGCCCGAGTTGCCATGCGCGAACGATCGGACAAACGCCATCTTGTCGGCCATCCGTCCCATGAGCGGGAACAGACCGCCGATGTGCAAGCCCGGCACGCGCGTTTGCACCGAGCCGACCATGCTGCGGAACTCGGCGGGCGCGGACATCTTTGGATCGAAGGTCTCGACATGCGTCGGGCCGCCGCCGAGCCAAAGCCAGATCACGGAAGTGTCGCGGGTCGGCCGGCCTTCACTCGCTTGGGCGCTGCGCAGCCTAAGCAGGCCCGGCAGGGTCAGTCCGGTGATTCCCAAGGTTCCGACCTTGAGAAAGTCACGGCGTCCCAGACCGGAGCAATCCGTGCGCGTTTTGCTTCCCCAAAGGTTCAACATGGCGCTACCCCCCAACTAGGATTTGCGAAGCACACTTGATATTCGGGGCGAACGAAGCTTAGAGGCGGGATTCGGCAGGCGGGCGAGGTTCAGGCGGGAAATTCACTTCTTTTGCAGAGACGCCAACACACCAATAGTTACCAGCAAAGGCGGGTCCTGTCAACAAAGAAGTTGAAAATCGTTTTATGGTCGCGGCGGCGCCTTTGAGGTATCGAGCAGACGGCGGCGATCCAGCCAGGTCTCCGCGTCGAGCACCCGGAGCGTCTCGTGTTCGTCTAACTCCAGTCCGGTGCGCACCTGCATCCTGAGAATGATCTCTTGCACGTCGCCTTCGAGCGGTGCCGGTGTCATCCATAAGCGTGCGGTTCCATTGGAGCTTCCGGTGGCGAAGCGTTTGCCGTCCGGACTGAAGGCGACGCAGGAAACGACTCCTCGATGGACCATGGGCGGACCGATGCACTTGCCCGTGGCGACGTCCCATAGCCGCGCCCTGCGGTCTTGGCTTCCCGTCAGGACGAAGCGGTCGTCGGGGCTGAAAATCGCAACGTGGACCGGCATTACATGGGAGAGGGTGCTGCCAAAGCGTTTGCGGCTTTGCGTGTCCCAAAGCTGAACGGCGCCATTGTCGCTGACCGCCAACACCAAGCGGTCATCGAGACTGAAGGCGACCGCGCTGATTGTCTCGCGCTCGCCAAAGGGCGGATCGAGAATCGTGCCGCACGTCGCATCGTAGAGGCGGACGCCTTTTTTGGTTCCTAAAATAATCTTCGTGCCGTCGTGGCTGAAAGCACCTGCCCGGATTGACGCCGCGAGCGCACACGGGAAAACCGGTGTTTGGTCGGCCGTCCGCCACAGGCATAGCTTACCGTCATCACTGGCGGTGTAGAAGACCTCGCCCGATGGACTAAAGGCGGCGCTCACGATGGCCGTTTGATGAAAGAACGGCTTGCCGCGCAGCTTGCCCGTCTTGACGTCCCAGAGCTTAGCGATTCCCTGGTCAGTTCCGGTGAGGATTAGATCGCCTTTAGGACTGAATGCGACTATGGAAGCGGCGCTCTCGTGATGCAGCACAGGCCCGGCTTGTCCGGTCAAGGCGTCCGCGAGGCGAACCTTGCCATCAGCGCCCGCGGTCGCGATCGTGCGGTCATCCGGATGAAAAGCCGTGGCGACAACGATATTGCCGTGAACCAGAGGCGTGCTTAGCAGCTTGCCCGTGTGAGCGTCCCATACACGGCCCGCGCCGTTCTTGCCAAATCCTCCGCCCGCGGTGAGCAACAGCTTTCCCTCCGAACTGAAGACCATGCTCCTTACCCAGCCTTGGCCAGGGGCCTCTAGCGCGATGCCGTCTTCCGGCGCCACTGCCCAAAGGCGAACGCTTTTATCCGCGCCCGCCGTCAGCAGGTGAGTGCCATTCGGCGAAAACGCCACGGCCTTCACTGATCCCGCATGCCGCAGGGGCGAACCGATCTGCTCGCCCGTGGCCACGGACCACAGCCGAGCGCTTTTATCTTCGCTGCCAGTTAGCACCACGAGACCGTTCGGACTGAAGGCCACGGCATTGACGAACTCCGGATGGCGAATTGCGAAGGCCAACTCTTTACCGGTGGCGGCGTCCCAAAGGTGAGCGTTACCGTCATGATCTCCCGTAACCACGAGCTTGCCATCGGCGCTCAATGCCGTGCAGGATGCTTCGGCGTCATGCGTGAGCGTCTGTACCGGGTTCCCCGTGGCCGCGTCCCACACCCGGACGACCATGTTCGTCCCGCTGGTAAGAAACCAGCGTCCATCCGGGCTGATCGCCACGCACACGACGTTGCTGCCGTGCGATACCTGCCGTTGCGGCTCGCCGGTCGCGGCGTTCAACAGAGTGACGCCGCCTTTTTCTCCGCTGACAAGAAGCGTTTTGTCGTCACGGCTGAGCGCCAGTCCGGACACAGGCCCGAATTGCTTGAGCGGCTCGCCGATTAGTTCTCCCGAGTGAAGGTTCCAACGCCGGATCGTGCCGTCGGCGTGGCTCGTCACCAGCATATGATTTCCGACATCTGTTTTCTGGACGCCCTTGGTGACACGGAACAACCGATTCTTACTCGCGTCACCGGCGACATCGGCAATCCGGCAGACACCGTCGTCGACACTCACGCTAATGCAAACCGTTCCGTCTTCACCGAAGGCCACGGAGCGCACCACTTCCGGTTGGCTCCAGAATCCTTGGAGCGCGCACTGCCGGGATTGCCAGGTCGCCAGATTCAGTCGCAAGCACCGGATCAGATCATGCGCATCACTCGGCGCGCTCTCCAGGCCGCGTGCCAACCAATGCAGGCCGTGGCCGACGTTCTTCTGCTCGCACAGCGCCAAGCCTTGGCTGAGATGACTTTCCGCCAGACGGTACTGAGCTTGGCGCAGATTGGCTTTGGAGACCTCCAGGGCGCCTGCGAGCCGCGTGGCGTTTTGACTCTCGCGAACGGCGAAGATCATCGACAGAACCAGCAAACATGTCAGCGTGCCGGCGGCGACGGCCAGCGCGGCGGCCAGTGCCGGGTTGCGCCAGCACCAGCGCCACAATCTACCAGCCATGCTCAAGGGCCGGGCCCGAACGGGCTCTCCCCTGAGATAACGGCGCAGCTCTTCGGCCAATTCGCCGGCCGTGGCGTAGCGCCAGCGCGGCTCTTTGGCCATCGCCTTCTGGCAAATCGTTTCCAGATCGCGGGGAACCTTGTCATTGAGCCGCCGCGGCGCCCGGGGCAGTTCGTGCAACACTTGATGCACGAGCATGGCCCGCGAGCCCCGGAACGGAAGCTCGCCGGTGAGCAATTGGTAAAGCACCACTCCCATGCTGTAGACGTCGCTACGGCGATCCGCGCGGTGGCTTCTTCCCGCCGCCTGCTCGGGGCTCATGTAGGCCGGCGTGCCGATGATCTGACCTTCCACCGTCATGACGATTTCGGCTTCGTCGCGCAGGGCTAGGCCGAAATCCACCAGCAAAGGTTTGCCAATGGCGGACTTGCCGATGGCAGATCTGTCGATTGAGGACCTGCCGGCCGCGGAGCTGCCAATGGCATCGCTTCCTTTGCCGTCGGTCGGCGTGACCAAGGAACTTTGGTCGCCGGTCACGGGCAGAGACGCGAACTCGATCATGATGTTGGCGGGCTTGACGTCGCGATGAACCAGGCCGTGCGAATGCGCGTAATCCAGGGCGTCGGCCAGATCAGCCACGAGCGAAGCCGACTCCCGGAAGGTCAACTTGCGGTCTTCGAGCAGATCTTTGAGAGGGACGCCGGAGACGTAGTCGGAAACGATAACCGGCTGGTCTTCAATGTCCAGCACTTCGTGCACGGTCACGATGCCCGGATGCCGAAGTTGCGCCGCCGCCCGGGCCTCGCGCAGGAAGCGCTCGCGCATGGTCGCGGTCGACAGCAAGCTGGCATGCAATATCTTGAGAGCCACCACGCGGTGCAACACGGTGTCGCGGGCGCGCCAGACGGTGCCGAAGCTGCCCTGGCCGAGACGCTCCAAGAGTTGGAAATGGCCCAGTGCCCGCGCCTCATCGAGCGTGCTTTCGCCCCCAAGCCGTTCGTCCGGAGCGGGGTCGTTCACGGGCGGTTCCACCGGCACCGAGCTGCCGCACTCTGGACATGGCACGGCGGCCGCGGCACGCATGTCGGCGGTCCATGTTTCATCCACCGTGATGGAGCTATGGCAACGCGGGCAGCGAAACCCCATGCTTCCATCTTGGCCGGTCGATTCGTTCATACGTCAACACGGGGGTCAAGACAGTTGCTACCGGATAGTCGCTACCGGACAGTCTCTACCGGCGGCGGTGATGGCGGCCAGGACGCCGGAACGGTGGCGGGCACGGATGGGAATCCCAGTTGCCTTGAAGCCCCAGCTCGCAGAAGGTTCGCGTCACGCCGTTGCTTTGCTGGTTGGTGTCGTATCTGCAACAACCGACCGGAGGCGGCGGTGGGATTACCACCGCGACAGCCTTGCGGCCCGATGCCGTGCTTAACGTCGCGGACGCCTTCAAGCCGCGAATCAAATCCGACAACGCATGCACAACGGCGCCGTTCAAGTTCAAGAGCACCCAAGCGACTGCGTCGGCAAACTTCTTCTGCGTCGCTTGAAAGGCCGCCAGATAATTGTACTGCTCGGCCGTCATCTTGCCGTGGTAGGGGTGTCCCGCCACCGAGAAATCAAAGCGGTCGAGCAAATCCGCGGGCGTGGGCGGGTTTGCCGTCCCGGTCAGCTTCCAAAGCTCATCGGCGGCCCGGATGGCGCGGCGGTCGGCCTTGGTAAGGAACTTGAGCCCCTCCTTGATGATTTGGTGATCGGACGCGATCATGGCATGATCCCTTTCAGCAGGTGGTGCCGGGCTGACTACGAGGCGCTGCACTCGACCCGGGCGACCCGATTATGCGGCCCCGGTCTGCGGCTTACAAGGGTTTTCCGGCATTTGCGAAGGCGCGTTCAAGAAATGCGTTTACCGGAAGGCCCGATGCGTCGAACGATGTGCCAATTGCGTTTGACGGGGGGTGTGTGTCAGCCTTCCGTTAGACGCATTTTGATAATGCCATCGTCGGAAATGACTTACGTCCGGAAAAAGCGTTTATTGCTTCGTAGACGAATTCCCCGTAGAAAAAACCAGCTTGTCACGGCGTCCCGAACGGGATTGGCCGCCGATGATGACGCCGCCTCCAACGGCGCCCTTCCGATAATGACTGGGGTTCCTTGATGAAAGCTGGACTCACCGGCCGAACTGCCCGTCGCGGTTTTACGCTCATCGAGCTGCTGGTGGTGATCGCCATCATCGCGGTGTTGCTTTCCCTGTTGGTTCCCGCCGTTCAGAGCGTGCGCAGGGCGGCCGCGCGCATGTTTTGCTCGAATAACTTGCATCAGATCGGCCTGGCGATTCATAACTACCACGACCACTTTCATGGGCTGCCGCGCTATCGCCTGTGCCCGGACTGGAACGGAGGGACGGACCCCTATTGCGAAACCTTGAAATCCCCCACCACCTACACGGGGCCGAACGAAGTCTGGTGGGCGCCTTACGACAATCGTCCCGGCTCCGACCCGTGCGACGTCCTCGACGACAGCTATCCCCGCGGTCTGCTTTGGCCGTTCATCGAAAAGAACCAGGCGATTTTCAAGTGCCCCAACGGCTTCGACATCACGCCGGGCAGCGCCACCTTCATGAAGGACTTCCAGGTCAGTTACGGCATGAACTACGTGACGGGCGGACCAAATGGAAAACGCTTGGTCCAGCTCATTGCGGGCAACGGCAGCTCGAACATCCTGATCGTCTGGGACCACGGCCGCACGCCGGGCTGCGCCAACTCGAAAATCGCCGCGCCGCGCGGGCCGTGGCACCCGCTCGTCGATAACACGGACACCATCCACTACCCCGTGCGGCGCCACGACGGCGTCTTTAACGTGCTTTATTGCGACGGCCACGTTGTTCCTTTGAGCCAGAGCGACGTGGCCGATCGGATGTTCTACGCTTTTGGACCGTGAAGCGAAACACTTTATGCGAAACAACAGAGCCGCGCCCGTCAGGAAGCGGTTTTCCGAATCGCTTCCCGGCGGGCGCGGCTCATTTGGGCGCAGCTTGGATTATCGGCGCCGTGTCTGAAAGAAGCCAATTTCTTCAATGCAACTTCTGTCGGTCTTGTCGAAGGCGTTGGCGAAGAACCAGTCGCGGCCTTGTTGGCCGAGGAGTGCGTCCTTGACGCCGTCGTCGAAGACGGTGCTGGAGTCCAACTTGGGCACGCCGCCCGCGCCGGTGCTGATCTTGTGAATCCGTTCGTGGTACGAGAGATGGGACGTCCACACATCGCGGATCTTCTTGAGCGCCGCGGGGTCGCCGTCGTAGGCCGTGAAGCCGCCGATGAGGATATCACCCTCGTCGCCGCCAAAGAGACGATCTTTGCCCTTGCCGCCGATAAGGATGTCGCGGCCGCCGCGGCCGAAGATACGGTCGTCGCCGTCGCCGCCGAGCAAGATGTCGTTGCCGCCGCCGCCGACGATGATGTCGTTGCCGGCTCCGCCGTCGACGAAGGCGTCGACATGGATGCTCTTGCCGATGACGATTTTGTCGTTGCCGCCAAATAAGAAGGCGCTGATGCTGTGGATCTTGTTGTAGTCGAAGGTGCCGTAAACGATCCGCGGGTCGTGCCGGGCATTGGAAACCGTGACTTTGTTAGTGTGGCGATTCCGCAGCACGAAGAACGCGTCGTCGCCGGATGTGCCTTTGATGAGCAATTCGCCGTTCGTCAGCGTTACCGAAGGCTGCTCGCCTGCGGCGTTGATGACAATGGTGGCCGTGCCGCTAGCCGGGTTGTAGTTGGTGTTGCCCGCAAAGTTGGCGACCACGGCATACGTTCCGACAGCGACCGGGACGGCAGCCGAGCCATTGTAAGTCACAGTGACTGGCCCCAGGGTTTCGCCGAGGACGCCGGTTAGCGAAACCGTTGCTGCGTGGGGCAGACCGTCAAAGACAAAAGTACCGCCGGTTACGACCAATGTCGGGTTGGCTCTGAGGATGGTCCACCGTCAAGGTCGGATCGGCCTTGAGAATGGTCAAGGTGGCGGTCTGAGTGGCCGGGTTATAGTTTTGGTCGCCGGCGAAGGACGCAACCACGGCATAGCTGCCGGCGTTGAACGGAGCGTCCGGCGAGCCGTTGTAAGTGATGCTGACCAGGCCGAGATCTTCGCCGTTGACGCCCGTGGCCGATGCGGTCGCTTCGTGCGTCTGGCCGTCGTACACGAACGTGCCCGCGTCCACCGTCAAGGTCGGATCGGCCTTGAGAATGGTCAAGGTGGCGGTCTGAGTAGCCGCGTTGTAGTTGTCGTCGCCGGCGAAGCTCGCAACCACGCTGTAGCTGCCCGCGTTGAGCGGAGCGTCCGGCGAGCCGTTGTACGTGATGTCGACAGGGCCGAGATCTTCGCCGTTTACGCCGGTAGCGGATGCGGTTGCTTCGTGAGTTTGACCATCGTAGTTAAAAGTGCCGCCATCCACGGTCAAGGTCGGATCCGCTTTCAGGATGGTCAAAGTCGCAAACGCGGTGGCTGGGTTGTAGTTATCGTCGCCCGCGAAGGACGCAATGACGCTGTAGCTGCCCGCGTTGACCGGTTCATCGGTGCTGCCGTCATAGGTGACCGTAATGGGACCGAGCGGTTCGCCGACGACTCCTGTCGCCGTCGCCGTGGCCGCATGGGGAAAGCCGTCAAAAGTGAATGTGTCCGTCGTGACCGTCAGCGTCGGATCGGCCTTGAGGATGACCACCGTCGCCGTGCCAGCAGCCGGATTGTAATTGTCGTCGCCCGAGTAAGATGCATGAGCGAGATAAGTTCCTGGGAAGAGCGGGAAGCTCCCGGCCCCGGTATAGCTCACGTCCACGGGGAATAGGTCCTCGCCGTTGACGCCTGTGGCGCTCGCGCTGGCGCCGTGGACCAAATTGTCGTAAACGAACGTTCCGCCGGTCACGTTAAAGGTCGGATCCGCCTTGGAGATCACCAAAGTGGCAGTCTGGGTGGCCGGATTGTAATTGTTATCGCCGCCGTAGGATGCAAACACGGTGTAACTGCCCGCGTTCACGGGCAAAGTTGCCGAGCCATTGTAAGTGACCGTGACCGGGCCGAGCGGCTCGCCGCTGACGCCGGCGGCGCTCACGGTGGCCTCATGCGTTTGGCCATCGTAGGTGAACGCGAGGTCGGTGATGGTGAGCGTCGGGTCAGCCTGCTGAATAATCAGGCTGGTCGACTGGAATGCCTCGCTGTAGTTGGAGTCGCCCAGGAAATGAGCCACCACGTTATAGGTGCCGGCAAGTGTGGGAGCGGTCGATAGGCCATTGTAGGTGATGTCGACGGGGCCGAGATCCTCGCCGTTGATTCCGGTCGCAGTGGCCGTCGCTGCATGGGGGTTGCCATCGTAAACAAAGGTGCCGCCCGTGACGACGAGCGTTGGCTCGGGCAAGCCGGCATCATTGATGACGATAGTTGCGGAACCGCTGGCCGGGTTGTAATTCTCGTTGCCCGCGTAATTGGCCTGGACATCATAGTTTCCCTGGAGGAAAGGCAAGTCCGTCAATCCGTTGTAGGTGACATCCACGGGTCCAAGCGGTTCTCCGAGCACGCCAACGACGCTCACGTCGGCCGGATGGGTGTTGCCGTCGAATTGGAACACGCCGCCGATAACGGTCACGGTCGGGTCGGCCTTCAAAATAGTCAGGTCGGTCGAGGCAGTGGCCGGGTTGTAGTTGCTGTTGCCCGCGAAAGAAGCGACAACGGAATAAGTGCCGGCGTTCACGGGAATGATCTGGACGCCGTCGTAAGTAACCACAAACGGTCCCAAATCCTCGCCAAGCACTCCTGTCGCCGACGGCGTGGCCGCATGGGAATTGCCGTCGTAAGTAAAGGTGCCGCCGTCGACTGTGATCGTCGGGTCGGCCTTGCCGATCACGAGGAGATCCATGCTCGACGCCGGCCGATTGTTGGCGTCGCCGGCAAAAGAAGCGATCACCACATAAGTTCCGGCATTCACGGGCGCCGTGCTCGAGCCGTTGTAGGTGAAGGTGGGGCTGCCGAGGTCATCGCCGTTGTCATTGGTGACAAAGCCCGCCGCCGCGTGAGGCGAGCCATCGTAAGTAAACGTGCCGCCGATGACGCCGACCAGCGCCGGGGCCGGCACCGGGAAGACGTAACGGCCCATGACGTCGCTGTTCAAGCTGTTGTTGACCAGGCCGGAATCCGGAGTTTCATCGAGGAACGAACCTGTGACGCCCGAGCCGGGCATTTCGAAGAAAGTGCCGGGAACGCCCGTGCCATTGGACCACCCAACGCGCGCCGAGTCGCCGCCGCGGCCGTTGACGCCGCCGCTGGCGTCGCCGGTTTCCCATTGGATCGAGCCGTAGTTGAATTCCATGTCGAAGTCGCCGGCCGCGATGTCGGAGCGATCGATGAGGACGAGTTGGAACGTATTCAGCAAGTCGAAATGGTCCTGGTAATAACCGACGCCGGGCCAAGTGACGCCGAATGCGGCGTGACCGTCCACCGTGCCGGCGCCGTAGGTCACGACATTGCCCTGGGTCGTGCTGACGTCCGCGAAGAACGGGGCGATGATCGCCGTGCTCGTTGTGGTAAGGTCGGGAGCGCTGAAGTCGGCAAGCGGCGCATCGAAAGTCACGTTGCCGTTGTTGTTGACGAACAGGTGATCGAAGGAAGTGCCAAAGTAATTGACGCTGAAGCCGATGGCCACGGCGGACGTCGAGCCGTCATCAGTGGCCGGCAGACTAAAGGAATCGAAGCCGGGCCGAATCGCGCTGGAAGTCGGGCACAGCCGGTTTTCCAGGCAATCGAAGTTGGGGACGTACGTGGGCCAGGTTCTTTTGCTCTTGTGCTTTCGAGAGGGGGATGTAAATAGCTTGCCCAGGACGGATGGGAGCATGGGATTTAGTCTCCTTAGACAGATGTGGCCGTCCTGGCGATAACAACACCGCGCATGCCAGCTGCGATGTTTCCCGTAGTTCTTTCGCGTCAATGCTAGGGATTAGGGAAGCAGTTCCGAAGCTTCCAGTTGTGAAAGATTCTTCTCGAACCGCGCGCCGTTGTCAAGAAAAATAGCATTTTTTTTGAGTCCGTGCGGCATCACACGCGTTAATTTTGGCGCGACCGGTCTTTCATGGCGGGCAAAAGCGAATGCAGTTCGCAAGAGGCGAGTTGGCATGGCGTTTGCCAATACCTATTTTCGTCCGAGAATGTGAAGCAAAAACGCCCATGAGGAACCAGCCGTGGACACCCAACACCAAGTACAAAAGGCCGGTTTGGCTGGAATAAACTGGACAACGGTATGCCGTGGAAACGCTCTCAAGGCTCGGCAGGTTTTCGAACGCCAGCTTGAGCTTTACTCCATTGGCCGATTTCGCTTGGTGGATGAAAAAGGCCAAGTTCTGGAGGAACGTCGAGCGCAGCTCCGCTTCTTCGCGAATTGAAGCCGAAAAACCGAAGCAATCACTTTTCAACCATCCCAAAGAATCCCATCACCATCCAATCCCTTGACACGTCATTCGGCCCGGACTGAAAAGTCCGGGCCGTCTTTTGCGCTTCATCTGGGTTGAAATGAAAGTTCGCCGCACTCGCAAGAGTGTACTTTTATTTATGCTGTATCAATTCGATGAAAACAGCATCGAAAAAGGCACGATTTCTTGGTGAGCTGGCATTGGAAGAAATCCATCACCGCAAGTTTCTTGGAGTGTCTTCCAAGGGGCAACCGGCTTCCAAGTACGACTGCAAGAGGATTTGAGCGGCGACCCGATCGCGGCGCGCTTTCCGCTTCTTGTGAGTAAGCCCCGCGGACCAAAGCGCCGATTCAGCCTCCACCGTGCTGAAGCGCTCATCGTAGAATGCGCACGGAATGCCCGTCAAAGCGTTCAACCACTTTCCGAAAACGCGGGCTTTGGCTGCCTGTTCGCCCTCGTCACCGCTCAGATGCACCGGCAAGCCGACGACCACCAAGGCAATCTCCTCGTCCGCGATCACTCCTTGGAGATACTGGCCGTCCTGCTCGAGGCTCTTCCGCGTGTAATTGGCCAACGGTGATGCGATCTTCCGATCGGGATCGCTGACGGCCAGTCCAAGCCGCGCCTGGCCTGGATCAATCGCCAAGATGCGCGTGGGGCTCACAGGAATTTCTCCAATCCCTTTTGCTTGAGCAACTCCACGAGCTGTTTGATCGCTCCTTCGTCCCGGCGGTCGGCCACAAGGAGCGCGTCGCCGTCCTGAACGATCAAGAGGTTCTCGACGCCAGCGGTTGCGATCAAGCGGTCCGGATCGCCGACCACCAGGCAATTTCGCGTCTTGAGGCCCGAGTGCTGGGCGAGCACGGTGTTGCCGTCGGCGTCCTGCGGGTGCATGCGCTCCAGGGCGAGCCAACTGCCGACGTCATCCCAACGGAACGGCGCCTCCACAACCAGGACTTCCTTGGCTTTCTCCATCACCGCATAATCGATGCTGATCCTCGCCAGCGCCTGATATTCCTGAGCAAAGACCTGGGCGCGTTTCGAAGTCGGCCAGGCTTGGGCGATCCGCTCGATGGCTTCGCGCAGTTTTGGCTGGTTCGCTGCCAACTCCTGCAAGATCGCGGCGGCCTTCCAGGCAAAGATGCCGCCGTTCCAAAGAAATCGGCCGGACGCGACAAACTGGGCGGCCAGCTCGGCATTGGGCTTTTCGCGGAAACTCTGCACGCGGAATACGCCCACACCCTGACGGCGGGCAATTTCGGGGCCGCGCTCAATGTACCCGTATCCCGTGGCGGCATGACTTGGCGCGATGCCGAACGTGACCAATGCCTGCGGATGCTCCTCGATCATTCCCAGGGCGACATGGCAGGCGCGGCGGAATTCCTGCACCGGATCGATGACGTGGTCGGCCGGCATGACTAGCATCGTCGCCTGCGGATCCTCCTGGGCCACAAGGGCGGCGCCTAAGCCAATGCACGCCGCCGTATCCCGGCCGCACGGCTCGCCGATGATGCGCTCCTTCGGCAAAAGCGGCAACTGCGCCGCGACTTCATCCTGATGCGCCGCCGCGGTAAGGATCCAGGTGCGTTCTGGTGGCGCGGAGGACTCAATGCGGTCCAGAGCCTGCTGCAGGAGGCTTCGGTCGCCGATGAGCGTCAGAAACTGTTTGGGCCTTTTCTGCCTGCTGCGCGGCCAAAAGCGCGTGCCGCCGCCGCCCGCCATGATCAAGGCGTGCAACATGGTGACCTCCGGATCCCTTACTGGAAATACTATTACTCTGTTCTAGTTTTTTGCAGATAGTGTCCGGCGAGTTGGCGGACGGTGGGGCTGGGGTCTTGCTGGGACATCTCGACGAGCCGGTCGCGGAGTCCAAGCTGAGCCTGCTGGGCGGCGGCGCGCACCGCAGCCGCGCGTACGGCGGACGAGCTGTCTTGCGACAGCCGGCGCAGCCAAACCCCGACGTCGAGATCGGGGGCATGGCGCAGACGCTGCAGAAGTTGCAATCGCGCCGTCGGGCTGGGGTCGCTGATTAGGCGAGCGCATTCAAGATGCTCCTCTTGCAAACCCCTACTGCGCAGTGAGACCTCGCAAAGCTGTTGGACCTGTGCGTCCGGATCGTGCAGCAACGGCAGCAGGTCATCGTCGCCGATCACGTTTTGAGCCGATCCGAGAGCCAACAAGGCCGCCCGCCGCACCTCTGGTGCGGAGTCGCGGAGAAGCGGAACCACGTTTTTAAGCAATTCCGCGTCTAGGCGAAGTGGACCGCGCATCGCCAAGTGAACGGCGGCCACTCGCGTCACCTTGTCCTTGTCAGGGAAACTCTCCAGCGCCAGACTGTGGCACAGATCCTGCCATTGCCCTTCGGGAGCGCGTTCCAATACGACCCCGGCCAACGCGAGCGCGCCGGCGCGAAGCTCCGGCTCCTGGCAGGCTGCCGCCAACAAGTCGCCGGCATCACGAAGCAGCGTGGCGGGGGCGATCTTATCGTGACTCTTGGCCAACAGCGCGATCGGCGCCTGCAAAGCGCTGTTCTTGCCCGCTTGAGTGAACTTGCTGAAGCGGGCCCTAATTTCCGCGACGAGACCTTGGGCTCGAGGCTCGTCTGGCTGCCAGCCGCGCGCGATCTCCATCAACGCCATTTCGAGATTCTCGGGTCTTTCGTTGTGAGCGGATTCCAAGTGGGTCAGAATCTGGGGAACAGCCGCTTCCTCGAGCGCGACGACACGCTCCACCCAGACGTCGCGATTGGTCTGGTCCGCCGAAGCGAGTTGGTTCACGTAGTGCCAGGCCACGATCGGCATCCGTTGCCACCAAACCATGCCCCCGATCGCCGCCACGAGCACTAATGCCAATATTCGCTTTCTCCCCATGAAACCTTGCATGGCCCGATCCTCGCAGGAATCCGAATGTCTTCGGCGGTCGAATCACTCGCGGACTATAGGCAATCCAGGCGAAACGGAACAAGCCCAAGTAAGGCCGCAGGCACAATCGGCAAGAATCGTTTATGTCGTCGGTGAGCGCCATTCGATCTAAGGAGGGTGGTGTTCCCCCGCGCGCGTTAGGTGAGGTGGCCGATGCGTGGACCTCTGCGACGGCTGGCCCTGTTGGCTCTGGCGGCCCAGGCGCTTTGGGGGGGATCGACAATCGCCTCTTCCGCAATGAGAAAGCCGGAGGTTCCATCTCCCAAGAGTGTACCCATCGAACAGCTTCCGCGCCGTGAACGCGACCTCGTCAGCCCCGTGGTGAACCGCGCCATCCTTGCCGCACGCGGCCCCGCGGAAGTCTTCCAGGGCAATCTTCGGAACTACCGCCATTATCTTGATCGCCCCGATTTGGCGGTCACTACTTGGCGCCGCCTTGGGGCCAAATGCGTCAGCATCACCAAGAAGGACAAGGATTCCTTTGCCTGGGGCGACGAGCAGGGAAGCGAACTTGTTTGGGAAGCGGTGCTCCGCGCCGACGGCATTCGCATCTGGTACGCGGAAGGCAAGGTGCGACCCGGCCCTTTGCTGCCTTTGGTCCCAGTCAAAGCAGTCGTGGTTTTGCGTTACCGTGAGGTCGAGGCGCCGGAAGGCATTTCTTTGATCCGGCATCAAGCGGATCTATTTGTCCACACCGACAGCAAGACGGCCAATCTCATGACTCGCATCATGGGCCCAACCGCCGGCCGCGCCGCCGAGCAGGGATTAGGCCAGCTGCAACTCTTCTTTTCAGGTCTGTGCTGGTATTTGGAACGGCATCCCGAACACGCGGAGAAGCTCCTGAAAGTGAGCGATTAAGCCAGGACATCCGCTTGCGGTTTCGCGCAACCTCAATCCCAGTTCACGCTAAGCCGCAAGCGGCAGCCCCTTCTATCATATCTCTACTCAGACATTGCACCCTGGGCGATCACCTCATGGCCAAGCTGACCTACAAGGACGCCGGCCTCGATCTCGAGCTGTATGAGAAGAGCCTGGCCGGCATGGTGCCTTTTCTCAAACGCACCCATACGCCTCGCGTTCTCGACGGCTTCGGTGGTTTCGCCAGCCTGTTCAGTCTCGACTACAATCTGCGCCTATTTGCCAAGAACTACCGGCATCCTGTTCTTGTCACCTGCACCGACGGCGTCGGCACCAAGCTCAAAATCGCCGGCATGTTGAACAAGCATGACACCGTCGGCATCGATCTGGTCGCCATGTCGGTCAACGACTGCCTGTGTACCGGCGGCGAGCCGCTCATGTTCCTCGACTACCTCGCGCTGCCGAAGGACGATCCGTCGATCATCCGCGATTTGATCAAGGGCATCAGCGACGGCTGCATGGAGGCCGACTGCGCCCTGGTCGGCGGGGAAACGGCGATCCTGCCTGACTTCTACAAGCCCGGCGATTACGACATGGCCGGTTTCTGCGTCGGCATCGTTGAGCGCGAACACATTGTCAACGGCCGGGGCATCCAGGTTGGCGATGTGGTACTCGGCCTGGCCAGCACTGGCCTGCACTCCAACGGCTACAGCCTCGCCCGCAAGGTCGTTTTCGATCACGCCAAGTTGAAGATCAGTGATCATGTGCCGGAGCTTGGAAAGACCGTCGGCGAGGAGTTGCTGACACCGACGCGCATCTACGTGCGCGCCGTGAAGAGCATCCTGCAGCATTACCCCGTCAAGAAGCGCGTCGTCCGTGGCTTGGCCCATATTACCGGCGAGGGCCTACCGGGCAACATCCCGCGTGTCTTACATCCTGGTCACCGAGTTTTCTTGAAGCGAGGCGGCTGGCCGGTGCCGCCGGTTTTCACATGGCTGCAAAAGCTCGGCGATATCGACCAGCCGGAAATGGACACCGTGTTCAACCTTGGCATCGGCTTCGTAATGATCGTCAGCCGCTATTATGCCGAGAGCATTCAAAGGCAGCTTCTGGAAGACCGCATCCCAACGTTCGTCATCGGGGAAGTGCGCCAGGGGCAGCCTGGAGTCGAATGGATGTCATGACGCCTCGGGGCCAGGGGCGGTCGTCTCCAGAAGGCGCGCCGGTAAGCCGCTGACCGCCCGCTCCGCCGGCTTCTTTCGAAGTAAGAACCCCACGCCCTCAAGAAGGCTTGCGACCAGGGCACGAATGTAGATGGCGACCGCGAGAAGCACCACGACAGGAATAAGGACGACAAACCCCACCACTACCGCAACCGCGGTAAAGAAGGGAGACAGTAATCGCGGCTTTCGGTCCATGAAAGCCATCTCCGCAAATTGCGTGCCCGGCGAAGAACGCCGATATGATGCTTTGAGCTTAAAGCGTCAGGTCTAGAATCGCAATCCCAATCGCCCCAAGCGCCGTACCGTTTCTGCCATCAGAGCGTCTTCTTCCTTCTCATCCTTCGCCAGATAGGTGACGGAAAAGCGCAGGTACGGCCCGGCATTGTCCCACGGCACGCAAATGACCGATTGTTCGCCGATTAGGAACTGACTCGCTTCCTCGGCATTGGCAAAGGTTCGGTCGCTGCAGCTTTTCGGCGCCTTGGCGTAGAGGAAGTAACTTCCTCCTGGCATCTTGGCCTTGAAGCCGACCTGAACGAGCGCTGCGACGAGCTTCTGGAGGCGGCGCCGATACTTTTCCCGAACGCGCTCTGCGATCTCGGGATGATCCAGGGCCGTCTTGGCCGCGTGCTGAATCGCCATGAATTGACCGGAATCGCTGTTGTCCTTCACATCGGCGAAGGCTTGAACGAGCTTCGGATGGCCGGCGACGAACGCCATTCGCCAGCCGATCATGTTGAATCCCTTCGACATCGAGTGCACCTCGAGGCCGACTTCCTTGGCGCCCTCCACTTGCAAGAAGCTCAAAGGCGGCCCGTTGAACGTCAACAGTAAATGGGCCGCGTCTTGAATGACGATGACCCTGTTCGCAAGCGCGAAGTCGATCACCTTCTTGTAGAACTCGCGCGTGGCCGTGGCGCCGGTGGGGCTATTCGGATAGTTGAGCACCAACAACTTCGCCCGCTTTTTGATGTCGGCAGGAATGGCGCTCAGGTCGGGATAATAGCCGTTCTCTTCGAGGAGCGGCAAATTGTGAACCTCGCCGCCATAGTATTTGGTGTGCGTGCCGGCGATAGGGTAACCCGGAACCGTCATCAATGTGATATCGCCTGGATCAATGAAACAAGCCGGCAGCATGGCCAACGCCGGCT
>JACPZP010000082.1 GCA_016195405.1 Planctomycetota bacterium | reverse complement strand
GTGAACGCACGAAGCGGGTGAAGGGAATCGAACCCTCGTAGCCTGCTTGGAAGGCAGGTGCTCTACCATTGAGCTACACCCGCGTGCTGCACCTAAGCCGATAAGGGACGCCCTCGATGGCCCATTTCCATTCATTGGGCAGGGAGGGATTCGAACCCCCGTAGTGCGAAGCACGTCAGATTTACAGTCTGATGCCATTGGCCGCTCGGCCACCTGCCCGCTCAACTATCCAGTTTGCAATAGGAAGGTTTCTTGAAACCATCCAGGCATGGCCGGATCGCAAGTCCTCCCTACGGGTTACGAACCAACAACGCCCTTAAGCTAGCGGTGGGAGTTGAACCCACAACCACCGGTTTACAAAACCGGGACTCTGCCGTTGAGCTACGCTAGCGCGACCTCGCAAATAAAACATCTTGTGTGAAATAGAAAGTATAGGAAAACGGCACAATCCTTGCAAGGGATGTTTCCGATTCGATCAACAAATCCGATGCTTCCGTCACGATCCACACTCCATGGCGCGGCGTGATCCTCCGAAACAAAGACAAAACCCCCGGAAGAAGGTTCAGCCTTCACCCTCGGAAGCAAACTCACGGTTGCGGAATGTAGTGGTCGGGCTGCCCGCAATCTTCTTTTATAGAAGCCCGGCAATGGGAACCAAGTGGGCGGGGCGGTTTCCGTCTTTTTTTTGAACCATTCATCCGCGCTACTTCCAGCCGGTGCTGTTTCCCCACTGCTAAAGGACAACGCGGCGTCGAAATCTCCTTCGCCCAAGTGGCCTGGTCTTGTGATTTCCTTTTTGGCATCATCACGCATTCTTGCAGCGAATCGAGCCCGCAGATGAGTTTTCGACTCTGCGGGGCCTGCCTGCCTGCGTGCCAACACCATTGTCGCAAGGAAACGAAATGGCCGAGATTGTCGCTGTTTGCGAAAGGAATTCCTCCGCTCCGCCGGTTGCGCCTCCGCCACGCGGCCGACGACGGCGTTGGTTAGGAATCGTGTTGGCGACGATCGCTCTTGGCTTGGGCGCCGAACTCTACCGCGTCACCATTGGGTCCAACGTCCATACCGTCGTTCCGGGACTGATTTATCGAGCGGCTCAGCCCAGCGGTGAAAGCCTCAAGGACTTGGCTCGCAGCTGCGGAATCCACACCGTGGTGAATCTGCGCGGTTGCGGTAACCCCTTCGACTGGTATGTCGAGGAATGCCGCGCCGTTCAGGACGCCGGCATCGCGATGGAGGATCTCAGCTTTTCCGCCAACCGCACGCCATCCGTCACGGAGCTGCGCCGCTTGGTCGAGGTGATCGATCGCACCGACTATCCGATCTTGTTTCACTGCCGCCGCGGAGCGGATCGCACGGGCATGGCCTCCGTCATCGCCATGCTGCTAAAGACGGACGCTCCGCTGCACCAGGCGCGCAGACAACTCGGTCCACGCTACGGCCATGTGCCCTTCGCGCAAACCGCCGTCCTCGACGGTTTCTTCGATCAATACGAGCGTTGGCTCCAAGAGGTCGGGCGCGATCATTGCCGCGAGGCCTTTCGCGCTTGGATCTTGAGCGAATACGGCGAGACGAACTACGCGCATGCGTGGGAAGAATTCACGCCGTTGCAAGATGTGATCCGTTGCGGAGAGCCGTGCGCCTTCCGTGTTCGCGTGCGCAACACGGGTCGCGCGGTCTGGCACATTCGAGCCGTCAAGGGAGCTGGAACGCACCTGGGCTATCAGATTTTCGGACCAAACTTGTCTGAGCCGCTCGAGGGTCGCGCGGGGATGCTCGACCGCGACGTATCGCCGGGCCAGACGTGGGAGGTCACCTTGGTTTTACCGCCGTTCAGCCAGGCAGGTTCGTATCGATTGCTCGTGGATCTCGTCGAGGAGAAGCACTGCTGGTTCTTCCAGGCCGGCGCGGAGCCGCACGAACAGGAGCTTATCATCCGTGAGTAAACTGTTCCGATTCGGCATCAGCGCGGCACTCATCGCCTGGATCGCTTGGAAGACCGACGCCAACGACTGGGTGAGAGTCCGCGCCGCCTTCACTGAAATGCGCGTCGAATACTGGTTGATGGCGGTCGGAGTGCTGCTCCTCAGCCAGTTCGCAAGCGCCCTTCGCTGGCGCTATTTCACCGACCAACTCCGCTTTCCGCGCTCGCTTCGGCAACTCACCGGCTTTTACTTTATTGGCATGTATTTCAACCTCATGTTGCCGACTTCCGTCGGGGGCGACGTCGTCCGCGCTTGCTACCTTGACGGCGGCGCCGGCCGACGGCTCGCCGCTTTTGCCTCCGTGTTTCTCGATCGGCTCAACGGCCTCATGGTGTTGGTCGGCATGGCGTGCCTTGCCGTGGCGCTTTCGCCGCTCGAATTGGCGCCGTGGATTCGCTGGAGTGTATGGGGAATCGCCGCCGGCGGGCTCGTGGGGTTGACGGCGCTTCCGCTCGCGAGCCGGCTCATCCGGCTCAGTCCCGCCCGGCGCGAACAGCTGCTGGCCGTCCTGCGTGTCGTGCGTGCGCCGGCCGCGCTTGTTCAGGCGACCGGGTTGTCCATTGTCGTGCAAGTGGGCAATGTCTTGTTGGTTTGGTTGGTCGGTCAGGCCATTCACGCCGAGGTTCCATTCAGCTTCTACTGGATATTGACGCCCATGGTGACGCTCTTGACGCTCCTGCCCATCAGTGTCAACGGCGTCGGCGTCCGCGAACAGGCCACGGTGATTCTGCTGGCGCCATTCGGGGTCGGACAAGGTTCGGCCTTGTCGCTGGCCGTTCTCTGGTTTGCCGCCCATGCCACGGTAAGCGTGATGGGCGGCTTCGTATATCTTTTCGGCCATTTCCCAAAACCTGAGCTTCCGGCCGAGAAACCGGGCGAGGTGACTTGTGAATCTATCGATCGTGATTCCGATCAAGGACGAGCGCGACAATATTCCCAGGCTGCATGACCGGCTCACGCAGGCCCTCGCCTCCTTGGCCCAAACCTATGAGATCGTCTTTGTCGACGACGGCAGCGTCGATGGATCCTATGCCGCCCTCGAGGAGATTGCTCGCCGAGATTCGGCTGTCAAGGTGGTTCGGCTGCGGCGCAACTTCGGGCAATCGGCCGCCCTTCAGGCCGGCATCGACTGGTCCCAGGGCGACGTTGTCGTGACCATGGACGGCGACATGCAAAACGACCCGGCTGACATTCCGATGCTGCTTGAGCGACTCAAGGAAGGATACGACGCCGTTCTTGGACTGCGGGCCAAACGCCAAGACCACATGCTGATCCGCAAAATCCCGAGCTTCCTCGGAAATTGGCTGATCCGCAAAGTCACCGGGGTAAGGATCAAGGACATGGGCTGCACGCTCCGCGCCATGCGGCGTGAGCTGGCCGACTCGCTGCTCCTCTACGGCGAAATGCACCGATTCATTCCGGTTCTGGCGCAGCAATCGGGCGCCAAGCTGCTGCAAGTGCCCGTCCGCCATCATCCGCGCGCGGCGGGCAAGACCAAGTACACTTTGTCGCGCACCTTCCGGGTGTTTCTCGACCTCATTACCGTCAAGTTCCTGCACAGTTACCTGACGCGTCCCATGCACGTCATGGGTCTGGCCGGCTTGTGTTCCATGTTTCTGGGCTTCCTTAGCCTCGTTCTTACCGTGTGGATGAAGGCGCAATTTCGAACCAACATGACTGGCAATCCCTTCCTTCTGCTAAGCGCCATCCTGGTCGTGATCGGTGTTCAGTTCATTTCGCTCGGCCTTATCGGCGAACTCATGACGCGCACCTATTTCGAGAGCCAAGGCAAGAGATCGTACGCCGTCCGCAACACGCTCAATATCGAAACCGCGATGCGGCAAAAGGCGGCCTAACCGACAACGGACAACTTCTGCAAGACTTCTTCTTTTCGGCGGTGTATAATTCATCTCCGGAACCGATCGTCATTTTGGGTTCCGCGTGCTTTCTTTGCGCCCCATTCAAGGACACGCAGATGCATCCATTCGAGCCTCTGATCGGCCCAGAGCCCAATCCGGCCCCGGCGTCAATGGAAGCGGCGTCTCCCCTTCCCGAAGAAAGTAATCCGGCGGCAGCTTCGGTCGGCATCGGCCACGCGCTCTGGGGCTGGGTGCTGCCGGTCACGGTTTTCTTCTCCGTGATCATCCTGGTCGTTTACGTCACACCTTATTTGATCGTGAATTGGCGCATGGCCGAAGCCCAGGCCGATGCAGAGGCGACCTATCTCAAACGCCGCGCCGAACTCAAGGCCGAGTCCGAACACGCCGAGCAACAGCTGCAAGTGCTCGACAAGCGCGTGCACCTGGTCTCGCTTGGCTTCCGTGAGGTCGTTCGCAAAATGACGCCGAAGGTCGTGAACATCGGCAATTACCGCGAACCCCGGCAAGGGGAATCGCTCGAAAATGCAATCGTCTTGTTCGACCCCGAGACGCAACGGCGCTATGTGCAAGCCGGCGTCGGCACCGGGATCCTCGTAAAGCCCGGTTACGTTTTAACGAACCATCATGTCGTCAAGAGCGCGCAGCGGCTGCGGCTGACTTTCGCCAGCGGCCGGTCCATCGGTCTCGATCCGGAGACCGTTTCCAGCGACGATGTCACCGACTTGGCGGTGGTGCGAATTCCCGATCCCCCGCCTGACAAGCTGAAAGACGACCTCAACTTCAGTACCGAGTTTGCCGACAGCGACAAAGACGTTCAAGTCGGCGACTTCGCGCTTGCAATCGGCAGTCCTCTCGGCCTGCGGCAAACGGTCACGCAAGGTGTCATCAGCGCCAAAGGGAGGCTCCTGACCAAGCTGTTGGTAGAGCTTTTGCAAACCGACGCAGCCATCAATCCCGGCAACTCCGGAGGCCCGCTCTTCGATCAATATGGCCGCATCATGGGAATTAACGTCGCTATCGCTACGGACAACGGCGGCAATCAGGGCATCGGTTTCGCCATTCCCAGCAACACCGCGAAAAAGGTCTTTGAACAACTTGTGGCTCAGGGCGAGGTGCCGCGTGGCTACATCGGCATCGGCTTGGATAACCTGCCGGGACAGGCCATCAAGAAGCTGGGGCTCGCCGACCAGGGCTGCGTGTTGATTACACAAGTTATGCCGAAAGAGCCAGGCGAAAAGGCGGGACTACAAGCGGGCGACATCGTCGTGCGTTTTAACGACGAGCCGCTCATGGCCGGCCTGGCGATGCGTCAATTGCGCCAACTCATCGCGGACACGGACCCGGATGGCCAAATTACGTTGGAGATTCTTCGCGACGGGAAAAGACAGAACGTACCGGTGAAAGTCGGCAAACGGCCCACGAATCTTCCGCAACTGTAATTCGTTGTGCGCGGCGCCGCTGCGTCAAATGCAAAACCCACGGAAGCGTTCCGTGGGTTTTTCCTTTCACGAGATTGGGCGCTGCTGGATTCGAACCAGCGACTTCTACCGTGTGAGGATAGCACTCTAGCCGCTGAGTTAAGCGCCCGCGGATTGGCTTGAGCCCGAAGCGCCAGCGAGGGTTCCGTGTGAACCCTCGCTGGCGATTCGGGCTCAATGGTTACACCTGCGGGTGATTGGCTGGCACATCTTCAAACTTGGGCGCGGTCGCGGCCACGCGCTGCGGGGGCCGGAGCTGATCCGCCGGTCCTTCGTGGCGTTGCGTGGAAACAGGGCCGGCGGACGGTTCGATGTCGTCTTCCAGACCTTTCATCCCCTTTTTGAATTCAGTAATGCTCTTGCCGAGATAGCGGCCTACGTCCGGCAGCCGCTTACCGAACAAAATCACACCGATAATGGCAATGATCAGAATTTCCTGAAAACCCAATCCGAACATGATATCCTCACTGCCTTGCCCTTGAAGGCGTTAGTGATCTGGTCCAAAGAAGGTGGGACCGAATGCCAGCAAACCGGCTGGTGTTCTTTCTGCTAGTATATCAGGCGAAAAACCAACGAAACAAGAAAAATACGTGGGCGGCGCGATCCGGAGCAGGCAAATGGCTCGGTTTAGCGGAGTGTAACGCAGGCTCGTCCACCGCTGTCAGAACCATTATACCGCGATCGAAATCGCGTCACCACAACGAGGTCGAGCAATTACGGATTTGTAACAGGGGCGCCGCCCCACAAAACTGTGACCTATAGTTTCCTATTCCCCAATAGGAGACTGGGTTTGCTCCAAAAGCGTTCGCTGCAAGTGCTGAAAAGGCTTCTGGTGGAACCCGTGGATAGCGTCCACTTACAGGTCCCGCGGGCCCTGGTCGCTTCGACGTTGTCGGCGATTGTCGATTGCGCCATTTACTTTTGGCTTGTGATTGCTTGTCGCGTGCATCCATTGGCCGCCGCGGTTGTGGGTTACTTGATCGGCGGCGTCGTGCAGTACGTTCTCTGCGCCGGTTGGGTGTTTCCGCATGCTCCGTCGAACGTCGTCACGGGCTTTCTGCGGTTTACGGCGCTTTCCATGGTGGGCCTCGTCATCACGTGCCTCAGCATGGCGATTCTAATGGACGGGATTTCTCTTCACTACGCGCCGGCAAGGATCATCGCTCTCTTTGTTGCATTCGGTTGGAATTTCCTTAGCCGGAAGTTCTTGTTGTTCCGCGCCGAGCTTTCGAAGTAGTGGGCCAAATGAAATGACAGGTTCGGCGCCGCGAAGTCATTCAGGCTCCACCCCGAGGGCGCGAAGCTGAGCCGCGAGACGGTCGGCACGCTGCTTTTCCGATTCGGCACGCTGCTTTTCGCTGGTGGCGCGAGTTTTTTCTCGATCAGCGCGCTCCGTGCCCGTCGGAATCACTGCGCCGCGTTCATCGCGCCAGCGCAACCACCGGGCCGTCATGCCCTCAAACGCTCCTTCCCAGATCTCCAGCCCCAAGCCGACTTCAGGAAACCAGAGTTTTTTCAAAGCCTCATATTTCTTGCCGCGCAGCACAAATGCGTGCAATTCGCCTTTGTGAAGGAGCTGTCTAGGATCCCACACGACATAGTATCGAACGTTCATCCGCGCATAGATTTTGAGCTTTTCCTTGAGTTCCTCGCCAACCAGATTTGAAACCACTTCGATGACAACTTCGGGCTCCTTGCCGTAGACCGAATACAAGTAACTGCGGTTCTTCTTCTTCCACACGTCGTTGGGCGCTTCAACATCAAGGCTTAGGAATGCGTCCGGAACGATCGCCGGGTTCTTGTCCTCCGGAAAGATGCCGACGTTCGCCATTGCAAGAAACTTCCCGTCATTTGGCCGCTTCCACGACGAATATAACGGCCGGGTTAGGAGCCGTTGTTGTTTTTCGGAGTAGATGTTGTCCACGGGCGTGTCATCCTCCGTAATCAGGTGATCGTATTGGCGGTCATCCTGATCTTGGGGAGGCGGGATCGAAGAATAACGTGCGACAACCGAATTCGGATTGGCGGACATGACCACAACTCCTGCCAAACGGACTTCAACAGGGATTATAGCCTCATTCAAGAAAAAAAGGCAGCGGACCTTTCGTGGTCCGCTGCCTGATTTTTGCGGGCTGATCAGTCCCTTAGCCGACAGCCGCTAGCTCGCGGCGCGTTTGGCCGGCGCGCTTCTGCGCCGTGCGCTCCAGCTGCCGCTTCAGCCGGTGCCGGGCAACGTGCAGCCGGCGCTTGATCGTGCCGATAGGCGTCTCGAACTCGCGGCTCATCTGCTTGAGCGAACGGCCGCGCAGGTAGAACGCCTCCAGTGTCTGGCGGTCAAGCGGCTTGAGCCGGTCGAGGCCCGTGCGAATGGCCGCCCGGTTCTCGGCGCGGATCATCTCATCGAGCGGGCCCGAGCCAAGATCCGGAGCGCTCTGGATGAATTCCGGGTCGGCGCCCCGCCACGGCGCCCGGCGCGTCACGCGGTTGATGGCCATGCGCACCGTGATCTGCCGCAGCCAGCCGATGAAGCAATGCGGATCGCGGAGCTGTGCCAGCTTGGTCATCGCGTGGATAAACACCTCCTGCGTCAGCTCCACGGCCTCGTTGTGGTCGCGCAGACGGGCCAGGGCCACGGCGTAGACCGCCGGCTGAAAGCGCTCAACCAAGTCGCCAAATGCGATCCGGTCGCCCGTCTGAGCGCGAACGATCAGCAAAATGATCTCATCCCACGTCATGATCGAAACTCCCGATCCCTACCAAATGACCTGTCCGACCGGAGGTTGGCGTGCGGCGTCCCCGCGGGTCACGGGGTAAATGCCGCGGCTTCCGTGGGCCTCCGGTCGCTTACGCTCCCGGCTCGCCTGGAGGCAAGCCAACGCGGTCTCCGCGGAGGCTGGTCCGCGGACTATTCAGATGTTTTGTGCTGGGAATGAACCCAGGGTGCCGAGAATGCCGGCTCAGCCCTGCACGTACGCCATGGGGTTGCCGCGATAGCAGCGAGGCTGACGCGCAATGCGTTGAAGCATTAAGCGTTGACTCGCCAAGCGGTTTATCCGGGACCACCTTGATTGGATGGTCCCCCTCGGATTTCTTCCGAGGATGGGTGTGCCGGGCACGCAAGCAAGGCTTCGGGGCCGACCGGCCCGCACGACGGCCTGAGCCGTACCGAAATCGCCGGTACCGGCCCACGTCGCTCGCGGTTCCATAACGGCTCCCGCAAAACCTGGCGTCTTGCGCCCTGGTAGAGATGGGAATGCCGGCACGGTACCCATGGCCGCCGAGACCTCGCGCAGAGCGGCCTTGTGGTCGCCCTTGGAAGCGACTCGCAGCACCAGCTTGTGCAAGAGATTCAGGGCCATGACATACCTCCGGCGATTGTGGATGACCGAACTCTTTTGAAGTCGGCCAGTTAGGAGAAAAACTTAAATCCTCAAATCGCAATCTTTGGGACGCCTTCCAAACGAAATGCCAGTCCGTTTGGTACGAGTTCGCCCCCAAAAACACATGAACCAAGTGTGTCCCTAACCCACGGACAGCACAGGTTCACTGCAGGTTCGCGCTTTTTTAGGCAGATTTTCCAACCGCGAGTATTAGAGCAAAGGCGATGCCAAATGGATTCGCCTGAAGCCCGGTACATTCGCAAGGCTAGAATAGCACGAAAGTTTGGGAAATGGAATCCCTTCGCCCCCAATATTGAAGGCGAGCAACCTTCGTCTTGTCAAAGGACGCCATCGCCGTAAAATCGTAGTTTACCGGTGAATCTCCGAAGCCCTTGAAGGAAGAGAGTGAACCGATGGGTATGAAGTGTGCCATCACGGGCAAGAAACCGGTGAGAGGTAATCATTACGCGCGACGCGGCAAGGCCAAGTACTTGGGCGGCGTCGGTCGGAAAGTGACCGGCATCACCAAACGAACGTTCAAGCCGAATCTGCAGCGCATCAAAGTCGTGATCGATGGCAAAGTGCAAACCGCACGCGTTTCCGTCAAAGCGATTCGCAGCGGGCTCGTGCAGCGGCCCGTCAAGCGCAAACCATTCCAAATGCCCACTCTCTAATCCCAAGCCACGGGATGAGCGCAGCGAATCCCGTGGGTAGGCGTTGTGAACTCTCATGGCGCTCCCGCTCGAACACGTCCGTTGGGTAGCCCATCTCGCGCGTCTCGATCTGACGCCAGCCGAGTTGGAGGCGATGGCGCGTGATTTGGGCGCCATCATAGAATATGTCAACCAACTCCAAGCGTTGCACACCGATGGCGTCGAACCGCTTGCGCATGCGCTGGACCTGCAGAATGTGTTTCGTGCGGATGAACTCGCGCCTTCGCTGACCGTGGATGCCGCTCTCGCCAACGCCCCCGCGCGGCGGGGGGATTTCTACGCCGTTCCCGCAGTGCTCGATTGATCGCCGCTTGCGGCTTCGCAAGACGGAATCAAGGTCGCGCTGACCGCGAGCGGGATTGGGGCCATGAACGAACTGACTGCCGCCGAATTGCTTGCCGCACAAGTCCAAGGCGCCTCCGCCCTGGAAATCACTGCTGCTTTTCTCCGAACGATTCACGAGCGCGACGGCAGCCTCAACGCTTTCCTCCACGTCGATGACGAATTCGCACTTGCCCAGGCGCGCGCCGTCGACGCCAAACGCAAACACGGCGATCTCTTGGGCATCCTCGCCGGCGTACCGGTCGCGGTCAAGGACATCCTTTGCGTTGCCGGCCAAAAGACCACTTGCGGCAGCAAAATTCTGCGCGATTTCATTCCGCCCTACGACGCCCATGTCATTACGCGCTTAAAGCAAGCGGACGCGATTCTACTCGGCAAGACCAACATGGACGAATTTGCCATGGGCTCGTCCACTGAGAACAGCGGCTTCACGATCACGCGAAACCCCTGGGACCTCGAGCGAACGCCGGGCGGCTCCAGCGGCGGCTCCGCGGCAGCGGTCGCCGCCGGCCTCGCGCCCCTCGGCATCGGCACCGACACAGGCGGCTCGATACGCCAACCCGCGGCCTTATGCGGCATCGTCGGTTTCAAACCAACCTATGGCCGCGTGTCACGTTTCGGCGTGATCGCCTTTGGCAGTTCCCTCGATCAAGTCGGCCCACTCGCGCACAACGTCTACGATGCGGCTTTGCTCCTGGAAGCCATCGCGGGCCACGATGCCCGCGACAGTACCAGCGTCGATCGCCCGGTACCCGCTTATTCCAGGGGTCTCGACCAACTCGTTAAACCGCTCACTGTCGGGATTCCGCGGGAGTTCTTTTCCGACGGGCTCGATGCGGAAGTCGAAAACGCGGTACGTGTGGCTCTCGCGGAGTATCAAAGTCAAGGAGCTGTGCTAAAGGAAATTTCATTGCCGCACAGTTCTTTTGCCGTAGCCGTTTATTACCTCGTGGCCACCGCGGAAGCGTCGAGCAACCTGGCTCGTTACGACGGCGTGCATTTCGGCCATCGCGCCGAAAAATTCGCCGACCTGCTGGACATGGTCGCCCGGTCGCGCGGCGAAGGCTTTGGCGCCGAGGTCAAACGCCGAGTGATGCTCGGCACTTATGCACTCTCCAGCGGTTATGTCGACGCGTATTATCTCAAGGCGCTCAAGGTTCGCCGCCTCATCAAGGACGATTTCGACACGGCATTCCGCCAGTGCGATGTGATCGCCGGCCCGACGACACCGACGGCCGCCTTCAAGTTGGGCGAGAAAACTGGCGATCCATTGGCGATGTACCTGTCCGACATCTACACGATCGGCGCCAACCTCGCTGGGCTTCCCGGCATCAGCGTGCCGTGCGGCTTCACGAAAAACGGGTTGCCGATCGGCTTGCAACTCATGGCGGCGCCGTTCGAAGAAGGAAAATTGTTGCAGGTGGCGCGAATGTTTGAGCGCGCGACCGACTGGCACAACCGTCGTCCCAAGGTCCAAGCCCCAGGATGAGCGCAGCGAATCCTGGGGGTATTGGGAGTGAACGTGTCCCCTTATCGCACCATCATCGGCCTTGAAGTCCACGTCCAGCTCTTGACGCGGACCAAGCTGTTTTGCGGCTGCAGCACGAAGTTCGGACTGCCTCCCAACTCGGCGACGTGCCCGGTGTGCGCCGGCCTTCCCGGAGCGTTGCCGGTAATGAACCGGATGGCTTTCGAGCTGGCTCTCAAGGCAGCAATGGCTCTTAATTGCCAAATCGCTTCCCTCACCAAGTGGGATCGCAAGAACTATTTCTATCCCGACCTTCCCAAGAACTATCAAATCAGCCAATACGATCTACCTTTTAGCAAGGCCGGTTGGCTGCAGATTGAATGCCCAGGCGGCGCCAAGAAAATCGGCATCATCCGCGCCCACCTGGAGGAAGACGCAGGCAAGATGTTGCATGACGAACAAGGCGGCGGCCGCGACAGCCTTGTCGACCTCAATCGCACCGGCGTTCCTCTCTTGGAAATAGTCAGCCAGCCTGACCTGCGCGCTCCAGAAGAAGCCAAGGCGTATCTCGAGGAAATGCGGCTCCTCTTGCGCGAGATCGAAGTCTCCGACTGCGAGATGCAGGAGGGCAGTTTGCGCTGCGACGCCAATGTTAACATTCACATTCCCATTTCCCCCTCACCCGTCGCCTCTTCGTTTAGCCGCGAGCCAACGGCGAGCGCGGACCGTATCCAACCGCATGGGACACCATCCGCGCTCGCCGCAGGCTCGCGGCTAAACGTAGAATCCACCGGAGCCGAGGGTGAGACGTTTGCGGCAACGCCGATTGTCGAGATCAAAAACCTCAATAGCTTTCGCGGCGTCGAGCGGGCGCTCAAATATGAAGCGGAACGTCAATTCCAAGAATATCAACAGAAACTCGGCAGCGTGTGGAACGTCGATCCGCGCAGCGCACGAAACTTCGCCGGCAGCACAGTGATTCCGGTCCAAGAAAAACGTAACGGAAGCTTGGTCATGGTTGCGAAGGCAACGGCCGGATGGAACGAGAAGCGAGGCGTTACCGAAATTCAACGGCGCAAAGAAGAGGCCGCGGACTATCGCTATTTTCCAGAGCCCGACCTCGTACCGATTCTGATCGACTCGCTGATGCTGGAGAAAGCCCGCGCCGGCCTCGGTGAATTGCCCGCCGCCCAGCGAAATCGGCTGCAAACGGAGTATGGCTTGTCGCCCTATGACGCCAGCGTGCTTTCTAGCCAAGGGCGGGCCGTGGTTGCGTACTTCGAGCAGACAGCCGGCCTTTCTGGCGATCCCAAGGAAACGAGCAACTGGATTTCCAACGAAGTGCTGCAAACGCTTAACGATCGCAAGCAACAAATTAGAGAGTTCGCAATACCGCCCGCATCGCTGGCCGGCCTAATTCAGGAAGTCAAATCAAGCGGCCTGAACAAGCAGCGCGCACGGGAAGTGTTCGCTGAAATGGCAAACAGCGACGCGACGGTCAAAGCGGCGCTCGCCAAGCTCGGCTACCAGGTCGTGTCCGACGAATCGCAGCTGCGCGAAATCGTTCGCCGAGCCGTCGCCGCCAATCCCAAAGCCGTCGCCGACTTCAAGAAAGGGAAGGTCAAAGCCGCCGATGCCATCAAAGGCGCCGTCATGCGCGAAACCAAAGGAATGGCGAATACGGAACTCGTGCAAAGGTTACTCGCGGAAGAGTTAGACGCCGTTTAGCCGCGAGCCAGCGGCGAGCACGGACAAGAGCCCACCTGCTAAACTTGGTGGGGGTCGAAAGGATGTGGCGTCTTGAGCTTGAAGAGAGGTGTTGGCACGGGGCTAACCGGGACTCGCTACCGGCTGCGCCCCGTGCCCACGGGAGGAGTTGAGTAGGCAGGTTGGGGCTCTTTGAAAGTGAGTTGTTGGGACTCGCTTACCAACTTCTCACGGCAGATACTCATTGCAACGCGGATGCCAAGTCGTGAAGCAACGGCAAGTTTTTTTATTCTCGTCCGTAACCACCTAGCAGGAAATTGGTTGCAATGATCGATTCGTGCAGCGCACTCGAGTCCAAATGCTTGATTCCATGCCAGGGCCTGGCTCGTGACTCGTTTCGCAACAACCCTCTTGCGGAATCTTGCTAATAAGCTGCGATTTGCTACTATCCTGACGTTGGATAGGTCCTCTCCAATTGTGCGTTCGATGGATACACGGGGCAGCCGGGGGTATGTGAGTGTGGAACTGTGGCGCTCAGCTCGAGTTTTCCCCGTAACTAACAACCAAATAATGACTTAAATAGACGACCTCAGCGCCAAACTGCATGGCGGTGATGGCGGGCAGGTGCTGAGTTCTCGATTCGACATGGAACGCGACTTTCCCCGACACGATTCACTTTCCCATCCAGTTGCGCTCGATGAAGGTCGTGTCGACCCGGCCATCAATGAAGGCGGAATGGTTGAAGATTTCCTTGTGCAGCGGAATGGTCGTCTTGATGCCCTCGACGATGAATTCGTTGAGCGCTCGCCGCATGGTCGCCAACGCCTGGGCGCGGGTCGGCTGGTGAACGAGCAATTTAGCGACCATCGAGTCGTAATTGGCGGGCACGCGGTAGCCCGGAACGACATGCGTGTCGAGGCGCACGCCGGGTCCGCCGGGTGTTTGCCATTTGGTGACCACTCCCGGCGAAGGACGGAAGTCGGCGGCCGGATCTTCCGCGTTGATTCGGCATTCCATGGCGCAGCCCGCGCGGCGAACGTCGTCCTGCGCGAACGCGAGCTTCTCACCGGCGGCGATCTTGATTTGTTCCTGTACCAAGTCGATGCCGGTCACCAGTTCCGTCACCGGATGCTCGACCTGGATGCGGGCATTGATCTCGATGAAATAAAAGCGATTATCCTTGTCAACCAGGAATTCGCAGGTGCCCGCATTGAAGTATTTCGCTTCACGGATGAGGCGGACCGAAGCGGCGCAAATATCGTCGCGAACCGGCCCCGGCAAATTCGGGGCGGGCGATTCCTCGACGAGCTTTTGGTGGCGCCTCTGGAGCGAGCAGTCGCGTTCCCACAGATGGACGACATTGCCGTGACGATCGGCGAGGATTTGCACTTCGACGTGCCGGGGTTGTTCGACATACTTCTCGAGGTAGACGCTGCCGTCCTTGAAGGCGGATTCGGCTTCCTGCTGGGCCGATTTCAGGCCGACGCGAAGGTTGATGTCGTTGCGGGCGACGCGCATGCCCCGGCCGCCGCCGCCCGCCGCCGCCTTGATGAGGACCGGGTAACCCATCTCCTCAGCCAGGCGCAGGGCCTCATTCTCGTCCTGGATCAATCCCTCGCTGCCGGGCACGACCGGGACGCCGGCCTTCTTAGCCAACTTGCGGGCTTCGTTCTTGTTGCCGACAAGCGCCATCGCCTGCTGTGGCGGGCCGATAAACTCAATCTTGCAATCGCGGCAAACGTCGGCGAAGTGGGGGTTCTCCGATAGGAAGCCGTATCCCGGATGAATGGCCTGAACGTTGGCAATCTCGGCGGCACTGATGATACGGGCGATATTTAAGTAACTCTGTGCGGCCGGCGCCGGGCCAATGCAAATCGCTTCGTCCGCCAGATCGAGATACGGAGCGCCGCGATCGGCCTCGCTGTAGACGGCGACGACCTCAATGCCAAGATCACGGCAAGCCCGAATCACGCGAAGGGCGATTTCACCACGATTGGCGACTAAGATGCGCTGAAACATCAAGACTCAAATCCGAATACTCATCCCGCAGGATCGACGCGAAACAACACTTGTCCGTATTCCACCGGCTGCTGGTTTTCGACCGCCACGTCGACGATGACGCCGGCAACCTCCGCTTGGATTTCGTTGAAAATCTTCATCGCTTCGATGAGGCAAACAACCGTTTCCGCAATGACCTTGGATCCGACTTTGACGAAAGGCGGCTCTCCAGGTTTGGCGCTGGAATAGAAGGTGCCGGGCGTCGGGCTTTTGATTTCTAACAGTGTCTTCGACGGTGGGAGTGCGTTCGATTCGGGCTTTGGCGGTACCGTGACCTGCGAAGCAGCAGTCAGTGGCGTCGCGGGGACGGGGACCGCCAAGGCGACCGTCGGCTTCTGACTATTGCCGCGCCGCAAGCGCAGACGCTGATGGCCGTCGCGCAGATCAATCTCGCTCAAATCGTGCTGCGTCATGAGAGCCACGAGCGATTTGACCGTACGCACGTCAAAAGGGCCGGGGGCTTTGCCGGCATCGTCGGTTGCCGAGGTCGGCGCCGGCTGTTGTTCGCCTTTTCGGGCGGGCTTGGGACCTTCGCTTCTCGGACTCAAGGGAACCTCAGAATTCGTGTATGCACGTCTCAAGGTCTTTAGGAACGCTGGTCAACACTTCGCTTCCGTTGGGCGTGACGAGCACGTCGTCTTCGATCCGGATTCCCGCGACTCCGGGAAGGTATATCCCCGGCTCGACTGTCACCACCATGCCCGGCTCGAGGAGTTGCTCGAATCCTGCGCGCAGGAACGGTGCTTCATGGATTTGCAGGCCTATTCCGTGACCGGTGCTGTGCGTGAAGTAATCGCCATAGCCGGCCTCCTCAATCACGCCGCGGGCGGCGGCATCGACGGCCCCGGTCTTCACTCCCGGCCTTATGGCGGCGATGGCCTTGAGCTGGGCACGCAAGACAACCGCGTATACTTCGCGGAGCTTGGGCTCGACCAGCTTCGAAGGAACTACGCCGTTCGCTCCAAGAATCCCGGCATTGTTATGGGGGAACAGAACGCGTGTCAAGTCGCTTTTGTAGCCACCGGCGCTCGCCCCCCAATCGATGAGGGTTAATGACGCTTCGCTGACGCGCCGCGGTGTCGGCGGCGCGTGCGGCAAAGCGGCACGGGCGCCGACAGCGACAATGCTCGGAAACGCTCCTTCGTCGCCCCCGGCGCGACGGGTGTACATTTCCAATGAATCTGCCAGTTCCTTCTCTGTGTCGGCCGGACGCAACATCGCCCGGAACATGGTGAATGCTGTCTGCGCGACGCGTATAGCGCGCCGAATCGCAGCGACCTCTCCGTCATCCTTGGTCTGACGCAGCCGTTCAACGCGGTCGCCGCCGAGCTTCCACGCAACCGTCCGGAGCTTCTCCTTAAGCGATTCGAAATTGGCGATGGTGAGATGGCCGCTTTCGACGCCGACCTTGGCCACGCCAAGACTGCCAAGCACTTGCGCGCTCGCTTCGATCACCGGCTGCGACGGTGGTCGAATGTGGCACTCGAGCCCCGGACATTCCTCAGCAAGCTGTTCGGTGAAACGGCCGTCGCTGATCAGTACCGTCTTCGCGGCGCTTACAACAAGATGGCTGCTGTCGCCGGTGAAGCCTGTGAGATAGGTGACATTGACAGGGTTGCTCACGAGAACGGCATCGATGCCTTCCGACACGATCTGCTGAATTAGCCGTTCGCGGCGCTTCGGATGTTCGCTCATACAGCGGCTTACCTTGTCTCGACGCCGATTTCACGCGCCTTGTTCAACTCGACTTTTTCGCCCTTGTTCGTAGCGTACTGGAAATTGGTGTCGGTGGTGCAGGCGGCGCCGACTCGTCCTTTCACATCCAGAGCGAGGAACGCGACCTGAGCGGGATGCACTCCGCGGCGAACCGCGAGCGCGTTCACCCGACGCACCGCGTTTTCACAAGCTTCTTGCGGCGTTCGCCCCGCGCGCATTTGCTCGACGACAAAGAAGCTGCCACCGATGCGAATAATCTCCTCACCGACGCCGGTGGCGCCTGCGGCGCCGGCCGTGTCGTCGACGTACAATCCCGCGCCGATGATCGGAGAGTCACCGACGCGGCCCGGCAGCTTATGCGCCAAGCCGGAAGTCGTGCACGCGCCGCCCAGAGAGCCCTTTTGATCGAGCGCAAGCACGGTCACCGTATCGTGACTCAAAGGGTGGGCACGCAGCTGCGCAGTCCCTCGCGGCGCCGGCCTCTCGGGCTTGGGGCGCGGGCGGCGCTTGTACCACGCGGTGACGCTCTCCGGTGTATTCAACGATTCCAAAGGGAAGCCTTGCTGCACCGCGAAGAGCCGGGCGCCCTCGCCGACGAGAAACAAGTGCGGTGTTCGCTCCATGACACGCCGGGCCAAGGAAGCGACGTGGCGGACATTTTCGACACCCGCGACGGCCCCGCATCCGAGCGTCCGGCCTTCCATAACGCAGGCATCGAGGCTGACATTGCCGATGCTGTTGGCCAGGCCGCCGAAGCCAACGGAGTGGGTCGTCCCATCGTCCTCAACGGCTTGGGCGCCGGCGATGGCGGCGTCCAGCGCCGGCCGGCCTTTTTGCACCACGGGGAGCGCCGCGCGCACGGCGATTTGTCCGAACGGCCAAGTGGCGATCACCGCCGGAGTTGGCATGGAAAGTTCTCCGAAATGGCGCTCCAACGCAATTATCTTTCCCAAATTCCCCACGTGAACTTGGAAGCGAGGTCAAGCACCGTCTCGGTGCAATCCTAGTGCGCTGGATGGTCCGCGGGAATGGCAGTCTTGCCGAGGCAAGCTTTTCCTCGTAAAAACGCCAAGGTTTAACCTAATTCTCCGAATAAATTCCCACACACCCGCACCGAGGTTCTTGCAAACCGTGCCGGGGATTTGTAACCTCTGCTAGAGGTGCCTGAGCGGATTTGTGAGGGCGGATTGTTGCGGACCACGGGGAACTCTCCCCTCCCTTATGATGCGGGTCGTCCCGCTGCAGCACCTTCGGAGGTGGTCCAGGATGTTGCGCGTAGGCAATTACCTCTTCAAGCGGGCGGACACCACGCAGGAGTTCGAGCAGATTCACCGCCTCAACCACCGCACTTTTGTGGAGGAAATTCCGCAGCACCACTCCACAGACAGCGGCCTACTCGTCGACAAGTTCCACCATAAGAATTCCTATCTCGTCGTCCTCCGCGAAGAGCGTGTCGTCGGCATGGTCAGTGCCCACGATGAGCCGCCCTTCTCCGTCGCCGACCGCCTTCCGGATCCCGCAATTCTCACGCGCCCCGGCATCCGCCCCCTCGAAGTGCGCTTGCTCGCCATCGAGCCCGGCGAGCGCAACAGCACCATGTTCTTCGGACTCATTTGGTCTCTTTATGAGTACGCCAACAAAAACGACTACACCCACCTGTTCATCTCCGGCGTTGCGGACCGCGTTCCCCTTTACGAGCGCCTCGGCCTCGTTCCCCTCGGGCCGGCCGTGCCTTGCGGAAATGCAGCCTTCGTTCCCATGGTGTTGCCAATCGGCCAACTCCCCGAGCGCGTGCAGCACTTGAAGCGCATGTGGGAAGAGCATCTCGGCAAGCTAAGCCCCGTGAAGGCTGAGCCGATCTGCTTGCTGCCCGGACCAGTGACGGTGTCGTGCGCGGTGCGTGAAGCCTTCGGCGAACCACCGATTTATCATCGCGGACCGGAGTTCATTCGGCGTTTCATGGCGACGCGCAAGTTGCTCGGGGACATCGTTGGCGGTCGCGACGTGGCCGTACTCAACGGCAGCGGCACCCTGGCCAACGAGACCATTGCCGCCACTCTTGCTGCCGGCCAGCGTCAGTCCAAGGGCGCCTGCGGCGCCGGAGTATTGTTGATCAACGGCGAATTCGGCGAGCGCCTCGCCCGGCAGGCCACGCGATTCGGCTTGACGCCGCGCTTGTTGACCTGGTCCTGGGGAGCGGCTTGGGACCTCGACCAGATTGACGCCGCCCTGGCAACCGAACCAAGAGGAAGCTGGGTGTGGGGGGTGCATCAGGAATCAAGCACCGGCGTCATCAATGACATGCCGGGGCTGGTGCGGATCGCACGCAAACATGGCGTGCGTGTCTGCGTCGACTGTATCAGCAGCCTGGGAGCGGTTACTCTGGACCTCAGCCAGGTCTTTCTCGCCTCCGGAGCCACCGGGAAGTCGCTCGGTTCCTATGCGGGCGCCGCCCTGATCTTCGCTGACCGCGCCGCGTTGGCGGGTTTGGATCGCACGGCCATTCCGAGCTATTTGGACTTGCGTGCCGCCTTGGAAAGCGATGGGCCATGTTACACGTTTCCCTCGCCAATCCTTGCCGCACTCGAAACCGCCTTGCAAGAATACGCCACGCCACGAAAAGCCCAGGCTAGTTATGCCCGCTACCATGAGTTGGGTGTTCGCGTCCGCCAGACCCTGCGCCGCTTGGACTTGGCCCCGCTTGCTGCCGAGGAGAATTCTTGTCCGGTGGTTACTACGTTCTCCCCGCCCGGCGAAGATTCGTCGGAGTCTTTCGTCAACCGCTGCCGTCTGTTCGGCTATGCGATTGGGGGCGAGAGCGCCTATCTGTCGCGACGACGTTTCGTGCAGATCGCCACGATGGGGCCCGTCCATTGGGACATGGTCGCCCGGCTGTTCGACAAGCTGGAGACCTGGCTGGCCAAGCGGGCTTTCCTGGCCGCCATCTAGCTTCCGTCTAGCTCTCTTCGTGTCCCATGCCGATCCGCGACGACGATCATCAGAGCCTCGATCCGCGGGAGTATCCAGACCCCGTAGACGACGCGAATGACGATTCTGCCGGCTACGAGGATGCGGGCGACGATGGCCCTTCCCAGCATCCGTGGTGGATCATCCTTGGCGTGCTCCTGTGCCTGGCGGTAAGTCTCTACTGGATTTGGCCCGGCTAGGATTTGGCCCGGAAAGAGGCATGTGGCGTTTCCATGGACTCCGTCTGAACGGCGCTTTAGAATTCCATCGTTCGCCCCTTGCGTGGAGCTTGCCTGAGCATGGAAACGGTGACGATGCAGTGCGGCCGCTGCGGCCAGATCATGGCGATCAGCACGGAGCATCTTGGCAGCCAGGTCCACTGTCCCCATTGTCAGGCGATCGTGCAGACCGAATTCGACGCGCCCCAGCAGCAGCAGTCTCCCAAGCTTGCCGAGCCTGAAATCGGCGGCTTGCCGGAAAAGACAGAAAGCGACAGCATCTTTTCGCCGCCGGAACCGTCCGACGATCTATTCGGCGCCGGCGCGCCTCCGCCCAAGATCGAGATACCGGAGGCTGCCCGGCACGACCCGCTCGAATCGGCGGAGCCGCCTTGGTATGACACGCCGCAAGAAGCGGTTTCCACGGAGGCCCCTAAGTTCGAACATGCCATGGAACCGGCTGACGAGACCGCTGCAACTCTCGGGGCTCCGCGCGTTCAGAAAAAAAGGAGCATGCTAGCCGCCAACCTGTTGATCTTCTTGGTTCCGTATTCCCTTCTGGCCACCGGGGTCATCGTTTATCTGCTGTTCTTTCAGAACAAGACCAGCATCCATCCCCTGGAATTCCTTCCCGACCCCAAACCCAAGGAAGGCGCCCGCAAGGTCGAACAGATAAAGCACGACTTGCCGCTTCCGGAGCACCTCAAGACGCGCTTGGCACATTCGATCCGTGTCGGCGATCTCGAAGTCACGCCGGTCAAAGTCCATCTGACGCGCGCGGGGAACTTGGTGCTCCACCTTAAAATGAGGAATCTGTCTCGCGATACACTGTTCAACCCGATTTCGGACGACTTTCTTGACCTACCCGAAAAGAACGCGGCCAAGGGAGGCGCCAATTACACGTTTCTCGATGCCGGCAGCAACCGACGTTACTACGGGAGCTTTGCCGATCGGGAGGGCCCGCCGGACATCGACGACTTTGCCGGCGACATCGGTCCTGGCCAAGAGGAGACCATTCGCATTACCACTTATCCGCTCAACCCCAAGACTGACAAGGCCGAACTCAGGAGACTGGCAAACTCCCCGGATCCCCTCCTGTGGCGCATTCAGGTGCGGCGCGGCTTTGTCAATGTCCGCGGCAATTCCATCTCCGCCACGACTGTTATCGGCGTTTCCTTTAACGCCCGCGAGATCGCCAAAGAAGGCTAAGTAAGTCCGGCGAGCCGAGCCGAACTTGAAGCGATCGGGGTCCGGCTCGGCTCGCCGGACCTACTACTCGCCGGACCTACTACTTGTGCAATCGACTAGACGACGCGGTTGCGCGGCTCTCCTTCCAGGAACGCGATCACGTTGTCGACCGCGCCGCCATTCAAGAGATCCATGCCTTCCGACGTCTGGTCGGCAATGTGCGGCGTGAGAACGACCTGCTCGCAATGAAGCAGGGGATGGTCAGCGGGAATGGGTTCCACCGCAAATACGTCGATGCCCGCTCCACCGAGCCGGCCCGAATGGAGCGCGTCAACCAGGGCGGATTCATCGGCGATCGCTCCCCTTGCGGTGTTGACAAATATCGCTCCAGGTTTCATCAGCGCGAATTCACCCCGGCCCAAAAGGCCGCGCGACTGATCTGTTAACTTGAGATGCACGCTGATGACGTCCGACGTCCGCAGCACCTCCTCCAGCGGACGCAATGGAATTCCCAGCTCGTGCGAGCGCTCGGGTGTGGGGTGCAGCGTCCATCCCTGAACCCGCATGCCGACGGCTGTTCCCAATCGCGCCATCTCGCGGCCGATAGATCCCAGTCCAAGAACGCCGAGCGTTTTGCCTTGCAAATAAACGAGGTTGCGGGCCAGCCAGCGGCCTTTTTTCAAGAGGTCGGTCTGATGCCATGCCTGGCGGGCGACGGCAAACATGAGAGCCAAAGCATGTTCGGCGACGATCGACGCGGTTCGGCCTGGAATATTGCAGACGACCACGTCCAGCCTGCGGGCCGCTTCCAGATCAATGGCATCCGTGCCGATGCCGCAAACCGTGATCATCTTCAGCGCGGAGAGGCGCTCGAGCACGGCTCCGGGCCACTGCACCGCACTGCGGCTGTTGATCATGCAAACTGCACCCAGGCAGCGCTCGATCTTCTCCGCGTTGGAAGCTGGGCGGCTCGCGTGCAGGACCACCTCGCCATAAGATTGCAGGCGCTCCAGGTGCGGGCTGCCCTGAAGCTGCGGAGGATCGTCGGCTGGAACGACAATGCAGGCGCGGTGGTTCATGAAAGCCTACGATTGCGGAAAGAAAGATCAGGCCATATGATTTTCTTGGTGGGGCGCGGTTCAAGCTGAACGCGAACTACTCCAATCTTAGATCAAAGCGATCCCGTCGGCCCGGGGTTCTCTGATGCCAGTCGTCTGTTCGCTCTGCGGCGAAACTTCCCAGGACGTGGAGTTTTGCGATCATTGCAACGCCGACCTGAAGCAACCGAGCCCTGATCTTCCAAATTCCCCGTGCCCTCTTCCAAAGCGCGATGTCGATCTGACCCGGGAGCAGCGCGAAAGCCTGCGCCGGCCGGAAGCTTGGATCAAGCTAGACGGTGAAGATAAAGCCTGGCGCGTGCACTGGATCGCGCGGAACCAGTTGTCGCGTTGGCTGCAAGGGCTTCGCACACGCCAGGCGACCGAGCTACCTTGTTTGGCGCCGTGTCGCGTGGTTGAACAGGAAAGCGGCGCCTGGGTCATGGTCGAAGCAAACGGCAGCGACTTTACCCCGTGGTCCCTGCCACCGTCTGAAGATGTTCTGGCACACCTGAACCGCCTTCTGGCCGCGCTGGCGCCGCTTTGCCGGGCCGTTGAGACGTTGCACGCTACGGGTTTGGTCTGGCTCAACTTCGATCCCACGTTCGTCGAGCAAATGGCCGACGGCGAGCTGCGCATTCTCAATCTCGATTTGGCTCTGTTCCGCTCCGGTCAACTGCCGGAGGAACTGTCGATTCAAACAGCCTTCGCGGCGCCGGAAATAACCGGCTTTCTGGAAAAGGACCTGGGTCCGGCCACCGATGTCTTTCATCTCGCCATGTTCGCCTATTATTGGATTGCGAACCTCCTGCCGGAGGGTTTTCCCGGCGCGGGGTTAGACGCTTTCGCCCATCAGATCCCGCCGCTGAGGGTCTACCGTCCCGACCTATCTTTCGGCATCGCGCCCGTTCTCGAGCGGGGCGTGAACCTTGCGGCAGCGGATCGATGGGCGGGGCCGCGCGACTTTCTGTTGGCGCTCCAAGACGCCTGCTCCCGCGCGACCAACCGCAAGAAATCCGCCGCCCCGATTCAATGGGAAATCGGACAGCACACACGCACGGGCCGAAGCAAAGACGTCCTGTGCCGGAGCAACGAGGACCACGTTCTCGTACGCGCATTCACCGCGCCGGCGCGGGCGCTGCTTGCAGTGGCCGACGGCGTCAGCACGTGCGACATCGGCAGCGGCGCCCTTGCGAGCCTCATCACCACCGTCATGGTTGAAAACAGTTTTCAGTCAGGCGGCAATGAAATTGATTTCCCGCATAAGATCACCGAGGTATGCGGCCGGGCCGCGCGGACGCTGGTCGACTGGGCGCTGGAGAAGGGCTATCGCGACCAGCTTCTCGAGGGGACCGATCTCATGGGGACCACGTTGCTCGCCGGATGGCTTGAAGGCCGGCATCTCGAGTTGGCCAACATGGGCGATAGCCGGGCGTACCTCTACAGCGATGCGGGTCTCGAACAGTTGACTGTGGACGGCGACTTGGGCTCGGGCATGTTGGCGGCCGGCACCCCGCCGGAAGAAGTTCGTGAGCTAGGCTCTGTCGCCAAGGCCTTGCGCGAATGCATTGGCGGTTGCAGCATCACTCCCGAGGGGGAGATCAGCGTATTGGACGAAAACAATCATCCCGCAGTTTCGCGCTGGCCGTTGCTGCCGGGAGACATAGTCATCTTGTGCAGCGACGGCCTCGTGGAGGAAGGGGCCTTTCTCGAGCCCGCCGCGCTTGCCCGGCTTGTCCGCGCGCACCGGCAGATGCCGGCTGACAAGCTTGCCGTGCAACTTTCCGACGCCGCCGATGCATTGCAACGCCTACCCTCCGCCTTGGAGCCGGAAGGCCACGGCGACAACATCACGTGTATCGTGGTCAAGATCGAAGCCGCGCGTTAATGGGCCGTTTCAAAAGTAGGACGGTTTTGCAAACCGTCCAGTCGAACGGACGGATTGCAAATCCGTCCTACGAGTTCGAAACACTTCCGCTTGTTTTTTTCGAGTCGCTTTTCTAATCTCCCTCGTGCTCGGGCGTAAGACGCCGCCAGGGAAGGCGGCCGTCCAGGGAGACCCGTACCGGGAGACCCGTACCGGGAAACGGCCCAACCCACTTTTCCCCGCCCGCCAACGGATCAGGGAGGAATCCGGAGCGCCGCCCTTTCTACCGGTTTCCCCTCTTGCGCGATTCGCCCCATCTTCCTCTACCAGGCAAGGATGCTTGCATGGCCCGCCTCCTCTTGCTCTCGCTCTTGACCTTCAGTCTTTTGCTTGTGGAATTTGCCGCCGGAGGTGACTCTCCGTCTGAAGGGGACGGCGGCGTGCGGTCCAGCCTCGCGTTGCAACAGGCCATGGCGGTGGCCCGCGATCACCTCCGCGCCGGCGACTCGCAAAAGGCGGTAACGACTCTCGAATCCGAGCTCGCCAAAGTAAACGGCCACGCCGGCTACCTGCGCCTGCTGCGTGACGCCTACCGTGCTCACATCAAGGAGCTGTGGCTGGCCAACCGCGGCCAGGACGCGCGCCGTTACATCGAGCGCCTCTCGATTCTCGAACCCGGCGCGGCACAAGATCCCTCGCTGCGGCCCGCCGAAGTTCTCGAAAACAAGACTGCCGTCCCAACTTCGCCGGCGACCACACCCCAGGCTACGGCGTTTCCCGACTACGCCAAGAATCATCCGCGCCCCAGTGCTGGCGTTCCGAACGCCGCGATGCCGAATGCCGCCCGAGGCAAGGTCGAGGACGCGTTTGGGAAAGATGATCCGTTTGCCCTCGTCAATCAACGTCTGGTCCCAAAGGACGCGGAGAATTCCAAGCTCGTGCTGACTCTGTTGCGCAAGGCCGACGACGAATTCCAGCAAAAGCATTTCAGCAAAGCCCGGCTCCTTTACGAGGACGCTTACAAGGCCGACCGCGAGTCGCTTGCCAAGTGCAAGGATCGCTGGGCGTATTGCCTGCTTGATCACGTCGTCGAACAGTTGAATCAGCCCGCGCTTTCGCATGACACGCTCATGGGGCTGGAGCAACAGGTCAAAGGCGCGCTGACGATGGCGCCGGGCCTCGAAAAAACCGGCCGCTGGCTTTTGGGCGAAATCGACCAGCGTCAGAAGGCGCGCACGTCCGCCGCCATCGATCCGGCGCCGACGGTCGTGGTCCAGGTGAATCACCTGGGCCGCAATCCGCAGGGCTGGCAAGTCGCGGAAACTTCGCACTTCCTGATCTTCCACAATCAAGCGAAGGAAGTGATCGAGAAAGTCGCCCGCGTGGCCGAGAGCACGCGCGTGGAGATGAGCCGCAAGTGGTTCAACACCGAGGGCGAGACCTGGACCCCCAAATGCGAACTCATCCTGCACGCCACCGTGGCGGACTACACGCGCGCCACCGGCGTGGCTGGAACGTCGCCGGGGCATACGCGCATTGAAAGCGACCCGAGCGGCCAGCGCGTGGTCGGCCGCCGCATGGACCTACGCTGCGACAACCCGAGCATGGTCGAGGCGGTGCTGCCTCACGAGACCACACACGTCGTGCTGGCGGGCCAGTTCGGCCGGCATCAGGTGCCGCGCTGGGCCGACGAGGGCATCGCGGTGCTATCGGAGCCGCGCGACAAGATCGACCAGCACCGCCGCAATTTGAACAAAGTCATGGCCGAACGTGCCCTCTTCGGCCTCAAAGAACTGATGGAGATGAACGACTACCCGCAATCCGCCCGCATCCAAGCCTTCTACGCCCAAGCCGTTTGCCTAGCCGACTTCCTGAGCAAAGAGCGCGGCCCGTTTGTATTCACGTCCTTCGTCCGCGACGGCCTCCGCGAAGGCTACGACACCTCACTACGCCGTCATTACCAAAGCGACTTCAATGCGCTGGAACAGCGCTGGCAGCAGTATTTAGGGTCGCGCTAAACTCCTCGCGTTGGATCGGGGTACACGATAGCACTCGAAAAGTGCGGATTGTTTCAGTCGTCGATGAAGCAATTTTTCGGCTGCAAGTGCCTATCAAAAAGCAAGATAGGGAAATGGTTTCAGCGAGGCGCTGGGACAGATACAATCCGGCATTTCGATGAAACAATCCGGCCCTGTGCTGAATGAATCCTGAAGGGATTTCTATATGGGGCCGCTTCATTTCTTCTCAGTTCCTTTTTGACTTTTCGCCTTCGCAACCGCGATTTCCATTTCCAGCAGATATTCCTGGATCGCGTAATACTCGTCCGGTCCGATTTTTCCGCCGTCAAACTTGGGTTTGTAACATTCATAGGCGATCTTGGCGTAGCCCCATTGCCTCTCCAATTGTTCAAGGCGCTTTTCGCCTGTCAGTCCCAATGCCGATTCCGCGCTCTGCAACCTTTGTGAAGAAGTGAGAATGTTATTAGCAGTTACCTGCCCGGCCACAAATTTCCGTAGCCGGGCTTTGTGGGCCTGGTCCGCGGCTAGGGCACGGGCTTGCATCAACTCCTGCAAAGTTCGTTGGCTCTCGTCCCTCAATTTGCGCCATAGGGCGATTTGTTCCTTCGTCGCGAGAGCGTCTTTAGGATCTTCCGCGGCGTTTTCGGTTTGGGCTGGGCCGCCAATTTGCACGTTCTTGGTGAACTGCGAGGCCTGCTCGGCGGCGGCCGGTTCTTCGGCGGCGGGCTGGCCATTCGCGATGTTCACATATCCGACATAGCCGATGCCGCAGCAGGCGACAGCGATAATCAGCACAGCGGACAGTTTTGAGAGTTTGGATAGCAACATGGTTTTGATCACTCCTTCTGCTAATGCGAGGACTTTTGCGGAAGCGAGGCAGGCGGCCGCTTGAGTCGTTGCGGCGGCGCTGGATTTGATGACCGCGGATACGAGAGAGGCCGGCGCTTGGGCGTTGGCGCTGGGTGCTAGGCTCGCCGCCAAGGTTGCGACGGAAAACTTGAATCCGCGCCGTGCCATGCGCTTGGCCAGCAGGCTTCGGCCCCGCGCGACTCGGCTCGCCACGGTGCCTTCGCGCCAATTGAGCTGGCGGGCGGCTTCAGCTCTCGTCTTGCCTTCCAGATCGCAGAGTACGACCGCGACGCGATACTTGTCGGGCAAGCGGCTCAGTTCCTCGTCGAGCATCTCGTGCATGTCCAGGGCGGCGGTTCGGTCCGACGCGGGTGGTTCGGGCAATTGCATCACCTGTCTCTCCTGCGTTCGCCGCTTGACGGCGGTCGCGCCGGCTCGGAGGGCGGTCTGCCGGGCGACGCCATAAAGCCAGTTGCCGACCATTTCCCTGGGGACGATGGAGGCGGCTTTGCGGGCGAGGACGAGGAAAGTTGCTTGAAAGGCATCCTCGGCGTCGTGGTGATTTTGGAGCAGGCGCCGGCAGACGCCCCAGACCATCGAACCGTGACGCCGCACGAGAGCTTCGAAAGCAGCGTTGGAGCGCTGGCTGTTAAAGCTCTGCAGAAGCTGCCCGTCGCTCAGATCACCAGCTTGGCCGACGACGCCGGTCTTGCGAAGGTGATCGAGCAGCGCGTTTAGGTGACTGACCGGCATGAAAAACTCTGCGGGAGGACGGTTCTCTATTCTTACTATTACGTCGATTGCTGGGTTTTGATCCGCGAAAGCGCGACCCCGGAATTCGAAGACTCATCCTGGCGCTTGATCCATTGAGATCCCGCAATTCGTTTGCTGTTCGGCGAGTGCGTTGTTATGATCTTTGGCGGTTGTGGCCTCTGGCTAAGTGACATAACTTATCTCCCTTTTTGAGGTGCGCCCATGCCGACTGCGTTTCCCCCGGAAAGACAGCGAGAGGAACAAGTCGAGACAGAACCGCGAAAAGATGAGGACATCGACATTGAGTCCCGCTCATCGATCGCGGGTGCGTTTGTGCTGCAAGACCGATCCGGTTTTGGGGCTTCGGTGACGGCAGTCGCCGACTTGGCCATGACTGCGATGGACCCGCGCTTGCAGTGGCTTGTGGCCAGGCGACGGCACGGAATGGCCAAGATGGCCAGCAGCTCCACGGGAGTCGATGAAGTTGCGGTCCTCGCCAAGATCACGGATCGAGATGCCTGGGAAGGCTTGAGCGAGGTCACCGTTGGGGCCACCGTCGGCCCGCCGGCTCAGGATGGAACGCTTATCGTCACCGGCCGCATTCCGCTTTCGCGGGTGGAATTCGTGCGGCGGCAGTCTTTCGTTACAAGCCTCAAGGCCGCTCAGCGGTTGACACCGAGCCTGCACGCAACCATCCGCGAGATCGGTGCACGCGCGGATCTATCGCCTCAAGGGAATCTCGCAAATGGAGGCAGCGGCGTCGTGGTCGGAATCATCGACTTTGGATTGGATTTCGCCCACCGGAATTTCTGTCTGTCCAATGGCAGCTCGCGCGTGGCGGCGCTCTGGGATCAAAACGGTCCAACGAGCGCCGACAGTCCATATGGCTACGGCAAATTGTATCGCAAAGCGGACATCGACCAAGCGCTAACGAAGCAAGATCCCTATGCCGCGCTGGGATACGGTCCGCCGCCCGACCCGCCAGCAGGCCCGCGGGGGACGCACGGAACGCACGTGGCCGACATTGCCGCGGGCAACGGCCGGGGAAGCGGCACGCCGGGAGTCGCACCGCAAGCCGACATCATCTTTGTCGAAATCGCTGCCAGCGACATTCCCTGGAGCGGCGAGGAAGTCGTCGGCAAGTCGTTTGGCGACTCGGTGCAGCTTTTGGAGGCGATTCAATTCGTTTTGGATGAAGCCGGGACGCGGCCTTGCGCGATCAATCTCAGTTTGGGTACGAACGGCGGTCCGCACGACGGCACCACGCTGGTCGAGGAGGGCATCGATCGCTTGTTGCGGGCGGCGCCGAATCGCGCCGTCGCCATCGCCGCCTCCAATTCCTATGCGGACGGCATTCACGCGTCGGGCGATGTCCCCGCGGATGGGACCTTGGATCTGAATTGGGAAATCCCTTCAGTCCAGGCCGACCACAATGAGCTGGAGATTTGGTATTCCGGACCGGATCGACTGACGCTTGAAATCATTGCGCCCGACGGCAGCAGCCTGGGCTCGGTGAGTCCGGGCACGAATAAATCCATTCAGCATCAAGGCAAGGTGGTGCTGTTCGCGGCCAGTCGCCTGGACGATCCGAACAACCACGACAACACGATCGGAGTCTATCTGGAAGAATCTCTGCCGGCGGGCCAGTGGACGATGCGGCTGCACGGCGACAGCGTTCAGAGCGGAAGAGTGCACGCTTGGATCGAGCGCAACGACGCCGGTCAGTCGCAATTTGCCGCGCCACACGATAATAGCCAGACGATCGGCTCGATCTCATGCGGTCACGAGACGGTTGTGGTCGGGTCGTACGACGCACACAAGGCGAGCGTGCCGCTTTCATATTTTTCCAGTGCGGGACCGACCCGCGACGGGCGGGAAAAGCCCGAGATTTCCGCGCCAGGGCACAACGTTTTGGCCGCACGCTCGCGGACAGGGAACGGGACGGTGCGTAAATCAGGTACAAGCATGGCGGCGCCGGCGACGACGGGCGTGATCGCTTTGGTGCTCGCGGAAGCCAACGCCAGGCAAATCTCGCTTAGCAATCAGCAAATCCGCACCATCTTAGCCAATACGGCGCGAAAGAACCCGCCTCCCGGGACAGTATGGCACGACCGCTACGGCAACGGCCGGATCTTTGCATCGGGCGCGGTCCAAGAGGTAATCCAGCTAGCGCCGGCGCTTCCTGTCACGCCACTAACGGCAGCCCGTAAGTTGAAAGCACGAGGGAAGAAGAAACCGCAGACGCGAAAGCCCCGAAACGTCAAGCAGCCGGCGCGAGGAAAGAAGAAAACCGCGGCTTCACGGCGAAGGTGACCTGACCACTTGTTGTTGTGTCCACGTGCCCGCGCGGATAGAATGAGAAGATGTGAGGAGCCAAACGTCATGGCAATCAAGCTCGATGAATTGAAGAAACTGGAGTTCGCATCGGCGCCGGCCAAAGTTCAGGCCGATCCGAAGGCGCTCCTGACGGCGATCTTCAAGGTCAAGCCCGCGGCTTATGTTCCTTCCGGAGTCAAAGTCCGGTCGCGAATCGACGATCACATGTTCACCGGCTCATTCAAAGGCTCAATTCTTCGAGAACTGGAAACCGATCCAAAGGTTGTCTCCGTCGCGCTGTCGAAGCGATTGAAGATGATCGATTAGCGCTGTCACTTACCCCCCAGGATTCAAAGACCCGTCTTGGGGCTTGGGAGTTTTCAGCCCGCGACCTGCACCCCATCTACAAACCGCTTGCACGCCGGCAGCGACTCCAGGAAGTTTCGGCCATACTGCTTGGTCATGACGCGCGGGTCGAGGATCACGACCATACCGGTGTCGGTGCGGGTGCGGATCAGGCGGCCAAAACCCTGTTTGAGCTTGATGATCGCTTGGGGCAGGCTGTAGTCGAAGAAGGCGTTGCCGCCGGCGGCGTTGATCGCTTCAGAGCGTGCTTCGAGGATGGGGCGGTCCGGCGGCGCGAAGGGCAGCTTCGTGATGATGACGTTCGAGAGCGCTTCGCCTTGCACGTCGACTCCTTGCCAAAAGCTGTCAACGCCGAATAATACCGCGGCGTCGGCGTCTCGGAAGCGTTCCAGCATTTGGTTCGAGGGCAGGCCGTCGGATTGGCTTAGAAGCAGCATTCCCTGGTCGCGGAACCAATCGCGCAGCTTCGACGCGGCAGCTTGCATCGTTTGGTTGCTCGTGAACAGGACGAACGCCCGGCCCCGGCTCTTCGTAACGTACTCCTTGATTTTCTGCAGGCACGCTTCTTCGAAGGCGCCGTCCTTCGCCGTCGGATCGGGCATGTGGCGGAAGAGGTGCAGCTCGACCTGCTCGCGGTAGTTGAACGGGCTGCCAAGCTGCAACGTCTCGCCGAGCGTGGCGCCTTCCTCGTCATGTAGCGGAAAACCGAGCCGGCGGCGGAAATGCTCGAAGCCTTCCGCGCCTTGGCCGACCGACATGGTCGCACTCGTAAGCACGACGGTCGGGACTTTGTCGAAAAGCTGGTCGCGCAAGATCGGTCCAACCTCGATGGGTGCGCACGACAGGCTCAGCTTTTTGCCGCCCGTCGCCAGGCCGTCCATCCAGTAGACTTGATCGGGTTTCTTCTGGCCGAGCCAGGTTTCAATGTTGCCGGCCAATTCCATGCAGCGATTCGAGGCGGCATCCAGCTCGATTTGCTCCTCGGGGTTCTTGAGGCCGTCGAGAATTTTGTCGATGGCGGAGGACAGCTTCATGAGTTCGCCGGATAACTCGTTGGCGACGATGTCCTTGGCGCGGACGCGAAACGAGTCGCCCGCCGGCTTGCGGTTCTTGAGGATCTGGTCCTGGTGCCACACGGCGACGCTGGTGAAGAGGCGCTCCGTTGCGTGCCGCGATTTGGCGTGCGCGTCCCAGGCCTCGTCGCTCATGTGGATGGACAACAGGCCCTGCACACCTCCGGCGCGGCGGTTCTCATGCAGGAGCTTGTTGAGCAGGAATTCGACTTGGCCGCGGGTGATTTGCAGGCCGAGATGCTCGGCGGCGACGTCCTCCAGCGTGTGGGCTTCGTCGAGGATGGCGACGTGATAATCGGGAAGGATGCCGTGCTCGCGCCCCAGGCCGCGAACCATGAGGTCGATGAAGAACAAGGCGTGATTGACGACCAGCACCTGGGCCTTGTTGAGGTTCTTGCGGGCCTTGAAGTAGAAGCATCCCTCGTAGTCGGCGCATTTCTTGCCGAGGCAGTTGCCGGCGTCGCTTTCGACCAACTCCCAGACTACCCCGAGCGGCTTGAACGCCAGGTCGCTGCGGCTGCCGTCCTGCGTGGTTTTGGTCCAGCGGGCGATCGTTTGAAGTTGATCGATGGCGGTGCTTTCGTAAAGCAGATTTCCTTGTTTCTGCCGGGCCACGCGGAGGCGGCGTTTGCTGAGATAGTTGGATCGGCCCTTGACGAGCGCGGCGGTGAACGGCTCGGGCATTACGCTTTGGAGAAACGGAATGTCCTTGCGCAGAAGCTGTTCTTGCAGGCTGATGGTGTGCGTGGAGATGACGACGCGGCACTCTTCGTCGGCGAGCGCGGCCAATACGGCCGGGACGAGATATGCGAAGCTCTTGCCGACGCCGGTGCCGGCCTCGACCATGAGATGCGTTTGTCCTTCGATGGCGCGACTGACCGCATCGGCCATCGCCAGCTGTTGTGGCCGCGGCTCGTAGTTGCGCAGCTTTCGAGCGATGGCGCCGCCGGAGCCGAGGATGCTGGCGTTGGACATGTGGTTATTGTCAAGGATGGGGTGAAATTGGGAAAGGGCTTCTGATGGGGCGAAAACTAGCGTCGCTACGAGGCGCCGGGCCGACCCCTGCCGGCTCGCCCGGCAGGTGAACGAGGTCGCAAGCTAGACAAACACGCCACGCGCCGGGCCGACCCCTGCCGGCTCGTCCGGCAGGTGAACGAGGTCGCAAGCTAGAACGTCACGGCGCCTCGCTGACCCCTGCCGGCTCGTCCGGC
>JACPZP010000079.1 GCA_016195405.1 Planctomycetota bacterium | reverse complement strand
CTGTTGGCGCGCGAGATATTGGAGCACGCCGCTGATATCGTTAACGCGCCGCGTGCACTCATGGTTTGGAAAAAGTCAGGAGAGTCCCTGCACTATCTGGCGTTGTGGTCCCACGATGCGTTCCAGTGGAGCTACGAGTCGGCGAGCAAGTTCGAGCCGCTGGTCGCTACGTTGCTTGTGGCTACGAACGTTCTTTGTCCAGACGCCCGAGCCGAAGCGCCTACCGTGCTCTATCTATCCTCTGCTGGCTTACAACACTGGCAGGGGATGCCCCTCCACCTTGCTCTGCGAGAGCGATTCGCTATCGGTGCCGTCCTTTCCTTAGGGCTGCAAGGAGACATGGTAGAAGGACGCCTCTTTCTTCTGGCTCTTCAGGAAAACGAGTGGGTAAAATTTGATGTTTTCACAGGGGCGGCAGCATACAGGTGAGGATCTTCAAGCGCAGATACTCTTCGTCGCGCAGGCCATAAGCGCGGCGCTGGATGACCCGAATCTTGTTGTTGAGCCCCTCGACGAATCCCAACGCCACTTTGTTCTCGGGCTGGCAGTAGGCGGCAATCCCCTCCCAATGGCGATCGATCATCTGGGCGAAGTGCGCGTAGGGTTTGAGCCGCTGCCACTTCAGGCTCGCTCGCCAGTGCTCGAAGAAGCGGCGCGCCCACCCCTCGCGCTGGTAATCCCAGAGCTGCCCGAAGGACTCCTTGAGCAGGTAGGCGGTGTGCAACCGCTTGTTCGCCGCCAGCAATGTCTTCAAACTTTGCCGCCCCGGCAGGGTGAGGGTCGCCCGATGCGCGAGCAGTGTGTACTTCTGGCCCTTGATGAAGCGCCGGTCCTTGCCTTTGAGCCGCCCATACTCGGCCTTGCGCACTTTGTCGAGTGCCTCCCCCAGGTGGCGCAGGACGTGGAATTTGTCGAACAGGATCGCCGCCTGCGGGGCATGCGCTGCGGTCGCGGTGCGAAACGGCTTCCACATGTCCATCACCGCCAAGCGAATGCCTCGGCTCCTCTCCTCTCCCAGCCAGGCGTAGAACTGCCCCAGGCTCGCTGCCGAGCGGTCCTCGCCACCAAACCACAGCGGCCGGCCCCGGAGCAGGTCGCTGACCACGATGCGATAGGTGTGGCCCTTGCGGATCGCGATCTCGTCGATGCCAATCACCTTCGGTCTCGGCGTCCCCACCTTGGCCAATTGCGCCGTCATATACTGCTTCTCCAGCGTCTTGACCGTATCCCAATCCAGGTGCAGTTCCTCGGCAATGTCGCTGAGCGTCGCCGCGCGACAGCGCCGCCCCACATAGTAGGCAAAGCGCTTGGTATAGAAAGGATTGTCGGCCAAGAACTCGAGCCGCTCGCGCTTCACCGTCCCACAACTCTTGCACTGCACCCGCCGCACCTCGACCTGCAGGTACACACGGCGGTCGCCGCAAGACAGATCGCGCACCTGGCGCGTCCGCCGGTCGTACCATCCGCTGTGAGCACGCCCACAGCAGCCACAGACCGTTTTTTTGAGCGCCGGACAAGCTCAATGACCCAGGCTTTGGGATCGCCGAAGACGCCTCGCACCGTGGGTTGTGGACGAAAGCCCGGGAACGCATACGCGTCCGTGAGCCGCCGCCCTCGCTTCGCTGAGGTAACCATCCACGCATGATGCCAATTCCGCGCGCGCTATGGAATACTTGAAAGCCAATATCCATGCGGATTACAGCCCTATTCAACCATGTAAATTACCCACACGACTTCCGGAAGACCCTTTAAAAGGAGCAATAGACAGTTTTTCACCACTTTGCAAGGAAGTGTCGCTAGCGAAATGCGGCATTTGTAAGGCACTTCCCCTCGTGAGAGCAGGCGCACGACAAAGACGGACAAGCGT
>JACPZP010000097.1 GCA_016195405.1 Planctomycetota bacterium | reverse complement strand
GGTAGTTTTCACTCGAAATCCCTTTCTTGTTCGTGTCCTTGAAAGCGACTACACTTCAAAGACGCGGAAAAGCCAAGGGATTTCGAATTTTTTTGAAGAATTCTTGAACGGACGACAGGATTACGCTTGGTTAGGGTCTAGTTCCTGATCATTATTGCGAACCACGTCGAGACTTGTAGATTAATGATTCGTCGCCCGCCTCCTTTCCATGGCAAGAAAGAGCAATGAACCCTGACTTGCGAGAAAGCGCGCGCAGAGTGCAGCAGGCCTTCTCGGATCTTGGCCTGGACTCTAAGGTTTTGGAACTGCCCCAGAAGACCAGAACCGCCGTGGAAGCGGCAGCGGTCATCGGCTGCGGGGTCGGGCAGATTGCCAAGTCGCTTGTGTTTCGAACCAACCCAAGCGGAAGGGCGCTTTTGGCGGTCATGAGCGGCGTCAACCGTGTGAGTGAGAGCCGATTGGGCTCCTTCGCTCGTGAAGCCGTCGAAAAAGCTGATGCGGATTTTGTTCGGAGCAAAACCGGCTTCGTCATTGGCGGGGTGCCGCCGCTTGCCCATGTTGAGAAAATGACCGTCTTCCTGGACGAAGACCTTCAGCAGCATGAAGTGATTTGGGCTGCTGCTGGAACGCCCTTTGCCGTTTTCTCACTCACGCCCAAGCAACTCGCGACCATAACCAACGGCGCGTGGGCGCCGATCAAGGACTAGAACGACTCATCAGTCCCCGATCAACGTCGTGTTCGCATCCCAAGCCGGTCCAGCCGTTGGTGGGGGTATATGACTTTGAGTCTGTGAGTCCCTGACATTTTCGCCGCCGCAACCTTCATATCATCAACGTCTTGCGTCGGCGACCTCACCGCCAAAGTGCGTGATTCTGCGTGAGTCTGTGACTCCGAGTTTGGACCTCTGGCTTCCGGCGGCCCAATAGCGCTTCCGCCGCCCTCCCTTCGTCCGTGGAATTCGTTTCGTCACCGCCAACTTATTTCACGACGCCGCCCACCTCGTGAAATGAAACGAACTTGCCCCAACGGAGCCATCGGCTTACGTCGGAAGCGGAAACACGTTTCACCACGTCATGCGGAGTTTGCATCGTAAGTCGTTGAAATGAATGGGATTCATTTCGGTTCGGAAGGTTTCGGGTCAGGTAAAGGGCCGATTAAAATCTTAACTTCACAACTGCCGTCAGTCCGGTTAACAACATACCCATTGGGACCAAGAGACTTGCTCACCTTGCCGCGTATCTGCCATTCGATGTCCTGCTCGTTCTTGCCAGCAATGGCTAAGAGTCCGCAAATCCTGCCAATGAGAATGTTGAGTGAAGGCGGATGACCGTTAGGGATGAAATTGATCTGGCCCCATGAATGAAACTTCTGAGTCGTTGAAATGGTCATAGTAATCGTGTTCGACCACGATGCTGCCGCGCTGACCGTCATCCCGCTCAAGAACGTAATCGCCGTTCGGAAGATGCGTCCCAGCTGGAAGAACCAAGACGCCAATTCGCTCTTTGATTCCGCCCGGAGTTGCTTCTACGTCCTCAATTCTGACAGGAACACCACGAGCAATAACGTGTTTGCCGCTCCAGATTGTGCCGACGAAATCCATCGGTGTATTCCTTGATTGGGAGCGCCCGCCCGGCAGACGGCGAGGAATACGACACCGTTCACCGGGCAGGCCGAGCCGGTAGCTACTCCGGCTGTCCCGAATGTTCTCATTGTCCGCGCAAAACAGCTCTCGCGTCAATACTTGACCTCAAAGCCTTTGCCGTCGAGGTTAACGACGAAATTGTGCTGTTTGTTTGAAAGGACCATGTTCCGCGTGTACGTCGCGATGAGGTGCTTGTCGAAAAACTCACCGTCTTGATCGTTTAGCTTCATCCAGTTCTTTTGCATTGCGGCTGCCTTCTTATCGTCGAACACCATAACGACCGCTAACTCTTCATTGCGCCGGTCGTAACGAAGCGTCTCGCCAAGCGCCCGCAGGTCTTTCTCGTTGAGGTACTTTTGGTCAAGCAAGACGACCCAGGTAGAGCCGTGAGTTCCCTTTAGATTCTCAAGCACGCTGTATGGGATGCGGTTAGCTACGTCTGTCCCTGACGAGTTCTTTTTGATCTCCGGCGTCTTGTTCGGATCACTTCCGCGAGTGCCGAAGTAGACAACCGCGCCGATGGTGATGACGACGATGGCGAGGCACCCACCCAAAGACGATCCCTTCTTCTTTGTCGCTTGCTTGGGAGTGACAGGTCGCCCGCACTTTGGGCAGGCGGTCGCGGACGTGGATATCTTGTTTCCGCAATCTGGGCAACGAATTAGACTCATGATGACCCTGCAAAGAAGAGGAGCGCCGAACCCTAGAAGCTGACTTGCCAGCACAACGCCGACTGTACGGGTGAGTCTACTTGCGGCTCGTCCGCGACTCCAGAAAATTCCGGCTTCGCTGACTCCGCGTCGTCTCGCCAGAAAACCGGGTCGATTCCCAACTCATGCTGCTCTTGGATCAGGCAGCAAAGGTTGTGGCAGAGAATCTTGCACAAGACCTCGTTGACCATCGCCGTATCGGTCTTACTCCGCACCGCATCACCGAACTTCCGCTTCATCATCGAGAAACAGGCTTCGATGTTCGAGCGCTTGTGGTAGTGGGCGAGGAACTCCTCTTTGCGATACTGGAAGTAGCCGAACATCTTCTCGAACAGTCCGCCCTTGCCGCCCGTGCTGTTCGCCTTGAACGGGATGAAGGCGGTTCCGCCGCAATCCGCGACCGTCTCGAAATTCTCGTTGCTCAGGTACGCCTTGTCGGCGCTCACTTCGTTGATGGTGAAGTTCTCCCGCGTCGATTTAACCAGAGGGCCGAACTGCGGGGAGTCCGCCGCGTCCTTGTCCAGAATGCGGACGGACGTGACGACGTTCGTTTTGACGCCGCAGGCGACGTGCGCCTTGACCCAAACACACTTCTGCCGCTCCGCGCCATACTTGTGGTCGTACCAGCGTTCGAACTTGCTGCTCGAAAACCCACTGGAGTCCACGGCGAAGTCCGTCTCGACGGCGCTCAGCGGCTTCGCGCTCTGTGCAATCAGCTTGTGCAGGATCGGCGTGAAGGCCGGATTCTCCAAGAATGCGCTGACCTTGTTGCCGTGGATTCGCCGAGACAGGTAGCCGCGCTCGTGGGCGTCCACTAGGTCGGACGTGAAGCGGCGGCTCGAAAAGGTGGAGTAGACCTTGTAGGCCATTGAGAAAATCGCGTCGCGGGTCGAGTGCGGCCTGCGCCCGTTTCCCCTGTACGGCGGCTCTTCAGCGCCTTGGCAGAGGTCGTGCAAGAGGACTTGGAAACGGTGTTTCTCCACGTACTGCGCCGCCAGGTAGGCGCTCCAGTCTTGCTTGTAGGTCTTCTTCTCTTGGAAGAGAACCTCGCGCGTCTCGATGATCGTTCCATCCATGCCCAACTCCCGCCTCAAGACGATGCGGACGGCCCGGATATGCTTACAGCACTGCCCGCCCTCAGTGTGGTCCAAGCAGGTGCAGCTCCCCTCGCCGTCCAGCTTCACCGCGTACTTCTTCTCCGCGGACTGGCTCGGAACAAGCCAAGCCCCGTCCTGCCGATTGATCTTCGCCAATGCCGCAATCACGATTGCCCGTTGGTCCCTAGCGTCCATCTTGCTCCCACCTTTCAGGTTAGTTTTCATCTATAGTAATTGTAGCAACAAATATGCTACAGTCAAGAGCATATCTCTTGATTTGTCGCTTTTTTGTTGCTACAATTACGGCATGGGTAGGCCAAGAAAACCTGAAGGCGAGAGCAAGGAATACATGCTCCGCGTCCGCATGACCCAAGATGAGCGCGCCCTGCTTGAACAAGCCGCCAAGTTCAAGAGTCTGCAACTGTCATCATGGGTGCGGTCGGAAATCATCGCCCTGGCAAAAAAGCTCCTCCAAAAAAGTAGTGTTCGATAAATGCCCCCGGCAGGATTCGAACCTACAACCTCGGCCTTGGGGTGACCGTGCTCTATCCGATTTGAGCTACGGGAGCCAAACAGAAACCCGACAGGGGAATTACCCCTGCCGGGTTTTCTGTTTAGCACCTATCTCTTTTGGAAATCAAAGGATGCGCGTCTAAGTGTCCGCTTAAGTGTCCGCTTATCTGTCCGGCCTAATTTATGGCCGGATGGTCTCGATGACGGCGCAGTGACCGGAGCAGGCTTTCAGGTTGCATTTTCTCTTCATCAGCAAATTCCTTGGCGACATCGATCTTTGTCATCCCCTTCTCCTGCCCCTTCTCGATAGCTCTCTTTAGGTCTCGGAGAAGACCTGCATTCTTAGGACAACGATTTCTGGTTTTTTTCGGCTTGTCCGGCACATTGTCCTTTTGCCCGTCGCTTTGGCCATCAGCTGCGCTCTCAGAGTCGATAACTGCCTGAACTGCGGACCGCAATGAGCGCATCTTTTCTTGCCACTGCGAATCAAGGTACATCCGCGTACCCTTGGGGGAAACTGAAAATGGCACAGCGGCCCCATCGGTATAACGCAATCCACCCAAAGTCATTTCAGGTTTTGCGGGAAGTGAAATCTTGCCATTGGCAACGACCGCAAGCAGGCCAACGACGTAGCCGTCAAGATCGAAAAGCCGCCTTCGCTCGTTCTCAGAAAGGAAATGCCCGACATTGGCCAAAACAAACGCAACCAAGGCATCGATTGCTTCGCGGAGTCTAACGGACATGCGCCAGCGTCTCGTACTGGCGTCTCAGGTAGGAACGGCGGCAGGCAGGTGAGACTGCCCGCTTTTCGGCTGGCCAGCCTAGCCGCCGCTCCTATTTTACGGAATGCCCTTCTGCTTTTCGTTTTGTTTTAGGGTGATTCGGATTGGAGGCTGGTTTCGGTGCAAAGTTACGTCATGCGTGCGCGAGAAATGAAACGAACGCCTGCTAGACGCCGGTTTTAGTCGTGAGCGTCGATCAGTTCCTGGACCGTCTGTCGCAAGAGTTCCCGGCCGCCGAAGGTCATGCCGAGGGAGCGGATCTTTCCTGTTTCGATCTGGTGCTTGGGACCGCGGTTGAGCGGCACGATCCCGCTCCGGCTGCCCGTCAGCTCCTTCGCGATCAGCGCGACCTGTTCCTCGGCGATGTAATGGTCGTAGCAGTTGAACGCTTGCCCCTTGATGGCGTCGGCATCGACGGCCAGCAAGAGTTCGACGGCTCGGGCGACGTCGGCGGCATGAACCTCTTTGCCGCCCTTGGCCGATTCGATGCGCTCACCGCCGAGAACCTGGCCTACGAGATCGAACCAACGGCTTGCCTGCGGGGGATGGGCCAGTCCGTAGATTCCGGTCGGCCGCAACGAACAGTTTGGCCAGCTTTCGCCCAGGCCGAAGCTGTGCACGAACTTTTCCAGAGCGGCCTTGTGGGCGCCATAGTGACTCTTGGGCCAAAGCGGATGCGTCTCGTCCAAAGGTCGGTCGTCGAGAACCACATCGTGGACGGCACAGGACGAGATAAACACGCAACGCGGCACGCCGGCCTCCAGGGCTGAGCGGAACAGTTGCAGCGAGCCGGTGATATTGAGTTCGAAGAAGACGCCCGCGGCGCCGTGACTGCCGCGCCCCCGGTTGCGCGGACCTTCCCACTGGACAGCGGCATGGACCAGGGCGTCCACTCCATGAACCAATTCGCGGGCCGCGGACTCATCGCCCAGCTGACCGGGAATCCACTCGATGGAGTTTTTCACTCGCTCGAAGCCGCTTCGGTCACTGCCCTCGCGATGCCAGCATCTTAAGAGATGGCCCGAGGTTGCTAGCTTGTCGACGAGATAGCGACCAAGGAAACCAGTCGCTCCGGTGATCGCGATACGCATGTCGGACCTCCGCCGCCCTGTAGCCGAACTCGTGAGAGTTCGGGGAAGGCCGAATTCTCACAAATTCAGCTACAAGACGAATTCAACTACATCCTATCAGTGCTCGCTTCGTCCGCATCGAATGTACGTCCACAAGTAGTCGACCGCGGCGGCGATGCTCAGTCCGGCGGTAAGCAGCAACAGCCACAACCAACTCTTCCCTGTGAGAACCATCGCGATTAGGAGGCCGAACTGGGCCGCGGTCGCACATTTCCCAAGCCAGGTCGGCTTGAATCGGCGCTGTTTGCTTCCACGGCCCAAGACGAAGACCACGGCTATGCCCGCAGTAACCGCGATGTCCCGCGCCAGGACGGCAAGCGCCCACCACAACGGGAGTGTCTGCTCGGCGACTAGCGTCCCAAGCAACGCCAGCACGAACACCTTGTCGGCCAACGGATCGAGCACGCGGCCGGTTTCGGACTCGCCGTGAAGCCAACGAGCCGCAAGCCCATCAAGGAGGTCCGTGACCGCGGCGATCGTGACGACCGCGAGTCGCCAATCGACGGGCAACCATGGGAACGCTACGCCGAGGACGAGTCGGGTGAGGGAAAGTCCGTTGGGAATCAGGCGACGGAAATTGGGATTCACTGGACTAAACTGTAGCCGCAGGTTTCAACCTGCGGAAACCCGCAGCCTGAAGGCTGCGGCTACGGGTCGCTACGAGATCAATTCCCGAATGGGTTGGGCATTGTTGTCGACCAAATAGTGAGGCCGGCCCGTAAAGTCGGTGACGGTCGCCGTATTCGTATCGATGCCAAGATTATGGTAAAGCGTGGCGAACACCTCCTGGAAGTTCACGGGACGTTCGCGGGCGTGTTCGGCGAGCCGGGTGGTTTCGCCGATGACCTGGCCCGTGCGCATGCCGCCGCCGGCGAGGATGGCACAAGAGACGGCAGGCCAATGATCGCGGCCGGCATCGCGGTTGATTCGCGGGGTGCGGCCAAACTCGCCCCAGACCACTACCGACACATCTTGATCCAGCCCTCGTTCGTGCAGATCTTCAACCAGGGCGGTCAATCCCAGGTCGAGCATGGGCAGGTGGTTGCGGGCATTCTCAAAGGTCGTGCCGTGAGGCCGGCCGTGCCAATCCCAGCGGCCATAGGCGAGCGTCACGCAGCGAACGCCTACCTCGACGAGACGCCGAGCCGCCAGGAAATAGTCGTTGAGAAGCGGGCCGGCGTCGCCGTAACCCGCCGGCTCCGGCGAGCCGCGCCCGTAGCGGTCGCGGACGCGTGAGTCTTCGCGCTCGAGGTCGAGCGCTTCGGCCAGCCGGTTGGAAGTAAGAATGGACAGGGCTTGCTGCGTGAACGTGTCCGATGCTTGTAACTGGTCGGAGCGCTTGTCCAGTTGCCGGCGCCAGTTGTCGAAGCTCGAAAGCAGGGCCCGGCGGTCGGCGAGGCGGTCCATGCTGACGCCTTGCAGCACCATGTCGGCCATGCCGTCGGCGTTGGGCTTGAAGGGAGCATGGCTATGACCCAGGAACCCCGGCTGTCCGGGATCGGCCCAGGTCGAGGTCTGCATCCGCGGCGAAAGTCCGACAAAGGGCGCCACCGATGGGCTGACCGGACCTTGGAGCCTGGAAACCACCGACCCCAGCGCCGGCCAACCACCTGAGGGCTGACGGCCGAACGTTCGGCCCGTCATGCATTGGAAGGCGGCATGGCGGTCTTCGGCGCCGACCATCGAGCGGATGATGGCAAACCGATCCATCATGGCGGCCAAGCGCGGTAGATGCTCGCAGATATGGATGCCGGGAACGCTCGTGCGCATCGGCCTGAACTCGCCGCGAAATTCCGCAGGAGCGTCGGGCTTGAGATCGACCATGTCCTGGTGCGGCGGCCCACCGGACAGGAAGACCATGATGACGGCCCTGTGCGAACGGCCGATCCCAGCCTGATCCTCAGCGCGAAGAATCTGCGGCAGCGACAGGCCGCCCAATGCCAGCCCGCCGATCTTGAGGAAGTCCCGCCGGGAGGCGTTGTCACACAGTTGCCGGCGTCGGCCAAGAATCGTCAGCATGTCCCGATCTCCGGTTCGCCTAGAGACCGACGAAGCCGCAATCACCTGCGCTTTACGTTACCGTTGTTATGAGGCGTCGTCAAATGCAAAGCTGTGGCGAGCGGTGGACGCCATCACATTGGGCAGCGTCTGCGTTACCACTCGGCGATTTCGCGGTTTCGCGGTTTCGCGCGTCCGTTCATTTCCCTTTCCTCCATTCGCACGCAATGGTAAAGTCAACGTCGTCTAGTCATCGTGTCACCCGGTCATCGTGTCATCTTCCTCGAAAGGACGCTCCATGATCGCTCTACCGCGCCGCCGATTTCTGCAAGCTTCGACCTTGGGTCTGACGGCGGCGACCTATGTCGGCGCTGCGCAGCAGCCTAACGAGCGCGTGCTGCTGGCGGTGATGGGCGTGCGCGGGCGCGGCCGGCAGCTTATCCAAGGTTTCGCGGGCTTGCCCAACGTCCAGATCGCCGCTTTGTGCGAGGTGGATGACGGCGTGGTGCGGCCGGCGCAGCAATTGATCGCGAACCAAAATCGCAAGGTGCGGGTTGAGCGCGACCTCCGCCGGGTGTTGGAGGATCGCGATCTGACCGCGTTGGTCATCGCCGCCCCGGATCATTGGCACGCGCTGGCGACGGTGTGGGCGTGCCAAGCGGGCAAGCACGTCTACGTGGAAAAGCCGATCTCGCACAATCTCGTCGAAGGCCGGCGCATGATCGAAGCCGCCCGGCGTCACGATCGCGTCGTCCAGGTCGGCACGCAACGGCGGAGCGGGCCGCATTTCGCCAGCGCCGTCGAGTTCGTCCGCTCCGGAAGCCTCGGCAAAGTCCCCTTCGCGCGCACCTGGATCGCGGGCAACCGCCCCAACATCGGCAAGATGAAGGACAGTCCGGCGCCCGCGAGCATCGACTACGATCTCTGGCTCGGCCCGGCTCCGCGCCGACTCTTCAACCGCAATCGCTTCCATTACAACTGGCACTGGAACTGGGACTATGGCACGGGAGAATTGGGCAACAACGGCATCCACGCCCTCGACCTGACGCGCTGGCTTTTGAACCTCGACGCCCCGACGCGAATCTCCTCAGGCGGCGGCAAATACTTCTACAAAGACGATCAGCAGACGCCCGACACGCAACTGGCGGTCTTTGACTTCCCCAGTTGCAGCGTCCTGTGGGAGCACCGCATCTGGTCGCGCACCGGGCTCATGGGCCAATCGTGGGGCGTGGCCCTCTATGGTGAACGCGGCGTACTCGTCTTCGACAATCGCGGCTGGCACGTGGAGGACGGCGTCGAAGCCTCGGATCGCACGCAAGACATGGACCGCCCGCACCTGCAGAACTTCATCGATTGCATCCGCGAAAATCGCCGGCCCAATTGCGATATCGAGGAAGGTCACAAAAGCACGCGACTGTGCCATCTCGGCAACATCGCGATACGCACCGGCCTAACGCTGCACTTCGACGTCCGCACGGAAACTTGCCGCGAGGGTGGCGAGGCGAATCGACTCTTGTCGCGGACGTATCGGCAGCCGTTTGTGCTGCCGGAGCGGGTGTAAACATGTTAATCCTTTCGCGCGAAGCGGTCGGTTGGGGTGAAGCGTGAGTTACTCGCCGCTCCAATGCGAATCATTTGTCGCTTCTTGGGGGAAGCCAGCTCCTTGTGCCGGAAACTATCGATGACGTGATCGTTGACCATGCCGACAGCCTGCATGAAGGCGTAGCAGATGGTGGGGCCGACGAAGCGCAACCCGCGTTTGTGGAGATCCTTGCTCAGGGTTTCGGATTCAGAGGTTGCCGCCGGCACGTCCTGGTGCGATTTCCATTTGTTTTGCGTGGGTTTGCCGCCGACGAACTCCCAAAGGTAGGCGTCGAACGTGCCGAATTCGCTCTGGATCTTCTTGAACTCCTTGGCATTGCCCACGGCCGCTTTGATCTTGGCGCGATTGCGAATGATCCCCTCGTTCGCCAAAAGCGCACGGACTTTCTTGGCGCCGTAGCACGCGACCAATTCCGGATCGAAGCCGTCGAAGGCTTGGCGGTAGGCGTCGCGCTTGCGCAGAATTGTTTCCCAACTCAGACCGGCCTGGGCGCCTTCGAGGATCAGGAATTCGAAGAGCGTGCGGTCATCATGCACCGGCACGCCCCATTCGGTGTCGTGGTACGCGATGTAGAGATCGGTTTTCGCCCAGAGGCAGCGCGTTTTGTTGCCCATGGTCGCAGTTCCAGTCATTCATTCCGCAGCGCCTCGATCGGATCCAAATGCGCCGCCCGATGTGCCGGGTACAGTCCGGACACGATGCCGACCACCACCGACACGCTGAACGCCGCCACTGGAGACCAGGGGCGGATCACGGTGGGGATGCCGAACAAGCCCGACACGGCGTAGCAGAATCCAAGGCCCAGGCCGATGCCCAAGAAGCCGCCGAAACCGGAGAGGACCAGGGTCTCGGCCAGGAATTGAATGGCGATGTCGCGGCGGCGGGCGCCCAGAGCGCGGCGGACGCCGATTTCGCGCGTGCGCTCGGTGACGGTGGCCAGCATGATGTTCATGATGCCGATGCCGCCGACCACGAGCGAGATGCCGGCGATGGCCCCCAAGATCAGCGTGAAGAGCCGTTGCGTCTCCTCCGCCCGGCGCAAGAGATCGAGCGGCACGATCACGTCCACGTCCTTGCGCGGGTGGTATTGATCGATGAGCGACTGAATCACGCGGGCCGTCTTGTTGACGTTGGCGATTTGATCGACCACGACTGTGATTTGCGTGATGTCGAGCCGGTCGATCTGATAGCCGGCGCGCATCGTGATCAGGTCGCGGCCAAAGCGGACGCGATCGGACGTGAACGGAATGAAGACGACGCGGTTGAAATCGGTGTCGCCGCTGTCGGCGCCGGCGGCGAGAGTCTTCGGCTCGGTGATGCCGATGACGTTGAAAGAGCGCGGGCGATCGATGTTTTCAATGGAAATGGTGCGGCCCATCGGGTCTTGCGTGGGGAAAAGCGCTTCCGCGGCGGCGGCGCCCAAAATGGCGACGTTGTCGAAATTCCGCTCGTCGAGCTGATCGATGGGCCGGCCGAACGCCAGGGCGATGTTGTTTTGCCGCAGATAATCCGGGGTGATGCCGAGGACGCGGGCTTCGAGCTTGTGTTCTCGGCAACGGACCGTCTTGCGGTGCTCGCGCATCGGCGTGGCTGAAACGACCGTGGAGATCGTCGTCCGAATGCGCTCCAAGTCGCCGTAGGAGAGGCCATAGGCGAGCATGTCGACGCCCTGCTGCTGGGTCGGTTCCTCGCGCGGCTTAACGCTGCGAAGAAGGACCGTGTTCGCCCCCAAGTCTTCGAGCTGCTTAAGGGCATGATAGCGCGCCGCCTCGCCGACGCCGAGCATGACGATCACGGAAGCCACGCCCAGCACAATGCCCAAGGCGGTCAACCCCGAACGCAAGCGATGAGCGGCGAGGCTGCGAAAACCGAGGCGGATCGTGTGTCCCAAGCGTGAGGTGATCATTTACCGAACCACGGAGACACGGAGAAACAGTGACATTAACATTCATTTATTCGAGACAGAGAGGCAGGTCCTGAAACGCATTTTTCGTTCATGATACGAATTCGTTGGCGAAAGAGAGTAATCCGGAGTAAGAGTTGTTCCCGCCGCGGTCGCTGATGGCTCCCCGCTAAACGCCACACTAAACGGGGCTTTTGGTCGGCGCCTTCGTCGTTTCCTTCTTTTCGGTGCCGCCCTTCTTCTCCTGTTCCTTCAATTCCGATGCGGCACGGATGCGAGCATCTAGGGCGACGCGTTCGCCTTCGTTGACGCCTTCGAGTATCTGGATGAGTTGCTGGTTGCTCTCACCGACCTTGACCACGCGGCGGTCGATGGCGCCGCCGGCGACGACGTAGCATATGTGCTTGCCACCAGTCTCCGTCACCGCTTGCACCGGCACGGTGACGGCGTCGGGAACGGTCTTGATAAAGATGCGGACCTCGGCGGTCATCCCTGGCCGCAAGCCGGCGTCGCTGGGCAGGTCGTCGATCGACACGTCGGTCTTGTATTCCTTGACGTTGCCGCCGCGCCACTCCTCGCTTTGCGACAGGGTTGCGACGAACAGCACCTTGCCGTGCAGCACCTGGCCGGGCAGGGCGTCGATTTGCATGGTGGCTTCCTGGTCCTTTTGCACCTTCTTGACGACCGATTCGTGGACTTTGAGGTTGACGCGCATGGCGTCAAGGTCGGGCAGCGTGAAGATCGGCTGTTGGTAGGAGAGATTGCCGCCGACACGGATGCGGGACGCCTCGTCCCAGTAGTAGCGCTTGGAATAGATAACGATGCCGTCTTGCGGGGCCTTAACGACGCACTTGTCGAGCTGGGCCCGCAGCCGCTCTAAGTGGCGTTTCTCCAGCCCGGCCGTCTTGGTCGTCGACTGCAATTCGTTGGTGTTCTTCTCGACCGCGGCCGCCTGGCTTTTCTTGGTGCGCTCCAGCTCGCGGTGGGCCTCCTCGGCTTTGGCCTTCAGCTCCGTCGTCTTGCGCAGCTTTGTGAACTTCTCGTAGACCATCAAGTCGGCTTCCTGTTGGCGGGCGTTCAAGCGCTTTCCCTCGGCTTGCAGCTCCAAGCCGCGAATCTGCTCCAGTTGCGCGAAGCCTTTCTTGACCATGCCGCGCGTGAAATCAAGGTTGTCCTCGGCCTCCTTCAGCTCCTTCTTGCCCAATTCGAGCGCGCCCTTCCTCTTGTCCACCTCGACCAAGTACTCGCCCTTCTCGTAAGAGTCGAAGTCGATTTTCGCGAGGATCAGTGCCAGATCCGCTTTGGCGATCTCGCTGTCGGCCTTGTGCTTTTGCACCTCCAGCTCGCTGCGGGCCGCCTGCATCTTGCCTTCGGCCTGTTCCCACTTCACTTCTTGCTCGTTGACGCCTTTAAGAATGGAATCGATGTCGAAGCGGGCGACCTCATCGCCCTTCTTGACGCGCGTGCCCTCGGGGACGATGCTGGCCAGCTTGGCGCCGCCCTCGACCTCGCAAAGGACCTGAGTCGACTTGGCGCTTTCCAGTTCGCCGCGCTCGACCACGGTGAGGACAAGGTCGCCCTTGGCCGCGGTCGCGGTGAGCACGTCGTCGGTCTTACGTCCGGTAAGCGCCCAGGTGAGGCCCGCCCAACCGAGGCCGAGCACGACGGCGGCGATGACGATGAGGCGGATAAGGCCTCGCAACCAGCTGCGGGGCCTTCTACCTTTGGGGAGTGCCGGGCGCCGCGCTGGGAGTGGGTGGGAATTCTCCTGAGGGGTCAGGGAGGTCGGTGGGGACGGCGGGCATTCTAGTTCGGGCGGCATCGGGAAACCCTCGCGCATCGAGTTGCAGACTCTCTAAGTCTAACAGAAGTTGAATGCGTTGTTGCTCAAAATTTATGTAATTGGCAGTCAAAGCATTGCGTGCCGCCAAAAGATTGCTCAAGGCATTGAGCAGATCGAGAGTCGTCGTGTCGTTGGCCGTGCGGCGGTCGCGCGGGCCGACCAGTTTGAGACGAGAGTTTTCCGCCTGGTTGGCTGCCGACAGCAATTGCATTCGGGAAATCTCAAAGCTGGTGCGCAGCCGGGCAAGCTGGCGCAGGTCTTGCCGGATGTCGAACTCGATTTGATCGGACAATCCCATATAGGCCCGCCGCGCCACCTGATAAAAGATCAGACTCTTTCGGTACTCGTTACGCTCCGCCAGGCGATTCAGCGGGCCTTCGAACTGCAAGCCCACGGAGACGTTAGTGGCCTCGGCCGCGAAATTGAACGGTCTCGTGTGATCGGGATCGGTGCCGACGTTGACGAGGGAGACGATGTTCAAGTCGCCGCGCAGTTGATTGGCCGCCACCCAGATCTTTCGCCAAAAATCGGTCACGAGCGCCTTGCGGTTTTGCAAGTCGAAGCGATTCTCTTTCGCAAATGCCAGCGCTTCGGGTTCGCGCACGTCCACGTCGGGAAGCTCAATCAGGTAGATCCGCGCTTGGGCCTGAAGCGTGATACCCGTGTCGAGCTGTGCGAGCAGGTTCTTCACATCAAGCGTGATGTTCTCCCAACCCTCTTTGCGTGTCTGCTCCGTCACGAGCTTGCGATGTTGCTCAATCGCAGACTGGACCTTAATCACGTCCGCCGCAATCTCAGCGAGCAGTTTCTTAGCGGATTGATAGCCCGTTTGCTCCCGCTCGCGTTGCTCCGGATCGTCGTTCGGAAGCGCGGGGCGATCGATCCGCCGGCCCCATTTAGCGAGATCGGCAGCGGCCTTGTCGAGCGCTTCGGGCACACGCTTGGAAGACTCGGCCAATTTGGCGAAATTCGCTTCCAGCGACTTCACGGTGGGCGGCTCGCCGATTTCCTTCAGCCGATCTTGCTGAAAACTGTCCAACTCCGCGCGCAGCTTTTCCGTTCCCGGGTCGACGAGCACGAACTGGTTGAGCAGCGCGTCGTCCAACTCGACCGGCAGCCGCGGCGGGACGCCCAGACGCAGCTTGAATGCATCCAGAGAGCGTTCGAAATTAACGCGGGCGTCGATCACCGCCTGCCGGCTCTGCTGCAAGCCCTGGAAGATCTGGTCGACCTCCACCACGGAAGCGCGGCCGGCGCGAAACAACTCCTTGTAGAGGCGGTAGTTTTCCTCCTGCCGTTTCAGGTTGGCCTCGTTGTTGCGAAGGGTCTGCAGCAACAGCAGCAGATCCTGATAGCCGCCGCTCTGAATTGCCACGTTTGCCCAAAACTGTTTGCGGAAATGGCCGAAGTCGCGCACCGCATAGAGCACATTGCGCTCGTCCTGGGTCAAGGTCTCCAGACGCACGTAGCGACCGGCGTTGCGCAACAGCGGCTGCATGAACGTGAGCACGATGTTCGACTTCACTTGAGTGGTTCTGCCCACGAATTCGTAGGCAACGCTGTTGGCGAAATCGACCGCGAGCTGGCCGCCGGCCGCGAGACTGCGCGTGAAGCCGACATCCGTGAGGCTCGTGAGCGTGTTCGTTTCCGTTGGGAAGCTGCCGGAGCCATTGTGCGTGAACAAGGTGCCGTTGCGGCCAAACCAGTGCAGGTCGAACTCGAAGCGGTCGAACGTCAGGTTCAGGGCGGCAAGATAAACGGCTTCCAGAGCGGTTTGGTATTCTCGGCTATTGAGCAAAGCGACTTCGACGGAGCGGTCCTGGTCGAGTTTCACCACGCCCTTCTCGTCGGGCTTGAGCGCCTCTTCCCATCCTTCCGGCTCGATGCGGTCGGACACGCCGTCGCGATTCCAAATCCTTGCGCCCTTCATCCCGTTTGGCCGCGCCATAAAGACGGCGGCGGCTGGATCATCGGGGGGCCTTGGAGGATGGTCCGGATTCGTGGGGTCGTACAATCGCGATTCGGGCGCGGGCGTGATGTCGATGCGGCCGATGTCGTATTCGGGTAAGACATAGCGCTCGACTTCGATCGGGTACGTTTCCCGGTCGGCCCACAGCCTGTAGAACGAGCGCGTGCAGCCGGCGACAAACGTCGCGGCCAACAGGGCGGTCAACAGCACGAGCAAGTGGCGTCGCATGGGTCCCCCGGCCCCGACGTCGAATGAGCGCAAGATCGGATTGGAAAGGAGGGGGGTATACCGGAAAACGCCTGATGCGTCAAGCCGGTGGCGCGAATCCCTCAAAGATCAAGAGTAGGACTCGCGCTTCCGCAGGTCGTGCTCGCCCAGCAGCCCCGCTCGGTCGAGGTCTCCCGACCTCGATGAATTGCCAGAATCCTACTCCTAATCTTCCTCTTGCTCTTGCTCTTGCTGTTAGTCCTCTTCCTATAATCTTAATCCTCCTCTTACTCCTTCTCGGATTTAGAAGTCCTGTCGCGGCGGCAGGCCTGGCAGGCCCGGAAGATTTTCAAGTTCGGGTATTCCCAAGCCGCGCAGGTCGATGGGTTGCATCACCTGCCGGGCGGCGTCCTTGTGTTTTTCGGGAACCTGATCCATGTTTTGGTAATTGCGAATTTCCTTGTCCTCGTGAACGGTGATGAGGCCCGGCACGACGGCGCCCTTGATGAGCTTGCCGGTGACCACGATCTTCAGCTTGTCCTTGGAGTATTCGCCGGTGAAATCGTCGCCTTCTTGGGTGCGCGACAACTTCGCGCCGTTGACGACGGTCTCAGCCTTCATCGTGTTGCCCGGACCCTGCTGAATGACCTGGACGTTGCCCAGGATTCCGCCGAAGCCATGGAAGGGATTGGCGTGATCCTCGGCGACGCGGGCCAGCTTGACGTTCCGCAAAACCTGTTCCTTGCCCTTGCGCAGGACCTTCAAGTCCGCGGAAGCGTCGGCCTTGAAGCCTTCGACGAATTTGGCGAAGGCTTGCGGATCGGCAGGAACCGATTGGTTGTTGATCCGAAGCAACAGATCATTGTCCTTAAGGCCGGCTTTCGCTTCTGTGGAACCAGGCTCGACGCTTGCAATGATGAGTCCCTGATCATCGGGAAGGTTCAACTGTTCCAGGAGGGCTGCGCCGGGCTTCTTGAGCTTGGCGCCTCCCCACTTCAGCGTGGCGGGTTTGGCGGGACCGAGCATCTGCTTCAGAATGTTTTGCACTTCTTGCGGCAAACCGTCGATTTGGGGAATCTCGATCTGCGGAATCTCGATGCCAGGCGGCAGCGGAATCTTCGGGATCGGATTGTCTTGGGCGGGAGCCGCCAACGCGGCGGCCGGCAACAAGGCGACCGCCAGCGCGCAGCGCGACCAGAGAGAGCGAGACATGGGAAATTCTCCGTTTAGGAATGAAAAAAAGCTTAGTCGTCCAGGTCTTCAAACCCGGCGATAGGACCGATCAACTCCGGTCCGCGAGTAGGATGCACACGCAACGAAAACACGCCGTCGCTCGAAACCACCACGACGAAGCTGCTTATCGTCACAGTCTTGCTCATGGCGATCGGCTGCCCCAGAAAATTGATGGCTCGTAAATCATTCGGGGCCAATTCCTCCCGCGGCGCCGGAACTTCTTCGGGCGCCGGATTTGGCGCTTTCAGAGCCGGCGTGAAGTGCGGCCAAACAGATTTCACCTGGGCTACCGGAACATCGTCGCTCGCTTCGCGCTGATAGGCCGAGTGCCAACCCCAACCTGCGCCGGCGAGACCCAGGGTCAACAGCGCCAAGGCGGCCAGGGATTTCAAGTTTTTCAAAAGGAGAGCGGACAATACGCTCCGCGTCAAGAAAGCGACCTGAGCCGAAGCGGTCCCGGAAAAGATGGCCTTGAGCGTGGAAGCGACCAGCGCCGGCGCGACGGCCACGGCAGGCTGGGCAATCGCGATCGACAGCGCCGCCAACGAGCAGGCGAAACCGCGTTTGGCGAGACGCACGCGCAACATCTTCTTGCCGCGTTCGAGGCTGCTCTTGACCGCGCCCGGCGAACAGCGAAGCGCCTGCGCGACTTCTTCACGCGTCTTCCCCTCGTAATAGCAAAGGAACAATGGCTGGCGGACCTTGGCCGGCAGCTTTTGCAATTCCTCCTCGACGACCTCGATGAGGCGATCCTCCGCCCTGGGCTCGTCGATGGCTTCATTCTTGGCCATGGCATTGGTTTCGTGATGGAGGCGACGCCAGGAAAGTGCTCGGGCCTTCCGGGCGGTGCGCAAGGCGACGCCGTGCAGCCAATTCGACAGCAGAGAGCCGTTGCGCAGGGTCCCGGCTTTGCGCGCCAGCACCAAAAAAGTGGCCTGAAATGCATCTTCGGCGTCTTGCGCGGAGTTGAGCACCCGACGGCACAGGTTCAACACCCACCCGCCGTGTCGCCGCACCAGCATCGAAAAGGCGTCCTCATTCCGCTCGCGGCGGAACTTCTGGAGAAGCTCCAGGTCGGTCAAATCCCGGTAGGAATCGCCATTCCGGAGATGATTGACCAGCCGAACCACCCGGCCCAAGCTGCTTCGAGGCATGTTTTCGTCCCGCATCTGAAGTTCTGGTTTATACTGCCAAGCAACGATCGCAACGGCACAATACTTTTTCTAGAATACCGAAAATGCTAAGCCTAAAATACTAAGTTAGCCTAATGCTGGCGCTGGCGGACGCCGATCGCGGCTGGTTTTTCCGGGCCGGCCGTCGCCAAGGGCCGCGTCTTGGTCACCGACCGCGTCGTTCCCGATCCCGTTAAGAACAAGAAGGCGGGCAGCGAACGGGTTCTTTGCCTGAACGCGGCAGACGGTAAAATCCTTTGGAAGCACGAGTACGATTGCGACTACGGCATCGGCTATCCGCTTGGGCCGCGCACCACGCCGAATATTGACGGCGGCAAGGTGTACTCACTTGGCGCCGAGGGACATCTGTTCTGCCTGGACTTCGAAAGCGGCAAAGTCCTCTGGTCGCGCGATCTCAAGAAGGAGTATGACACCAAGTCGCCCATCTGGGGCTTCGCGGCTCATCCGCTCATCGACGGGCAACGGCTCATCTGCATGGTCGGGGGCAAAGACAGCGCCGTCGTGGCGTTCGACAAGGACAGCGGCAAGGAATTGTGGCGGGCGCTTACCTGCAAGCAGATCGGTTATTGCCCGCCTATGATCTACGAAGCGGGCGGCAAGCGGCAGCTCATCGTCTGGCACGGCGAGGCGGTCAACAGTCTGGACGTCGAAACGGGACGTGTTTTTTGGTCCTATCCCATCGAGACTTTCACAGGCATGGCCATCGCGACGCCGAGAAAATTGGGCGACTTGCTTTACGTTTGCCCTCCATATAATCCGCCGTTCATGTTTCGCCTGGCAACCGACAAGCCAGACGCCACTGTGTTGTGGAAGGGCGATCCGAAAGCGGTCCGCAAGAAGGAGCCCAAGCAGCTTGGCTTCGACAGCTGCTTCGGGACGCCGTTCGCCGAAGATGGCCACGCTTACGGCAATACCGCCTACGGCGAACTCGTGTGCATCCGCGCAGACACCGGCGAGCGCTTATGGACCACGCTTGAGCCGAATAAGGGATACAACCGGCAATCCTCCGATATCTTCATCGTTAAGAACGGCGAACGCTTCTTCCTCTACACCGAGCAAGGCGACCTAATCATCGCCAAGATGACGCCCAAATCCTACGAGCAAGTCAGCCGCACGCACCTCTTGGACCCGACCTACGCCACGCACGGCCGCGACGTCCTCTGGTCGCACCCCGCCTTCGCCATTCGCTGCATTTATCTGCGCAATGACAAGGAGATCATCTGCGTGCCGCTCGCGGCGCAATAGGTTGTTCGGCAGCCTTCCATCTGCAATTCCGGACCATAACTCTCGTGCGTTACGCATTAAGAGTAGAATGTTGCTGTGCGCGTCATTCGACCATCGGTTCGGCGGCAGCAGCTACGCTGGAATAAACGATACAAAGTCGAACTCGACCCCAGAGCTTGGCCAACGGAAATAAGTCTTTCACGAGATGACGCAGAGGACCGCGAAGTGCGGTTAGGCATTTACGAGCTTCGTGAAGACACGCTCAAGCTCGCTCTTGGTGGAAGCAAGAATCGCCCGAATAACTTCGAAGGCCAGGCAATACTCCTCAAACGCGAGCCGAAGTAGGCGAGCACCGCGGTAGGGGAGGCAGGATTCGCGCATGTCCGATTCGTTCTTAAATAAACTCACCAAAAGCGGCATTCTGTCCAGCGACGCTCTGCGCACACTCCCACCTCAAACCGCCGCCGAATCCCCCAATCAAGCGGCCGAGCGATTGGTTGCCGACCAAGTCCTCACCAGCTTTCAGGCGCAGGCCCTGCTGGAAGGCAATGCCGAGAACCTCATCCTCGAAGACTACATCCTCCTGGACAAGCTGGGCGAAGGCGGCATGGGCGTGGTCTACAAGGCGCGGCACCGGCGTATGGATCGGCTGGTGGCCCTCAAGGTGTTGCCTCCGGCGGCAATGCAATCACCCGAAGCGGTCAAGCGCTTTCATCGTGAGGTTCAGGCGGCCGCCAAGCTGATCCATCCCAATATCGTCGCCGCTTATGACGCCCGCGAAGCCAACGGCGTTCACTTCCTGGTCATGGAGTTGGTCGAAGGACGCAATCTCGCTCAGATCGTGCGCTGCGATGGCCCGTTGCCGGTACGCGTCGCTCTGGATTGCATTGTCCAGGCTGCCCGCGGCTTGGCCCACGCCCATGAGAAGGGCATCATCCACCGCGACATCAAGCCTTCGAATTTGATCCTCAGGGTGGCCTCCGGTTCACGCGTTTGCAAGATTCTCGATATGGGTTTAGCGCGCTTCGAGGCGGCGTTGGCCGCGAATCTCCCAGGCGACGAAATGACGCGGACCGGCGTCATCATGGGGACGGTCGATTTCATGGCGCCGGAGCAGGCCCTCGATCCCAAGCTCGCCGATGCCCGGTCCGACATCTACAGCCTCGGCTGCACCTTTTACTATCTCTTGACCGGACAGCTCATATACGCCGGCGACACGCCGATCATGAAGCTGGTGGCCCATCGCGAGGAGCCGATTCCGGACTTGCGCGCGAAACGGACCGACATCTCGGCCGAAATCGAGGCGCTATTTCGCAAGATGGTCGCGAAGAAGCCGGGCGAGCGGTATCAGAGCATGGGCGAGATTGCTTTGGAAGTGGAGTCGTGCCTGCGCGGCGCCCCAGCGGAGGCTTTAGGGCGCGTCGTTCCAGTTGAAGAAGATGCCACTGATCGGACGGAGCGCCTCAGTTCGAGCCGCGCACGCAGGGACGCCGAGGAATCTCTGTCGGGAACCGAGAGAGAATTGCTCTCACCTCGAACACCCGAGAAGTGGAAGACTGCCGTTCGCCTAACGGCATTCGTGTTGGGACTTGCAATCGCAGGAAACGCGCTGGTGGTCGCGCTTTCCACACACGGAGGTCCGAGGGAGGTGTTTTGGGGGACAGCGTTCTTGGTCGCGGGCGTTTGGATTGGATGGCCCGCGCTTCGCGCCATGGCTGTTGCGGTTGGGATCACGCGGGCGCAAATCGCGGTCTGCGTTATCGGCATTGTGGCATGTGGATGGCCCTGTGCCATTATTCAACGGGATTTCTTGGGAGTCGAAGTTGGCCCAACGCCCGTTGTGCCGGGCGACCCGCCTATGGTCGGCAGAATCACTTCCATAAAGGAAGGGTCCGCAGGACTTCGCGCGGGACTGAGAGACGGCGATCGCATCGTCAGCATTAGCGCCGCTACTTACGGCGATAAAAAGGATTCTGACCTAAAGCAGTCCTGGGAGAAAACGCTGCCTAGAGGGAGCATACAAGTTCGGGTCTTGCGGGGGCCGGTCACCACTCCGGTCAACGTGGTCCGCGAGCCCGATCTCGTCTTTCGGGTGTACTGGGTTTGGCAATTCCTCTGTGGAGCGGCCTTTGTTGGATTCTTCGCCCTCATTATCGCAACGCAACCTCTCGAGCGCTTCGCCCCATGGCGCGGCCTAGGCATCGCGTTGGCTTCCGTGGGCCTTATCATTCTTGCCGTTGTCGTCACCTGGGGTTTTGGAGAATGGAAGTTGATTTCGGGACGCGTTCCGTTTTGGTCCGACGTTGAATTGAATGAATTCTCTTGGCAAAAGCTGACTGTCTCGCTTGTGTCCCTGACATTGATCCTTTTCGGTGTGCTGGAGCTTCGTCAGGTTCTCATTGCTCGATCGAAAGGTCTCATTACAAACTAGACCGCGCTCCGTCGTGATGCCAAGCTTCTCTTTCTCTCCAAGTTTAGGAGAAACCCATGCGTGTATTCCTGCTCATGATCAGCGTTTCGGCCCTGGTTCTCACCGTCTCGCCGCTTCCGGCACAAGACAAACCGGCTCAGGAGCAGCCGGCCAAAAGCAAAATTGTCTCCGTCGGCCTGTTCAAGAATGGGCTGGCGATCGTTAAGCGGGAGATTGAAGTGCCCGGCCCTGGGACGTACCGGCTGGATGACGTGCCCGAGCCCGTGCATGGAACTTGGTGGATCGACAGCCCCGGCGTGGAGACTTCTGTGGAGATGCGCGAGAGCGAGGTGGCCGATGATGCGGCGCCGGCGGGGAATCTGCAAGAGGAGCTGGCGGGTAAACTCGTTACGGTTCATTTTCGAGGCGGCAAGCTTGGTGAGATGCGCGGCACGGTGCTAAAGCTGAACGAGTCGCCGACGGACACGGCCCGGCGCACGGAGCGCATGCTGATTCTCAAGACCCGAACGGGGCGCCTTTATGTCGATATCGCGGAGATCGCGGCCGTCGACGTGGACTGGAAAGATCGAGCGACGGCCAAGAAGCCGGTTTTGATCCTGCGCGTCGCCAAGGCGGACGGCAAAGCGCTCCATGTCACCTACTTGACACACGGGTTGTCGTGGGCGTCGAGCTACCGAGTGGACATCAGCGACCCGAAGAGCTTGAAGCTGGAGCTTGGCGGCGTCATCCGCAACGAATTGGCCGACCTCAAAGACGCCCAGATGCGGCTCATCTCCGGCTTTCCGAGCGTGCAGTTCGGGCATGTGAAATCGCTTTTGGCGCCCAAAGCGAGTTGGGCCGCGTTTTTCCAAGAGCTGCGCAGCGGCGGGCGCGGCTTCGATCAAGCACTGCTGCTGCAGAATACCACTTCCAACGATCGTGGTTATGTAAACGTGATGGCGCTGAATCTGTCGGCGAATCCAATGGGCGAGGGCGTTGATTTGCACTACCAATCGATCGGCAAACGCACGCTGGCTAAGGGCGACGCATTGGCTTTGACATTGGCCGAGGGGAAGGCGACCTACGAACGCATCGTCGAGTGGATCATACCGGACAATCGCGACGAGCATGGCCGCTATCATGCACGGGCGCGTTCCGAAGACGAGCCCGAGGATCCGTGGGACGCGCTGCGCTTCAAGAACCCGTTCGACTTCCCGATGACGACCGGCCCCGCTCTGGTCACGGCCAAGGGGCAATTCAACGGCCAACGCACCTGCTACTGGGTCAACGCCGGCGAGGAGACCTGCGTGCGGATCACCAAAGCGCTCAGCATCCGCACCCGCAACGTCGAACAAGAGGTGCTCGCCAAGGGCAACGGCGAGGCAGACATCATCTACGTCGGCGGCAACCGCTATCGGCGCTCCACCATCGCCGCCGAGATCGCGGTCAGCAACCACCGCTCGGAGAACGTGAAGATGCTGATCCGCCGCCGTTTTTCCGGTGAGCTAAAGAGCGCGGACGGCGACCCAAAGACGTTCCTGCGCGAAGAAGGCGCCTATAGCGTCAACAAACGCAACGAGCTGACCTGGACGATCACCCTGCGCCCCGGCGAGGAACAAAAGTTGCAATACCGCTACAACGTGCTCGTGGCGCACTAACAGGCGCAATTGCCAGGTCGATGATGACAAATTGCAGCCAGTCATGGTAGCATGGATTGAAGTCTGCCGGAGGATCCCGATGCGCGCCGCCGTGTCTCTCGTGATGATTTGCCTCGCGATTGCCGCCCTTCCCATCCACGCGCAACAAAACGCGCGGCAAAACGGCAAGGCGCTTTATCAGATTCACTTCGATTCCAACCACGACATGGAGCTGTACCAGGATCCAAAGAGCAGAAAGGTCCTTATCAAGGTTTCGTTCGTGGTCTCGACTCAGGAAACCGGCGCGGAGGAGTTGAGCGCGGATTATAGGATTCGCATTCTCGAGGACGGCACGCCGGTCATGGACGTCGATTTGCCGCGCGCCCATCGGACCGAAGAGTTGGACGTCGTGCTCGCCTTGGACACCAGCGGCAGCATGAAAGAGCATGGCCGAATCGCCCAGGCCCGCGCCGCCGCCGCCACATTTCTCAAGAAGTTGCCCGGCAAGGCCGACTGCGGCTTGATCTTCTTCGATCACGAGCTGCGGCCTCCGATTTTGCCCCTGTCGCGCGATCGCGACCTTTTGCAAAAGGAAATCGACCGTGTCGAACCGCGCGGCGGCACCGCGTATCGTGACGCGGCCATCAAAGCGATCGAAATGCTGGCCGCCGGGCCGAAAGGCCGCGAACGGGCGCTGGTCCTCATGACCGACGGCCTCGATCTCAATAGCGTCAAGCCGCCGCTGGCGGTGATTGAGTTGGCGAAGAGAAACAAAGTGAAGATTTACACGATCGGCATCGGCGAGCCCGGCAAAATGGAGGTTGTATCCAGCGTCTTGGTGCTCGATCGCTCCGGCAGCATGCAGTCGCCCGCGGACGATCAGGACGCCGTCTCCAAGATCGTGGCCTTGCACCGGGCGGCTTCGCGCTTCATCGACATCATGCCGGAAAGCGCCCGCACCACGCTGATTCCGTTCGCCTCGGGAGTGGGTACGCCGGAGGAATTCAGCAGCCGCAAAATCCGGCTGAAAGACGCGATCGAGCGGTTGGCGCCCGGCGGCGAAACCGCGCTCTTCGACGCCTGCCACGCCGCTGTCGCCACCTTGGAGGCCGACGGCAAGAAGGGCAAGCGCGTGGTGGTGGCCATGACCGACGGCATCGACAATAGCAGCCGCCGCCGCAAGGACGAGGTGATCGAATTCGCCCGCGAGGCCAAGATTCCCCTGTATCTTTTGGGCTTGGGCCGCGAAAACGAACTCGACGAAGACACCATGCGCGAGCTGGCGAACCAGACGGGCGGCAAGTACTATCCCGCCCGCAATGAGAAGTCGCTCTTGGAAATCTTCGAGAATCTGTCCATCCAAATCCACGACGACGGCATCAACGAAGAGGAGTTGATGAAGCTGGCCCGCGAAACCGGCGGGCAATACTATCCGGCCAAGAACATCGCCGATTTGAAGTTCATCCTCGAGCAAGTCACCCAGGTGATTCAAAAGGAGAAACGCGAGATCGTCTTCCCCAGTCTTCGGCAGAGTCTCGACGGCGTCCCGCGCCGCGTCACACTCATGTTAGTCGCCAAGACCGGCAAGGTGGTCAGCGATCCGGCGGCCGGCTCCGTCACTATTCCCGTGGAAAAGATCATCTCGGTGAACGAGACCCGAGTAGGAGTTAGCGGCGTTGTCATCGCCGAGATGAACAATCTGGTTTATCTGATGATTCTCGCCGTCATCGTGTTACTGATCTTTTTGCCGGCCATGCTACGCAAGGGCGCCGGCGCTCAGGGTTAATGTCCGTTCAAGGAAGAAGTCTAGCAAGCGAAAGGACTCGCCATGTCGCGTAAAACGCTAAGTCGCATTGTACCGCTGTTGGCCATGATTGCGTTTTTGACTGCCCCGTCGAATGCGCACGCCCAGACGGGAAGCGCCCAGACGGGGAGCGAGACGCGCTTCCAGCTCACGATCGCCAGCCAACTCCTCGTGGAAGCGAAGCCGGGCGTGGAAAAAGTCAGCACTCTGACCAACATCGCCTACACGTGGAAACGCAAGGGCGCGCTCGGCACGTTGTTTCTCGACTCCATTGAGTTGCAAGGGAGCAGAGACGGCAGGGAGATCATGGATCTATTCCTAAGCCGGGAAAGGGTGAAGAACAATCTATCCGGGCAATTCGATGAAAAGACGCTGAAGGACGCACCGCCGGGCACGAAGGCGATGATGGAGGACAGCTTTGGAAACGCGCTATACACGATCCGCGCGGACGCCGACGGCAGAATCGTCGAGAAGACCAAAGTGGCCCGCGAAGGCGCCAAGGAGTTCATCGAAGGCGGCACGGTCGCCGGCGCCTTCCTATTCCACGCGCCCTTTGTGCGCGGGCAGGAAAGATGGATTGCACCCGCCGAAGTCACCATTGGCAACGGCGGTTTCGCCACGGGCAACCTCACCTATGAGAAGCTTGCGAATGAAAACGGACGGATGCGCGTAAAAGTCTCCGGGCTCCTGACCAAGGACCGGTTCAAGCCGGCCGGCTCGCCCATTGAGGTGAAAAATGCCCGCTATGAGGTGACCGGCGAGCAGACCTTCGACGAGAAAAGGCAGGAATGGATCGATGGCGAGCTGACTTTCGACTTGTCCTTCCAGATGGAGGCTAACGGCATAGAAACCGCGTCGTCCAAAGGGATCATGAAGTTGAGACTGAAGACGCGTTGAAGGCGTACGTCTTACTTTTTCCTCGATTCCTCCAGCACCACGGGATCCAGCTTCAACGGCGGCAGCGGAGCGGGCAGCTGCATGGGCGGGACGTCCTTCATGGTAGGATCGATCTTGATTGCCATTTCTCGATCTTTGCGTGCGCCGTCGGTGTCGCCGAGTCGACTGCGTAGGACGGAGCAAATCATGCGCCATTGCGCATTATCCGGATCGAGCTTGGCGGTTGTTTCGTAGTCGGCAAGAGCTTTAGCGTACTCCCCCAGAAAAACGTAGCTCGAGCCGCGATTCATGTGGAATTGACTAACGGATTTTAGAGCTATTGCTTTGTTCAAATCTGCGACGGCCTGATAATACTGCCCTCGCAAGCCATACGCAAAGCCGCGATTTCCCCAGGCGTATGCGTTTGCGGGGGCAATCGTGATCGCGATCGTGAGATCCGGAATGGCTGCAACAGGTTCCGTCATGGCGCCACGGGCGACTCCTCGCGAGACGTACAACCAGGCATCCTTGGGGGCCAGCGGCAGCGCTTTCTCTGCTTCCGCCAGCGCTTCGCGATGGCGGTCGAGTTCCGTCAACGCTCGGGCACGTGCCGAATGCGCCGCCGGCGAAGTTGGGTCGATGAGAAGTGCTTCATCGGCTATCTTCAGGACGTCCTGAGGCCCCCCCTGCACGAAATTTCTTTCAATCGCCGCCAACAGTTCTCCCACCTGCGCGATTTTGTCGGCTGAGAGCTTCTTTCGCAACGGCATCTCCGGCGGGTCGGAAAACACGACTCTAACTTCGGACTTTATGGCTGGGTTGAGCGCATTCGCCTTCTTCCAGTCCGCTTCCGCTTTCGCTCGGCTGCCCATTTTGGTGTGAACCAATGCCCGTTGGGCGAACGCACCGGCGTTTTTGGGATCGCTCGCCAATACCGCGTCATAGTCGGCTAAGGCCTTGTCATAGTCGCCCAGGTTTGCGTATGCCGCTCCACGCGTCAGCAATGACGGGGCGTGCGTCAAGTCAATGTTTATTGCCTGCGTTGCATCCGCAATCGCTTGCCGAAACTCCTTTTTGTCCAGGAATGCTTTAGCCCGTCCCGACCAAGCCCATGCATTGTCGGAACGCAGGCGAATTGCCGCGTTTGCTGCAGCGATGCCCGCGTCCGCCTTGCCCTCCTCCGCGTTCAGGATGCTAAGTGCGAGCAGCGCTTGAAATGTCTCCGGATTGAGCTTGAGTGCAGCCTCAGCGTCGGCGCGTGCCTTTGATTTATCACCGTGCCCAATGCGGAGCAATGCTCGCAAGCCGAGGGCCGTGGGAGAATCGGGGGCGAGAGTAAAGGCCTCCTCCACGACTTCCACCGCTTTGCCGTTGCGCGACTGCGCGATTAGCCGTTCGCCCTGAGCCAATAGACTTGCCAACCGCAAGCGCTGGGCATTCTGCGTTAACGATTCCTCTGTCTTGGCGTCGGCCACTTTCGTTTTCGGCCTCAACTCCACTTCCAAAACTGGATTCCTACCTCGGTACACCTTGAAAGTGCGCGCAATCGTCTCGAAATCCGGACCTTTGATCTCCAGACCGTGCGGTCCAGAACGCAACTTGGTGACGCGACCACGATCCGTCAGTTGAATTTCGTTTCCGTCAACCAGCACTTGCACGTTGGCCGCCGGCTCATTGAGCCGAATCTCAATCGTGCCACTCTCGGTCTGCACATAGATCACGCCGCCCGCGAGAGCCAGTACGATGGCCAGCGCGGCCGCGACGGCGAATTGGCGCCAGCGCCTGCCGCCGCTCTTCGCAGCGAACGGCGCCAGCGCATCCGCGAAGGCGTCCATTGACGGAAACCGTTCCGCGGGGGCCTTGGCCATCGCTTTTCGACAAATCGCGTCCAGCCCGGCTGGCACGCCGCGCCGAATTGCTGACGGCGCGGGCGCCGGCTCATTTTCGATAAGCCGCACCATGTCCACCAACGGCACGGGTGGGAAGGGCGGCTTTCCCGTAAGCAATTCGAAGAGAATCGCGCCCAGCGCGTAAACATCGCTGGCAGGACCGATGCGCTCGACGTCGCCGCGCGCTTGTTCCGGAGACATGTAGGCGGGAGTGCCCAGGAGCACTCCGGATTGCGTCAGCCGCGATTCATGATCTATGGTCTGCACCGACTGCGCGGCCGGAATGCTGACACTGGCGCGCAAGGCCAAACCGAAGTCCGTAATCACCGGCTCGCCGCGGCCACTCAAGAGAATGTTGCCGGGTTTTAAGTCACTTCGGTCATGGCGAACTTTCCGCGCTTAGCCCTTGAGGTCGGCACGCCGGCTTCGCGTGTACGCTTCCAACATCGCAAATTGCTTGAAGAAATCGTGCTCTTCCACACCCATCGGACTTTTGAAAAAACACGCCAGGTGCGTGAGCACGCCGCTTTCGCCGCGCCGCTGGGCCAAGAGTGACAGCCGCGCCAAATCCAACACCAAGGGCGCCGCCAGGATCGAATCGCAGCCCTGCCAGAGAAATTGCAGAATCATCTTCGTGCCCAGGAATCCTTTGAAATGAATATGGTCCCAGGCCGTCTTCCAATCATCCAATGACTCGATGTACTCGATCGACACGTGCGTCTGCGGCTTGTAGCCGACGATGTTCTGGATGAGCTGGTCCTTGGTGCGAATTTTCGATGACTTGTTGCTGGGATCGTCGAGCACCAGGCCGTCGCGGTTGCCGAAAATGTTGTGGCCGACCCAGCTCAGGATTTTGAGATTGCGGAAGGCGAACATGGGGGCGAGCACCGACTTCAAGAGCGTCTCGCCGGTCTTGCCGTCCTTGCCGCAGGTGACTGCTTTCTTTTCCTGAGCCAACTCCAAAGCCGCCGGGAACGAAGCTCCCAGAGACGGCGTAAAATTGACGAAAGACCAACCGAGATCGAGAACCGCCCAGGCGTACAGGGCGCTGGCGGGCATGTCTGTCGTTTTCTTCTCCAGACTTGCGCGAAAACTCGCCATTTTTTGGAAACGATCGTCCACTGCGACCGGCGGTTCCGTGGAGGCGACATTGACCACGACCACCTGTTCGAGCTTGTGCCGTGCCTTGAAATCGCGCAAATCGGCCTGGATGCGTTCGACGACTTGCTTCGGCGTATCGGCGCGCTGGGCTTCAGGTAGATCAGCCAATCGGGCGATGGTCGACCCGGCGCCTTGGACCGTTCCCGGGCGGACATTGGCGTCCCAAGATTCCAAATCGGCTTTGCAGCATTCGATCAATGCGCTGTCGAAGAGGTTGGACCGCTCGCGCAGGTCTTGAACCGCATGCAGATAGCTGGAATCTCGAATGTCATGGCCGCCGACGACGAATTGACTGGGTTCATCGAGATCGATGTCGGCAAAAAGCGGGCTGGCAGTAACCAGGCCGGTGGCGTCGGCTAACTTCCGCGACAGCGCCGAGAGCCCGAGGGCCGCCGTGCTTGCCACGCCGCCCCAGGCGCCGATGAACCAAAGACCGACGCGACGATTGCTCATGAGATTCTCAAGCCCGCTTGGATTGTGCCTGGGACTTACAATTCTCGCAACTGGCGGCCGCAAGGTCAAGCAACTCAAAACCCCTTACAATGAGGTTGCTGGTGACGCTTTCCGCTTGCGGCTTCGCAAACAGTAGGAAACCCTATGCCAAATTCGCACGATTTCGTGTCCATCGACCTAGCCATCGCCGAGCTTAAGGCCGGCCGCATGATCGTGCTCGTCGATGACGAATATCGCGAGAACGAGGGCGATCTGATTATCCCGGCCCAAAACGCCAACGCCGAAGCGATCAACTTCATGATGCGCAACGGCTGCGGCATCGTCTGCCTCGCCCTTTCGCCGGCCATCTGCGATCGGCTTCACCTGGAGCCCCAGGCCGGCGGCAACGTCGATCAGCAATCGACGCCGTTCACCCAATCGATCGACGCCCGCACCGGCATCACCACCGGCACCTCGGCATTCGACCGGGCCCGCACCGTGGCCGTCGCCATTGACGACCACTCGACGCCGGCCGACCTAATTCGCGGCAAGGGCCACGTCTTTCCACTCCGCGCTCGTGAAGGCGGCGTCTTGGTCCGCGCCGGCCACACCGAAGGCAGCGTCGACTTGACACGACTCGCCGGCTTCAAGGAGGCGGCTGTCATTTGCGAGGTCGTCCGTCCCGACGGCCATATGGCACACCTGCCGGAGCTGCGTGAATTCTGCAAGAAGCACGATCTCAAGATGTGCACGATCGAGGAATTGATCAAGCATCGCCGCCGCCGCGAACGCCTCATCCACCGCGAGTTGACCGTCAAGCTGCCGACGCGTTTCGGCGAATTCGACCTGATCCCATACTCGTCAATCGTCGATCTTGAGCCGCACTTGGCCCTGTGCATGGGCGGCGTCGGCCGCGAGGAGGCGGGCCAGGTCGCAGCGCAGACCGAGCCGATTTTGGTCCGCATCCACAGCCAGTGCCTGACCGGCGATATCCTCGGCAGCGAGCTTTGCGATTGCGGCAGCCAGCTCCACCACGCGATGGCTCAGGTCGCCGCCGCCGGCAAAGGCGTGGTCCTCTACATGCGCCAGGAAGGCCGCGGCATCGGCCTTCTTCCAAAGCTCAAGGCGTACAAACTCCAGCAGGAAGAGGGCCTCGACACCGTGGAGGCCAACCACAAGCTCGGCTTCAGCGCCGACTTACGCCATTACGGCATCGGCGCCCAGATCCTGTTCGACCTCGGCGTCCGCGACATCCGTCTCTTGACCAACAACCCGCGCAAAGTCGTCGGCCTCGACGGCTACGGCTTGCACATTGTCGAACGCGTTCCCATCCAAGTGCCGCCCAACGAGAATAACGTGCGCTACTTGAAGACGAAGAAAGACAAGCTGGGGCATTTGCTGGATGAGATGTAAGACTTTCTAAGGAGATCTCGATTTGCGGCATGGTTCAAGCCAAAGTAACACCGTGCGCCCGAGAATTCGTTGTGTCGCCACCCCCCCACACACCCCAGGCGACGCAATTCAATGAAATGGCTCACACCTTAACTTGCCGGGTAACAAAGACTTACCGAATGAAGCGAACAGATTCGTCGGGGGGGATGGCCTCCTGGAAAGACCCGCTCAACAATCACCTTTGCCATGTCAGCGCGCATATTCAGCCCTTATAAGGATTAGCCAAGGTGTGAGTCGAACCCATAAATGCTCATTGCTCGAATAGGGTCGGAGGGATTTGAACCCTCACCTCATCGCTTAAAAGGCGAGTGCGCTGCCGTTACGCCACGACCCTGAAGGGAGTCGCGGCGTGCGTTTCGAGAAGCCGATCACGGAACATCCTCCTTCGTAGGACAGGCAGCCTTGCCTGTCCGCGGTTCCAGGACAGGCAAGGCTGCCTGTCCTACGTGAATAGTAGCCCGTAAGGGAGTCGAACCCATCTATGCGGCTTGAAAGACCGCTGGCATCGCCGGACGCCGAACGGGCCGATCTTGTTTACGTTTCGCGCTCGCGCAACGAACAGAGCGAACGAATCCATTGTCAGTGGACAGACACCGCCGCTGTCGGAAGGTTCGGTTTTTCTCAGGGCTCATGACCACGGAAATTCGTCCGTACTGCTACAATGACAGCATTCCAATTTACGCATGGCGATCCTTTCGCATGGTGAACCATGAACGCACTGGAAGCCAAGCCCATGCAACCCAACGGCAAGGCCAAGGAAATTGCTGCCAAGGACATTGTTCCAAGGAGCGGCGCGCAGTGGACGCCGGAGCAGGTTTTTCTCGAGCATGCGCCGCGCGTCTACAGCCTGGCGCGGCGCATGCTCGGCAATGACGCCGACGCCGAAGACGTGACCCAGGACGTGCTGTTGCAAGTAGTGCGTAAACTGGACACGTTCCGCGGCGAGGCCAACTTGTCGACCTGGCTCCATCGCATCACCGTCAACGCCGCCTTGGCCCACCGCCGCAAACGCGCCAATCGCGAGCACCGCGAAGTCCGCGACCCGTTCAATCATTTCACCGAGCACGGCTACCACGCCCAAAGCATCAGGCCCTGGTCGGCCAGTCCCGACAACATCGTCCAGAGCAAAGAAACGACGGCCCTCATCGAAAAGGCGATCACGGAGTTGCCGGAAATCTATCGCGACGTCTACGTCCTGGCCGACGTCGAAGGGCTGCCCAACCAAGACATCGGCGACATGCTCGGCTTGAGTCTGCCCGCCGTGAAGAGCCGGCTGCACCGCGGCCGGCTCCTGATGCGCCATTCCCTGGCGCCGCATTTCGAGGAGGCGACGCTATGATGACCTGCAAAGAACTGGCTGAATTGCTCCAGGACTTCCTCGACGGCGAGCTGCCCAAGGAATATTCGGACTTGATCTGCCACCACCTCCGCGAATGCGGGCCGTGCATCAATTTTCTCGAGTCGTACAAAGTGACCGTGACGATGTGCCGCAAGCTGCCGCCCTTGGAAATGCCTGTGGAGATGAAAGAGCGTTTGCAAGCAGCGGTCCGGGAATTTGAGGAGAAAATGTCCGGAGGCAGCAAGAACTCGGGCGAGCCGGGAGCGTAAGCGACCGCAGTTCGGGTCGCGACCCGAACTCCGGTCGCGTACGCTCCCGGCTCGCCGGTCATTTGCCGATGCAGAATCGGCTGAAGATGCGATCGAGCAAGTCATCGGTATAGACGGCGCCCACCATCGCACCGAGTTCTTCCAGGGCCCCGCGCAACTCGACAGCCAGCAGCTCCACCGGATCCTCATTCAGCACTAGGCCATGCGCCTGGCGCAGGTGACTTAAGCACGCCTCCACATGGTGCCGGCATCGGCTCAGGCTCGGCGCGAGCGGCGGCTGTTTTTTCGATCGCGCCTTGTCCGCCAATGTCTTCTTCAGTTCGGCCAGCCCCTGCCTGGTAACGGCGCTCGTTGACATCCATCCCGTGCGCGCCGGTTTCAAATCGCATTTCGTCGCCACCCGCAACAAGCGATCCACGCATGCGCGGCCCATCGTGGTTGGCACGTCGTCGTCTTCGTCAGCGGATTCGGCTGCTCGGCAATACAGGATCAGGTCGGCCGTCTCCATTTGCTCGCGGCCAAGCATCTGCGCTTCGGCCGCAATGGAGTCAGCGCCGGCGGCGATGCCAGCGATGTCGACAAGCTGAAAAGAGGCGTTATCAATTCGGAGGATGCCTTCGAGGTAATCGCGTGTCGTGCCGGAGTGGGCGCTTACCAAGGCTGCCTGCCTGCCAAGAAGGGCGTTGAACAACATGCTTTTGCCGGCGTTGGGCATTCCCGTAAGCACGACTCGAAACGGCTTGGCGGCCAGCGAGCGTTGGTCGATTTGCTTGCGAACGAGTGTCACATGAGCCAGTGCATGGGCGACGCGGTCGAGCAGTTGACACTGTTCGACGAAGCGGATGTCCTCCTCGCTGAAATCGAGCCCGGCTTCGACGTCGGCAAGCAAGTTCAGAAGATCTTCGCGCAATTGTTGAAGCGGCCGGCTGGCGCCTCCGGCGAGCTGGATTAGCGCCTGTTGTAATTCCGTCCGATCCGTAGCTTCAATGACGCCGACGAGTGCTTCGACTTGGGTCAGATAGAGCTTGCCGGCCAGGAACGCCCGCATGGTGAATTCGCCCGCCTGAGCCGCGCGCGCGCCGAGGTCCAAAAAGCGCGCGATCAATAGCTCCAAAAGCGGCGGGCACGACAGCGTGTGAATTTCCGCCAGATCCTGTCCCGTGTAGGTTCGAGGCGACCGCCACAGATAAATCTCTGCGGGAAGTGGAGACGTTACGCCCGGCAGGGTGACGTTCACCTGGCGAACGCTTCGATCCTGCATGGTGGCGTCGACAAGATCATTGCAAAGCTGGGCCGTTACGGCGAACGCCTGCGAGCCGCTCAAGCGAACGATCGCCCGCGCCCCAGGCCCGGGAGCACTGGAAAGAGCGACGATCGTATCCGCCGGATCGGGTAACATTATCTGTAGTCCACCGCCATGAACCCGTTTGGATTATACTCAAGACGCGTCGTACGCCGCCTTCAACCAACCAAGCAGTTCCTTGTCGATCTCCGCGCTCTTGCTTATGCGAACGCGGTGGCTGACCATGGCGTTGAAGCTGCCGGAAGCTTCGAGGCGGCCGGCCGGCTTGGCGCCTTTGAGGTTGATGCCCACGTCGAGTCGAGTCGCCGTCGAAGGTTGAATGATGCCGAATTGTTTGTTGCGGCGCAGGCTGACATAGGCTTTCTTCGGCGAAGCCTCCACATCGGGGCCGAACTTGTTGACTGCCGCCAGCAGTGCGTCGTACAGCGGCCTGAGCGAGGCCTTGGCGTCCGCGTATTGGGCGGCGACGAGGTCGTCGCCGCCGGTCGGAGTGTCCGCGGTCTTCAGCGATTCAAGGGCAATCGCGTTCGCATAGCCGTGCGTGACGCCGTGCTTGCTCTTGAGCAGCTTCACGATTCCGCCATGCTTGGCGAGTTTGCTTGCCCGCGTGATCTTGAGCCATTCGTCTATCGACTTGCCGGTGGTTTCCTTGAGGTTGGCAATCATCGACGCCTTGGCTTCTTCCGGCGATTTCGCCATTGGATGCTCCTTTACTTGCCGTCTGCACAATGCCCCCCGCTTTGCGCTTCGGGCTCAAATAATATACTGACAGGATGAAGCTTGCGTTCAGCACCAATGCGTATCTCAAATATTCGTTCGCCGAAGCGGTGCGCCGGCTGGCAGGCATCGGCTACACGGGCGTGGAAATCATGGCCGACGTGCCGCACGCTTGGCCGGCGTTTCTCCTAGAGGAGCAGAAACAGGCGATTCGCCAAGCACTCGCCGACAACCGCCTGGCGATCTCGAACATCAACGCCTTCATGATGCACGCCGTCAACGATCCACGGCAGCGTTATTGGCATCCATCCTGGATCGAGCCGGAACGCCACTATCGGCAGATTCGCATCGATCACACCATGCGAGCGCTGACTTTGGCGAAGGAACTGGGCGCCCCGTGCATCACCACCGAGCCGGGCGGACCCGTCGAACCGGGAGCGTCGTGGTCCGCGGCTTTGAAGATGTTCGTGGAGATGATCAAGCCGGTGGCCGAGCATGCCGAGAGGGAGGGCGTGCTGCTCCTGGTCGAGCCGGAGCCGGGACTATTGATCGAGACCGTCGATCAGTTTCTCGAATTCATGAGTCACATCGAATCGCCGGCGGTGGCGCTCAATTTCGATATCGGCCATGCGTATTGCGTGAAGGACGAGCCGGCGACGACGATCCCGCGCGTGGCCAAGCACATCCGTCATTTTCATCTCGAAGACATCGCCGTCACCCGCGTCCACCATCATTTGGTGCCCGGAGAAGGCGCGATCGACTTCGCGGCCACGCTAGCCGCCATCCGGGACATCAACTACCGAGGTTGGATCACGATCGAACTCTATCCCTACGTCGATGATCCTGATCTCGCCGCGCGCACAGCGCTGGAGCGCGTTCGCGCCATATTACAGAAGAATGAGCCGCGTTCTTGATTATGCCCGGCTGTTGCGCGTACCGAATGCGTTTACCGCCATGGCGGACATTTGCCTGGGCGCGCTGGCGACCGGGGCGTTGCCGGAGCGCTGGCTGCAATTCGCTCTGTTGCTCTTGTCATCGGTGGCGCTCTATTGTTCCGGGATAGTGTGGAATGACTATTTCGATTTAGCTCAGGATCAAAGGGAGCGTCCATTTCGACCGTTGGCGTCGGGGCGCGTGACGTTGGGGGCGGCGATTCGCTTGGGCGCGCTGTTGATGGCGGCGGGAGTGATTCTGGCCGGTTTGGCAGACCTTGGTGCGGACGGTTTCCGATGGAGATCGCTGCCGCTGGCAATGGTGTTGGTCGGGACGATTTTCCTGTACGACGGCTGGTTCAAGAAAACCTACATCGGCCCAGCGGCGATGGGCGCGTGTCGGTTTCTCAATCTGCTTCTGGGATTATCGGTGGCAAGCGGCGGAACCGGCGCATGGGGAATTGCGCTGGGCTTGGTTGTCGGCCTCTACATTGCCGGCGTGACGCTTTTCGCGCGCACCGAAGCGTCAATCAGCAAGCCGGTAGTCCTCTTAATTGGCGCCGGCCTGATGCTAAGCGGGCTGTTGCTGGCTCTGACGGTTCCGAATTTGGCGCAATACGGAGGCTTTCGCGTCCATTCGGCAATCCTGTTCCCTTACCTGCTCGCGGCTTTCGGCTTCTATATCGCTGTGCCCGTGGTGCGTGCGATTCAGAATCCCCTGCCACGGAATGTGCAGGCGGTGGTCAAGCGGGCCGTTTTGGGTCTCGTGTTGCTGGACGCGGTGCTGGCGACGTCGTTGGCTGGGCTCATCGGACTGCTGTTGGTGGTATTGTTGGTTCCGGCGTATGTGCTTTCCAGATGGATTTATGTGACTTGAGGATTCTGTCCACGCTCGCCGTTGGCTCGCGGCTAAACGATTCATGAACGACGCGAACTTACGACCGCCGTTGACATGGCGACGCTTTCTCGGCCAGGCACTGGGCCTGGCGGCGCTCATGTGCGTGTCGCTGGGCGGCTACCTGGTTGTCCTCAAGTGGCGCGGCTGGGACGCTCAGATTGTCACTTACACTAGTTGGGACGACTTCATCCCGTATCAGCCGGCGTGGGTGTGGGTCTATCTGATTCCGTATGTCATCGGCCCGGTTGCAATCGGGTTGATTCGTCCGGCGACGTTTCGCTGGTACGTCAGTCGCGGCCTGATCGTGGTCGGCATTACGCTGCTCATCTTCATCGTAATCCCGACACAGACCGCTAAGCGGCCGCCGGAGCACGGGCTGTCGGGGTTGACGGCCCAGCTGTATGAAATGATGATTGCGGTGGACGAGCCGCCGGCCAACGCCGCTCCCAGCCTGCACGTAAGCTTGACATGCCTGCTGGCTTTGGCGCTCATTCGCGACTTCCCGCGTTGGTGGCCGATGACCTTTGGCGGCGTCGGACTTGTCTGGGTGGCGACCTTGTTCACGCGGCAACATCATTTGCTTGACATCGTCACCGGGGCGGCTTTAGCGCTCGTGGTAGCCTTCGCGCCTTCAGCGTTTAGCCGCGAGCCAGCGGCGAGCGCGGACCGAGCACGCCACGGGGATTAGTGCGCGCAAGGGACCAGTTCGCGCTCGCCGCCGGTTCGCGGCAAACATGGAAGCGGCTAGACATGGAACCATGCATGGCAAACTCGCTCTCATTGGGGAAACTGCGACTTGCATCCCGATATCTCCTCTCACCTCTCGCGGGCTATACTAATCTGCCGTTTCGCCGGGTGGTGCGTGAATTGGGCGGCGTCGGATTGGCGACGACGGATCTCGTCAACGCCCGGGCGCTCCTGCGGGCAAGTCCCAAAACGATGGAGCTGATCGCTACTTGCCCTGAGGATCGGCCGGTGGCCGTGCAGATTTATGGGACCGAAGCAAAGGAGATGAGCGAGGCGGCCCGTTGGCTGGAAAATTACGGCGCCTCCGTCGTCGACATCAACATGGGTTGTCCCGTCCACAAGGTGACTCGTGGCGGCGGCGGTTCGGCCCTGCTTTGTGCGGCTTCCGCGTCGACTACGGTCAACCTGGTCCGAGCCGTTGTAGAGGCCGTCAAGATTCCGGTCACCGTGAAGATGCGTCTTGGCTGGGATAGCGGTGATCAGAGCGCGCCGTTTTTCGCCCGCGAGTTCGAGAAGGCAGGCGTCGCGGGGGTCATTATCCATGGCCGCACCCGGGCGCAGGGCTTTGGCGGAGAGGTCGATCTCGAAGGCATCCGCGCCGTCGTCGAAGCCGTCGAGCGTATTCCTGTCATCGGCAACGGCGACGTCCGCTCCGTCGCCGACGCCCTACGCATGTTGGAAGCGACAGGCTGCGCCGGTATCTCCATCGGCCGCGGCGCTTTGCTCAACCCGTGGATCTTCGCGCAGCTTTGCCGTTGGGATCGCACCGGCGACCCCGGTCCCGCCGCCGGTTATGACGCGCGCCTCGAGCTGATGCATCGGCACTATTACTTGCTGGTCGAAGAGAGGGGCGAGCGCTTTGCCAGTCTCACCTTTCGCAAGGTCGCCAACTGGTACTGCCGCGTGCTGAAGCCCGGACGCGAAATCCAGCAACGGCTGATGATGCTGGAGAGCGTGGCGGATTTTGACGGAATCGTTAATGGACTGCGCGAGAACGGGCCGCCGGCGAACTGGAATAGCACGGTGGTGCCTGAGATAGCAGTGCCGAAGGGGCCGATCGAGTATTGGTAATCCGGCGCTAGCGAGCGTCGCGGCGTAAGCCCGACGTGAAGGACGCCACAGCCGAATCGCAACACGTCGTGCTTGCGCGGCGACGCTCGCCTTCCCTTTCTTCGCGATCTGCCCAATCTACGGTTCCGCCTCGGCTGGTAATGAACGGCGCATCGCGGTATAAGCTCCTCCCCTCATTGTCACATTTGCGGGAGGAGTCCGTCCGCGTGGCCAGGTCACGAAAGCAGCCGACGTACACCACTGCCTGGGGCCGGGCATTTCAGGGCGATGCGCTCGACGTGTTGAAGACACTGCCGGACGAATCGGTCGCGCTGGTTTTCACGTCGCCGCCTTTCGCGTTGCGACGCCCGAAAGCATACGGCAATGTGGCCGCCTCGGAGTACATCGATTGGTTTTGGCCCCTCGCCGAACAAATTCACCGCATCCTTAGCTCCGACGGCAGCTTTGTCATGGAGCTGGGCGGAGCTTGGAATCGGGGCAGCGGCACGCGTTCACTCTTCCCGTATGAACTGCTGTTGCGGTTGGGCAAAATCTTCTTCCTAGCACAGGACTTCTACTGGTTTAACCCATCGCGGCTGCCGACGCCCGCGGAGTGGGTCACTATTCGCCGCACCCGCGTCAAGGAAGCGGTTACGTCGATCTGGTGGCTGTCGAAGACCACCGAGCCGCAAGCCGACAATCGCCGGGTGCTCGTCCCGTACAGCAAGTCGATGCGACGGCTCTTGAAGGACGGCTACAAGACGGCGATGCGGCCGTCGCAGCACGAGATCGGCCCGCACTTCCAGCGCGACAACGGCGGCGCGATTCCGCCCAACCTGTTGACCGTGCCAAATACACGCTCTTATGACGAGTATCTTTTCCGGTGCCGCGAGGCGGGACTGCCGATTCATCCGGCTCGCTTTCCGCCGGAGCTGCCGGATTTCTTCATTCGATTCCTGACAAAGCCGGGCCAGACCGTGCTCGATCCGTTCGGCGGCAGCAATGTCACCGGTCAAGTGGCCGAGTCTCTGGAGCGGCATTGGATCAGCATCGAGATCAATGCCGATTACGTCGCCGGCTCGAAACTTCGCTTCCCCGCGGCACGCGCGGCATAACAGAGCCGCGCCCGTTAGGAAGCGGGCTTTCACTCCGCTTCCTAACGGGCGCGCCTCTGAAGTATAATGACCGCGCCATGGATCAAGACGCCAAGATCTGTTACTGCTTTCACGTCAGCCGGCGAAAGCTGGTGAACTTCGTCCGCCAGACGAAACCCAAGGTGCCGAGCCAGCTCAGTGAGTGCGGCGGCGCAGGCACCGGGTGCGGCTGGTGCATTCCCTTCTTGAAGCAGATTTTCCAGCACGGCGTCGATGGCGGCGAGACCGAGCTGGAGCGCTTGACGCCCGAAGAATACGAGCGCCGCCGGGCAGCGTACGTTCGCGCGGGCAAAGGGTCGCCGCCGCCCGGAGCGACGCCATTGCCGCCCGAGCCGCCGCTTGCGGGTTAGCGCGAATGCAAACGTCACGCTAAACCGCAAGTGGGGGCGTCACGCCGCTTTCGGCAGAACGATGTCGTCTTCCGGGTACTTGATGCGGTGGTGGAACAGGGCAATTAGCGACTTGCTCAGGCTTTCTTCGATCGTGTGCAATTCCGTCAAGGTCAGGCCGCTCTCCTCGAATTGACCGTCGAGCAGCCGTTTCATCAACAAATCGTGCACCAGCTTGTTCAGGCTGCCGGGCGTTGGATTGGCCAGTGATCGGCTCGCGCTTTCCACGCAGTCGGCCAGCATCAGGATGCCGTGCTCGCGCGTCTGCGGCTTGGGGCCGGGATAGCGAAATACCGACTCCAAATCGGCACTCGCGCTGCCGATGGCTTCCTGCAATCTGAGCGCTTCGCGATAGAAGAACTCCACCAGCGTGGTTCCGTGGTGCTGGGCGATGAAGTCGATGATCGGTTTGGGTAAGGCGTATTGCTGGGCCAACGCGCAGCCATCCTTGACGTGGCCGATGATGACCAGAGTGCTAAGCGCCGGCTCCAATTCGGCGTGGCGATTTTCCCCATTCTGATTTTCAATGAAGTAGTGCGGCTTAAGCATTTTGCCGATGTCGTGGAAATACGCACCGACGCGTACGAGGAGCGGATTGGCGCCGATGGCGTCGGCGGCCCCCTCGGCCAAGGTGGCGACCGTGATGCTGTGCGTGTACGTGCCCGGCGCTCGCCGCACCAACTCCTGGAGAAGGGGATGCGAGCCGTCGGCCAATTCCAGAAGACTTATGTCGGTGACGATGTTGAAGCAGCGTTCCACCAGCGGCAATAGCCCGGTCAGGAGGAAGCCGGCCAGCGAGCCCCACACGAAATGGCGAAGGCTGTCGGCACCGATCAAGTTCCACGTTTGGCCCGTGACCAGCCCCGTGGCCACGGTCATCGCGAGATACGCCAGCCCGGCTAGCGACGCCACCTGCACGAGTTGGGTCCGGGTGCGGACGTTGCGCAAGAGCAGCACCGCCGTCGCCACGCCGGCCATCTGGATCAGCACGTGTTCCACGTCCGTTCCATTGGCGACGGAAATCGTGAACGCCAGGCTGAACGACATCAAGAGCGCGAACTGCGGATTGTACGCCAGGGTGAGCACCATGGCGGTGATGGTCATCGGCAAAAAGACCGCATACCAGGGCGGCATGCTTAGGAGCAGGCCCAAGAGGAGCGTGAACAGCACCAGCACGCACACGCCCGTTACCATGGTCAAACTCTGCGCCAGCGCTTGCTGAAAGCGATTCACGTAAAGGATCACCAGCGTGCTCAAGAGGCCGAAGATCATGAACAGGGCCACGGCCCGCATGACCTGCGCCTCGTCGGCCATGTTGAGATCGTAGGCGGTGTGCTCCTCTTCGAGCAACTGAAGTTGACGCTCTTGGATCGGTTGCCCCGCCGGCACGATCACGGTGCCGCGCTCGTATTTCTCGACGACGGGCCGATCGGCGACTTTGCCGCCGGGGTCGAGGCGGTTGTAAAGCTCGACGTTGTTGATGACCTCAAAGTCGAGGCGGGCCCGCAAGTCGTGCGGATAGATTTCGCCGACTCGGTAGGGGAAGGGCGGCCCCCACCAGATCGCCAGCGCCGTGACCAAAACGGTGGTAACGCCAACCACCGCGAGCCGCAGCAAGACCGCCGGCTTGGCGAGCCAGCGCAACAAAGGTTCATCCTCACGTGAAGACCGCCGCCGGCCATTCCATTGACCGAGGCGGGGAAGTTTTTTCGCGGAAAACATCTACTCGTCGCTCCGCTTTTTTCTCGGCTTATCATCCTCATAAGCCAGCACGATCTTTTGGACCAACGGGTGCCGGACAATGTCTTTTTCACTGAGATAGACGATGCCGATGCGCTCAATGGCCTTGAAGCGGCCAATGGCGTCGACCAGGCCGCTGCGGGTTTGCCTGGGCAAGTCGACTTGGGTGATGTCGCCGGTGACGATGATCTTGGAGCCGTTGCCCATGCGCGTCAGGAACATCTTCATCTGCGGGATGGTGGTGTTCTGTCCTTCGTCGAGGATGATGACCGCCTGGTTGAGCGTGCGGCCGCGCATATAAGCTAAGGGAGCGATCTCGATGATGTCGTTCTCCATGTAGCGCTTGACCTGCTCCGGCTCCATCATGTCGTTGAGGGCGTCGAACAAGGGGCGAATGTACGGATTGATCTTGGCCACGATGTCGCCGGGAAGATAGCCGAGGCGCTCGCCGGCTTCGACCGCGGGCCGAACCAGGACGACGCGCTTGGCCGTCCCTTGCCGCAGCATGTTGACGGCCATGCCCACGGCGAGATAGGTCTTACCAGTGCCTGCCGGTGCGGCCCCTGGCGGTCGTCGTTCTGCATGACGACGGCGAGCACCGTGCGGACGTTCTCCGACGTTAAACTGCCCTGCTTTTTCAGCATCAGACGAAGTTGCTGAAAGACGCGATCCGCCTGGTCGGCCGAGCCTTCGCTTCCTTCGATGTGAACGACGTCGCCGCGGGCTACGATGCGCACCGCCAGCGCATCGCGGATCATGCGCAGAAACTGATCGCGGCTGCCGAAAAGCCCGAGGGCCTCGTCGCGATCGTCGAGCGTCAGGGTGACGGTAGTTTCGCCGTTCATGTCCTACTCGCCGCTTGCGGCTTAGCGTGACCGGAAAAGTTCATCCGCAAGCGGAGTCGGGGAAAACAACACAATGAAAAAGTAACTCACGGGCGCCGAGAATATCACTGAATCGACCACGTCGAGCACGCCGCCAAATCCGGGAACCACTTTCGAGGCGTCCTTCTGCTCGCAGTCTCGCTTGATGAGCGACTCCGCGAGATCGCCGAACATTCCAGCGATGCCAATCGTTAGTCCGAAGGCGATTTCGATGCCGAAGTTCTCGGGCAGAACATTGACTGGTGAGAGACGATTGATTCCGATTGCCGCCAACGATGCCAGCACCAAGCCGCCAAATGCGCCTTCCCAGGTTTTTTTCGGACTCAGCACAGGCGTCATGCGATGGCGGCCGATCATGCGACCCGTACAGTAGGCGCCGATGTCGCATGCCTTCGGAACGAAGATCGCGAGGGCCAAGGCGACGGCGCCGGCGTTCATTAAGGACTCGTATTCCGAACTTCCAATGCGCAGAAGGTGCAAATTCTCGGTCGACAGAAACAACGGAATCACGGGCGTGAACAACCAGCGCAATTGCATTAGAAAACATGGGGCCACGCCCAGGTACGCTATGATCCACAAGGTCAAAGCCATGCGCTCGACGCGACGCCCGGGCTCGGTGAAGCTCGACATTTCGCGGACAAAAAGAAGCAAAAGCTGAACGACGAAGAGACCGAGTATAACCTCCCAATGCGGCGACAAGGTAACATGGCGCCAAGGCATTTGCGCCAGCAGATTCGCCGCCCCCATCAAGACAATGCCGCCATAACAGAGTTCGACGTGCGGGCGCCGGTTCGGTCCCAGAAGCTGAATTAGTTCTCGACATGCTAACAGTCCCAAGCCCACCACGAACATAAACAGGAACGGATAGACGGGCGCGAGCTTCTGATCCAAAAAGAGCATGCCCGCCGTCAACGCCACCAGGATTGCGCCCATCCACAAGCGGGTCGTTAGCATGATGCATCCATTGAGCCCGAAGCGCTAGCGAGGGTGCCCGGGGCTGCGGCCCTCGCTAGCGCTTCGGGCTCAAACCTTCGCGCTCATGGGTTCAGGCCGCCGAAGCGGCGTTCGCGCTGGGCGAACTCGCGCAGCGCTTCTTGCAAGGTCGCCGGATCAAAGTCGGGCCAGCACTTGGGCGTCACCCAGATTTCCGAGTAGGAGATCTGCCAAAGGAGGAAATTGCTGACGCGCATCTCGCCGGCCGTGCGAATCAAGAGGTCGGGGTCGGGCATTCCTTCCGTGTACAGGGCATCGCTGATGGTCGTCTCGTCGATGTCTTCCGGGATGAGCTTGCCGGCGTTGACCTTCTCCGCCAGCATCCGCACGGCGTCGACCATCTCGGTTCGGCCGCTGTAATTGATCGCAAGGCATAGCGTCATGCCGGTGTTCTTGGTGCTGAGCCGGACGTTCTCGTCGATCTCAGCCAGCACCTGGGCCGGGAGCCCTTCGCGGCGGCCGATGGTCGTGAAGCGGATGTTCTCCTCCATGATCTCATCGCGCTCAGCAAGGAGATACTGGTGGAGCAACGCCATGAGAAAATCCAGCTCGTCCTGTGGCCGCTTCCAATTCTCGGTGCTGAGGCAATAGAGTGTCAGTTGCTCGATGCCGAGCCGGCAGCATTCCTCGATCGTGGCGCGCACGCTCTTGACGCCCCGGCTGTGGCCCTCAATCCGTGGCAAGCCGCGCAGCTGCGCCCACCGACCGTTGCCATCCATGATGATAGCGACGTGCCGCGGCAACCGCTCGGGATCGAGCCCGGCGCTCGCCAAGCGTTGTAACGTATCGGGAGTAAACGTCGTAGCCGACAAGTCAAGTCCTCGTGTTTACGTTTGGCGCTCGCGGGGAGTCATGCGAACGCCCAACGCAAGCGGCTAAAGGACGATTGTTTGTTCGCGATCCGGACCCACTGAAATGATGGAAATCGGCAACTCAAGGCACTGCGACAAACGATCGACGTAGTTACGGGCCGCAACCGGCAGATCGCTCGGTTGCCGCGCGTTGGACACATCCACATTCCAACCTGGCACGGTCTCATAAATGGGGCGGCATTTCTCGAGAAGAAAACTGTCGCCCGGGAAATAATCGATGCGCCGTCCATCCATCTCATAGGCAGTGCAAATCTTCAATTCCTCCACGACGCTTAGGACGTCGAGCAGCATCAGCGCCAGTTCGTCGACACCATTGAGCCGGGCGGAATGGCGGACCGCGACAGCGTCGAACCAACCGC
>JACPZP010000037.1 GCA_016195405.1 Planctomycetota bacterium | reverse complement strand
CATTGCCGAACGCGTCGGCCTTGCTGCAACGTCCTGGGCCATCATGGCCGACCGCAATATCAACCTCTTCGCGCCGCAACTTCCGCTCCCCACCAAGACCGGGGAAGTCTTTGTCGTCGATGACTGGGACAACAAGGTAACGCAGACCGACCTCGGTTTCAATTACTTCGGGGGAAACACCGGGGCCACGGAAACGTCGGCAAACACCACGACGCTCGACGTAGCGCCCGTCTCCAAAGGCTCAGTCGGCGGCAGTTTGGACATCTCGTTCAACTTCACCGGTCAGGCTCCGGAAGTGTTTGCCGGCTACTTTGCATCGCTCTTCGGCTTGACCGACACGGATGTCTCCCTGGACGGGACTACAATCGAAAAGGGGCACCCGTTTGCCGGCTACTTCCTTGACACTCAGAATCTCTACCGCGGCTTCCTGCCGCTAGCGGGCCGAACCGTCGATCAGCTGCGTTTCGATGTCCGGCTTGAGTCGAGCCAGAATGTCACACTGAAGATCGAATTGCAGGACGAACAGCATTTCGACGTCTTTGCACGGCGTACTCTTATGAGCACCGGCTCGTGGCAAACGCTAACCTTCTCGCTGTTGAGCGATTTCACCGACTCGGTCGCCGGCCAGGGTGACCCGCGTGCTTTCGACTGGCATAAGGTCTCGAGTTTTGCGCTGATCATTGAACGCGTAAACGTCGGCGCCGGCATCACCAACCCCGATACCGGCCGGTTTCTCGTGGACAATCTGGAGTTCATCGATGTCGACGGCCGTTACCCGGATCTGCAGCAGGCCCGCGACCCGATCGACGGCAGTCTGGTCCACCTCTACAATGAGGCATTCCTCGACCAGGTCCGGGCGACGAGTTCTTTGTACTTCCTCGACTTTGCTTCCACGGACCCACGTACCGGCGGCATCATCCAAGATCGCTCAACCTCTGCCGACCTGATGTCGGTCGGTGGTGTCGGCTTCCAGCTAACCTCCTACGTCGTAGACGCTCAACAGGGATACCTTTCCCGCACGGATGCAGCGACTCGTGTGCGCGACATCCTGCGCGTACTTCGCGATCATCCGCAGGGGGCCGATCGCGTCGGCACCATCGGCAACCAAGGCTTTTTCTATCATTTTCTGGGAATCGACGGACTGCGTAAACAGAACTTCGACGTCCCCACAACCCCGCAGCTGGAGTCGCTCCATACGGTCGAACTGAGCCCGATTGACACGGCTTTGGCGATCGCGGGAATGGTCACGACTGCCCAGTATTTCGGTGACAGCAGCGCCATCGAAACCGAAATCCGCACCCTGGTAGACGAGATTTACGGCAGGGTCAACTGGAACTTCATGCTCGACGACGGCCGGTTCAGCAATACCCACCAATTTTTCCTCGGCTGGAAGCCCAACGAGCCGCGAGATGACGACAGCGGGAGCTTCGGCCGATTCAAGCTCAATGATGACCCGGCCCATCCGCTGGGTCAGTACGCCAGCAAGCAAGTTGGCGGCATGGAAGTGCCAGCGACTTTGGATTTCTACACGGACGAAGGTCAGCTCATCGCACTGCTGGCGATGGGTTCGCCCAACCCACAGCACCGGCTCAGCCGCACGGTCTGGGACGCTATCATCCGCGACAACGAAGGGGGATCCTTCATCAAGACATATCCGGGGTCGTTATTCACCTATCAATTCGGCAGCGCTTGGCTCGACAGGCAGACGCTCGGCAAGGACAATCATCCTTCCAAGCCGATCAATTTCTACGACAACACCAGAGATGCCATACAGGCGACGCGTGACTACGCCATCGCCAATCCGCTGGGGCACGCGACGTTAAACGCCAACCGATGGGGCTTGTCCGCCACGGAAGGGCCGTTTGACGATTACTTTGCGGAAGCGGCGCCACCTGCGGCCATTCACCCAGGAGGGCAGGAACCAGCGGGCGGCCTGGTGACCGGACCGGGCGGCCCTATCGGTCTGGAGGGAGAAGACGGCACTGGCGATGGCTCCATCATGTTCCGCAGCAATGCGTCCAGTGGCCGGACCGTGCAGCTCGATACCGGCGAGACCCGCACGCTGACCTTTGAACTTGCTTCCACTACAAGTTATGAGGTCGCCGTTCGCTATAGCAATGACAACTCCGGCGCGCTCGAAACGGTGACAGTGAGCATCGACGGCATGCCCGTCGGCTCTTTCGAGGCGCAGGACACCGGCGACTTTGGGGCCGGCTGGAACAACTTCCTGACGAGTGGCCCGATCGGGACCAAGATCCTGCCGCAGGGGTCGCACCTTTTGAGGGTCTCTGTTTCTGGGGGTGATGGCTTCGGAGTTGAAATTGATATCGCAAATCTTACACCCAAGCCTGTTCCGCGCCCTTTGGAGTTTGGGACGGTGACGAACTACGCGGTAGGAAGCGCCATTATCCATACGCCGGGCGAAGCACTGGCGGCCCTTTGGAACAGCGCAGCGCACGAGGATCTGAACCAGGACGCGATTCCCGAGATGTTGCATCCACGCTTCGGCTTCGCGGATGCCTTCAATGTGAACATCGCCAATGTCCTTTCCGATAGCTCCGCAACTCGGAAGCGTAGCGTCGGTCCCTGGGCGGATTTCACCGGCTTTGCGATCGACCACGGCCCGATGCTTGTGTTGATGGACAACTATCTCGAACACCAGTTCGTACCGGACCTGTTCATGTCCTATCCTTCGGTGCGCAATGCCCTGGTCACGCTCTTCCCCGACGCCCCCCTGGCGGCATTTCCCAGCCTCACTGTGGATGACGTGTCTGTGGCGGAAGGCGACACCGGCACCGTTAATGCCACGTTCACGGTGCGGCTATCCAGCAGCAGCTCCCAACCTGTCACGCTGACCTACGCGACAACGAACGGCACGGCCACGGACCCCGGGGACTACACTGCCGTGGCGCCGACCATTCTGAACTTCCAGCCCGGTCAGACGGCAAAGACCATTACCGTTCCGATCAAAGGCGACATGACCCTTGAGACGGACGAAACCTTCTTCGTGAACTTGTCGAACGCCAGCAACGCGGTGCTAGATGACAACCAAAGTCAAGGCACTATTCGCAATGATGACGTTACCACAAACGTGCCGCCTATAAACATTGTGCCTGGCGTTCAAACGGTAGTCCTTGGAAATGCACTCCTGCTTAACAAAGTCAATGGCAACGGTCTGCAAATCCAGGATTTCGACTCGGGATCCGCTAATCTCACTGCAAACCTCAAGACGAAAAACGGCACACTTGTATTGGCCATCGGCTATAACACGACCATTAGCGGATATGGAACGAAGAATTTGACGTTGACTGGGACCCTTGCAAACCTGAACAAAGCCTTAGGGACTCTGTTCTATCAAACGACTGCGTTAGGGGTTGACACCCTAACCATCAAGACCACCGACGATCACCATGCGACGGACACAGACACCATCAACGTGAATGTGGTCTCGAGCAATGCCAACTCAGCTCCGGTTAATTTCGTACCGACGCTCCAGAACGTCGTTCCTGGCGTCCCGTTCGCATTCAATGACACGATTGATAACTCGCTCCGCATCGCCGATGTCGACTCCGGTTTCAAACCCGTTTCCGTGAAGTTGGGCGTGGCTCAGGGTAAACTTAAGATCGATTCCACCGTAGGCCTTACGGTGACAGGGAACAACACCAAAACCCTGCTTCTGACGGGACGAGTGGACCATATCAACTTCAACCTGCAATACTTGAGCTACACCGCCAATCTGTCGTTCCCCGGGAACGACGTCCTGACAATCACGACGAATGATCTGGGCAACACCGGGATCGGCGGCGCGAAATCCGATGTCGATACTGTTGCCCTCACCGGTCCCGTCCTTCCATCAAACCAACCCCCTGTTAACGAAGTGCCTGGCGGCCAAACGGTTTCCCCTGGAAGTTCCCTTTTGTTCAACAGCGTCAATGGCAATGCAATCCAGATCCACGATCCCGACGCCGGCGCGGGAAAGCTCACCGTGAACCTCAAGGCAAGCAGCGGCACGCTTGCCATCGCCATTGCCTATGGTACGACCATCACGGGATATGGAACTAACAACATGACCCTGACTGGGTCGCTTGCCAATTTGAACCAGGCGCTTGGAACGCTATTCTATCAAGCGAGCGTCTTTGCAGGCATCGACACTCTAACCATCACTACTAATGACAATGAAAACTTCGGGTCCGGCGGCCCGAAAATCGCGATTAGTACCGTCCGGGTGAATGTCCAAAACCATGTAAATGGCGCCCCAGCCGTATTCGTCCCGGCGACGCAAAGGGCTACGCTCGGAATCCCTTTGGCTTTCAAGAACAGCAACAACAACTCGATTAAGGTGGGAGATGTCGATTCGGGCTACGGCAACGTCAAAGTTACCTTGACGGTTTCCCAGGGAAAACTGACTCTTAGCTCCTTCGTAGGGGCTTCGATCACGGGCAACAGTACGAAAGCCGTGACCTTGATCGGTCGAGTGGATCACCTCAACTTCAGTCTGCAGTCCTTGACCTACATTACGGATCTCGGAGTTTCCGGATTGGATAACCTCATTGTGATCATCGACGACCAAGGCAACACGGGCACCGGAGGCCGCCAAACGGCGACGAAATCCGTCAGCCTAACACTCAATTAAGGGGATCAGATTGGTATCAGATTGAACAGGCAACGACGCGCCTGCACCAACGAGGGACCGAATGGCAAGATTTCTTGCGACGAGCATGCTTTGAGCTTGTGGCCTGCCGCGCTCGAATTTGCGCGCCATTGGCGGCAAGGAGGCCGATCATGAAGCGAAAACCCCAATCGCCTGTAGCGACGGCGCCGCCTCCGTCCCGCGTTGCGATGGTTTCCGGACCTCCGGCCGAACGGGCCGTGCTTGGGACTTTGTTGGACGCGCACGACCTTCCTAGAATCTTCTGGCGACGTTGAGTTTCGCGTAATGGTACCCGAGGGCTCGCGTCGGTTGTCCGTAGGGATCTGGGATCCCGATGGTCCGCTGGTGCGCGTTCTGGCCGATGAGCAAGTGCCAATCGCTGGGATCAGGACTTTCCGATGGGACAGCCGCGATGGGCGGGGGCAAATCTTGGCTCATCCCGCGCATGTCTGCCGCGTGACGATCGACGACCGGTCGGAGAGCCGGTTCCTTATGGTTCGGTATTGTTTGGCGCAGGGGTAGTCGTACTTCCCCATGTCTTTTCGCGGCGTTGCAAAGGCAAATGAGTCCACCATCTGATCGTAACCGCGGCGAACAAAAAAGGCCAATCTCGTTTGGTCAGTAAGTGCGAGGAGGAACATTCAATGGCGCTGACAGGTAAAATTGTCGCATCGGGGTTGAGGCGACCTGTGCTCGTCGCCGCACCCGTTGGAGACGTCAAGCGTTTGTTCATTGTCGAACAGGGCGACGGACACCAACCCGGGCGCATCAAGATCTTGAATCGCGACACGGGGACGATCAATCCGACCCCTTTTCTGGATCTGCCCGAAATCAGCACGGATTTCAACGAACAGGGCCTCCTGGGGTTGGCCTTCCATCCAAAGTTCGCGGACAACGGCTTCTTCTACGTCAATTTTACACAGCATCCTGGACAGGATCCGCATCGGCTGATTACCCATGTTCGAAGGTATCACGTCTCCGTTCATGACCCAAACCGTGCTGATCCCGCCAGCGCGACCACGGTCCTGACGTTCCCTCAGCCCTCGCCTGCGGAGAGGTTCAAGAACCACAAATGCGGTTGGCTGAGTTTCGGCCCGCGCGACGGGTTCCTCTATGTCGGCACAGGCGATGGAGGCCCGCTCGCCGGCCATGACCCCAACAACAACGCGCAGAATCTTGGCGTGCTCCTGGGCAAGATGCTGCGCCTTGATGTTGACGGTGATGCGTTCCCCGCTGATCCCGACCGGAATTATGCCATACCTCCGGACAATCCCTTTGTGAACCACGCGGCGGCTCGGCCTGAGATCTGGGCGTTTGGCTTGCGTAATCCGTGGCGGAATTGCTTTGATCGGGAAACCGGCGACCTCTACCTCGCCGACGTTGGCCAGAACACCTTCGAGGAGGTGAATTTTCAGCCCGCCTCCAGCAAGGGGGGCGAGAATTACGGCTGGCGGGCAAAGGAAGGCAAACACCCAACGCCAACGCTGAATCCTCCCGACCCGATCCCGCCCGGTGTCACGGATCCCATCCACGAGTACGGCCACGATGACGGCAGCGCGATCATCGGGGGCTTTGTGTATCGAGGTCAAAAGATAGCCGGTCTGCGGGGAACCTATTTCTTCGGCGATCTCGACGGCCGAATCTGGACGTTCCGCGTGGTGAGCGGCAACGTGACTGAGTTCACGGAGCGTACGACGGAGTTGACGCCCCCCGGTGGATCGATCGCGAACCTTACCTCCTTCGGCGAGGACGGCGAGGGGGAAATGTACTTCATGACGATTGACGGGAACGTGTTTGCCGTCCTGGGTACTTGAGAAAATCTGCCCTGTCTCGGGCAACGCTCTCTTTTGGAGAACCGACCATGAAACGCGGCAAGTTCGCCAGCCTCAAATGGGTGAAGCCCAAGGTCCCCAAGATAATTCCATCGGATCTTGCCATGTTGGCGGCAACGCCGACTGGCCGGGCTCTCCAGGAAGCAGCCGCAACCTTTGGTTTTCCACGGGCCGGGAAGGTGACACGAAGCGCGCAGGAACAAGCAATCGAACTCCTTGAGGCGGCTGCCGAGGTCGAACAGGCCCTGTTGACCCAATACCTTTATGCGGCATACTCGATCGATCCCACTGGGCCGGCCGCAGTGCTTCGCCCCATCGTGGTCCAAATCGCAAAAGAGGAAATGGGGCACCTCATCACCGTGCAAAACCTGTTACTCGCTCTGGGCGCAAATCCTTACTTCGACCGCGAAAACGTTCCGTTGGGGGGCAAACCGGCCGGGCAATACCCGTTCCCGCTCAAGTTCGAGCCTTTCGCGGGCGACTCCCTTGCCAAGTACGTGACAACGGAGAGTATGCCGCTCGACAGCATCAACGACCCGGATCTGAAGAAGAAGCTCAAGCCCATTTTCGACCGGGCAGCGAAAGCCGCCGGCACAGTCCAACACGTCGGATTGCTTTACGCCAAGCTTTTCTGGCTGTTTCAACCAAACGATTCCCCTCATCCCTACTGGCTCGACCTGCCGGTTACCATGCTACCTTCAGATTGGCACATTCCGGACAAAGCGCTCAAGAAAGGGATCAAGGATAAACGGCAGGTTAAGCCGGAAGAATTTGCTCTTTCACCGCCGGCTACTCCCTCGAACCCCGATGGGGATCCTGTGTACGTATTTGAAATCACGTCGCGCGACCAAGCCCTGCTCGCCCTGGCGCAGATCGCCCGTCAGGGAGAAGGCTATCTGTCGGGCTTCGATTCACACTTTGCACGGTTTCTGAAAGCCTACGACGACTTTGCCAGCACGTTTCCCGCGGGCGTTCGGCCAGTTCCCCTGAATCCGAACACGGCTCCCAAGAAGCAAACCAAGCCCGAGGCCGAAGCGAGCCGAATCACGCACCCTAAGGCGGTTCGGTGGGCCAGGCTTTTCGACATCCGCTATCAATTGCTGCTCCTCGAACTCTGGCTTGGAGTTTGGACCGAACGCACCGTGGACGGGCCTCTCGGACGGACTGGCCTATTCGAGGCATCTCTCACGGAGATGTTGGCTCGCATCCGCAAAATCGGTGGCCAATTCTTGCCCACAATGGATCTCAAGGAGGAAGACAACAACGACCGCAAAACAGGCGCCCCGTTCGGCCTGCCCGACGACCCCTTGCCGGCGACCGAGAAAACCGTCAAGGCAAGGATGAAACAACTTCTCGCCGATGCGGAAGGCCTCGCAGTCGAGATCGAAAATCTCCCCGCGCCGAACGCTCCAACTTCCGCGGAACGAGCAGCCCTCACCGGCATGCGGTCCGCAGATACGCTTTTGCGGGACGCTTTGAATAGCGCCTGAAACTACAGCACTTAACTTTCCCAATGAGGATCCACTCATGGCCAAAGTCTACAAGATTCATCCCGCGATTGGCTTTGCCCGCGTGGGCAACAGTCCGGAGTCGTTTCCTTCGCCGACAATTCCCGGCGTCCCGGCGCGCCCCGAAAAGTATCGCGATGGCAGCAAGCGATTGAAATGTCAGGCCGCCGGTTTCTGGGTCTACGTCTACGACGATACCACCCCTTCTGCAGCGCCGGTCTTGGTCGAAGCGGGGCCTGGGAAACCCGTCACGGGGATCGAATGGACCGTCCATCTTGCCAACAAAAAGGCCGCGTGGTTCCGATTCGACGGCCTTATCGGAGCTGCCGACATTCTTCACCCGCCCCTTTTCGGAAACTCGCCCGGCGCGTTGCGTAACCCGTTGCCGGCGCTCACCGACCCGGATGGCCGACTCAAGAAATGGGTGATCGATCCGGGGCCGCGGACGGCCAGTGCGGCCGGAACCTTTGTTGAGTTCCGCAAAGGGGGTGGAGGAGGCTTCCCGGAAACCTGGCCGGCGCCACTCCTCAACGGCAACGCACCCGGCATTGAGACGCTGGGGCTGATGCAAGTTCACCCGGACTTCAGCATGACGGTCATCGGCGGATCGGGAAACTCCGGCAGCATCAATGGCTCCAACATCGTCAACTACGCGAACAACCCCGGCTGGTTCGACGATACGTCGGATGGGCCGGTCACGGCGAAAGTAGTGCTAGCTGACGGCACGCGCGTGGAGGCGGCGGGCGCCTGGGTGGTCGTCGGTCCGCCCGATTTCGCCCCGCCGATCGAGAACATCGTTACGATGTATGACGCCATCTACGATGTTGGGTTGCGCTTCGGCAACTACGACCCTACGATCTACAATGTCGCCACCGGCCAGTTCCTTCCTGGGTTCACCCCGTCCTTCGAGCGCGATGTCTACCCCGTTCTGCGCCGGGCCTACCAATATCGCTGGGTTTACAACGAGAATGCCCCGGCCCTGCCGGGCTATCACAGCAGTCTAAATAACATCGCCGCCCTGTCTACGCCGCCTTCCGGAGGCAGTGATCCAAATGCGGCCAGGCGGAATTCGATCTTCCAGAAACTGCGCGCCCCCAGCGCAACAACGGATCCGTTCGATTCCGGCAAAATGCCCAAAGTGTTCGGCGATACCGGGGATGGCGCCGGCGGCAACGGACTCACCCTCACGGTAACACAATACGAGATCATGCGCCGCTGGGCCAAGGGACAGTTCACCCGGGGATCCGGTCCGATCCCGCCGGCGCCGGCGTCCACGGTCACCGCTGCGGGGCTCGACCGGGCCGCCCTCGAAGCTTGCGTCGGCGGAGCGTTCTTCCCCGGCATCGAATGCGGCTGGATCATCCGCGAGCCGAAATTGTACGTCACACCGTTCGAATTTCGTTTCCTCCACGTCGACAAGGATCCCGTAAACGGCTTGTCGCCGGGCGACGTGACCAAGCGCTCGGCCTGCCCGTGGCAGGCTGACTTCTTCCAGTGCGCCAACAACTGGTGGCCCGCACAGCGTCCGAACCAGGTGCGCGAATCGGCGACGGGCCGCTTCGTCGATTGGGACGACGGCATCGGTAGTGACATGGGCATGGTCCAAAAGTGGCACGATCTGGGCATCCTCGTCCAAGAACCGAGCGCTGACAACTACTTCGAGGAGGAGCGGCAATTGCCGCCGCATCCATGATGACCTTCGACGTTGTCGTTCTGGGCGGCGGTCCTGCCGGGACCTCCGCCGCCCTGGAATTGGCCCGCGCCGGCGTTGCTGTTGCGGTCCTTGAGCGTTCGCGCTACGAGGCGCCGCGGTTCGGAGAGACCTTGCCGCCAGGTGCGCAGCCTTTGTTACGTCGGCTCGGTGTCTGGGAGGCGTTTCAGAAGGATGCCCACCTCGCGTCGCCGGGTATTGTTTCGGTCTGGGGAAGCGAGGAACCGCACGAAAACGATTTCATCTTCAATCCGTACGGGAACGGCTGGCACTTGGACCGGACGCGGTTTGATCGCACGCTCGTCGATGCTGCCGAGCAAGCCGGGGCGGAGGTCATTCGGTCAGCACGCATTCAATCGTGCAAGCGCACAGCGGATTTGGCGTGGATCTTGAGTTACGAGAGCGAGCGGGCAAGGCGAGAGATCACGGCACGCTTCCTGATCGACGCCACCGGCCGATCCGCCTGGCTGGCCCGACAACAAGGGGCGAAGCGCATCGTCCTGGATCCACTCGTTGGCGTTATCGGCTTCGGCCAGGGATCGGAAGAGGAGGACCAACGCACCATTCTTGAGGCCGTTTCCGATGGCTGGTGGTACACGGCTCGTCTGCCTAACCGAAAAGTCGTTGCCGCCTTCATGACTGATGCCGACCTGCTGCCGCATGGCCAGGACAGCTTGAAGCGATTTTGGCGAAAGCGTCTCTGCCGCGCGCCGTGGACCAGAGCGCTTTGGTCTGATCGAAACGACGTGAGAGAACTGCGGGTCACCTTCTCAGGCACCGTGCGACTCGACAGAATTGTGGAATCCGGATGGCTAGCCGTCGGAGATGCCGCGGTTGCCTTTGACCCCCTTTCATCGCAAGGAATTGTGAAAGCAATGGAGTCCGGCTGGCGTGCCGCAGAATGCATTGCCGATTTTTTGCAAGGAAACGCGAACGCCCTGGGTAATTATTCGGCGTGGTTGGAAGCCGAGTTTGCGATGTACACGATGAGCTACTTCCACTACTACGCTGAGGTCCGCCGATGGCCTGAAGCCGTTTTTTGGAGACGACGCTCAACCGGCTAGGGGAAGCACGGCCACTTTCAATCGCAAAATCATGTAAATACCGAACCGGGAATCTGAATCCTCAAATCACATCAACCCAAATAAGGAGTCTCCTGTGAAGATCGACCACTTCGACCCCCCGGGCAACAACAGCGATTTCGTTGGCAACCCCGCGCTCGCCAAGAAATGGAGCGCGAAAATGTCGCAATTCTTCGATGAGGGCGTGAGCCGCGCGAATGGCGCGATCTCGGCCGGCGGCACCTGCCAATTCTATAACCCGGTCACCCATGGTCTCACGGCCCCCGACCTGCCCCCGGCGGACATCGCCTGGAACGGCTTCCCGCGCAAATTTCTCGGCAGCGGCCCCGGCGTGCCGCCGAAATTCGACCTCGCGGAGCCTCCAGCTGCGACGGGCGTTCCCCGGGATCAGGACGAATACCTGGAGTGGTACGCCAACAAGGATACCGCGGAGAAGATCACGGCGATCCACTTCACCTGCGAAGGGTATGACTATTACCAGTTCCTCGGCGCCGAAGCTCCCGACATTCTCGTGGCTCTCTATCAGAAGTTCATCAGCCCAGCAGTCGCCAAGGCTGACCTTTTCTCGGGCGGGATTTATGACGTGCTCAACCACTGGAACACCAGGGACGCTGCGATGCATCTCACTCACGGTGCGAACGCCCTGGAAGCCGAGGTGCTCCTTGGGGGCGACGCCACGGTCCGCCGCAAAAACTCGGCGGGCGTCGAGGTCACCTCGCCCGACGTCCTTTGCACATGCGGCGCCTTTGGCGATCCCAGGCGAAACAGCGATCCAGCCATCGGCGCCGGGGTGAATGCGCTGGTGCGTCAGGGCCGCATGATCACTCTCGCCAACCCGGTGGGACTCTACATCGACCACATCGACGACGCCAGTTTCCGCCTGCCCGACGGCTCGGCGACGAACGGCTGGTTCCAGATTGTCCGCGGCTCGCCGGGGCATACGCTCCGAGCGATTTTTGCCCCGCCGGCCGGCTCACCTTTCATCGTCTCCGATGTGAAGATCGGTGGGACACCCGTGAAGTTCGGCGGTCAGATCGCTCAGAAGATCACCATGAAGCTCACTGGGGTGGCCAGCGCCTCGAATACGATTCACAACGCACCGGTACCCTGTGTCGTCCCGGTCGGTACCGCGCACCTCACGACGGGCGCGGCACCCAAGCCCAAACGCCCCACACGAGGAGGCAATTGATGGCACGCCGCAAGACCGCGCCGGCGGACAACCCCGCCGGCGCCTCCAATCCGGCCCCGAAGCCCAGGCCGGTCGCGGAGCCGCTCCTGGATGTTCACGACATGCAGGGGAACATTCTGGCCGGCTTCAAAAAGGACCACCAGCACCTGATCGCCCTGAAGATTCGGGGGATTCCCGAGGCGCGGCGCTGGCTCGCGCGCGTGCTCCCCCACATCAGTTCACTGGCTGAGGTCCACCAATTCAACGCGCTGTTCAAGATGAGGCGGGCGCGACTCAACCGCGACCCTCACGGCCTGGCTGCCACCTGGATGAACCTGGCGTTTTCGCATGACGGAATCGCCAAGCTCGCCTCCGCGGACGACGCCGACGCCCTCCCCGACGACTCGTTCCGCCTGGGCCTGGGCAAGGAACGCTCCGAGTTTTTGGGGGACCCTTTGCCGGCCGGCCAGACCGACCCCACGGCCAAGTGGTTCGTCGGCGGCACCGGTCGCGCGCCCGATATCTTCTTGATCGTGGCAAGCGACTGCCCCAAACAGCTTGCCTTGGAAGTCGAGCGAATTCGCCCCGGGGCAGCCGACGGACCCGACGCCCCCGAGCCAATCTGGGATGAAAGGGGCGAGACCCGCACGGCCCAGCCGGGCCACGAGCACTTCGGATTCCGGGACGGCGTGTCTCAACCGGGCGTGCGCGGGCTGATCTCGCGAAGCCCGAAGATGTACCTCACCCCCCGCGTCCTGAAGCCTCCGGTGGACGGCAGCCCTGAATTCGCCAAGCCGGGGCAGCCGCTTGTCTGGCCGGGCCATTTCGTTCTCGGCTATCCTTTCGGCGATCGCCGCGACGGCTCGCGCCAGGACTCCGTGCCGCTTGCGCGGCCCTGGTTCAAGAACGGCTCGTTTCTGGTGTTCCGGCGTTTGAATCAGAACGTGGCGGGGTTCACGGCGTTCGTCGCGGCGGCGGCGGCGAAGTTGGCCGCGGAACCCGGATTCGACGGCCTCACGCCGGCTCACCTCGGCGCCTTGCTCGTCGGTCGGTGGCCCAGCGGCGCCCCCGTCTCGCGCGCCCCCGCCTTGGACAACCCTGCGCTCGCCAAAGACGGCTTGTCGAACAACGACTTCCTCTTCACGGTCGACACGCCGCCGCCGGACTTCCTTCCTCGCTCGGGCGCCTCCCCGGGCGCTTTCCCGCGCGCGCTGGAAAGCCTCAACGGCCCCGTTTGCCCCCATGCCGCTCACATCTTCAAGGTCAACCCGCGCGATCATGTCACCGACGTCGGCAACGAATTCGACACCTTGACCCGACGCATTCTCCGCCGCGGCATCCCGTTTGGACCGTCGCTTGCCGACCCACTCAACGGGGACGACGGGGTCGAACGTGGATTGCATTTCCTCTGCTATCAGGCGTCGATCGTCGATCAGTTCGAATTCCTCCAGCAAGACTGGACCAACAATCGTGCCGTCCCGCCCACCGCCAATGGCCATGACCTGATCATCGGCCAATCGCCGACACTCGAGCGCTCAATCACCCTCTCCCCGATTGTGCCGGGCGCTGCGGGTCAAACCGTCACCGCGCCCACCCAGTGGGTCACGCCCACCGGAGGCGGCTACTTCTTCGCTCCTTCAATCAGCGCCATTCGCAATGTGCTGTGTCGTCAAGATGGGCAACCTTGAACCACGAAAAACAGGTGACCTCATGGCCGGCAATCTGAATGTGACATGGATTCATGGCGCCCCAAACTGCGCCATCTCAACCGACCCGCCGATTCAGATCCATCGCTTTGATGATGACACCTTCATCCTGCGGCAAAGCAAGTGCTCGGAGCCAGGAACGGCTGCGCATCCCGGGCCATCGTATGAAGCCCCGTTCATGTATCTGCTGATCGGAACCACGAAGGCACTGTTGCTCGACACCGGAGCCAGCCAGTCCCCAGCGATTTTCCCCATCGCCTCAACCATTGGCAAACTACTGCACGGTCACGCGAACGCCTTGGGACAACCGACGGTCTCCTTGCTGATCGCGCACTCGCATAGCCATGGCGACCACGTCGCTGGCGACGACCAGTTCCTTGGCATAGCTAACACATCGATCGTCGCGCCCGGGCTGGCCACGGTGAAGGCCTTCTTCGGGCTGCCCCGTTGGCCGTATGGCATGACGTCCATCGATCTGGGAAATCGCCTTCTCGACGTGATGCCGATCCCAGGGCACGAGGACTCGCACATCGCCGTGTACGACCGGAACACCAAGCTTCTTCTAACCGGAGACACGCTTTACCCTGGCCTGTTGGTGGTTGAAGATTGGCCAGTGTACGTGCGTAGCATCGCGCGACTCAAGACCTTCGTCGATGCAAATCCAGTTTCCTTTGTCCTTGGCGCCCACATTGAAATGACAAATCAGCCAGGGAAATGGTTCGGCCTCGGATCGTTGTTCCAGCCCAAGGAACACGTCCTGCAATTGGAGCCGCGGCATTTGGTCGAGTTGCTTGACGCTCTTGTTGTCATCGGCTCCCATCCGCGTACGGATCGTCATGCGGATTTCATCATCTATCCCGCCGGCCAGCCGTCGCCGCCCCTGCATCCATGAATTCAACATGGGAGCGAGGGATCGTATGGTCAAAAACTCAGCCGCGCTTGAAAACAAGCGACGACCGAACCGTTCGCTTGCTCCTCGGGACAAAACTCGGCCGATCACCGCGTACTGACGCACACACGCTGCGGTAAATTCTGCTCGCGTGTGCGCCCTGCGCCGACCACTGCAGTGCTTCGGGAAAGGCGCCGTCAAAAATCAGGCCGCTTGCCGGTGATAATACTTCAGCAGCCCACCCATCCGCTCGCGACAGGCGATGACCCAGGGACCGGAAAAAACGCTCCAGATGAGCATTGCAATTGGACTTTGCGCGGGCATCGAGGAGGAGCTGCGCGGCAGGCTCGTCGAGGGATTGCCGGACTTATTGGCGCGCGACGACCTGATCGTTGAGACCGATAACGCCTTGATCTTGCAAGACTTCAAAACCAGTCGAACGAGCTGGGATGAAAACAAGGTCGCCAACTCAGCCGATCAGCTTCTACTCTATAGCGATCTCGTCCGGACCCTGGCCAGCGAAAAGCCGCTACGCCTGGAGTTTGCGGTCTTCGCCAAGACCAAGTCGCCGTCGGTGACGATCCACCCCGGAGTCTACGATTCGCGCCAAGTAGAGCGGACCAAACGCATCGTCGAGCGCGTCTGGGGCGCCATCGCCAACGAACACTTCTACCCCAATCCGTCACATCATTGCGCAACTTGTTCGTTTCGCAAGCCCTGTCGCGACTGGCAAGGCTAATCAACATCACCAAAGGAGGACACCCATGCCGGACCTGCGGGACGGCGAAAGCACCTTCGTGCAGGGCTCGGCCAGCAAGCCCTATGTTCTGAAAAATATTGGCGGCGTTTACTCGTGTTCCTGTCCGGCCTGGCGAAACCAATCATTGCCGATTGATCGCCGCACTTGCAAGCATCTTCGCGCCGTCCGCAGCGACGGCGCCGAAGAGCTTCGCGTTGGCCAGGCATTGGGCGAGCAGCCAGCCGCCGCAAAAGACAAGCCGAAAGCGCCGCCGTTGCTTCTGGCGGAAACCTGGGACGGCGTCCTAGATCCCACCGGCTGGCTCTTAAGCGAAAAGCTCGACGGCGTGCGCGCGCTGTGGGACGGAAAAGTTTTCTTGTCTCGCCTTGGAAATCGTTTCTACGCGCCCGACTGGTTCACCGCCGGTCTTCCTCTGGAGCCGCTCGACGGTGAGTTGTGGATCGGCCGCAAGCAGTTTCAGCGCACGGTCAGCATCGTCCGCCGTCAGGATCAGACGCAGCATTGGCAAGAAGTCCGCTTCCAGGTGTTCGACGCCCCTGCCCATGACGCCGGCTTCGAATCGCGCTTGGAAGTCGTCCGCCTGGTAATGGAACTCAATCAGCCCAAGTTTGCAGCGCTCCATCCCCATGTCTTGTGCCAGGGCCGCGACCATCTCTTGGAAGAGCTGGCCCGAGTGAACGATCTGGGCGGCGAAGGACTGATGCTGCGCCAACCCGGCTCCAAGTACGAGCCTTGCCGTTCGTCGACGCTTCTCAAGGTTAAGCGCGCCCTCGACGCCGAGCGTGCGTGATCGGCCATGAGCCCGGCAAGGGACGGCACAAGGGCCGTCTCGGGGCTCTTGTCGCCGAGTTGCCGGACGGCACCCAGTTCGCCGTCGGCACCGGACTTTCGGATGCCGCCCGCAACAGCCCGCCTCCGATCGGCAGCATCATCACCTTCAAAGACCAGGAGATGACGGACGCCGGCGTGCCGAGATTCCCTTCGTTTG
>JACPZP010000096.1 GCA_016195405.1 Planctomycetota bacterium | reverse complement strand
GTAAGCCGGACAATCCGAGGCAAGAGCAAACATGGACGAGCACAAGTCGGAGTGGATTTTCTCGGTCACGGAGCGCGATTTCAACGCGCGGGTGCTGGAACGCTCCAAGCAAACGCCGGTGGTGGTCGATTTTTGGGCATCGTGGTGCGGTCCGTGCCAGATGCTTGCGCCAATTCTCGAAAAGCTTGTCGAAAAGCGCGCCGGCGCCGTGCTTCTGGCTAAGGTCAACACGGATGAGGAGCAGCGTCTGGCGATGGATTTCGGCATCCAGTCGCTCCCGACGGTTGTGGCGTTCAAGAACGGCCAAGTCGTTCTCGATTTCATCGGTTTATTGCCCGAGAACAAGGTCGACGAATTTCTCAATCGCATCGGCCCATCGGAAGCGGACAAGAAAGCGCAGCAAGCGTCCGAACTGGAAAAAACCAATCCAGCCCAGGCCGAGAAGCTCTATCGCCAGGTCTTGCAGAAAGAGCCTAACCAAGAAGAATCGCTGCTGGGCCTGGCGCGGCTCTTGGTTGATCAGAACAAGGAGGGCGAGGCGAACGAACTCCTTGAGCGCGTAGGCCCGGGCGGCGAACACGGCGCGGAGGCGGAAAAACTGAGCGCCATCCTTTGGCTGCGACGCCACGCCCACGACCGCGGCGACGAAAAAACGCTGAAAGCCCGCTTGGAGCACGACCCAGGCAACCCGACGACTCTGTATGACTTAGGCTGCGTCGAGGCCGCGGCGGGAAGGTATGCCGAAGCGTTGCGCCTGCTTCTGGATGCCGCCCAGCGCGACAAAAAACTCGCCGCTGCCAAGGTGCGCGAGGCGATGGTAAAAGTGTTCCAGGTAATTGGAGTGCGCAGTGAATTGGCTGATGAATATCGCGATAAGCTCACGGCGCTGCTCTATTGACGTAGCTGAATTCGTAAGATTCGGCTGCTTAATCCGAACTCTTGCGAGTTCGCTACGAGGATTCTGAGCACATCATGTGTGGACGATTTACGCTGACGACGGTGGGACAGCAACTGCAAGCGTTTTTTCCGCTGTTCGACATACCGACGGTCACGCCGCGCTATAATATCGCGCCCACGCAGAATGTGCTTGTGGTTCGCGATGCGGCCGAAAAGGATGCGAAGCCGCAAGCGGCGTGGATGCGTTGGGGGCTGATTCCTTCGTGGGCGAAGGAGAAGAAGATCGGGGCGAGCCTGATCAACGCGCGCGCCGACACCGTGGCCGCTAAGCCGGCCTTTCGCGCGGCCTTTAAGCGCCGGCGCTGCCTCGTGCTGGCCGACGGCTTTTATGAATGGAAGAAGGAGCCCGGCAATAAGACGAAGCAGCCATTCCATATCCGCAGGAAGGACTCGGCGCCGTTCGCGTTCGCCGGCCTGTGGGAGCATTGGGAGGTCGAACGACCGGCGATCGAAAGCATCACGATCATCACCACGGACGCCAACGAGGTGCTAAAACCGTTGCACGATCGCATGCCGGTGATTCTCGACCCGCACGATTACCAGAAATGGATCGAGAGTAGCCCGAAGGATCCCGCGCTCTTGCAAGAGCTTCTCCAGCCCTGTGCGCCTGGAGAAATGATCGCGGTTCCCGTGGGCACGCAGGTCAACAACGCGAAGCACGAAGGTCCGGATTGTCTTGCTCGGACCTCAAACGCAGAGGGCGCGGAGGGCGCGGAGAAGGAATTGGGACCTAACTGAAACTCTCTTCTCCGCGTTCTCAGCGCCCTCTGCGTTTAGTGTGTCAATCTAAACGCGACCACGGAATTCGCCGTCTTCCACGCGAATCTTGATGCGATCGCCTTTCTTGATGTGCGCCGGCACCTTGACTTGGGCGCCGGTCTCGATGGTCGCCAGTTTAGTCACCGAAGTTGCCGTGTCGCCGCGCGCCGCATCGGGGGCGTCGGTGACATCCACCTCGACGTTTTGCGGCATCTCAACCTGCACGACTTTTTCCTCGATGGTGAGCAGGCTGAGCTTCATGTTCGGAACCATGAATTTGTGCTGCGCCTCCGGAACCAGGTTGCAAGCGACATTGATCTGATCGTAGCTGGCCGGGTTCATGACTACGAAGAAATCACCGTCGCGGTAGAGGTATTCGTATTCCTGGCGGTTCAGGATCACCTTCTCGACGTTGTCGTCGGGCGAAAAGCGCTGTTCGACCACGTTGCCGCGTTCGAGATGCTTGAGCTTGATTTGCCAATAGGTGCGAAGGTTGCCGCGAGTTTGCTCGTGGCGGTCGAAGATCACCCACACTTCGCCGTTGTGCATGATCGCTTCCCCAACCCGGACGTCGCGCATCTTCATCTGAGGCATAACGAGAGACTCCATCATGGATAGGGGAAACGAAAGATCCCCAACGTTCGTCTTACAGATACTAGTAGTTTGGATACTTGCCGCGCCGACGCTCGGCTAGTCCTCGCGGCGGCGGACTTGGCGAGCCGGGAGCGTCAGCGACCGGAGAACTCGTGGGTCCTGTTCTCCGGTCGCTGACGCTCCCGGCTCGCCAAAACGGTCTCCGCGCCATAAATTCTACATTTTCCCCTCCTGTACGGCGGCGGAGGGACCGCAAGAACCTCGCGGCCTTGGTGAGCGTAAAACTCCTAGGCGCCGCTGCTTGAGACACCGCTCATGATGATTCACGTCGACAAGCTTTCCAAGTATTTCGGCCCCGTCTTGGCCGTCGATCGTGTGTCCTTCGATGTCGATAAGGGTGAAATCGTCGGCTTCTTGGGCCCCAACGGCGCCGGCAAGACGACGACCATGCGCATTCTGACGACGTACCTGCCCGCCACCAGCGGCATCGCGAAAGTAGCCGGCTTCGACGTCATGACCGAGTCGCTCGAAGTTCGCCGCAACATCGGCTATCTCCCCGAGAGCGTTCCCTTGTATGCCGAAATGCGCGTGGACGAGTACCTGCAGTTTCGCGCCAAACTGAAGGGCGTAACGCGCAAGGATCGCTCGGAGCGCGTCGAATACTGCATGGATCGCTGCCGGTTGCGCGAGGTGCGCCGCCGCCTTAACGGCACGCTTTCCAAAGGTTACCGGCAGCGTGTCGGCCTGGCGGACGCGATGATTAGCGATCCGCCCATCCTCATCCTCGACGAGCCGACTTCAGGCCTCGACCCCTTGCAGATTCGCGAGACATTAGCGCTTATCAAGGAATTGGGCGAGCAGCGTACGGTGCTTCTCTCAACGCACATCCTGTCGGAAGTCGAGGCGATCTGTGAGCGCGTCATCATCATCAATGGCGGCCGAGTCGGCTTAAGCCAGCTATTGGACGACATCGAACGCGAAGCGATCATCCTGGTCGAGGCACGCGGGCCCTCCGAACAGATCGCCACCGCTATTAGGAGCGTTTCCGGCGTGGTCAAGGTGGCATCGCAATCCCGCGAGAACGGTCTCGTCAGCCTCGAGTTGCAGACCGAAGAAAACAGCGATTTGCGCGAGCAGGTTTCCGACACGTTGGGCCGCAAAGGTTGGCCGATCCGCCGGCTGGAACGCAAGCGGCGCCGGCTGGAGGATGCATTTCTCGACGTCGTGCGTGCCCAGGACCCGCTTAAAGAGGCTGTCCGCGACGAGCAAACGTCCTTCCGCGCCGGCGCTCCCACCGCACAAGACGACGCCTCTGAGGGTGAAGCTTCCGAAGGCGAGAGCACACACGACGACGAGTCACAGGGCGACCAGGAACAAAACCAGGTGAAATGATGGCAACGCGCGCGATCAAGCCCAAACGCGAAGAGACGATGTTGACCGGCTGGCGGTCGATCCCCGAGCGCGCTCCGTCGCTGATGCTGGCCGATACGCCGACCGTGGCACGATTTCTGGCGATGCTCGGCGTCCTTCTCAGCGCCGTCGGTCTGCTCGCCATGGTCGCCCCGTCGTGGCGTTTCAACTATGTGGTGGCGCCGGGTTGGGGCTTTTTCCTTCTTTCCATCGGTCTCGTCTTTGTTCTGTTCCACGCATTCCGCGACGGCGAGCTGCAGTTTCGACTCATGTACTCGCTGTTTAGCTTGGCGCTACTGGCCATCGGCGTCGCGCTTCGCGTAATTCCCTCTTCAGCCGGCATGGGCGCCCTCTTTCTGCCATATGGTGTTCCGCTTTTGACGTGCGGTTTCTTGTTCGCCATGGGCGTCTTGCACCATGACGCCAATGAGAAACTGTCCCATTTGCTGCTCTTGGCCGTGGGAGTCCTTAGCGCCGTAATGATCGCGGCCGGTCTCGGTGTTGGGCAGATCAATGCCAATTTCCTCGCCGTCGAAGGATTGCTTTTGCTCCTCTTGGGTTTAGTCTTCGTGAGCGGCTTCATCGGCATGCAAAGTCCAACCAGCAATGTGGGCTACGCGGCCGGACTGGTTCTTGGCCTCGCGGCAGCCGTGAACCTGGCGATCACGCTGATTCGCATTTTTGCGCCGACAATCACAGGCGGCTCTAGCGATTATCTCGTGCCATCCGGCTTGATCATGGCCGGCGTCAGTGTGCTTTACATCTGCATCTCGCTCGGTATCTGCTCCGACTGGTCGTTTATAGTCCTGGTGCGGCGCGAGTTGGCCAGCTTCTTTTATTCGCCTGTGGCCTATCTCGTATTAATCGGCATCACCATCATCGGCTGGATCATGTTCTGGGTGTTCTTGAGCGACATCATCCTTCGCCGCGGCATGTTCGAGCCGATCGTCAACCGCTACATCATCAACTTGATCCCGATCATCGGCCAAATGTTCGTGGTGCCGATCCTGACGATGCGGCTTTTGAGCGAAGAAAAACGCACCGGCACCCTGGAGCAGTTGCTGACCGCGCCGGTCAACGAAAGCACGGTCGTTCTGAGCAAGTTTTTCGCGTCCCTGATCTTCTACTTATTGACGTGGATGCCGTGGTGGATCTTCTTGATCGCCCTGCGCGTCATGGGCGGCGAGGAGTTCGATTATCGGCCGATCTTGAGCTTTGCCTTCGCGCTCATCGCCACGGGCAGCGGCTTCATGGCGATGGGGCTCTTTTTCTCCAGCGTCACGCAAAACCAAATCATCGCCGCGGTGCTGACGTTTGTCGGCATGATGTTCCACATGGGGACATATCTTGTCAGCCGGTTGGTGCGCTGGGGTCCGGAGAGCGTTTGGCCTGATGTGTTTACGTATGTTTCGTTCATCGACTTGTGGAGCAACACGCTCGACGGCGCTTTGGCGCCGCGCATGCTGCTGTTCCATGTTTCGCTCACCGTGTTCTTCCTTTACTTGACCGTCAAGGTGCTCGAATCGCGCAAGTGGAAATAACGTAGGCCGGATTTCAAATCCGGCTTACGTGTGATGAAAGTGGAAATAGGGTGGGCCGGATTTCAAATCCGGCTTACGTGGTTAGAGAGCTTCAATCATGCCGACACCCATGCATGCAAACGTGAGTTTCAATTCGCTGCTGGCGCGAAGCCGATCAATCGCGGTCGGCCTATTTTGGGGCGGCTTGATGCTGCTCATCATCGGGCTATGGGTCGCCAAAAAGCACGAAGAGTTGTCGGGCGCGTGGGTGCTTTTGTTCTTGTTCCTCGCACTTGCGGGATTTGGGCTTGCCGTATGGACCTACTTGAAGGCTGGCCGACTCGCTCGAAGCGGCGACCGCGACACGGCCCCCCTCTTGAAAGCCGACAAGATGATCGGCGGATTGCTTTTGGTCGTCGGCATGCTGCTCCTCGTGGTCGGCCTGTTGTTCGCCATCTGGTACAAGCTTTCGGCTTTTGGCGAAGCGGTCGGCTTGGGCTTGTTCGCCGTGATTGCGATCGGTTGTTCCCGCACGCTCCTAAAGGGGCCCGCGTCTGAGGATTCTCATCCCTTCCTCGACGGCCTGCGGAGCCGGCAGGCCGCCCTCGCCATGGGATTTCTCGTTGGCGGCGTGGCGGTCTTTCTCAGCACTCTTGCCTGGATCGTTTTCAAGAAGCCTGGCTTAGAATGGTTCCCGGAATTGGGCGCCTTGCTGTGTCTCGGGCTCTTGGCCGCGGCATGCGGCGTTTGGCTGAATCTAGTGACGCCGCAGAGTCTCACGCTCGCCAAGATTCGCATCTTGGTGCTGGTCTTTGGCGGCGTGGCGGGGCTGATCATCGCCTTGGCCGCCATGCTCCGCGCCATTCTTTGGCGCGACGATATCTTTCTGCGCGGCATGGGCGGCTGGCAGGGCGAAAATTCCTGGCACGTTTGGGCGTGCGCTTATGCCGAATTGATCGGTCTCGCCCTGATGTTCGGCAGTCTGCTTTTGGCCAAGGCCGACATCCGCTCCAACGCGGTGCTTCGCCGCACGCTCTACGGCTACAACGCGGTGCTGACCGGGCTATTGCTGCTGGCGATTTTGGTCGTCGGCAACATCGTTTTCTACACGTTTTTCCCGTACACCTTCGACTGGACGAGAACGCGCGGCTTCCACACGCTCAGCATCAGCACGAAGAATCTCTTGGCGGGTCTGAAGCAGCCGACCACGGTGTATGTACTCACTACCGAGCAGAACCCGATTTACAAAGACTTGCGCACGTTGTTAACGAATTGCGAGGCGGAAGCGCCCGACAAACTCAAGATTCACTATGTAAATCCGGATCAAGATTTCACACTCTATGGCGAACTCGCACGGCGATTCCCGGAAATTCTACCGGGCGCTGACGCCGTCCTGCGCCGTGAGGAGGCGCCTGGTCGGGGAGTGCTGATCGTTTTCGGAGAGCTTCCCGCCGACGCCACGACAAAGGTGCCGCACGGCTTTATCGCCGAGCGAAAATTGTATGAAGTAAAGGAAGCGCGTGAGGTCGAGCAAGTTAAGGGAACCCTGATTTTCCGGGGCGAGGACGAGGTGATGAAAGAGCTGAGTTTTCTGACTCAGGGCCGTCAGAAACGCAAGCTCTACTTTCTGCAAGGCAACGACGAATTAGACATCAATTCGCCGAACCCGACCAACGCCCGGCCGACGCCTGTCTTGCCACTTCTCCAAATGGGCGCCGGCGAATTCGTAGACAAGCTGAAAAAGGACAATTACGAGGTCACGGGCCTTAGCTTCGCCAAAGTGCTGCCCAAAGGCGCGGAGACTACCGATTTGGCTATGGAAATCGGCCCCGAAAAACGCAAGGAAGTGCCCGTAGATGCCGCATGCGTCCTCATCCTTGGACCAAGCGAGCCCCTTTCGAAAGAAACTCTGGATGCTCTGGATCGCTACATGGAACGGGGCGGGCAGATGTTTGTTTGCTTCGACATGGTTTCGGACCGAGACACGGTGAAAAAGGGCCTGAAGAACACGGGGCTGGAGGAACTGTTGAAGAAATACGGCGTACAAGTGACCAATGAACTGGTCATGCGCGTTCCGCAAGGGCGCGAGGATCCACGGACGTTCGCCGCCGTGGTGCCGCCCGATTGTAAGATCGGTTTCGCCAGAGCCTTTCTCGACGAGCCGATGGTTTTCAACACCGCCCGTGTCGTTAAGCCGGAAACAGCGCCTGGAAGATACAAAGCGGATGTGATATTGCAAACGCACCCACGACAGGCCCTCCTTGCGGACGCGGACATTCTGGCGCTGATCGACCCCCTCCGCTATTTGTTCGATCTCGATCAGCGGCGCCTCCTGCAAAATCGCCTCAGTCGTGAGCCGCTCCCAGTGGCCGTAGCGGTTACCGACAACGGCAAGCCGCGCATGCTGGTTTTTGGCGATGCGGAATTCCTCAGCAACCACTACCTGATGCTCAAGGACCAAAGCCCGTTGTATTATTCGTTCGCAGTCAGCGGCTTGGAGTGGATGGCGGAGCGACCCGCGCGCGAAGGCCCGCGACCGAAGGAAAGCAATTATTACACGCTCAATACCGAAAGGTTCGATCTAAACCGGCTCGTGTTTCTGCCGGTCTGGCTCATGGCCCTGAGCATTTTCGCGCTGGGCGCCGGCGTCTGGATCGTCCGCCGCAAATAGTCAACTCGTAGGGTGGGTGGAGTCTTCGCAACCCACCCACGCATGAGGCGGGTGGGTTCCGAAGACTCCACCCACCCTAACTTAGGAATCGCTTAGGAATCGCCATGAACTTCAAAAGCACCGCCGCCTTTTTCGGCCTTCTGCTCGGCATGTTGTTTCTCTTCGGCCTCATGGTCGAAACCAAGAAAAGCAAGGTCGAGGACAGCCTGCTCATGCCGACCCTCGCCGCCTTGCCGGACGTCAACATCGACAGCGTCATTGTCAAGCGCGGCAACGACGAGTATCAGTTCACGCAAACGGACAAGGATGTGTGGAGCCTGCGCCAATCCGGCATCAAGCCGAGCATCAAAGTCGAGACGTTCCAGGTGCGTAAGATCATCGATCAAATCAAATCGGCGCGCAAAAACGATGAGGCCGGACAAAGCAACGATCCGGTGCGCTACGAACTCAGTCCTCCCAAGGGTACGATCACACTGAAGGGTAAATCGAAAGACGGCAAAGAGAAGACGTGGACGATGTTCTTGGGGAAGGAAAGCGCGGATAAGGCGTTCGTCTACGCCAACACGTCGGACCGGCCCGACCGCGTCTTCGCCGTCTCGCGCAGCGCCGTGGACAGCATGCTTTTTGCCAACGCCAACCGCTTCCGCTCAACGCGTGTGTTCGAGACCATCGAGTCGGAGGTGCAGGAAGTGGACCTGCGTGAAGGTATGAAAGAAGTCGAGCTGAAGCGCGGCGACGACACAACTTGGCGGTTCGTGAAGCCGCCGCTTGGCTTCGCGGATTACGACAGCATTCCGCCGCCCGCCAAAGACAACATCCTTGGCAAGGACAAAGCTCTCGCCAAGCCGTCCGAGGTAAGTGTCAAAGCGCTCTTGGCCGCCGTCCTGTCCATGCGCGTCGACGGCGAAGAGGACTTCATGCCGATGAGCGACATCAATCTTGCCAACTTCGGCCTGGAGGACGGCAAGGAGCATCTGCGCATCGAGGTCCGCCGCAAGAAAGGGTTCGACGCGAAGGCGCGCGACGCCAAGGAAGAAACCGTTTCCGAGACCCTGCTAATCGGCATGAGGGTCAAGGACAAAAATCAGGTCTTCGCGCGCATGGCCGGCGACGAGGGCGTCTTCAAGCTCAACGCCAAGCTGCTCGATCCGGTCGAGAAGGCGGTGGCTGACCCGGGCTCGCTGCGCAGCACCGACGTCGCGTTCTTCGACATCAAAAAGGTCGATGCCTTGATCCTCAAGTACGGCAAGGAGGAAACCAAGATTTGGAGCGTGGGCGACAAGCAGAAATTGCAGATGCAGACCGGCACGGAGAAACCCGTCAAGGCCGGCGACAAGGCGGTTCACAGCCTGCTCGAAGCGCTCGAGGGCAAGCACGAAATTCAGAAATTCTACGACGACGCCGACGGCAAGAAGATTGACGGCGAGCTGGGATTGGATGCACCGGTCGTGGAGGCGACGGTCTATGTCGACGGCCTCGACAAGGAAGGCAAAGAGAAAAGCGACAAGGACAAGGAGGGCGAGTCGAAAAAGGACGAAAAGAAGGAAACCAAGAAGGACGAAGGGCCGATCTTCAAGAAAGATGCGAAACCGGTCGTGGTGCTGTCATTTGGCAAGACCGACAAGGATCTCGTCAGCGTCAAGCGCGTCTTGGCAGACGGCACCGTCAGTCGCTTTGCCGTGCCCAAGTCGCTTCTGGAGAAAGTATCACCGCCGGAAGGGACGCTCGCTTTCCTCGATCCCGCGCTTCCCAGTTATGTCGGCGACGACGTCGCGGGCCTCAAGCTGCAGCGCGGTTCGCAAACAATTGACTTGACGAAGGGCAAAGGCGAGAACGCGTTTCGTTGGTATTTCAAAGAAGCGACTCCAAACGCCAACCCGAGCCAGGCGGATCTTCAGAAAGCGAGCATGACGGTGCACGCGCTGTCAATGCTCCAAGCCAAAAAATGGCTGCGCAAGATCGCAGCCGGCGAGGATCTCGACAAGTATGGCCTCAAGAATCCGGCGTTGACCGCGACGCTGCAAATCAAGAAGGACCGTCTGCAACCGGCGGCGGCTGCCGGCGTCTCGGTCTTGGCAAGCGGGCCTGTGCCGTGGGCCGGACTATTGGCCAGCTCGACGGTCATTGCCGCGCGCGCGTTGGACCCCGGTGACAGCGTCGTCCTCAAGATCGGCAAAGAAACCGATCAGGAGAAAGACAAGCCCGGCTACTTCGCCCAACACACCGGCAGCGATCTCTTGTTCCTGGTGGGCGCCGATCTTCTTAAGCAGCTCCGCGACATCGACCTGCGCGACCGCGGCGGCGTCGTTCATGGCGAGGCATATTTGGCCACCGGGCTAATCGGCCTCGTCGCTGCCGAGCCACAAGCCGGCTGGCTGCTCACTTCGCCGATCGCCAGCGGCCAAATCCAATCATTCGATCCCGCCAAGGTCAAAGAAGCGAAGTTCGCCGTACGAACGCCCCAGGAGCTTCGCCTTTTCGCTTTCACGCGCGATGCCAAGGAGAAAACCTGGCAAGACAAGACCGGACTTCAGGAATTCACGCTCGATGGCGAAAGGGTGACTAGTCTGCTGAAGGAATTGGCCGAGCTGAAGACCGACCGCTTCGTCAGCCTCGACGGTCAAAAGCCTGAACACAAGCTCGGCGCCAAGGATTTCACCGTGAAAATCGACCTCCTTTTCGACGACGGCCGCACGCTGACGGTCACGGTCGGCGCCGCCTTCGAGCGCCTCGGCTACTTCGCCAACTCCAGCGCCTGGCCCGATGCCGTCTTCCTCGTTCCCGCCGCCAAAGTCGAACCACTGCGCCAAGGCGTCGGCTATTTCGCCAAAGACCGCGTCGCCGCCGCCCAGTAAGTCCGGCGAGCCGAGCCGGACCTTTGAAGCCGCGCGGCGTCCAAAGGTCCGGCTCGGCTCGCCGGACCTACTTCGCACGCCTGCTATAATAAAATCATGAAAATCGTTCATTATCCGCACCCGGCGCTGCGCCATGCCGCCAAGCCGCTGAGTTGCATCGATAAGAAGCTGCACCTGACGATCGGCCAGATGATGGAACTGATGTACGAGGCCAAAGGCCTTGGACTGGCCGCTCCCCAGGTGGCGGTTCCCTATCAGCTCCTGGTCATGAACATCACCGGCGACCCCAAGCAGCCCGAGCGCGAGGAGGTCTTCGTAAACCCCAAGATCATCGAACGCAAGGGCACCGTCGAGGACGAAGAAGGTTGCCTCAGCTTCCCCGGCCTATTTCAGAAAATTCGCCGCAGCAAGTCGATCAAGGTGCAGGCCTATGACTTGAAGGGCAACCTGATCGAAAGGGTTATCAGCGACCTGGAAGCGCGCGCCTGGCAGCACGAGATCGATCACCTCAACGGCGTCCTGTTCATCGACATGATGGGCCCCATCGCCAAGCTGTCAAGTCGCGCGTCCGTGAAAGTCTTCGAGCGCGACTTTAGGCGAGCCCAGGAGAAAGGCGAAATCCCGGCGGAAGCGGAAATCGAAAGGTTGCTGGCGTCAATGGAGGCGGAGGCTTAAGGCGGTTAAGCCCCCTGCGCATTTCGGATTTTCAATTTATGCGTCTCGTCATGATGGGCACCGGCTCATTTGCGGAGCCGACCTTTGAAGCTCTGCTCGCCGGACCGCACCAAGTCGTCGGACTGTTCACGCAGCCCGATCGGCCCACCGGCAAGGAGCGCGGCTCCACGCGCCAGGCGCGCCGCGGCATGAAGGAACTCGCCCTTGATAAACAAGTCCCCGTCTGGCAGCCCGAAACCATCAATACCACCGAAAGCGCCAGCGTCTTGAGCGCCTTGGAGCCCGATCTGCTTGTGGTCGCCGCGTATGGCCAAATTCTCTCAAGGGACGTGCTCGCCACGGCCCGGCTCGGCGGCATCAACGTCCATGCGTCGCTGTTGCCGAAATACCGCGGCGCGGCGCCCATCGCCTGGGCCATCTACCACGGCGAAACCCGCACTGGCGTCAGCATCATCCGCATGTCAACCGCGCTCGACGCCGGCGACATCCTCGCGCAGGAAGCCGTCGAAATCGGCCCGGATGAGACGGCGGGCGAACTGGAAGCGAGGCTTGGACCCCTGGGCGCTCGTCTGGCCTTCGACGTGATCCACCATCTCGCTCAAGGCCCCGTACAAGGTGCTAAGCAAAACAAAACCCAGGCAACCAAGGCCCCCAAGCTAACCAAAGAGCACGGCCTGCTCGATTGGAATCGCACGGCCGAGCAAGTCTGCAACCAAATTCGCGCCATGCAACCTTGGCCGACCGCATACTCATTTCTGCATCGCCCCAACCACGATCCTCTGCGTCTGCTTGCGTTTCGCGCTCGCGCCTCGCCGGGCAAGGGCCCAATCCAACGATCGATGTCGCCCGGCGCCGTTGAGACAATCAACCAGAAATTCATTATCCAAACTGGCCAAGGCGCAGTCGAACTGTTGGAATTGCAACCCGCCGGCAAGAGACGCCAAACCGCCGCCGAGTTTCTTCGTGGCCATCCGCTGCCGCCCGGATCACGCTTTGCTGGCGAGCCGGGAGCGTAAGCGGCGTAAGCGACCGGAGAACGCAGGCTTACGCCACGCCGCTGAATCCGGTAGAATATTCCACGTTCGCCCTTTTGTTGCGCGAGGTCAGCGACATGGCAAGCTCGGTCTTGAGAATTCGCGAAAACCATGTTCCTCTTACCGCCGACGACGTTCCGAATCTTTATGAGGACGAGGACGAGCCCGACATGGGAGAATCGAACGTTCACACCGTCACTTCGAGCATTCTTTTCTACGGCATCCGCGACCATCTCAAGCGGCGTCATCCAGATTTACAATACTTCAGCGACTTGAATCTTTATTACAAAGACGGCCCGCGTTACCCCAAAACGGGATCTTTGCCCTATGTTTCGCCTGACGGCATGGTAGTCGAGCCGTATGAGTTACTCGTTAGCGACATCCCGACCTACACCATCGGCAAGGAGGGACCGGCGCCAATCTTGACTGCGGAGGTGCTGTCGCCCAGAACGGGTCAGCAGGGCGATTTGAGGGAAAAGCTTATCGTCTATGCATTCCTCAAGGTCCCAGAATACATCCTCGTGGACGTAACGGGTAAATTTTTGAAGGCGAAACTGCTTCTCAAACGATTGCAGGCCGACGGAACTTGGAAGGACGAAAACGACCCGGATTACGGCGTCACCAGCGAGCTTGGCTTCCGCGTGATCCTCGATCCCGACGATGGACAGCTGCGTATTCTCGACGCCCACAAGGGCAAAGCTTTCCTCAGGCCGTCTGAGGCGGACGAAGCCGTTCGCAAGCTGGAAGCGGCGCGGAATCGAGAGGAAGAGGCGCGGCGCAAGGCCGAACAAAAAGCCAAGGCGCTTGAGGCAAAGTTGGCGCGACTCAAAAAGAAAAAGCGATGACGAGCAACGCAACCTCATGCCCCAAAAACTCTACATCGAAACCGTCGGTTGCCAAATGAACGTGCTCGACAGCGAGCTGGTCGTCGGCAGTCTGCGCCGGCAGGGTTTCGAGTTGACCCATGAAGCCGAGGCCGCCGATGTCATCCTCTTCAACACTTGCAGCGTCCGTCAACACGCCGAGGACAAGATCTACAGCTCGCTGGGCCGATTACGCGGGCACAAGAAACGCCATCCTGACAAGATCATCGGCGTCCTGGGCTGCATGGCCCAGAAAGACCAGGAACTGATCCGCCGCCGGGCCCCACACGTCGATATCATCTGTGGCACGGGCCAACTCGCTAGACTGCCCCAGCTCATCGACGACGCCAAAGCCACGGGCAAACTGCAACTCGCCTTGAGCCTTGACCGCACCGAATCGCGCCACGACGTCGAGCGCAGCTTCGAAAGCTACGACCCCATGCGTGACCCATCAATGCGGCCCACGCCGTTTCAGGCTTTTGTCCGTGTCATGATCGGCTGCGACAAGTTCTGCACCTACTGCATCGTGCCAAGCGTGCGCGGCCCCGAGCAGAGCCGGCATCCTGAGCACATCGCGAGGGAAGTCGCGCAACTGGCGGGCGAGGGCTGCAAGGAAATCACGCTCTTGGGTCAAACGGTCAACAGCTACAAATATGACCTGGGCGACGGTCGCCGTTTTCGGCTGTCCGACCTCTTGACCCGCATTCACGACACCTCGGGCATCGAGCGCATCAAGTTCATTACCAACTTCCCCAAGGACATGACCGACGACTTGCTGGAAGCCGTCCGCGACTTGCCTAAAGTCTGCCCGTATCTGCACGTGCCGGCCCAATCGGGCTGCAACGACGTTCTCAGGAGCATGAAGCGGCTCTATACGGTCGAATTCTACAAGGACATGCTGGCCCGGTCGCGCGAAATCGTGCCGGACGTGGCCATCAGCAGCGACTTCATCGTCGGCTTCTCGGGCGAGACCGAGGAGTCGTTCGAGAAGACGTGCGACCTGGTCCGCGAATCGGCCTTCAAAAACAGCTTCATCTTCAAGTACAGTCCGCGCCCCGGCACCAAGGGCCACGATTTGTTCGCCGACGACGTGCCCGAAGAAACCAAGAAACGCCGCAACAACGATCTCCTAGCCATTCAAACCGCCGTCAGTCTACAAGACCATCTGCGCTTCATCGGCCGGCGCGTCGAAGTTCTTGTCGAAGGCCTGAGCAAGTTTGGAGAGCGAACTTCGCATTCGGGCCCAAGACAGCTCACCGGTCGAACGCGAACGGATCACATCGCGGTCTTCGATGGCAACCCCCGGCTTATCGGCCAAACGTTCGAAGTGGAAGTCACTGAAGCCAGCCCGTTTACGCTCTTCGGCACAGTAGTAAGCGGTGAACAGGTCGGACTGGACAACTTAGGGGAAACATGGGATAAGCAGCGCATCGCGCTGCCTCTCTTGGCACATTAGTCCCCCAAGCCCCAGGATGAGCGCAGCGAATGCTGAGCGTACCGCAATTCTGACCTGAATAAAACCGTGCAGTCACGTTGGTCGCTAATTAATTAAGTAGACGGCTACAGCGGAATACCGTGAGGTAGAGAATGAACGCCTTAGATTATCTTTACGCGCGCATGTCGCGGCACTTGGTGTGCTTGGCTGCAGCGTATCTAAAGCTTGACACGAATGGCAACCCCACAGGCGAACAGGATGTGTACGCATACACGAGCTTTGTCTACGTTCACAAGGGCGAGTGGTACTTGATAACCGCTGGTCACATTCTCGAGCAAATTGAGAGTTATCAGAAGTTTCCCAAGGGCGTACTCAAGGTTTATCTGACCTGTTTTCCGCACGGCAATGAAGCCGTGGTCCGCCCAGTGCACTTTGCCGATTTCGACGAAGCACAGAAAAGTCGAACGTACGATGAGAACGCAGGCCTCGACTATGGCTGGGTTTACCTCCGGCCGTATTATCGTCCATTTCTCGAAAAGGACAGCATATTGCCAGTTGGAGAAAAGGATTGGGCGATGCTGAATGCTCGGAAATATGAGTTGGAAGTGGAGGTAGGTTTTCCAGAGGCATTTTTGGGGCAGACGGTACATTCCCAGGGGATGATGGAGAAGACGATTGAACCACTCCTGATGTCCATTAATAGACTGAAGAATCCACCGTCTGATCTTGCTATGACGCAGTATGCTCGATTTATTGGAGAAATCCATCCTGACGGAATCGACAAAATCGTCGGAATGAGCGGTGGCCCAATTTTCGGCTTCGGAAAGGACTCCGAGGGCACATTGCGATACTGGCTACTCGCGTTGCAAAGCAAGCGCCACAAAAAACATCAGCATGTTGCATTTGGGTGTCTAGCTGAAGTATTCATGCCCAAGATTGTTGATGAAATCGAACGAAAGCCCTAACTCTCCGAAATAAGCTCCTGATTTCAGCTCAAGATGATTTCGAGTGCCGAAATACTTGTCAGCGATCGAAACCAGGTGTTACGACGGATCCTAGATCGATACTGCCTACTTGTCTCGCTCTTGAACCGTAAACCGCACATCCGCGGCGCCTGTGTTTCCCGCGGCATCGCGGACGCGCAGCATCAGCACGTAAATTCCCGGTCGCAACGGATCGGTCTTGAATCGAAACGATTCACTCTTGCTGTCAAAGAGGCCGTCGGTGGGGAAGATTGGCGTCCAGCGCTTGCCGTTGATCGCGAAGGACGCATCGGTCAATCGGAGGAGCGGGCTGGAGGCGCTCGCTTCCAGAATCGCTTTGTCGCCATCCATGCCGGCGACCTTCATCGTTACCGTTGGCGGCACATGGCATACCGGAAAGCCGGCACTGATGCGCTCGGCCGTCAAGGCTTCTTCAGGCGAGTTGTCCTTGCGGTCGCTGGCCACCACCTTGACCTGGTACGTGCCGGAGGGGACGGTGGTCGTGTCCCACTCGTAGTCTTTCTTTTCCAGATCATCTTCCAGAAGCACCCACTCTTTCCAGCCGTCTTTGCGGAAGTAAAGGCGGTAAGTCAGTTCGTCGTCGTTGGGATCGGTTGCGGTCCAGCGAAGCTTGAGCTTCTTGGCATTGTCTGCATTGCCGGCATTGCCGGCATTGCCGGCGTCGAGATCGGGCACTTCGAGGCTGGTGATTTCCGGGGCCTGGTTGGTGGTCTTGTAACGCAATGAAATCGCCCGCACCTCCGGCGTGACTTTAGGGTTCTCCGTTGCCAGGGTGACGCGATACTGCAGGTAGCGCGCGGCCGGAGCGAGAATCTTGCTTTCCTGCGGGTCGGTCTGCTCGGTCGACCAGTCGCTCCAAGTGTCGTCGGGCTCGGCGGTGTTGCCGCTTCGGACAGCGACCTTCACGGACGTCCCCCCCGGCGTGTCGGCTTTCCAAGACAGCGAGCCCCATTTGCTGATGATCTTGGCGTCGAGCGCCTCGCTGGTCAATGTGCCGAAGGGCGCGAATTTGTCGTCAAGCGTATAAAGCTTGCCCGGGTCGCCGGCGCCAAGAAGGAATCCGCCCGTTCGGCGATCGAGCAAACACAGGATCTGGCCATGGTCAAGGCGGGCGATCTCGCTGCGCTCTTTGGTGCGCTCATCGACCTCGAAGAGTTGGCCCTGCATGCCGGTGCCGACGAGCAGCTTGCCGTTGGACTGGGCGAGAGAGAGCATCAGCACTTTGTCGCGAAAGATGTCCCGCACGGCGCCGTCAGCGGCGATGCGGTAGACGGCGTTTTCTGTCGAAGTCGGCGTGGCTTCGCCTTTGCCGCCCGCCGGGCGTCGCGCGGTCGGCGCACTGGTGCCGGCGTAAACGGAATCGGACGCGACAAGCAGCGAGCGCACCTCACTCTGATTCGCGTGGCAAACCACAAAGCCTTTTCCTTTAGCGTCGATGCGATAGACCAAACCCCCCTTGTCGGTGCCGGCGTAGAGCGCGTTCTTCGGGCCAAGCGCCAGGCAAAGGATGTGCTCCTGTTTCGCGGTGTAATGCACGCTTGCCTTGCCCTCGGGGTTCACTTGGAAGATACGACCCTTGGGCCCCGTGCCGGCGAAGAGCGTTTGCGAAACCGGATCGAACACGAGGCTCCAGACATAGGAGTCAAGGTCGTTGACGAGGACGCGTGTGTTGCCGTCGGATAGAAGCTTGATGATTTGGCCCGTCGGACCGGTGCCGGCGTAAATCGAGCCATCTGGACCTTGAGCCAGAGACAGGATCTGGCTGTCGGTGCTGGAGTAAGCGACCGTAGACTTGCCTTCGGGTGTGATCTTATAGAGCTTTCCTTCATCACCGGTGGCGGCGTAGATATTCCCAGCCTTGTCCTCGGCGATGGCCCACACGTTCTGTGCCTGCACGTTGGCCAGCGCTCTCACTTGCCGCGACAGGCGAACCGCTCCCTCGCTGGAAACGACGGCCTGCTTGCGCTTTCCCTTGTCGAATTGGGCCTGCGTCTGATGGTGCCAGACTTTGACCTTGGAGGCGTCGGCGGGCTGACAGAACGCGGCGATTACGAGGAGACCGAGCGGCACGAGAAAGCGTCGCATGACGTTACTCCGAGAACTTCTTGTTCTTGGCGACCGTGAAACGCAATGCGTCGGCGCCGGCGATGACCCAGTCCGTCGGCTGCCGGCTAACGAGGGCGCTGTTTATCGTCAGCGCACCGGTGCGCCGGCTGTTGCCCAGTATCTGCACCATGCTTCCCGGCAAATCCGGTAGCGCTTTTCCGTTGACGGCGACGCCGCCGCCTTGAATCGGCAGTCGCACCACTAAGTTAGTCCGCTTCGCGCCGAGGATGACCTGCAGCGATTGCCAGAGCTGGTCGATATTCTGTGGGTTTGCAAGAAGCGGATTGTCGCGCAACTCCTGGCGGGCGTTGGCCAGGTCGTCGCTAACCGTGGCTGCATATGCGCCCTCGGGCAAGTCGGCCGGCAACGTAAGGCTGACGGGCACGCGGACTTGGCCGCCCTTGAACGTTCGCAGAATAACTGTGGCCTTGACGGTGTCGCCGGGAGCGTAGGTGTCGGATTCGAGCTGGACGGCTTCGATGTCCGCGGTCCGCCGGCCGGGCATAATCTCCGTCACGCACTCCACTTTGTTGATGCGCAGATTCGCGAAGCTGTTGAAGTTCATTTGGTTGACCAACAGTCCAACGGTGCTGAATAGCGCTTGCGGCGCCCGGTTGCCCGCGAGCGTGGAGCCGGAGAATAAGTCACTGATGAGGATTGTCGGCCGGCCCTCGACGTCAATGCGCACCTTCATGAGCGCGGTCATTTCGTCGGGCAGATCGCCCTCCATGTCGACGGAGTTGGTCAGAACGCTTTGCAAGAGGCCTGCGAGCAGCGAGCGCTGGCGAACGATTTTGACGTTGAACGTCTTGCTCGGGCTCGCGTCGCGCACCACGCTCATGGTCACTGGCAGCAGATCGGGCTGACGGTCGAGCCAGCCGGCAATGCACGTGCTGACATCGGCATTGATTACGCCGACCGTTTTGAGCGGCGACCCCATCTTGAAGCTGTTGCTGTAGCGCGAGCAAATAGCGTGGACGTAGCCTGTCATGAGCGGGATATCGCATGAGCCGGCGCCGAGAAATGGATGCCCCCAGCCGTAGACGCGCTTGCCTTCGACGTGCGTTACCGTGCCGATGCCGGACATGTCGAAATCGCCGGTGACCATGGCAACCGTCAAGGCGGCGCCGGGAACGATGGCGGCGTTGCGTTCTTCGTCGGGAATGTTGCCGCCGACGCCGCCGCCTTGCACGGGCACCAGGCCGTGGCTGGCGAGTTTTTCCCTCAGGAGCGCTAAACTGCCCGGCGACATGCCAGTGGCCATGATCGGCGTCCGTAAAGGGACCATCCAGATGCCGTCGGCCGTGGCTGGGGTCGGATCGATGAAGTCTTGGGAAACGGTGACGGTATCGAATTCGCGCCCATCCAGGCGAAGCGTTTTTTGCAAACCTACGCGGCTCGCCTTTACTTTCTCGGCCAGGTCGCGCTTTTCATACGAGGCGACGAACTCGCTCATTTGGCTGAACGGCGTCACTCCTGCCAACGGCTCCTTGCCGAAGGGCCATGCATACGCAACCGCCCCGACAAGCTTGTCTTGCACGTAAATGGGGCTGCCGCTCATTCCTTGAATGACGCCTGTCTTGTCGAGGCCCAGACCGGAAAGCTTGCATAGCACCATGTCCCGTCCGGGGCTGGTGTTTTTCAATACGCCGAGGACCTCGGCGTCGAAGGATTCAATTTTTGTTCCCTTGATCACGGTGCGGCCCGTGCCCTTCATGCCGGGCCGAAGCTCGTCGACATTCCAATAACTATCCGCTTTGGGCATGGCCGCCTTGGCCGAAGCCGCCTTGGGCATGGCCTTGGCAAAAGGAAGCAAAAGTGCCGATCCGGCTGCGATGGAAGAAATGATGAGGGTAAGGAAAGCAGTTCGAACGTAGTGGGTCATGCCACTTCTCCAGGAACACACGCGACCAGACCTTGTTCCGGACGAGGTAACGTGAAGCCTCGAAGGGTGGAAGTCACCAGGCGAGAAAAGGTTCGAAGACTTCGTCAACCAGTCCTTGGTGCCGGAAGCCTGGTAGGTAAGAAAACCAAACTAACGCAATCATAGCACGAGTCGGAAGTGCCGACAACCGCAGATTGGCGTCCGTCACCAGTCAAAAGGATGGATGTTGGCGGCGCCCGGGCCTTGATGAGCCTGTCGCAGTTGCCGGTCACGGGCCGGTGCATGAGCGTGCAGGCAGATCCGCGCCGCCATCGCGACTTTCAAAAGATGAATGCCCCCACGAAAGACGAAGATCGCAGGCACGGTGAACGCCGAGCCCGCGAGAATGCGATCGTTGGCGAACAACGCCAGCGCGAAGTACATCCCGGCAAGGCCGAGAGCGATCAGCAAATAACCAACGATTTCCCGGATCCAGAAACGCATGGAAACCTCCAAGAGACTTGTAGCCGCAGCCTTCAGGCTGCGAATTCGCATCACTCCTCCGCACTCATGGCCCGTTTCTCGATTTTCAACCAAGCCAGCCAACGGTTCAATCGGCGCTGTTCGCCGCGGGTTTCATTCCACAGGACATCTTGGAGGAACAGGCGGGCCGCGGCGTGATCGCGCCGCCGATGCCGCCAAAAACCTAGCCCCATGCGAACCCCAAAGGACACAACGCCAAGACATATGACGAGAATGACGATTCGCACCAAGGGTTGGGGCAAACCGAAAAGCTCCCAGCGTTGATTCAAGACTCCCCATATCAGCGTTCCAAGGAGGATCCACACCGGTAGACTCACGACGAAGCGAGCCAATTCGAGTGGAGTAATTTGCTGTGACGGGCGGGGCTCCCTGACGGGCGATTGCTGTTGCCGCGGATCGAAGCGCCGGCGTGGGCCTTCGGGATGGCGCGGATCGACGGGCCAAAGATTGTGCCAGATGCTTTGTAGGCGATAATGCCCCACGACGTAACCGAAAACAGCCGCGCACAGCGCCAGCTCGTGAATCTGCAACTGGAGATTCTCCGTTTGACTTGCGGCGAGGCCGCGCGTGAGCAGGGCCTTGTGGTTCATTTGCACGCCCGCGAAAAACACCAGCAAAAGAATGGGGCCGATCCGCATTCGAGACATCAAGCCGAGAATGCCTACGAGCAACACTAAGATGTTCCCCAGAAACAGTCCCTGTTGCATTTGGGCCAAGAAGATGACGCCCAGGCAGAAGCTGCACATCACCCGATAGTGGATTGGGCCTGCGGCGGGACCGGAGGGCTTCGCGTTCGGTTCCATCAGCGCACCCCTCGCTGAAAGGTCCGCAGCCGATGCATCCGGTGCAAAATCAAGGCGACAGCCTGGTCTTCCGGCGCGGCCAGAACCGTCACCCCGAGCCGCGCGAACGCTTGGCGCATCTGGGCGAACGCGTAGGCGACACGGCTTTGGCTCGCTCGGCTGAGTAGGCGGTCGACCAATGTTGCGGAACCGCCATCAGCGTCCATCCCCGTGGGCCATGGACATACCACGATCACTTGATGATGCCGCCCGCGGGCCACTTGGATCGCCCGAAGCACTTTGTCCAGGTGCGGCTCGGCTTCGAGAAAATCGATCAGCAGCACGAAAAGCTCGTTGTCCTGGCCCTGGCGCACGGACGCTGACAGTGCGTCCGCCAGCACATCCAGCTTTTTGGGTGATTCAAAAAGATAGCGGCCTTGCTCATCGTACAACGGTTGAGGGCAGGGTGTTTGATGCTCGGCGAGGAACTTTGCAACGTATTTTCGGCACAGCGCATCGTCCTCGAGCAGCATGGCCAAGCCGCCTGGATCAAGAGCGTTTTGGACCGACAATATCGCCGCAACCTGCTTGCGCCAGCGAAAGAGGCGATGGTATCGTGGACTGAACCGGTGATATCGCCAGCGATGCACGGCCAGCGGGCTTTCACGAAAGCGGCGCCGAAGCCATCGGAATGGACGCAGCCAGAGCTTCGCGGGAGTGATTACTCTGTCAGGCACGGTGTATGCCGGCTGAGGCGACCAGAGCGGCAGCCAAATGGGAAAGCCATTCAAGTCCGACTCCAGATAATCCGGATAGATGTCCTGAACCACTCCATAGGCCGACGCGATGAGGCGCGACAAAGGCACGGCTTGTGTCTCGGGGAACAGGTCTCCCGCGTCGGCGAGGGCGCGCATCATCCGGAGAACGTGGCGAGTTCCACGGCCGGGCCTCAGCGTTCGGGTCACCTTGGTTTCGTCAAGAAAACAAAGGCCGGTGAGGTCGCGGGCACGCGCATTCGCCTGAATCACCGCGGAGGCGATCTCCAAAAAGCGAGCGAGTGCGTTTCGTCCCACCGGGCCCACGCGCGTTGAATTCGACGTGTCGACAAACAGCGTGCAGCGAATCGGCACTTCGCTTTCCAACTCACGCGTCATCAGACGATCGCGGCGGGCCGAGGCTTTCCAGGCGATCATTTTGGGCGGATCACCGGGTAGGTAATCGCGCAGATCGAGAAGATCGCTGCCCGAGCCGGCTCTGCGATGTGGATGCGTTCCCATCAAAGGGATCAGGTTGTGCCGCTTGGCTGATGGGATTTGGCCACGCGCGTTGGCAAGAGCCGGCAACACCCGGATGACCTTAACCCGTCGCAGGAACAGCATGACCAGGAAAAACCCTTGCAAGTCGATGGCCCGCACGCGGACGCCGTCGAAACGGAGCCGGCCCGGCGCCGGGCACTCGATGCGGTAAGTGAAGCGCAGTGCCTGATCGCCGGCGAGAGAACCCTCCGCGTGGTGCTCGCCCTCACGTCGCGAGACCAGCACGGGAACGCGATCGGTCACGGAGAAATGGATGAAGGCCGGAGCGCCGGAGCACGAAAGAGTGACGGAAACCGTCGCGGGACAGCGCGCCCAAAGCGTTTCGAGGTCGCCGTGCTCGTCAAAGAGCCGGCGCTCGAGCACGAGGCGATCCAGCGCCAGTCGCACTCGGATTGCAAAGGCAACCCAGCTTCCCAAAAACCAAATGAGGAGCGATATGCAGAGAAGCGAAAGAAGCGGCGTGTTCGCGACAAAAGCACGCGGCAGAAGGCCCTGGGGCAGACCTCCCAACCCGACGATGAGCAGCACCAGGACGGCCACTAAGAACCACCATCCGCGCCCGGTCAGCATGCAAATCTCCATTCCGACTCGGCCGGGACGTCGTCGGGCTACGCAGACTTTGGAACGCTGTCCACGTAAAAGGCAGCGAGGGTTGGACGAAGCGGCCGATTCAGCCACAATGGCCGCCTTAGCCCTTCGGGACCGGGGCCGCCGCGAGTCTTCGCCAGCCAGCGCTTGTAGACTTCGTGGGAGCGATTGGTATCGACGAAGACATCACCGTAGCAATCTTCGCGTCCCACCTGGCAGATCGTAACTTTCTGATGCCAGCAGTGCATGCCGCTGATCGGGTCAGGCTGCACGGGGAAAGTCAGATTCTGGGGTACGCCGCCCTCACGCCACCAGATGCGCGACGAATCCGGGTCGGCGCTGACAAAGGGATTGGGCCCATGAATTTGCCTCACGCGATATTTCCCAGGTTCCGGCTGCGTGATCTCGACAAGATTGGCGCTATAGCGGTTGCCGGGCGTGTCCTGCGGCCTACGCCAGCGGCCAAGGTGATGCGAGCAGGCGGCGACGCCGGGACGAATCGCTTCCGTGAGCCAGACGCGGTCGATGAAATAACCGATCTCCGTTTGCACTTTCGCTAGGTCGCCGTCGGCAAGTCCGATCCGCCGGCCATCGGAGGGATGAAGCCACAACGGATTGCACTGGGCGATCTCATTAAGCCATTTGGCGGCGCCGCTCCGTGTGTGAATGAGCGTCGGCAACCGAAACGTCGGCAACAAGCAGAATTCGCCGGCTTCGATGTTCAGCTCGTGCCAATCGACTTGGCTGGGAATGTAGCCGGGCAAAGCATACTCCGGCCAGCCCCAGTCCGCGAGCGTTTGCGAATACAACTCCTGCTTGCGTGACGGCGTCGGAAACCCCTCAATGCAGCGCCCATCCTGCTCGATGCCAAGTGCCTTTCCGGCTTTCAGGGCGATCTTCGACACCGGATCGACTTCCACCCCGGTGGCCTCCTCCTTGCCGAGCATTCGCTCGTGTCGCAGATATGTGTTTTTCTGAACCTCGAACGCTCCGAATCTTTTCATGTACGAAAGTGGATCGAGGCCTTTTGCCTTCGCGGCTTCGGGAAGGCCGGGAACGCGCTCGAAAATGTAGCGATAGTATTCGTCGATCGTGATCTTCTCGCCGGGCCGGTTCGGGCTTTCGAAGTGCTTGCGGATTCCGAGTTGTCCGGCCGGATCGATCTGCCAGGACAATTCAATCCAGAACTCGTCCTCCTCCCAGACCTCTCCGGGATTGGCCTCGTAAGTATGCTGAACCGGTTGGCCCGCACGCTCCTTGGCTACGCGCAGAACCGGTTGACGGAAAGCGATCCATTGAGCGCTGTGTGTCTCGTAGCTGTTGAGGTCGTGCCGCTCGGAGGCCTGGCCCATCGGCAGCACGAGGTCGGCCCAATACGCGGTCTCATTCCACGTCGGCGTCAAGGCGACGTGCAAGCCCACCTTTGTTTCATCGCGCAGCATCTCGACCCAACTGAAGCCGTCGGGATAAGTCCAAACCGGATTGAACACGCGCGTGAAGTAGACGTCGAGCTTGCCGCGCCCTTCCTTGAGAAAGTGCGGCAACAGGAAGCTCATCTCGTAGTGGCCCAGTGGATACTCAGGTGGGAAGTGCAACTCGTTCCACACGTCCTGCGGCGGCGGTACATCGAAGAAGCTGGGCTTGAATTTCTGCCAAGCGTTGGGACTGGTGCCGCCCTCTGTGCCGACCGCGCCGACAAGGACGCTGAGAAAATGAAGACAACGCGCGACCTGCCACCCGCCGATGTGAGCGCTCGCCGGCCCGCGCCAGTTGTGGGCGGCGAAGCGATGGCCGGCACGGCCGATGCGTATAGCGACCTCGACGATAGTTTTCGCAGGGATGCCGCATTCCGCTTCGGCATATTCCGGCGTGTATCGGGCGTATTCGGCTTTAAGACTGCTGATGAATGACTCAAAAGTTAAGTCTCCGTTAGGCTGTTTGTGCCGCAGATACTCTTCCCAGGCAACCCAGCGTTTGAGAAACTCGGCATCGAAGAGCTTCTCTTCGAGAAGGATACGAGCCATCGCCAATAGGGCGATCGCTTCCGTGCCGGGACGCGTCGGCATCCAATAATCGGCCATCGACGCGGTGTTGGAAAGCCGCGGATCCATCACCGCCAGCTTGGCGCCGGAAAGCTTGCCTTCGATGATGCGCTGCGCGTGCGGATTGAAGTAATGACCCGATTCCAAGTGCGCGGAGATGAGCAGAATGAACTCGGCATTGGCGTGGTCGGGGCTGGGGCGATCGTATCCGTGCCAGATCGCGTAGCCGAAGCGGGCGCCCGACGAGCAGATATTGGTATGGCTATTGTGGCCATCGATGCCCCAGGCTTGCAGGACGCGGTCGACGTAGCCTTCGTGTCCAGGTCGGCCGACGTGATAGACGATTTCGTTCTTGCGGTTTTCCTCTAGTGCTCGCCGAATGCGCGCGGCAACCAAGTTGACGGCGTCAGGCCAGGTGATCTTCTCCCACTTCCCCTCGCCGCGCGCGCCCACGCGCCGCAGCGGGAAAAGTATGCGGTCCGGATCATTGATCTGGTTGATGGTCGCCGGCCCTTTGGCGCATAGCCGGCCGCGGCTCGCCGGATGGAGCGGGTTGCCTTCGAACTTGCGGATCGTGTGCGTTTCCTTGTCGACGTAGGCGAGCAGTCCGCACGCCGACTCGCAATTGAAGCATGTCGTCGGAATGAGCTGATAATGCTTTTCCACACGCTGGCCCGGCCAGCCGCGTGGCTCGATCTCGACCCAATCGTCCCATTTCTCAGGCGGCGGCGCGCTGACGAGGGGAAGCGATGTGGTTGCGGACTCTGGAATGGGCGCGGTGTCTTTCAGCCAACCCACTCGCACCGCCAGGTCCTCAATCCAACTGCGTTTCTTTGATTGATTCATGCGGAGAGAGACCCACGTCGTGAAACGGATCTTTGATTCATGTAACGAATCCGTCATCAGGCTGCCAACTTGGCAGCTCAAACCAGCTTCAGCTTAAGGGCACCTGCTGCGGCGCCAGCACCCACAACCTCTCGATGACGAACATCCCTCCGAGGGCCGCCAAGGCCGCGGCACCGGAGGCGAGATTCGCGCCCGTGGCCAACAGAAGCAGGGGCACTATATGGCCGGCTCCGATGCCGACGCTCCAAAACCAGAGTCCGTTCGGTTTGCCGATGATCCAATCCATGGCGATGCGTGCGTCAACGGTTGGCGGCATCGTGAAGATCTCCGCGAAGAGCGATATCAAACTGAAAACCAAGACGCCGATCAGGAAAACGCGCGCCGCATCGGCGCTGCCGGTTTGCATAACGGCCGCGACGAGCAGCCAAGACGCGCCGCCCGCCAAAAGCGCATGCGCCAGCAGGTGAACGCACAAAAGGGGATTCTGCCAGAAGTCGCGTCCCTTCGCTTGGGCGAACAAAAAGGCGGTGTAGACGGCGGCTAAGACCGCCAACGCCGCTCCCGGCCATAGCAAAATGTCCGCGAATGCCGCAGTCCCAACGAAATGCGCGATCGTCCAGAGCGTAAGCAAGGCGCCGTAAGCCGTCAGCGTGTAGGCGCCGCGCACGAGCCACGAGCGCCATTGCGGCCTGAGTAGCACGTAGAGAAACCGATCGGGCCTTTTCAAGTCGCCGACGAGCAGGGCTGCCGTTGCGACTAGGAAGATCAGCCCGATTACTCCTAAAGGCCCTGCAAGCCTGGCGGCGCTTTCCGCGTCGATCCCGATTCGCGCGGCCAACGCGGCGAGCATCGCGCCGGCGGCAATCGACTTGGTCCATGTGTAAGCCGCCACCGGCCAGCCCCACGCCGGCGTTCGCGGCCGCACGTCATAAGCACGCCGCGGCGACTCGACCAAGGGCAACGAGAGGGCGCCGTTGGCGGGCTGATTGGCCTCGCCGTTCGTACTGACGAACGCTCCCCGGCTCCACATACTCCTGCCGTCGGCGGCGGCGCGGGTCGGCACCAGCGAGGCCTCGTCCGCATCAATGTAATAAAGCTTGGGCTTGGTCTCTTTCTCCGGCTTGCGGACCTGGACGGGGTGACGGGCGAGAAGCTGCGAGATTTCTGAGAAAGGATTGTCCATGTCGCCCGAGATGATCGCCTGCTCGGGGCAAACGACGACACAGCTCGGTTGCAGGCCGATCTCGACGCGGTGCGTGCAGTAGTTGCACTTGGCCGCAGTGTGGGAATCCGGATCGATGTAAAGGGCGTCATAGGGACAGGCTTGCATGCAGCTCTTGCAACCGATGCAGCGGTCGGAGTTGAAATCAACGATGCCGTCATCGCGTTTGTAAAGGGCGGTGACGGGGCAAATGGTCACGCACGGCGCCCACTCGCAGTGGTTGCAGCGCATGACCGTGAACAGCCGCCGGCTGTTGGGAAAAGTCCCCTTCTCGATGTACTTGACCCAAGTGCGATCGACGCCGAGGGGCACCTGGTGCTCGCTCTTGCACGCCACCGTGCAGGCATGGCAGCCGATGCACTTGCGATTGTCGATGATGAAGCCGTAGGTGGGCATGGGATCTTTTCATGGAATCGAGCGGCGGATGGCAACGTGAGCGCCAAATCCGAAATCCGAATGTTGAAACGCGAAAGAAAGTCGAAAGTCGATAATCAAACCACCCTCTCAGATGCCTCCGGCTGGTCCCGTAGCATCAGGCCCATCCTTCTGGGTCTGGCAGAAGGGTCACGAGGCTCTCATAGTCCGTCAGCAGTGTGGAACTTCCGCCGCAATTTGGACAAATGAGCTGGTCGCCTGCATTCGTGCTCTGCACAAAAGGGTGTTGGCATTTCGGACAGTCTACGTCAGGGACACGCAATGCTAATGGTGTATACCAACCAGACGACGCCACGAAAGCGTCGATCTTCGCTGCTACAGAACGCAGGAACTGCAGCCCCGTCGTAGACAAAAAAGGTCTTGAGTCTCACCAGGCACCCGCAGGATCGGCGGTCCGACTCCAAGGCTTGCGACGGTTCCCGACCACTCGTTGCCGCAGTCGGGACATGTGACCTGAAAACCTAATGCCATGGCAACAACCTCGGAATCTTGTTATTGTGCCGCTTGCTCCGCCTCCGGATAGCGGCGGATGGCATACTGTCGCCGATCGCTCGCTGCGACATCGCTTCGCTGAGCGATACGGCCAATGCATGTCAGCGGGCGCGGCGGCGTTGGGCCAAAAATTCAGCGAACTGCTCAACCCATTCGCGCTGCTGAAGTGTGTCCGGCACGGAACAGCCGCGCGATTCTTGGATTCGTTGAAAAGCCTCCCGAGGAGCGATTTTCATTTCCCCAAGTATTGTTGTTGCCAGAACAGACGAACGACCAATTCCTTGACGGCAGTGAATGCCGACGTTCTTTCCATCTTCGAGGTGCTTTTTCAAGGTCGAAGCAATACGATCGGCTTCGGCAAAAGAGTCTGGAACGCCACGCTCTTCGACTGGGTACTCGTAGAATTCAATCCCTAGGGCTTGCAGATCACGCTTTTCGCTGACTACGTCGAAGTCTTGAATTTCCTGAGGCGTCAACGCCGAGACGACGACGCTAATTCCTGAATCGCGCCATGCCACCACGTCATCTTGAAGCCAATCGCCGCCGCGCGGCCTGGGGAGAATGGCGGGTTTCCCTTTCACAGGGGTTATTATCCAATAGATGGGCGCCTTCATTAGGTTGTGCCTCCATCATTCTTGAGGACAATTTCGCGCGGAAGTGCATCCACGTCAATGCCCCGATCCTTCAAGATTTTGATTCTGTGATGTCCTTCGAGAATCCTACCATCCGAACGGGCTTTGAGCGAGTTTTGCTGCCCGGGCGCCAGTGAGTCAATAACTCTTGAGAGGATTTCTTTTCAAACTGTTCCAGTTTGGATTTGCTCAGCGAACTATCAGAATGCAACGGCAGAATGCAACGGCTTTAATGGTGATTGCATTGTCGCCCATTACCTCGCAAGCGTTGTACGAACGCGACTTCCCGTCTCCGGCATTAAAGCCGCCAACAGGTTTTCGATTCGGCTTCCTGCGGAATCTCAACCTTTCACTTCGTGCTGCCAGGCGCGCGCTTCCAAGTCGCTGATGACCTTTTCGAACAGGTTGCCATTGAGGTCAATGCACTTGATCCAGGTGCGATCGACGCCGAGCGGCACCTGGTGCTCGCTCTTGCACGCCACCGTGCAGGCATGGCAGCCGATGCACTTGCGATTGTCGATGATGAAGCCGTAGGTGGGCATGAAGAGGACACCGAAAGATCGATCGAGGGCAAACTGATTGCATATGGCTAGGAGCCATTGTTGAGACGGTCAAGAGAACGCCGGATGCGCGCGAAACCGCCAAGCGAGCTTTCATGACGCAGCCGATGAAACGAATCCAACGGGCTGCGTCATGGTAGCTCGCTCGGCGGATTCGCGCTCCCTATTTTTTTTCCAGAAATTGCAGATTTTTCGTTTGACCTTGCACGCGCGCCCTGGCATCATCACCACAAGGATTCCCTCATACTCAAGGATTGTTATCTCATTCCCCTACGTTGAGGAGACCATGGTCAAGCTCAGCACGCTGCTCGGTTTCGGAATTCTCGGTGTCGCCCTGCTGGTGAGCACCGGAACTTCGGGAGACAAGAAGGATCCGGCCAAGATTAAGGGGCAAATCCCTGCGGGCTGGAAGAATCTCAGTCTCTCCAAGGAGCAGACCACGAAAATTCAGGGCATCGACGCGAAATTCAAGGCCAAGATCAGGGACTTGGAAGATCAAATCAAGGATCTGAAAGTTCAGGAGCGCTCCGAAATGGTCAAGCTGCTGACCGTCGATCAAAAGGACCTGCTGCGCAAGCTGGCGGTCGGCGAGGACGAGCCCAAGGAGAAGAAAGATAAGGCGTCCAAGGACAAGAGCGACGATAAGTAGTTACGCGACGTTGATTACAATACCCACGGGGCCTTCCCGTGGGTTTTTTGTTGGTTGCAGACATGCCGCCGATCTATCTCGACTACAACGCTACCACGCCGATCGATCCGGCCGTCGTGGACAAAATGCTGCCATATCTGAAAGACCATTTCGGCAATCCCTCCAGCACGCATTGTTACGGCCGGAATGCACACGAAGCGGTGGACCGCGCCCGGCAGCAGGTCTCAGCGCTTCTGGGAGCGCAGCCGGATGAGATTATCTTCACCTCGGGCGGAACCGAGGCCAGCAATCATGCGATCAAGGGCGCCGCGTTCGCCAAGATGCAAGGAATCTTTGGCCGGCTCTTTGGCGGTCTGCGCGGCGTTCACATCATCACCAGCGCCATCGAGCATCCGGCGACGCTGCAGCCGTGCGACTTCCTGCGCCGACTCGGCTGCAAGATCACCATCCTGCCGGTGGACGGACATGGCCTCGTCGATCCCGGCGACGTCCGCAAGGCGATCACGGGCACGACTACGTTGGTCAGCATCATGCACGCCAACAACGAGGTCGGGACGCTACAGCCTATTCGGGAGATCGCCAAGATCACCCGCGAGCGCGGCGTACTCTTCCATACCGACGCGGCCCAGTCGGTCGGCAAGCTTCCGGTGGATGTGAATGATCTCGGCATCGATCTCTTGTCGGTGGCCGGGCACAAAGTCTATGCTCCGAAAGGAATCGGCGCGCTCTATGTGCGCGGCGGAGTGAAGTTGGAGTCGTTCATGCACGGCGCCGGCCATGAAGGTGGGCGACGGGCCGGTACCGAGAACGTACCGTACGCCGTCGGCTTGGGAACCGCTTGTGAGATCGCCGGCCGAAATCTGGACCAGACCACCCGGCATCTTCGCGAGTTGCGCGATCGACTCTGGAATCATTTGCAGGTCGGCCTCGGAGGAAAGGTTGTCTTGAATGGACATCCGGATTTGCGGTTGCCCAACACGCTCAACGTCAACTTCGTGGGCCACGTCGGCGCTGAGTTCTTGCAGAAGGTGCCGGAGATCGCGGCGTCGACAGGATCCGCCTGCCACGAGGGACAGATTTCGCAGTCGCCGGTCCTTTGCGCGATGCGCGTTCCGCCGGAGATCGGCCAAGGCGCGGTACGGCTCACCGTGGGCCGATTCACGACCGAGGACGAGATCGACCGTGCCGGAGCGATACTTGTAAAGACGGCCCTCGCTAGCGCTAGCGCTTCGGGCTCAATTTCCAGAAATCGTTGAACAAACCCGAGGTTTCCACGCTCGCGCCGAGCGGATCGTCCTGTGTTGGGGCTAGACGCAAAATGGCATAATCTCCCAAGCGCGGGTAAAGCAGCGCGTTGGTGCCCTGGAGATCGGCGGCATGGAAGGTATGGCCGGAGTTGAGGACGACGTAGCGGTTCGCGTTGAGCGGGTTGGGATGAATCATCACCGGAACGTGCTCGTTCGACGGGAACTTCCCGCCGTTGAGAACGAGTTCGCTTTTCGTCCAAGTCAGGGGCAGGCCGTCCAAAACCTGGGCGATCAGGGAATTGGACGAGGGATCGCCGAAGAGGATCAGGTTCCTTGATGCGATGTCCTCGTTGGTCACGTCGATGTCCTTCTTCACCGGAAGCTCGCCGCGAAAGTATTTCGACCATTCTTGCTTGAAGCGCTCCAGATTGGCTTCGGCGTATTCCTGGGTCTTTTCGTGCCATGGCTTGTCGGCGCCGCGCACACACAGGAATGCTTCGGTGAAGGCGTCGTCAATGGGGCCGGTTAGGCCGTTGACTTTCTGCAACTTATGGGCGCGGTCGGTGAGCAGGCGCTGCGGCAATACGGCCGACCAGCGTCCTTCTTTGCGCGTGAGGTAAACGTGGAGCGGCCCGGCCTGATTTGCCCAAGGACGAACGATCAACTCCTGACTATCGATGGCAATCGTTTGGGCTTCGACCGCTCCTTCGGGCAAAGTCAGGTGCAGAACGCGGACATTGGCGGTCTTGACGTTGAAGCCCACTGGGGTGCGCTCGGCATCGACGGCGGCCTTATCGTAGTGGCGATCCATGCCCATGATCTCGACCCAATTGCAGGCGGGATATTTGAGCGTGTAGGTGACGAAACGCACCTTGGGCGGATATGCCGGCCGTCCCTCCTTGGCGTACTTGGCGTAGAGAGCCTCGGCTTTTGCCTGCCAAGCCGCGGGAAAGGCGTGCTCCACGTCCGGCGCGATGAGATGCGTCATGCTCAAGCCAAGCGTATTCAGGCGCTCGTCCATGTTGTCGGCGGCTTGCTTTTGTGGATCCTTGGCCCCGGAGTAGGCGACGATGGGAACGTCGAACGCGTTCTCCGCGTAATCGATGGCATCGTAGATTCGCAAGCATTCTTCTTGGGGATACGGCAGCGGGTTTGTGAGCTTGGGAAGATAGCGGTGGGTGTCGGTGAAGCCGGCGCCTGGACCGATGACGCACCAGCGGCCCGGCCAGTGTAGTCCCAGATGCCACGTACCGGCGCCGCCCATCGAGAATCCGCGTAGGACGACCCGGTTGGGATCGAGGAGTTGATCGCGGCCAAGCACGCGCTCGGATTGAAAGAGGGCGTCGATGGCCTCAAACACGTCGGTTTCACCTGCCCAACGGTAGGCATTGTTGCCCCGGCCATAAACATCAACCTGGACAAACGCCTGGTCTTTCGGAGCGGACTGGTCGCCGTTGAAGCGGTGCAGGAATTTAACTTCTGTCAAGGTCGTGTCACGGCCGTGGAGAACGACGTCGATGCGCCACTTGCGGGTCGGCTCCTTGCCATAACTCGCGGGCAAAGTGACCGCGTAAGGTTGCACGCTGCCGTCAATGCGTGAGCGGTAGGCACGGATCACGGGAAAGCCAGTCGCCCCCGACCACGGCATTTCGCCGCCACTGAGAAAGCGTGCCCGCAACATGCCGCGCTGCAGCGCTTCGAGCGTCCAAGCGGCGCTGTCGGCGTGAAAAAACTCTTTGTGCTCCAGGATTTTTTGCGCGGCCTCGCGATAGACCTCGACCTCCAGGATGGCCGGATCGCGCACGCCTTGTTTTTCCAGGCCGGTGATTATCTTGCCGAGGATTTCGGTCTTGCCGGCAAGCTCCTTGAGCGTTTCTTCCGGTGGAAGCACAACCTTAGGAGACTTGAAAGCCTGAGCCCGCGCTGAATCGCCGAAAACCACGACGCAGAGCAGGCCAAGCAGAAAACGGCTGTGGAGATACATGATCGGCATCCTTATGGACATTGTTGAGTGACATCCTGGAGCGTCCGAATCTGACGAATTTAGCTACGGGTAGCCGAAGTCGTCAGACTTCGGAGAAGGGCCGTTGCCGTGGATTTTTTGACGATACTGCCCTGGGCGACGGCACGCAAGCATTTAACCTCTGGTAATCACGGTGCAGGCTGGTATAGTGAGGGAAATTCCCCTCGAAGCAGGCGCGGGACACGTCATGCCGTCGCGTTTCTGGATTGTACTCATCTTGGTTTTTTGGATCGGAAGCATGGTCTGGCTGACGGTGCGCGAGGTGCTGCCGCTCTATACCGTTGGCGAGCCTCCCGCGTTCACCATCGACTTGACTGACGAAGTCAATACGGGCTCCGGGGCCGCCAACTGGATTGAGTGGACGGTTCACTATCAAGGTAAACCCGTCGGCTCCTGCTACTCCGCGGTGCGCCGTCAAGCGGATCGCACGTACGAACTCAAGACCAATTACAAGTTCCACAACTTCGACTTGCTCAATGTGCCGCCTTTCGGCAAGCTCGAGCTGAAAAAGCTTCAGATTGATTACACGGTGACGCTCGAAGGAAAGTTGCAGCGCATGTCGGTCCTGGTGAGGGCCAGCCCTGAAATCGAAGGCGTTGTGGACGGAGAGGTTGAGAAGGGTTTCTTGAAATCCAAGGGCGTTCTCCGAGGCGGGGACACGGAATTCGTCAAAGGCGATCTTCCTCCGGTGAAGGTGTCGGAAATGGGCAGCGTCCTTAATCCCATGCACCTCGTAAACCGGATTCGCGGACTGCATGTCGGCCGAACCTGGAGCGAACCGATGATCGACTCGTTCGCCCCGATCAGTGCCGCGGTCGACCTTGGCTTGAAGAAAAAAAGCTCCTACATGATGGCCGAGGTTTTCGCCGATACCTTGGATTGGAGCAACACGCCCGCTGTGGAATGCTATCGCATCGATCATTGGGAACCTGGGGAAAAAGTGTCGGCCCGCACTTGGGTTCGCCGGCGCGACGATATAGTCTTGAAGCAAGAAGCCGCCTACGAGGGGCTCAAAATCATCGTGGAGCGCGTGCCCACCAAGTGATCGCAACAACGTCATGATCGAACTGGAAAACCTCACCAAAGCATACGGCAACACCGTCGCTGTTCGGGATTTGAACTTGCGAATCGAGGCCGGTGAATTGTTCGCGTTCTTAGGCCCCAACGGCGCCGGCAAAACCACGACTATCAAGCTGATGTGCGGCCTGCTCTTTCCAACGCGCGGCACCATTCGCATCGGCGGGTTCGATCTTCGCACCCACGGCGAGCAAGCGCGGCAGACCATCAGCTACGTCCCGGACCAGCCGTTTCTTTACGAGAAGCTGACCGGCCGAGAGGTCCTGCAGTTCGTGGCCGACATGTACCGCATGCCACAGGACCGTTCGCGCACACGCATCGACGAGATGATCGAGCTATTCAGCCTTGGAAAATTCGTCGACGACCTGACCGAGCGCTATTCGCATGGCATGCGGCAACGCACTGTATTTGCCGCCGCTCTGCTTCATGAGCCACGAGTCTTGATCGTCGATGAGCCGACTGTCGGCCTCGACCCGCGCAGCATCCGATTGCTCAAAGATTTGCTGCGGAAAGAATCGGAACGCGGCGTGACCGTGTTCCTCTCCACGCACTCGCTGGACATCGCGGAGGAGCTGGCGGATCGCATCGGCGTCATTGCCAACGGAACGCTCATCGGCTGCGGCGACTTGGCGTCACTAGGCGTGCAGGCCGCCATGGACGGATCGCTGGAAGAGGTGTTCCTGAAGCTGACCGAAGAAGAGGTGCCTCAGGAGGCCTAAATGACGTCGTCGGCGCTGTTCCGAAACCTGCGTCTTACGATTTTTCGCAACTCGCTCCATGTCTTGCGCGAGCGCTCGCTGATTCGCGTTATTACCATCGTCGTGTGCAGCCTGATTGTCTGGGGGATGCTGTTTGGCGTGAGTTATCGCGGCTTTTGGGAATTGCAATTCCGCACCAATTGGCAGCTCCCGCTCGACGGCAAGATCATGGAGATCGTTTTCGACTTCATGTTTCTGGTCCTGACGTTCCTGCTTGTTTTTTCGACGGCGATCATCCTCTACAGCAGCCTGTTCGGCTCCGCCGAAAGCTGGTTTCTGCTGAGCGCGCCGGTGCCGGACGATCACGTGTTCGCCTATAAGTTCCAGGGCGCGGTCGCGTTCAGCTCGTGGGGCTTCATCCTGCTTGCCAGCCCGATCCTCATCGCCTTTGGCCTGCAGATCGACCGGGGCGCGGGGGCGCCGTACTATTTCTATCTGGCGTTGCCGCTGTTTTTTCTTGGCTTCGTCCTTCTGCCGGGGTCCATCGGCGCCGTCATCACCCTGCTTCTCGTCAATATCGTTCCCAAACATCGCAAGCAGATTCTTGCGCTCTTGATCGTTCTCATCGTGGTGTCGATGGGTTGGCTGCTCGTTCAGTCGATTCAGCAGGCCAATCAAAACTTGTTTGGCACGCGTGAATGGTTTGAGAACGCGCTGGGCGAGATCAGCACCGTGCGCGATCGCATCATGCCGGTCCACTGGATCAGCCGCGGGCTCCGCGCCGCGGCCATCGGCGATGTGCCGAAGATGACTTACAACCTGGTGCTGATCTGGAGCAACGGGCTGCTCCTTTACCTGGGGGCGGTCTGGGTGGCGCGGCGTCTTTATCGGCGCGGCTTCAATCGCGTGGCCACGGGGGGAACGCTGCGGCGGCGCTACGGCGGCAGCTGGCTCGATCACGTTCTCGACCGTGTTCTGTTTTTCCTCAATCCCCAAACGCGGCTCTTGATCGTCAAGGATTTCCGCACCTTTCGCCGCGATCCCGCGCAGTGGCTGCAAGTCCTCATCTTCATGGGACTCGGCTTCTTCTATTTCTCGACCATGCGCCGCTTCTATGAGCGCGACATCGGCCGGCCATTTCAGAACGGCATCAGCCTGTTGACCGTCACCGCCACCGCGTTTCTGATGTGCGCTTACAACGGGCGCTTCATCTTTCCTCTCTTGAGCCTAGAGGGCCGCAAGTTCTGGATTTTGGGCCTTTTGCCGCTCGACCGCGAGCGGCTTTTATGGGGCAAGTTCTTCTTCTCGGCGACCGGTTCGGTTTTCCTTGCCGAGTCGCTGGTGGTGTTCAGCGACTTGATGCTGCTGATTCCTTGGCAAATCATCTTGATTCATGCGGTGACCGTCGCGATTCTGGCGCTGGGGCTGAGCGGATTGAGCGTCGGCCTGGGGGCGTGCATGCCGAACTTTCGCGAGACCGACCCGAGCAAGATCGCGGTCGGCTTCGGCGGCACGCTTAACCTGATTGCCGGCCTCATGTTTCTGATCGTGGTCATCACGCTGATGGCCGCCCCGTCGCACTATCTTCTGGCGACACAGGGCATGGAGGGGCTTATCCCATGGTGGCTTTGGGCGATGCACGGCTTGGGGCTCTTTGTCGGCGTGCTTGCGATTCTGCTGCCGCTGCGCGCCGGCGTTCGCAATTTGCGGGCGATGGAGTTTTGAAATGAGGCGAAAAGGCTATTCTCGACGTCAATGAACGCGCAAAGATTGCTCAGTGATGAGGATTTGCAACTGATCGAGTTCACGCAGTATTGCATCCCCTTGGCGACAAGCGACAGCCCCGCAAGGAATTTTCCCTTGTTTTCAGCGTAATGTATTGCAGCTGCAGCACATGATGGGCTGCAAGGAGCCCTGCAACGAATGTTGGCGCTTGGAGTCTACCCGTTAACAACCAGTGGCAACGGACCCCGAAGCCAACCTTGTGCCTCCTCGGTCAGGATTTGACCGATGGCGGCAATCCATACGGGATAATCGTTGAGACACGGGCAGGCGTGCAACTCCTCGCCGCCCGCCGTCCGAAAGACTTCCCGCGACTCGTGACCGACTTCGTCCAAAGTCTCCAGGCAATCGGCTGTGAAACCGGGCATCGCTACAAAGACGCGTCTAACGCCGGATCGAGCCAGTTTTCGCAGCGTGTCGTCGGTGTACGGTTTCAGCCAGCGACTACGTCCGAAAAGCGACTGAAACGTCTGCGTCCATTTGCCCTTGGGCCAACCTAAGCGCCTAACCAATTCGAGTGTCGTCCGCTTTACATGCGTGGCGTAGGGATCGCCGCGCTGCGCATACTTCACGGGAATGCCGTGGAAGCTCAAGACGAAATGTTCCGGCTGCCAAGTGAGTTTTTGTAGCTCGTCGCGAACCAGCGCGGTAACGGCTTCGAGGTAGGCCGGGTGGTCGTAATACGGCGGCACGATCCGGAGGGCGGGCACGCGGCGCTCGTTCATGAGGACATGGAAAAGTGCGTCCAGCGCCGACGCCACCGTGGTGGCCGAATATTGCGGATACATCGGCAAGACGACGAGGCGTTCGACGCCGCCGCGGATCATCTCGCTCACTACTTGCGCCACCGGCGGATTGCCGACTTGCATGGCGAAACGAACGGGGATGCCCGGGAACTCACTCTGCAACGACTCCGTTTGCCGTTGCGTCCAGTGGAGGAGGGGTGAGCCGGTTTTCGGATCCCAGATGCGGCGGTATCGGGCCGCCGACTGCGCTGGGCGGAAAGGCAGAATGAACAGACGGAGGATGAACCACCACAAGAGGCGGGGGGCTTCGATAACGCGGCGGTCGCTGAGGAATTGCCGCAGAAAGGGACGCAATGCCTTAGAGTTGGGAGCGTCGGGCGTCCCTAATTGGATGAGAAGGAAGCCGAGCCCGCGCGACGGTGTCTCGCTCGGGCCCGAATTGGTTAGGCCTTCTTTTTGCACCCGGGCCCTTCCTTGGCATCGCCCTTCTCGGTGATGTGGCCCGTGCCCGCGGCCTTGATCTCAGTGGATTTCTCGGCGTTCAGCGGCGTATAGCTGGCCCATTGCGCCGGCACGTTCGCTTCGGCGAAGATCGCCTCCACGGGGCATTCCGGCACGCAGGCTTCGCAGTCGATGCAGTCCGCCGGGTCGATATAGAGCATCATGTCGTCCTGGTAGAAGCACTCGACCGGACAGACGGCCACGCAATCGGTGTATTTGCAGTCGTTACAGGGTTCGCAAACGGTATGCGTCATTGGTCCCACCCATTTCCAGCCCGCGGCCTGGAACGACGTGAAAGATTGGCCCACCCGCGAGTCCGTGGGCCGGACGCTGAACCATCCAACGATAATCCTTAGCAAGTCGCCCGCGTGTCGTCTAGCCCCGCTTGCTGCTTGATTCGTAGGACGGATTTGCAATCCGTCCGAACGACGGGACGGTTTGCAAAACCGTCCTACAAGCAGCGCTAATTACAGCTTTACCTGTAACGACGCCCCGATTCGCTCCATGTCTTTGATCACTTCGGTTGCCGATGCGTAGCGATCATCAGGCTTCCGCGCCAATAGCCGATTGACGAGTCCGACCACGACATCGGGCATGCCGGGTTGAAACTTCTTGGGAGTCACGAAGTCTCCCGTGCGAATCCTGGTGATCGTGTCAATCAGGTTCTTGCCTTCGAACGGCGGCTTGCCAGTTAGCAGTGCATACATCAACGCGCCCAGGCTGTACAAGTCGGAGCGGGCGTCGATTGTGGCATTCGTGCTCGTCCGCTCCGGCGCCATGAAGCGGATGTCTCCCAGGATTTGCCCCGCGCGCGTGATCTGAGCGGCGAGCGCCCCTTCCTGGGCCTTGGCCAGCATCAGGTCGCCGAGTTTCGTTTCTTCGGGGCGCTTGCCAACCAGCACGTTCTGCGGCGTGATGTTGCGGTGGACGATGCTGTTGCCATGAGCGTATTCCAGTGCTTTCGCGACGTAGTAGGACACCCGCAGAGCATTCCGCCAATCGAGGTTCGCCGTCCTCAGACGGCCGATCACCGTCGTCAAGCTGTCGCCTTCGACCAACTCCATGGCGATCCAGCAATAAGGCCCGGTCTTGCCCGCTCCGTAAAGCGTGACGAGGTTGGGATGCTTGAGCGGCAACATCGTCTTCATGGCCCGCACGAAGCGCATGATCTCTTCGTCGTTTTGCGAGAATTCCGGCCACATCACCTTGAAGGCGACGTCGCGGTCGTACTTGAAGCAGTAGGCTTTGAAGATGAGCCCGGAATGCCCCTTGGCAAGCACTTTGCCGACCTCATAATGCGAGAGCTTTGTGCCGGTGAGGTTGTGGAGCTTTTCCTGGGACATGAGCACGGGCCGCAGCGCCGGTTGCACCGTTGGCATAATCGTGGGATCGTCGGCAACGTCATCGACCATTCTGAACTCGGTGTCTCCGACTCGGACGATGTCGTTGCCCCTCAGCTGCGTCGTATCGCCGATGCGCTTGCCGTTCACGAATGTGCCTGCCCCCGACTCGAGGTCGGAGATCAGAATCCGTTTGCCCTTCATCTCCACTTCGCAATGAACCCGCGACATGCGCGGATCGGTGAACTGATAGGTCGCATGGCGGCTGCGGCCGATCAGGAGGTTGAAGGCGTCGCAAACCTGGAAGATGTGCCCTTTTTGCGGGCCGGCAGTGACGAGGAGGTGGCGCATGACCTAACCGTATAGCGGAGAGAAAATGCCGGGAGTTGGATGGATCATAGCATATCGTGCGGATCGATATCAATCGTCAGCTCGACTCCCTTCGGTGGCCGAACCGCCGGCGTCGCCAGGCGCAGCACCTGGTGCAGAAACGCGGAACTCGATGACTGCAGTTGGAAATGATACCGGCAGTATCCCTTCAAACGAAACACCGGCGCTTCCGCGGGGCCGAGAATGCGCAACTCGCCGGGCTCGCTAGACGCCTTCTGGGCGGCTTCCACTGCTGGTCCGAACGCCGCGGCCAGACGGTCCGCGTAAGCGCCGGCAGCCTCTTGGTCCCGTCCGCGGATGACCAAGCGAATCAAGCGTTGATACGGCGGATAATTGTGTTGTCGGCGTGTCGTCAATTCCGCCTCGGCAAAGCGAAGGTAATCATGCACTGCCGCGAGCGCGATGCTTGGGTGCTCCGGACTGAAAGTCTGCACGAGCACCCGGCCGCCGCGCGGACCCCGTCCCGTTCGCCCCGCCACCTGTGCTAAAAGCTGGAATGTCCGTTCGCCGGAGCGAAAATCCGGCCGATGCAGGCCGAGATCGGCATTGATGACGCCCACCAGCGTCACGTTCGGGAAGTCGAGCCCTTTGGCGATCATCTGCGTGCCCAGGAGGATATGAGTCTCGCCGCTGCGGAAGGCTTCCAGCACGCGGCGGTGGCTTCCCGGCCGGCGCATCGAGTCGCTGTCCATTCGCCTCACTTCCTTGCTCGGAAACTTCGACTTGATCTCGATCTCCAGTTTTTCCGTGCCCATGCCTTGGTATTTGACCTGGGCCTGGCCGCAATCGGGGCAGCGCTCGGCCGGCGGCGTTTCGTAGCCACAATAGTGGCACATGCAAATGTTGCGGTCGCGGTGGAATGTCAACGCCAGGTCGCAGAAACGGCACTGCTCGACGTGGCCGCACGCGGGGCAGTGAATGTACGTGGAGAAACCGCGGCGATTGAGCAGCAGGATCACTTGCCCGCCCTGTTCGAGCGCCTTGTCCATCGCTCGTTCCAAGCTCGGACTGAGGCCGTGCAGCCGGCGGTCGGGATGAACGTCGTGCCTTAGGTCGATGAGCTGCACGTGGGGCAGCGGCCGATCTTCGACGCGTTTGGGCAACGTCAGCAGGGTGTATTGGCCGCGCTGGGCGTTGTGCCAACTTTCGAGCGACGGCGTCGCCGAGCCGAGGATGATCGGAATGTTCTCGAGATGCGCCCGCATGACCGCGACATCCCGGCCATGGTAACGCGGAGTCGCCTCTTGCTTGAAGCTGCCTTCGTGCTCTTCATCGACGACGATCAGGCCGAGGTTGCGCGTCGGGGCGAAGATGGCGCTGCGGGCGCCGACGACCACTTGCACGTTTCCGGTCGCGATTCGCCGCCAGTGGCCGCCACGCTCGGCGCTTTGCAAGTGGCTGTGCAACACCGCCACCCGTTCGCAGCGACCTTGAAAGGCGGCGATGGTCTGGGGCGTGAGGCTGATCTCGGGAACCAAAACCAGGGCCTCTTTTCCTTGCCGAACGACTTCCTCGATCGCCCGCAGATAAAGCTCCGTCTTGCCGGAGCCCGTCACGCCACGAAGCAGAAACGGCTTGAATCCCGGCTCGCGCAAAGCCGGCTCGAGTTGCGCCCAGACGTTGAGTTGATCCGGCGTCAAAGTCGGCGCTGTCGAACGCCGAGTCGACTGGTCCGGCGTGGCCGGCTCCTCAAGCTCGACATTTTCAATCCGGCCTTTCTTGCGCTGGGCCAAGCCCTTGTCGATCAAAACGCGAATCGGCGCGGCACCGCACTTTGCCAGGCTCGCCAGCCGATGCACCTCTACCGGGTCCGTTTGCTGCGCGAGAATGTCGAAAACTCCCTGCTGCCGCGCGGTCAAAGTCGGCGGCGGATTGGGACGGAGCATCTCGGGAACTAGTTCAATCAGGATGATTGCCCGCGTCCCGGCTTGCTGCTTAACTCCGGCCGGCACGATGGCGTTGAGCACCTGGCCCCAGCCGCACATGTAATAGTCGGCCATCCAGCGCGTCAGACGGAGAAGTTGAGGCGTTAGAAGCGGCTCATCATCGAGCACTTGCGCGATTGCTTTAACCTCGCGGGAAGGAGCCTCGTTGCCGACTCCGACGCAGAAACCCGTCGTTTGCCGATCGCCCCGTCCAAACGGCGCAACCACGCGTTTGCCGACGGCGACTTCATCGCGCAAGGATTCGGGAACGCCGTAGGAATAAGCGTGATCGAGCGGCCGGTCGAAGACGACTTCGCAAAAGAGATGGACGGGACCGGCAATTTCAACGGCTTCAGGAAACAAAGGCAGGGCGCCGTGTGGCATGCTGTCATTTTACACGGCGGGTGGAGGGGACTGCGAGGTTGGTTGTTCCCTAACTTCAAGCCCGTTTATCCGAGTTGCGTGTTGGCCAGCCGTCGCCCGACGAGTTTCTTGCTCGAGCGCCGCTTCTGAGAGCCGCGTGTCAAAGTCCTCGTTCGTGAACCAAGGCCAGCGGGGGCTCGGATTTTCTGCGACGCCGAGAATGTCCTGGTCCTTCTTCCCTTCTGCCGCCGTCCAGGCTTTGATTACCTGAATTAATTGCGCTCCCGATACACCGTGAGCGAGTTGCAGGCGATGTGCGGGCATCTGGTAACAGGATGGCTCCCATTCTTCGCGCGCCCAGGTAGCCAGAAACTCCAGTTCGGCTTGCGTCAATTTCATGGTGTCCGATCCTCCACGTAGACGTAACCATGAAGGGCACCGGACATTAGTTTCTCTTCGGCTACCCATTGTTCGGGTGTCATGCTGAGGTCCGGAGGATTCTTCTGGCTGCCATAATCGCTAGCGCGCAATTCCATCTTAATTCTGGAACACCGTAACGGCGCCCGTGAAGACACTATCAACGACTGACCGTCACTGTCATATTCTACCGCGCCCTGACAGTAGGGGCATGTAACGGCCCCGCCGGGTGTTTGACGAATTAACGCCTGGAATTCAGGCATTGCTTGATCTGAATTCGGGACCATCTCGGCGAGCAGGTCGCGGATCATGCGCCCACAGTCGGAATGGGGGCAGCTCTGGTACGGCCATGGAGCCATGTTCCCGCCAACATTGGTTGGCTAGTTCGAGCAAGATTCGTTGCGGTCCGAACGGTAGTGAGGCTCGCCGTGCCTTTATACAGACTAATGTCTCACTACTTCCCTGCCGCCGCGCCACAGGAAAAACACGGGAATGCCCGCCAGCACCAGGATGAAGCTCGGCCAGCTGTACACAGGCTTGGCCACTAGAAGTCCCAGAGCGATTACGCAGCACAACCCGACGTACAAAGCTGGAATAAGCGGGTATCCGAACGCTTTGTAAGGTCTTTCGGCGTCTGGCAGTCTGCGGCGTAAAACGAACAGGCCCGCCACGGTCAGCGCGTAGAACGCGAGCACCGCGAAGATCACGTAGTTGAGCAGATCGTTGTAACTGCCCGAAAAAATCAACACGATGGCCCACAAGCCCTGAAGGATCAGAGCGATTGCCGGCACGCCGCGCGAGTTGAGCTTCCCCGAGGACGCGAAGAACAGCCGATCTTGCGCCATTGCGAAATGAAGCCTGGCGCCCATTAGAATCAACCCATTGACGCACCCGAAAGTCGAGATCATGATGGCGATGGCCATGATCGGCACGCCGTAGCGCGGGGCGATCCGTTCCAAAACTGCTGTGCCGACGCGATCGTCTCGGGCGTGGTCGATGCCGCGAAGGAGTGCGGCTTGTTTGCGGGCATCCTCGGCTGCTGCAAGGTCGGCACGAGCCGCTTCGGGCGATGCATTCTTGGAGTCTTTTTCGAGCTTGGCCGCGTTCGAATCGAGAAACTCGGCTTGCGCAACATCGCCTTTCACCGGCAAGTCCACGACATAGGCTACGTTCGCGAGAATGTATAACAGAATGACGCCGCCGGTGCCCAGCGCGAGGCTCCAGGGCAGCGTCCGGCGCGGGTTGCGAATTTCGGCGGCGGTGAACGTGACGTTGTTCCACGCGTCGGCGGAAAACAGCGAGCCGACCATGGCGCCGGATACGACCAGAATGATCGCCAAAGGCATGAGGGGAGCGAACTTCGACACTTCCGCGTATTGCGGTGTCTGAGTGATGCCGCCCCAAACATCAGCCGTGTTTTGCTCGATCGCTCCGGAATTCACAGCCAGCGTTAGCCCCAGGACAATTAAAAGAGCGAGGGCAAATACTTTCGCCACGGTGAAGAGATTCTGCACCACCTTGCCCGTTTGCACGCCCCGGCAGTTGAGCAGGCTCAGGAAGGCAACCAAGCCCACGCCGACGAACTGGCCGGCCGAGATGGTGAAATCCTTCTTTTCGAAGAACGTCATCGGCTCCGACATCCACGGCACCGCCAGCGTTAACTTGAGGTCAATATTCTTCACCTCGAAGAGCAAGTTGCTCGGCCCCAATTCAGGAATGAGAACGCCGAGAAACTTGCCAAACGCGACCGCCACCGCCGCGATCGTCCCCGTCTGAATCACCACGAAAAACGTCCAGCCATAAAGGAACGCGGATAAAGGCCCGTAAGCTTCGCGAAGATAGACGTACTGCCCGCCGGCGTGCGGCATCATGGCGGCCAATTCGGCGTAGCTCAAGGCGCCGATCATCGTCATGACGCCCGTCAGCACCCAAACGAGCAGCAGCCAGCCGCTGGAGCCGACGTCGCGGGAAATATCCGCGGAGACGATAAAGATGCCCGAACCGATCATCGTGCCGGCGACAAGCATGGTGGCGTCGAACAAACCGAGCCGCTGCTGGAACTGAGGCGAGGACATGATTAGGTCGCCGTTTCCTTCTTCCGCAAGATGCTGTGCCCGTAACCGAACGAGAAATAAATCACGAGGCCGAGCGCCAACCACAGGATCAGACGCAGCCACGTCGCAATCGGCAGGAACAAAGCCATGAGCAGGTTCACGAAGATGCCGAGAGGCGCCAGGATAAAAACGATTGGGCAACGGAAAGGTCGGTGCGCGTCGGGACGCTTCACGCGCAGCATCAGCACGGCCGCGCATACCACGATGAAGGCGAACAAGGTGCCGATGTTGACCATCTTCTCAAGGTCTTGGATCGGTGTCAGCGCCGCCACGACTGCGGTGATCGCCCCGGTGACGATTGTCGAAATATGCGGCGTTCGAAACTTGGGATGGATGGAGGCGAAGATCTTCTGCGGCAACAGTCCATCGCGCGAGATGGCCAAAAAGATGCGCGCCTGGCTGAGGAACGTGATCAACAATACGCTCGTCATGCCGGCCAAGCCGCCGACGGCGATCAAGGCAGCCGCGGCTTTGAGCACGCCGCTGTCTTCTACAAGCGCGCGCTGTTCGAAGGCCGCGGCGATTGCCGCTTTCGTGTCAATGTCGGGATAAGGCTGCATTCCCGTAATAACCGCCGACACTCCCATGTACAAAATCGTGCAGATGAATAAGGACGCAATGATGCCGAAGGGCACGTCGCGCTGAGGCCGTTTCGCTTCTTCGGCGTGCGTGGAGATGGAGTCGAAGCCGATGAATGCGAAGAACACGAGTGCGGCGCCGAGCATGATGCCCGAAAGACCGTAAGGCGTGAAGTTGGATCGCGTGCTTTCGTCCAGAGGGACCAAGTATTCGTTTAAGCCCACTTCGGCAATCAAGCCCCATTTCTCGACCGCCTTCTTTTTGGCAAGCTCTTTCGCGTCCGCGAGGACGCCTTCCACGCACCTTCGGTCAGCAGAATTGGCTGCTGGTAGTTGCATTCGAAGCTTGGCCAAGCTCGCGTCGAGTTCTTTCGCGGTTCCCTGAAGGTCTTTGGAATAAATGGCTAGCGTGCGTTCGATCGTCTTCTTCGCCTCTTCACCATCAGAGTCTTTGTGATCCAACTCGAGCTTCGCCCGGTATACTCGGCGAGTCAGCCGCTTTTCAACATCCGGGGTCAACAAATTGTCGGCGCTCAGCTCCTTGCGAATTGTCTCTACGCGGCGCTCGGTATAGACGCCCATGGTCAGCGGCGTGAGAAGCTTAACACGTTTGTCGGCTTCGTCGCCTTTCATTTTCTCCGTGTCGGCGACGTAATCCTTGATTGCATCGGAGAGCACCCATTCTTCCGGCGTTTTGCGCTCTTGCGGAGGGATCTGCGTCCAGTTCGAGCTGATAATGTAACCGGCGCCAACGCAGATGATGAAAATCACGACGCCCAATTTTGTTAATACGAGCAGCGTGTTGGAGAACGCGCTTTCGCGAATGCCGATGACGAGAATTACGGTCACAATTGCCAAGATCCCAACGGCCAGAAGGTTGATCGACCATGGCGATTGCCCTAGAGTCATGCTCGTAAATGGATCGTTGCTTAGCGCATCGGGAAACTGCCAATTGAACAAGATGCTGGTCAGCTTGTTGAAATACTCCGACCAACCCGACGCCACCGTGGCCCCCGACATCGCGTATTCGAGAATCAAATCCCAACCGATGATCCAAGCAAACAACTCACCCAGTGTCGCGAACGCATACGTGTACGCGCTGCCCGCCACCGGCGCCATGGCGGCGAACTCGGCATAGCAAAACGCGGCCAGCGCGCAGCCCAAGCCAGCGACCGCATATGACAGCATGACGCCCGGCCCGGAATCCTCCGCCGCGACCCGGCCCGTCATGACGAAAATGCCCGCCCCGATGATCGCTCCCACGCCGAGCGACGTCAGCCCGATCGGACCCAAGATGCGCCGCAGCCGATTCTCCCCGGCGGCTTCTTCCTGAAGCATCTCCAGCGACTTGGTGGCGAACAGGCTTTTCCAAAACATAAAAGGTTCTCCGAAGGGACCAAAGCGAAATCAGGGCGCCGATTCCTCGTGGTCGGCGCTCAGTCTCGTGGCGAGTCTCCAAGATTCGAAGGTGTGAGGCCAGTGGAGATTTCACCGCGGAGTTCCTTGCCAAGGATACTGTGGTGACGGCCATAGAAGAAATAAATCACCAAGCCGATTAGCAGCCAAGCGATAAGTCGAAGCCAATTAGCGGGCGGTAGCGCGAACATCAGGAGCAAGCAACTGAGGATGCCAAGAATGGGAACGATTGGAACGAGTGGGCAACGAAACGGTCGCGGCATGTCGGGGTTGAGATAGCGCATCATCAGGACCGCCCCACAAACGACGACAAAGGCGAAAAGCGTCCCGATGTTGGTCAAATGAAGCAGAGAGTCGATGGGCAATAGTCCGGCCATGATGCAGACAAAAAAACCGATGAGTATTGTGCTTTTCCAGGGAGTGCGAAAAGTAGGGTGAACATCGGCAAAAAACTCTCGTGGCACAAGGCCGTCGCGTGCCATGGCCAGGAATACGCGCGGGGCGCTGAGCATCAAGACGAGCAGCACGGAGGTGATGCCGGCCACGCCGGCGGCGGCGATGATAAACTCCGCCCAGGCAAGTCCTTTCTTGGCGAAAGCGTCGGACACACCCGCATTGACATCGATTTGGTCGTATTGCACCATCCCCGTCAAGACGCCCACCACGGCGACGTAAAGGACCGTGCAGATGATCAGCGACAAGATGATGCCAATGGGAACGTCGCGCTGGGGATTCTTGGCTTCCTCGGCATGTGTCGACACCGAATCAAATCCGATGTAGGCGAAGAAGATGATGGCGGCCCCAGCGATCATGCCCATCGGCTTGCCGCCTTCTGAGACTCGGCCATGAACCGGGATTCCAAAAAAACTGACTCCGGTCCAACCGTAGGGAGCGAAGTTCTCCCAGTTTTCGGGGTTGATGAAAAAAGCGCCCACAAAGATGACGAAAAGTACGGCGGCGACCTTGATGCCTACCATGATTGCGTTAAAGCCAGCGCTTTCACGAATACCCTTCACCAGGACGGCCGTGACGATGGCGACAATAATCACTGCCGGCAAATTGATGAACGATTCGGTCGTTACAAAATGACCTCCCATGATGCTGTGGCTGTCTTCCTCGAACTTCAGTGCGGCTCCTCGAAGTGACGTTGGCAAATAGATGCCGATGCCGTTCAGGACCTTTTGAAAGTAAGAAGACCAGCCGTTGGCTACGGTGGCGGCGCCGACGGCATATTCCAAGACTAGATCCCAGCCGATAATCCAGGCGAATAATTCTCCCATCGTCGTATAGGCGTAGGTGTAGGCGCTGCCTGCCACGGGCGCCATCGATGCGAATTCGGCGTAACACAGGGCGGCAAAAATACAGGTCACGCCGGCGAGGCAATAAGAAATCATCAGGGCAGGTCCGGCGGTGTTGTGAGCCGCTTCCCCGGTGGCAACGAAGATTCCCGCGCCAATGACGGCGCCAATTCCCAGGCAGGTTAACGTTACGGGCCCCAACACCCGACGTAACCGATTATCCCCTTCCATTTCCGCTAACAAAGCCTTCAATGATTTCCTGGCAAAGAGCTGGCTCAAGGCGTTTCTCCCGTTGTTTGGCGTCGCGGCCGCGGTCGCCTACGGCTCCCCGCTAAGCGATAGACGATCAAAACGATCTACCATCGTACCGGCCTTTTATTTGCTGTCAACGATCAATGTCACCGGTCCATCGTTTACTAATTCGACCTTCATATCCGCACCGAACCGGCCAGCTGCCGTTGGAATGCCGAGCGCCTTAATGGAATGGATGAATGCCTCGTAGAGCGGAATCGCGATCTTCGGGCCGGCGGCGGTGATGAAGCTCGGCCGGCGGCCTTTGCGGGCGTCGCCGTAGAGCGTGAACTGGCTCACCACCAACACCGCGCCGCCGACTTCGCTCACGTCGCGATTCATCTTGCCTTCGTCGTCGCTGAACATGCGCAAGGACACCGCCTTCTCGGCCAACCACTTGGCGGCTTCCGGAGTGTCCTCGTGGGTAACCCCGAGCAGCACCAGCAAGCCGCGGCCGATTTCGCCGACCACTTCCTGATCGACCACAACCTTAGCGCGCGAGACGCGCTGAATGACGGCACGCATTGGAAAACCATTACAATGACCGCATTCCGTTTCCGGACGTTGTCGTTTTATGAAAACGGTGCGACCGATGTTGGATGACCAATTGCTTGGGACCTATTTGGACGCCGCCAAGGAAGCGGCTCGCCGTGCCGCGACAGTGCTCGAGGAATGGCGTCTGAAATTCCAGGTGCGCGAGAAAGCGCGCTTCGATCTCGTGACCGACGCCGACTTTGCCTCGCAAAAGACCATTCACGATTACCTGATGCGGCGCTTTGCCGGCCATGCGTTTCTCGGCGAAGAGGAAGGATCGGCAAAAGGCCGGCCGGGACCGGAGGCGCCGCCGACATGGATCGTCGATCCCATCGACGGCACCACCAATTACGTTCATGATTGCCCGCTCTACTGTATTTCCATCGGCCTGCAAGTCGCGAGCAAGTTTGTCATTGGCGTGGTGCTCGATCCGTCACGCAACGAAATGTTTGCCGCCGCGTTGGGACAGGGGGCATTCGTCAACGATCGACGGCTGCGAACCAGCTCGACAACACGCCTTGAAGAAGCGCTCATGGCAACCGGCTTTCCGCCGGATCTTCGCGGCCACGAGGAGAACCTGGAATGGTGGCGGCTTCTATCTCTCAAGGCACGTTCGCTAAGGCGAACCGGTTCGACCGCTCTTAACATGGCATACGTCGCCGCCGGCCGCTTCGACGCTTACTGGGCCTTCGATAACCACGTTTGGGATGTGGCCGCCGCGATGCTTTTGATTACGGAAGCGGGCGGCATCGTCACCAATATAGACGGCTCGCCTTACGATCCTTTTACGCCGGACGCCCTTGCCAGCAACGGGCCGCTGCATCCGGTGCTTCTAGACATTTTTCGGAAGGGCCATGGTACCTGATCGGCTGCTCCGCGCTCGGTCGTCGCCCGGCCTCGACGAGGCGGTCAGCACGCACTTTGACGAATGCCAAGGGTTTGATCTACTCAAGGCCACATTCACACGACATAGCTTTCCGCGTCGTTTCCACGAAACCTACGTGCTCGAGCTGGTTGACGCCGGCGTCGATGAGTTCGAATGCCGGGGCGAGACCCATCGAGCCGAATCCGGTTGGCTTGTACTCATCAATCCGGGCGAGGTCCACACCGGACGTTCCGCGGGAGCGCGGTCGCTGTCATACCGCAGCCTCTATCCGCGCGCGAATTTGATGACCGAGATCGTGAATGATCTGGGGCAACGCGGCGACTGCATTCCCTGCTTTGCAGATGTGGTCGTGCGCGATCCGGAGCTGGCCAGGCACATGTCGACCATGCTGTGTGAATTGGAGCAACCGTCATCATCTCTTGAAGTCGAAAGCTGCGTCTACGGTTTTCTGGCGAGATTGCTTTTGCGCCAGGGATTCGCCTGTCGGACCGTTCGTCCAGGCGATCGAGACCATAAAGCGCTGCAGCGGGTCCGCGCTCACATGCGCGCGCGCCAATCGCAGCGGATTTCGCTGGCCGAGCTTGCCGCGTTGACGCCGTGGACCTCGTTCCACTTCCTGCGCATGTTTTGTCTGGCGGAGGGGCTGCCGCCGCACGAATACCTTCTCAGCTTGCGGATTGAACGCGCGAAGAAACTCCTGCGCGAGGCCATGCCGATTGCGGAAGTCGCGCAAGTAACTGGGTTCGCCGACCAAAGCCACTTGACACGCTGTTTCAAGAGCCGCGTCGGCGTGCCGCCGGGCCGCTTCGCGGGTTTACGTATTAGCCGAATCAAAACCCGTAGCCGCAGCCTTCAGGCTGCGAATTTCGAGGATTGAAGCCCGCCGAATTGCGCAGGTTGAAACCTGCGGCTACATGATCGCAATTTCGTTCAAGATGCCGCGATTAGGGCGCCGTAGCATGGCCGAAGGTACGCTTCCGTTCCCCATTTCAGGAGTGCTGGCATGTTCCGAACGCGTAGCTTCCTCATCGTCGTCATCGCATTTTTCGCATTCACGATTAGCGCCCTGCCCAGTCGTGGGCAAGAGGGCAACGGCGTCAAGAACGCCAAGAAGGACAAATGGAACGTGGCCATCATCATTCATGACGGCGTCGAATTGCTCGACTTTGCTGGGCCGGGCGAGGTTTTTCAAGCCGCCGCGGGTGGCCGCGCTTTCAACGTTTACGCCGTAGCCGATTCGACGCAGCCCGTCACCAGTCAGCGTTTCTTGAAGCTGACGCCGAACCACGCGATCACGGATTGTCCGAAGCCGGACATCGTGGTCATTCCCGGCGGCAACACGAATGTCTTGCGCAACAGTCCGGCCATGATGAAGTGGGTGAAGGCCGTGTCCGCGGACGCCGAGATCATGTTTTCCGTTTGCACGGGCGCTTTCGTACTTGCAGACCTGGGCCTGCTCGACGGCAAAGAAGCGACCACGCACTGGTCGGCCCTCAAGGGGTTGGAGAAGTTCTCGAAGGTGAAGGTGTGTCCCGATCGCCGCGTCGTCGACAATGGCAAGATCGTGACTTCGGCTGGGGTGTCCGCGGGCATCGACGGCGCCCTGCACATCGTCGCTCGGCTCTGTGGCATGGAAGCAGCCAAGAAGACCGCGCGGTACATGGAATATCGCTGGGCGCCGGACGGCAAGCCTTCTTCCGAATTGGACTCCAAATCGCCGGAGACCCAGGCCCGCGTCTTATGGTTTTCCGAAGATTGGGACGGCGCGGCCAAGGCTTACGCGCAAATCGTGACGCACGACCCAAAGGATGCAGTGGCCCACTACCGGCTAGGCATTTGTCAGACGCGGCTCAAGCAAAACAAGGAAGCGCGCGCCAGCCTGGAACAAGCCTTGAAGCTCGGTATGGAAGGCAGCGACCTGCTGGCGACTTTGGGACGAGTTTATCTTTTGGTCGAAGAGGCTGAGAAAGCCGGCGAATGCCTGGAAAAGGCAGTGCGCTCCGGGAGCGGCGAGTACTTCGCGCAATACAATCTCGCCTGCGCCCGGGCGCTGAGCGGGAAAAAAGAGCAAGCGCTTGCCGAGTTGGAGAAAACATTCTCTGCACGAGCCATTGATGTCAACGTGGCGCTGCTCGACACCGATTTCGCGAGCCTGCGCAAGGATAGCCGATTTCGGGAGCTGTTTCGCAAGTACGCGTCTGATCGGCCGCTGCGCCTCGTCTCCGCGGAAGAGCCCGGCAAGCCCTTGGTGGTGACGGGAACGATCCGTGACGCCGACGGCAAGCCGGTGGCTGGCGCACTCTTGGAGATCTATCAGGCCGACAACGACGGCAACTACACAAAGGAACCGGGCAAGGCGATGAGCGAGTCGCAGTCGCGCATCTTCGGTTACATTCGGACGAGGAGCGACGGGAAATTTGAATTCAAGACGATCGTGCCGGGATACTATCCGCGCCGCGACAAGGTGGAGGGTGACGCGGCCTTCATACCGAAGCACATCCACATCAACGTCACGGCGTCCGGTTTTCCCAATCGCCGCATGCAAATGGTTTTCGTCGACGACCCGCGGATGACCGAGTACTGGCATGATTGGGCAAAGAAAGGCCGACACCCGGTTGGCAACCCAACGACGGCCGAGGGCGGACTTGTTCGCTGCACGTGCGACCTAACGATTCAAGCGAAGTAGGAGTCCGATTGTTTCAGCGAAGTGCCCGATTGTTTCAGCGAAGTGCCCGATTGTTTCAGCGAAGTGCCCGATTGTTTCAGCGAAGTGCCCGATTGCATCTGTCCCAGCCACTCGCTGAAACCATTTTCGAAATACTAGCCAGTGAAAGGAGTTACGTGCGAAACATTGCTTCATCGACCTCTGAAAGAATGTTCTAGGCCGCACCGGCGTTGATTTCGGTCCTCATGGGACGCGCATCCGCTATATGCGGCAAAATGCACCAAGCGCGACTGTAAAACCAGGCGGACGAGGGATTCTGGGCGTGGAATTCCGATTCCATCGGTTATAATGAGCGTCTCACGTTCTCTCGGCTCATTCGTGCCGGAAGGAGGCCCCATGCATCGCCGGTTGCCGTGCCTAATGGCTGCTGCGTGCGGGCTTGCGCTTCTCTCCGGGTTGGCTGCCTCACAAGAACCGGCAAGCAAGAAAGACGATCTACCCAAGACAGAGGAAAGTACGGGAAAGAAACAGTCTTCGGACCGCGATAGTCCCGCTCTGGACAAGATGAAGATCCCGCCGGGGGCGGTCTTGATCCTGGTGGACGAACTCAAGGAAGCGCTGAAGGTACGGCCCAAGATGGTGCTGATGAGTCCTGAGGCGTATCAGGAGCTTCAGGACCGCATTCTGCAATTGGAGAAACAGCTCAAACCCGAACGCAGACTCGTGCATTCCTGCAAGCTTTCCGGCAAGTTGGAAGGCGACTTTATCACCATGCGAGCCGATTTTGCCTTCACAACCGAAGCTCTGCGAACCACGATTTATCTTGGACTCCAAGGCGCCTTTCTGGTCGACGAAGGGGATCTTGACGGCGCGGTGCCGACCCTTGATTACAGCGACGATGGCTACGCGGCCAAAGTGGAAAAGGAAGGCATCCACCGGCTGGTGTTGAACCTGAGATTGCCCGTCGGCCTGAAACGTGCACCAGGTGTCGCCGGCGGAGCGGAGCGTGGCTTCGACCTCGGACTGCCCGGGGCCGCGGTGACCACCCTGGCGCTCGAATTGCCGCCTGGTGTCAAGGAAGTCCGTTGGAACGGCAATCTGGAAAAACAGCGCGTGCAAAATCGCTGGGAGCTAGCGCTGGGAAAGATCAAGACAGTGGCCATGGCTTGGAAGGAGCCGGTCACGCTGCCCGGCCAGGGTCCGCTCTTGAGTGCCGAAAGTCAAGTGTCGGTGAAGTTGGATGCGACCCATGTGCACGTCACGGCGGAAATGACACTGGAGGACCTGCGCGGCCAGACGACGGAGTGGCGCCTTCTATTGCCGCCGGGCGCCCGTGTCGAGGTGAAGGTCCCTGGAAGTCTTGCTTTCGACGTGATCAATCCGGATGGCAACAACCCCCATCACGTGTTGAAGCTCAAAGAGCCGAGCGGCGAGCGCATCGCGGTGAACGTTCAGAGTCGCCTTTCCCGGCCGGCGGCCAACACGCGCGCCTCCGTCGGCCCGTTCGCAGTTGTCGGCGCTTACCGGCAGCAAGGGGTCATCCGGGTAAATGCGCCGGCGGAGGCGACTCGGGGGCAGCGGTTGCTTTACCATCGTCACGGCGAGACCTATCAGCGCGACCTGCCGAATAATGCCCCTGCAGATTTGGCGGCGATGTTCCAGTATTGGAACCTCAGCGGCAAAACGATGAAGGGCCCGGCGTACGTGCCTTTGGAGTTAGAGTTGAAGCCGGAAAAGGGACAAGTGGAATCCACATTCGAACACGTGTTGCGGGTTCGGCCGAGCACCGAGGGTTGGATCATCGATGCGAAAACGAGATTCCTCGTTAAAACCCCGCAAGCGGGCGTGGAATCACTGGAATTGCAATTGCCACGCCTTCGGCTTTCCGGCCTCGAAAGTCTTGCTGTCAATCCCTCGGCTGGGTTTCCGGCAACTCTGTTCTTGGGGACGCTCTTGGAAGGCGCAGCTCAGGGCACGCCGTTCGCTCAACCGCTCGATTTTTTTTGTGAGGGGGAGTCGGGGTGCGAATTGGGCCCGCCCGATGCTCAGCGCCGAGCCCGCCTCTTCGTTTCGGGGACCGTAAGCCGTGAGTTCACAGTGATGCTGACGGGGAAGTACCTCGTGCCATTTTCGAGCCGGCGCGTTCGCGCCGAGCCGCCGCGGTTGTTGGGCACGCTGGATCGCGGCGGCAAAGTGATCCTCCAGTCCGACGGTCAGTTGGATTTGATGGTGGGACCCGTGGGATCGGAGGTTGCCCTGACGGATAAGCGCCAGATTCAATCGCAGTGGGATCGGTCGCCTCAGGCCGTGGAGGTGGCCTGGGCGCAGCATCGCTCCGACTTGGCTGTGTCTTCGGTGGCGGATGTGACCGTGCGAGACGACTCGACACAAGTGAGACAGCAGTTGTCCTTCTCCCTCCGCGATCCGACGGCGGGCGGCAGCACGCTTGCCGGCCGGACGGTACGACTCAAGGCGCCACGGAGCATCTCCAAGCTGACGGTTGCATCCGGAGGCCGCCTGCTTGGCCACGAACGGGACCGCGAGGTCGCAGTGGTGGCCCCAACGCTCGACGCCGCGGGCAAAGCGGACTTGGTCATCGAATACGATCTAGGCCTGCCGCAGGAGCAGGCGCCGGCCGCGACGACGGTAACCCAAAGTTTGCGTGAGATTCCACTTTTGTGGCTTGAGGGGGCCGCTCGACATGACATGAAGGTTCGTGCTTGGACACAGCAGGGCGTTTTTCCCGCCTTGGCCGACGGGGCACACACGCAACTGTGGCGGCAGCGCGGCGCGGAAGTCGTCGCCGAACGGGACAGTCTGCCGGCGCTGGTGCTGGAATCAGCGGGCGAAGAACCGTCGCTGGTTTTGAGCCTCTCGGCCCCAGGCGCTGGCAAGCTAGCCGCCCTGATCGGCGACCGCGCCTTAATTCAAACGGTGGTAGACGAGGACGGGACTCAGACGTATCGCGCCCGGTACTTGCTTCGAAAGATCAACACGCATCAGATTGCGTTGGAACTGCCGCTGCCCGCGGAATCCTGCTTGACCTACGTGCAACTCGATCAAAAGAAAATCTCGTGGCGTCGCGCCGGAACAAACCCAAGAGCGATTTCCATTCCGGTCGAAGCATCCCTTTACAACCGGCCGGTTGTGCTGGAAATCGCCTACAAGGTTCCCGCGTCGTTCGCGGAGAAGCAAGGATTCTTTCAAACGCTACTGGCAGCGCCGAGTTTCCGTGACGACTTGCTTCTGGGAAGGGCGCGTTGGCAGGTCAACGTGCCCGACCATTGGTTGTCCGTCCCCGCTTGGGGCGCGGTTCCAACGGAGTGGAAATGGGGACTGCAAGGCTGGCTCTTTGGCCCGGAGCCGTCTGTCAGCAGCGCGGAATTGGAAAAGTGGTTCACCGGGCGCGAGGTCGTCAACAGCGGCTGGCCGGTCAGCTTGACGTTCTGGAATTCCGGAACCGGTGATTTCTCGTTATTCCATTTGCCGCGGCAAATCTGGCTGCTTCTTTGTTCGGTGGCCGTCCTGGGATGCGGACTGCTCTTGTTCTTGGCGCCTTTCTCGCGGGCGTTTTTCTGGCTGCTCCTGGTTCTCATGGCAGCCGGGATCATAGCACTGTCTTGGACGCTGCCGGGCTGGGTCGCGCCCTTTGCGATGGGCTGCCAGCCAGGGTTGCTCGTGCTTGCCGTGGTTCTGGCAGCAAACTGGATGTTGCGCGAAAGCTATCGCCGACAGGTGGTATTCATGCCTGGCTTCACGCGGCTCAAACCGGGTTCGTCGCTGATTCAGGGCGGCAGTGGCAAGCGTCCCAGGGAAATCACCACTGTGGACGCGCCGGTTGCGTCCGTCGGCTCTTCCGCAAACCAAAGCGCGAGTTAAACATCCCATCATGCGACGATGCGTAGCCTTCGCACCGGCATTCTCCGCAGCGGCCCTCTTCGCTGGTTGTGCCTTCGTCTCGCTCTGTTCCGCCCAAAGCTCCCAATTCGATGATCCACTGCCCATGCGCCGAATCGTGATTCCGGCCGCGCGACTCCAGGCTGAAGTGGAGCGAGCGCGGCCCGGTGTTCTCGTGCAGTTGGCGCGGCCCGAGTTTGAGGCCATGGTGCAACGTGCGGCCGGCGCCCGCGAAGCGCTTAAGAACCCGCCTCGACTTGTAAAGGCTTCGTACAGTGCGGACCTGGAAAGGCATGCCATCGTGGGAGGCGGCCAATGGACCGTTCTTCACGCGGGTCCCGGGCCGGGAGTCGTTCCTTTGGGAGGCCTGAATCTCGCGCTCAGCAAGGTCAAGTCCGCCGGCGGCAGTGCGGCCGTGCTGGGTGATCTCAATCCGAGCGGTCCCGGGCTGCTTGTGGAAAAGTCGGGCGAGCAGTCATTCTTCTTTGACTGGAGCTTGCGCGGCGCCGTCGTCCCCAACGGGCTGAAATTCGACATTCAAGTGCCGGCTTCGCCTGTTTCCGTTTTGGAGTTGAAGCTGCCCGCGGATCATGTGGTGCTTGTCTTGCGGGGAGAGGCCCTCCTAACGGGGCCCCACGACGCCGAAAGTCCCGGAAAGCGGATGTGGCGCTTGCAATTTACCGGCCGCGCTCAGGCAGAGATTTTGGTGCGGCGATTCATGGAGCCCGAGTTGATGCCGCCGTTGCTTCTCGCCCAAGTGCAGAACAAGCAGCGGATCACTCCAAGCAGGGTTGGAGTGGAGATTGAGTTCAACCTCGAGATTTTGCATGCCGTTCTGAACGAGTTGGTTTTCGACTGCGACCCGTCGTTGCAGCCGCTTGAAGTTGCGTGCCGAAACGCGGACATATTAAGTTGGGAGCACGCCGCAGGCGATCCGGCGCGTCTTACGGTAAAGTTTCGCGGCGCGATGCATGGGCCGTTGCAGGGCCTTAGGATTCGGTGTCAGACGCCGCGCGAGCCCGAGGAAAAACCGTGGCTCAGTCCGTGGATGCGCCTGCGCGAGAGCAGCGACCGCGCCGAGCATCTCAAGGTCGTTATGCGCGGAGAAAATCTGCAAGTCGTCGTGGATCCGGACGTGAACATGGAACGATGGAGTTCAGGGGATTTCCGGCTGGCATCGACAACTACCGATGCCAACGGCGCTCACGTGCTTAGCTTGAACAGCCCGGGAAAAGACGCCGGCCCCACTCGACGACCCTCTGCCCTGTTTCGAAGCAACGGTTTCGACCTCTTGGTTCAGCAAGAAACCTTGTGGCAGATTCGGCCGCGCGAGATGACCTTGAAGGTCAACGGCACCTATGAATTGCATCGTGGCAGCCTTTTCCATCTCGCTCTGCGCCTCCCCGAAGGAGCTTGGCGCGTTGCCGACGTGCAAGTCGAGCCCGCCGAGGTGATGCGAACGTGGAGCGCCGCTGGCCCCATGCTCCTTGTGGAACTGCAACGGGGTATGACTCCCAGAAATCCAATTCGGCTCAACGTTCGGCTCACTCGTGAAAGCGATTGGGGGCCGTCCGCGCAGGTGCTGAGCCTTCCCGATCTTATTCCGGTTGACGCCACGTTGCGGCGCGGCGCCTATGCCATCAACCTCGATCCGGTGTTTCGGGCGGTTTTCGTACCGAGCACGGCCTCATCCTCCTCGGCCGAGTTGGAAGGGCCCGGTCCTTCGCCGTCGACGTATTCTTTCCTTTGGCGTGAAAAGCCCGTTTCGGGTCAACTGCGGGTGATGCCGCAGAAGTCCAAGCTAAGGGCTCGATGCCGGCAGGAAGCGTCCCTCGGTTCGAGCCACGGCGACTGGACCGCGCGCCTCGACGTGGAGCCAGTGCTTGGCTCTCCGTCGTTCATAGACTTGCTAATCTCCGCACCAATAGACGGCGGCCTCGCATGGTCGAGCGACGGCGGCAGCGCGATCGTTCGTCGCGTGGAGCGATTGTCGCTAGAGGAGGTCTTGCCTGGCCTGTTGGCCCTGGGGCCGCAATCTCCATTCGAGCGCGTCTTTTGTGGAATCGGCGCGCCGCGATTTCAGCGTTGGCGGCTGCACTTGCAAAACCCCCTCGAAAAGGGAGAGACCATCCTCGTAAAAGCTCGGCTCGCGCCCGAGATCCGCCGAGGTCCGGAGCTTGAGACGCACTGGGACATCCCCGTCTTGGTGATTCCCGAGGCCGACAAGCTCGATGGGCAAATCAAGCTTTGGGGCGCCGGCCTTCTGATTTCGAAAACGCGCGGCCGGAATCTCGCCATTGAGAGTGAACTTGGCGCGGGAATCGGCATGACTGAGTCTTTCGCGGCCCCATATCACGAATTCCGTTATGAAGCCGACGATCGTGTTGCGATTCCGAGCCTCTCGGTTTGGACCACGCCTCAGGACGTCACAGAGCGCGGCCAGACCATGTTCGATAGCGTTCAACTCGCAACGCAGTTGGAATCCGGTACGACATGTCTTCACCACCTGCGCTTTGATGTCTGGAATTGGCCGGGAGGTGACTTGCCCGTGCGATTGCCGGCCACAACTTCGAAAGTACTGGCGGTTAAGCTCAACGGTCGGTGGCTGGAGAATCTTGCGATAATCCAACCCGCAGAAGCACCGCTCGTCTTGCCGGTCGCGGCGTCAAAGTCGCGGCAGGTTTGCGAAATTGCTTACGCCACGGAGACGCCGCGCTGGCTTCTTGGATGCGAAATGAAGGGCATGTTGCCTCGTTTGCCGGCGAGAGCGGCGGTCGTGCGCCACGTCTTACGATTGCCTCCCGGCATCATCCCGTTGGACCAAGGCGCATGGCAGCCGGCATTCGGCGAAAGCGCCAATCTGAGCCCGCATCAAACTTGGCAATTCGGAAGCAACGTGCTTGAAGCAGTTTGGCCCGGGATCACGAAGGAAAAAACGGAGTTGCAAAGGCAGGCGATTCTTGGAGCGGATGCTGTTTGGCGCAAAAAGGACGACACCGTGACGTCCCTGGGAGTCGCTTTGCGACAACTTTCGCTTGGTTATCTTCAGAATCAACTTGTTCCATTGATCGACTTGGAAGGACTCCGAACCATGGGGTTAAGTCCGAAGACTCCGCTGCCTGTTGAACCAGCCAAGACCACCAATAGCATTTTAAGTCTCGTGGGAAGTCTCGACATCGTCACCATAACGATTCCCGGTGGGATCCTATTGACGACGCGTTCGCGCCACGATGTTTGGCAGAATCAAGTTGAAACCAACGAGTCGGTGAAAGCAGCTTTGTTGGAGGCGAAGACGCATGGTCAAGATGGCTTGGGTCGTTTTGCTTCACTTTCCGCGTGGCTCTTAACGCAATGTCCAACTGCATGTGACGCCGGCAGTCAAGAAGAGATCATGTCTCCATTAGTCCCAGACGCCCTACCGCCGGGCTGGACCCAGTGGCAGCAAGTGCCAGGCGGCGCGGCAGGCGAGGTCAATCTGGTTGCGGCCGCGCCTGTTCGCTTCCTCGGTCTTGTCTTGGCAGGAGTTCTCTTGACGCTATCGTGGCAATTGCGCAGGTTTTTCACGGATTCATGGCGGATCCGATTGTTGGCGCTGGTTTTATGCTGTCTCGGCGCCGCCGTCTTTGTCCTGCCGATCGCGCTAAGGCCGCTGGCCGGCTTCCCTTTGGGCCTTGTGGCAGCCTTGGTCGTTTGTTGGTACGTCAGAGTCAATCGTCGACCGGCAGATAACCCGATACAGCAAGCTTCTTCCAATCGGGCGATCATGGGTTCCGCCGCGGTACGCATGCTTTCAGTCCTTCTTACGGTGGCGGTCATTCTTCCTTCCGCGCGCACCGGCGAACCTGAACCGTACCCCATTTGGATCGTGGAAAGCGTCGCTGGCAGCCAGCAGGTTTTCGTTTCGCCTGAGCTCTTGAAAAAACTAAGCGAAATGGAACGGATCGGCGGGGCGCGCGCGGACACAGTCCTCGTAAGCGCTGCCTATCAGGGAAAAACGACGGGACAGGTGGCGGAGTTCACCGCTCAATATGAGATTTACAGCTTTGCGGACAAAGCGGTGCTCACCGTGCCCTTGGCGAATATCGACCTTCGTGAAGGGAGCTATCTGGACGGAGCGCCGGTGCTTCCTGTGGCCGTTTCCAAGCCCAGAAGCGGCTACCAGGTCCCGGTCCAGGGAAAGGGATTTCATCGCCTGACGCTTGCGTTTGCGGCACGCACGACGACAATGGGCGAAGCGCAAGAGCTTACTTTCACGGGGCCGAGCCTCTTCCAGAATGAGTTCGAGTTCGTAGCGCCCATTTCCGTAAGAGATTTGCATCTATCGCGGTCGGTAGGTGAAGAAAAGCTCACGGCGTCATCGGGGAGAATGGAAGTCCGGGCGAATCTGGGTCGAGGGGGATTGGTGCGAGCAACGTGGAGAAAAGGCGAGTCAGCCGCCGCGCAAGCAACCATAGAGGTGCGTGAATCACACTTCTGGGATTTGCGGCCCGGCTCGCTGAGCTTATCCGCCGCCCTGCACTACGACGTTGGTAAAGCGAGTGTGGACCGCCTAACCGTGGCCTTGCCTTTGGACTTTGAAGTTCGCTCGGTGGACGCCGGTGGGACGCCTGCCGGCGGGACGTCTGCCGGCGGGACGTCTACCGGCGGGACGTCTACCGGCGGGACGCCTGCCGGCGGGACGCCTGCCGGCGCGACCGAACCGATCCTAAAGACGTGGCGGCTGGTTTCTAGAGATGGCGCGCGAACCCTGATGATCGAGCTAGCCAGACCGGCATCCGGGCGTTTCACGATAGTCCTCGGTTTGATCCCGCGTTTCGATCCGGCTGGCAGCAGTCTTCTGTTGCGTCTGCCCACGCCACAAGAGGGCAAGCAGGTGGAAGGCTTCCTCGCATATCGTCTCGATAATGCGGACGCAGCGGAAAAAGCGCAAAACCTTGGTTTGACGTCGCTCGCTCCCGAGCTCTTCGGCAAGCACTGGAGCGCGGCCGGTCTGCGCGAAATCGGCCCGGTCACTCGGGCATTCAGTTTCCGCCGCTCCGGCGCCGGCGCGGCGCTGGCGTTGGCGCTTTCGCCCGTTCGACCGCAGGCGACTCAGGAGGCGACGTGGATCGTAAGCTCCAGCCATGCTGATTTTTCGGCGGACATCAAGATTGTTAGTTCCAGTGAGGATCTATCGCTTATCGAGTTGACGGTTCCGCCGGCCCTGACCCTGGCTGAGATCAAAGGCGCACAGGTACACCATTGGACTCGTCAGGACGCCGTAACTCAAATCTGGCTGCGGCAGCCGCGCAAACAAGCGACGCTTCATGTTACGGGCTGGGCGAAATTGCCCCAACCCGCCGTTGCGGGCAAACCAGGCCATTTTGTGATTCCAATGCTTGGCGTTCAGAAAGCACGGCTTGGCGCCTCCGTCGTGAAGGTCAGCGAGGCCACGGGAATTACCGTTGAGGTTGAACGGCTGCGCTCGATGACGCGACTACCGGGATCGAAAGGGGGAGTGGCTTTTGCCGCTCAGGCGCCTGATTCCGAAGCCGCGCTGGTGATTCGGCAAGCGGCGGCGGCGCCCGCAGCCCGTGCGCTATCGACGGTGGAACAGCGGGGCAAGTCTTGTGAGTTTCTTTGTCAGGTGCAACTGCGCGAACTGGAAGGCAAACATCCTCCCTTTACACTGCACGTCCGCGAGTTTGCGAGCGAAAAAGTGGTTTTGCAAGCCCCACCCGGAGTGGTCACTGGTTACACGAGGCGCGGCGACGACCATGCTTGGACGATCGCAATTGCTCCGGGCGTTCCTCAGCCCGTCATACTCCGCCTACAGGGTCGCTTCGTCGCCAACCCTACACGCAAATGGACGATGCCGCGACTGGCCCTGGAAGGAGCGCGGTTGACCGATTGTTTGGTAGGTTTGGTGGGTCCGAACCTTCATTCCGTGCTCACCGAAGAGATGAGTCCCGTTGCGGAGCCAGCGAAGGAGCTTTCTGCCGAGTTTTTCCCAAGCGTGCGTCCTGGCGCTGCCGATACTTTCTGGCGGTTGTCTGGATCCAAGAGCCGACTTGTTTTCGAGATGTCGGCGCCGAATCCATCCGTCGAGGTGTTGCTGGCGGAACAAGAAGCTTTCTTTGCTAATGACGCGCGCTGGGTTCACCAGGCTCATTTGCTGATTTTCGCCGGTGGAGACGGCAGCTTTTACTTCTCGTTGCCCCAAAAGACGGAGTTGCTGGCGTTGGCTGTGGATGGGTCATTCCTCGATCCGTCTCTCATTGGCGTCAACCGCTACGGCTTCGCGTTAGACGGCGCCAAACGAGCGCGGCGTGTCGACATTCGCTGGCAATACCTGGATGGTGCTGAGGAAATCGACCATCCTAAGCTCGAGCCTCTAACGGTGCCCGGCGAGCTTTCACTCCCGGCTTACGTTCGCCTCGTGCTTCCATTCAGCCGTTCCCTGCGAGTTGATCGGCCTCAACCCTCAGACGTGGATTCAAGAGCGATTTTCGAAAACGGCAAAGCCACAGTGCGCCTAAGCAATCTGCTGTCGCCGCTTTCCATCAAAAAAAACTCATCCTCAATCGAACTGTTGCAGGCTCAAAAGCAGTTCGCCTGGCTCAATGGCGTGGCGCACGCGGCCCCGGAGTTCTATTCGAGCGGTCCTAAGGAGGGGATGACGTGGGCGGCAGCATGGGCGGACTTGAGCCGGGAAAACGTAGTTTTGGCCAAGGAGTACGGCTGGGATTCCGTCCGCACTGCCGCGGAAAGCGATCCCACTCCGCAATGGCCGCGTTGTGAGTTAGCGCACGCCCTCGGAGTGAGTCACGACATCAGCGCGGACGGGCACAAGTCGGCCGTGACGCTCCGTGTGGACGACTTGGCTTCAAGCCGTGAGAAAATCGCGTGGCGACGTTGCGAATTGCTTGCCTTTGCGCTGACTGCTTTCCTGGTCTTTTCCTTCATGCCGCGTGGGCTTGCTCTGCTCGCCCGCCTTTGGCCCGAGCAGCTTGTCTTACTCGGATGCCTTGGAATGTGGGTGTGGGGACCCAGTCCGATCGGATTCAGCTTCGTGGCGCTCGGCGTGGCGGGTCGGCTGTTTTGGTGCATGCGGCTTCTTTCGCAGTTTGCCGCGACCTATGTCTTGAATTCTCCCGCCGCCGGCAGCGTTCCATCGAAGGGTTAATTCATCTGTGCGCGTTTTTTTGCGCGGTCGCTCACCAATTCCTTGAGCAGCGTGCGATGGCATTTCTTTGGCTTGACGCAGGCCGAGGAACACAAGAGCGTGATGGTCTTGCCTTCCGCGACTAGCTGGGCGAGTTCGTCGATCAGCTCTTCTTGCGCTTTCATTTCCTCGAGATAGCGCCGCCGATAATCGTCCCATGTAATCGGTGGGCCGTGCTTGCCGTAATAGTCGGCGTGCAACTCTCTGCTGGGGCCGAGCGACGGATACCAGGCGTCCCAAGTTTCATCTTTCTTCGGCAGTGCGCGCGGCCGATAGCGGCATATCAAGAGGCGAAAGCCATCCTTCTTTTTTCTTGGATCGCACCAGCGCCTAGTTTTGAGCGGCATGAGCGTCTCACGAGTGCATCGTGTAGCGCTTTGTATGCGCGAGATGCCGGATTTCCAGCGAACTTACGATTGGCTCACGATTTGGAACGGCAGGTCGGAGAAGCGCAGTGTTCGATTTCCGTGGCCGGCGACGGTGATTTGAGTAGGACACAACATGCCCGTTCGGCGGAACTCGGGAATCCAGCGGACGTTGGCCGGGATGACGATGATGAGGCCGTGCTCGTCGCCGAGGAAACTGTCGGATCGAAGATATGGTTCGATGCCAAGTCGTTCGCGAATGGCCGCGAAGACGCCGCGCTGGTCCTGAGGAACGAGGCCGATTTCGCTGGCATGGAGGATATCGCGCACGCCGAAGCCGCCGTCGGCCCGGTTTTGCAGGGTGTGGCGGGCGATTAGCTCAACCAGATTGCCGGCCGGATCGTGGAAAAACAGCGAGTGGGCGTTCCAATTGCGGAAGAAGATGATGTCGTTGCCGTTGCGGGCATCACGCAGGATGCGCGCGCGGCGACCAAGCCAATCCTTGGCCGGCTCAATCTTGTTCTCTGGTATGTTGAAAGCGAAGTGGTAATAAGGCTCCGTGCCGTCAGAGACTTGTTCGAATTCCAGCCTCGTCGCGCCGGCATTAAAGATCGCTTTTCGCCGGCTCTGAAACACGACCGGAAGGCCCATCGTTTCTTCGTAGAAGCGGCGAATCTCGCCGAGCACGTGCGTCTTCAGCCGCAGCCGCTGGATTCGCGGTACGCGGCAGGCGTCTCGGCCTCTTTCACCTTCTGAATCCGACGTCCTTTGCTGTGCCGGCGCGGTCCAGCCGGATCCAACCAGGCCGGACGCGTGTGCGACGGCAATGGCTGCGGTCCACGATAGGGCTTCACGCCGGCTGCAGTTCGCGTCCAAAAAGCTCAGGGAGTTTGCCATTCGCGCTCCGCTTCCGAATGCAGACGGGCTGCATGCGGTCCATATTCGGGACTATCAACGGACGTCTCCGGTCGCTGACGCTCCCGGCTCGCCACGCTAAACGCGCGGGCGCCTCTTGTCATCGGAGAAATCCTTTGCAAACTGTCAAAGACAAGTCGGCCACCTCTCTCGAAAAGGACTACCCATGAAACGCCTCCTGCCTAATCGCCTCCTCGTTCTGGTGTTGCTGCTAATTCCCGTGATCCATGCCGACGCCCAGGATTCCAAGCGCCGGCCTATGCAGATCGACGACCTCTTCCGCTTCAAACGCGTCGTCGAGCCGCGCGTCAGCCCTGACGGCAAACGCGTGGCTTATGCCGTCGGCGACGTCGATCTGGACAACAACAAGACCGTGTATCACCTTTGGATCGCTTCCACCGACGAAAAGGGCGGTCAGCCCCGGCAACTTACGAACGCACCCAAGAGCGACCGCAATCCACGTTGGAGCCCCGACGGTAAAAACATACTTTTCGAATCGACGCGCTCCGGCGACTCACAGCTTTGGATGATTCCGGTCGGCGGCGGCGAGGCACGACGGCTCACTTCCATTTCCACCGGCGCCAACAACGCCATTTGGTCGCCCGACGGCTCGCACATCTCGTTTGTTTCCGCAGTCTTTCCCGAGAATTCGGAGAAGCCCTTCAAGGAGAGCGACAAGCTCAACAAGAAACGCATGGATGAAATCGCTCAGAACCCCGTGAAGGCAAAGACATTCACCAAACTTTTCTTCCGGCATTGGGATGAATACGTCGAGGACAAGCGGCAGCATCTCTTCGTGATGCCGGTAAACGACGGGCAAGGCGGCGAACCGAGAGACGTCACGCCCGGCGATCGCGACGCCTATCCCACTTCGACCACGTTTTCGTCCGGCGAGGACTTCAGCTTCAGCCCCGACGGCAAGTACCTGGTTTTCACCGCAGTACCCGCCAAGAACGAAGCCTGGAGCACGAATTACGACATCTGTCGCGTGCCGATCACCGGAGGTTCCGCGGAATGGGAGTGCTTGACGAAGGACAATCCGGCCGCCGATGGGGGACCTCAGTTCTCGCCGGACGGCAAGGTGCTGGTTTATCGGGCACAGAAAAAGGCCGGCTTTGAAGCGGATCGCTGGCAGCTTATGGCCGTGGACGTTGACGCGGGTGGCGCTTTCAAGGGCGCGCCTAGAAGCTTGACCCCGGATTGGGATCGATCTCCCGACTCGTTCGTGTGGGGTCCAAGCGCGAACATCATTTATTGTCATGCCGACGATCAAGGCGGCGTGCCCATCTTCGAGATCGACATCCAAAACGGAAAGGTGGACAAGTTCATCTCCGGCCAAATGAACGGCAGCCTCTCCGTCAGCAAAGACGGCAACGTGCTTGCATTCACCAAGACGGCCATGGACCATCCCGTGGAGATTCGCCTCGCAGGCTACAAGAAGCTTAATGCCATCGGCGCCTTTCACAATCAAGCGCTGTTGGATGAATTAGACCGTCCACGCCCCGAATCGGTCACGGTGAAAGGCGCCAACGGCGACCCGATGCAAATGTGGATTCTCAAGCCGCCCGGATTCGATCCCAACAAGAAATGGCCGCTCGCATTCCTGGTCCACGGTGGTCCGCAAGGGGCTTGGGAAGACGGCTGGAGCTTTCGCTGGAATCCGCAAGCCTGGGCAGCTCAGGGCTATGTCGTCGCCTTGCCTAATCCGCGCGGCAGCACCGGCTTTGGCCAAAAGTACGTCGATGAAATCTCCGGCGATTGGGGCGGCAAATGCTACACCGACCTGATGGCCGGCCTCGCCTACCTTGAGAAGCAGCCCTACATCGACACGGCTCGCATGGCCGCGGCCGGCGCGTCTTTCGGCGGCTACATGATGAACTGGTTCGCCGTCAACACGGACAAATTCAAGACGCTGATCACGCATTGCGGCGTCTGGAACTTCGACAGCATGTACGCCACCACCGAGGAAATATGGTTCGACGAGTGGGAGCACGGCGGCCCTCCCTGGGGCAAGAACCGCGAATCGTACGAAAAGCACTCGCCGCACCGCTTGGCCGGCAACCTCAGCAAGTTCAAGACGCCGATGCTGGTCATTCACAACGACCTCGATTTCCGCGTGCCGGTGAGCGAAGGGTTGCAGCTCTTCACGACGTTGCAGCGTCAGGGAGTGCCGTCGCGGTTCGTCAACTTCCCCGATGAGGGCCACTGGGTGCTGAAGCCGCGCAATAGTCAGCACTGGCATAACGAAGTGTTCGCGTGGCTTAAGAAGCACGTGCCGGCGGGGGGCCGCTGATATGAAACGAATTCCACGGATGAATGGCGGGCGGCGAAAGCGCTCTTGAGCCGCCAGAAGCCAGAGGTCCAAACTCGGAGTCACAGACTCATGCGGATTCACGCACTTTGGCGGTGAGCTCGTCGACGTAAGACTTTGATGATATGAATGTTACGGCGGAAAAAATGTCAGGGACTCACGGACTCAAAGGCATATACCCCCACGAAGCCTTGAGACCAAAAAACGCGCCCATCTACGGAATTTCATGGCAACGGAGCTTGACTTCGGGAAATCGGCCGAATAGGCGTTAGAGAAGATCTGTTTATAATAAACATGATTGTCCCCTTTGTTTTCCGCCATGGCTGCTCAAATGACCGATAATTCTTTCGTCCTCAACATCTCCCTACGCAACGAAACAGAGTCTCCAGGAGGTGCGGTCCCAAAGACGACTTTGGGACCGAGGGAAACCGCCTTTAATTGACAATCAGCCCGTATGCTACAAGTGCCAAATATACGTTTGTGTTTCACCTTCGGTGCTCCGCCATATCGACCCCAAAATGTTCCCCAATTCGGCAAACCAATTCTGTGGCATAGTGCATCGCTGAAGCGATGTATTGCTTGGTGACGTCATGTGTCACTTTGAACTGTTGCCCAACTTCCAGCGCGAGCCAAGGACACGCATCAACGAGTCGGCGGTCTGCCCGGCCAGCGCGGTGCAGCAGGCAATTCCTGACTTGATTCAACTCGAAGAGGTCGCGCTGGACATCGGCGTCGAGTTTGCCCGAAAGCCCGAACGTCTCCAGTAGCACCTCGAAGCGGCTTGTTCCACACCTCAGCGGCGCGGCGGTCTCCTGCTCTAGACGGTCGATGATGTAAAAATAGCGATCCTCGCCCTGCAAACGCTCATACTCCCCGATCTTGACCCTCAACCTTTGAATTGCGTCGATTTCAAATGGTGCTTTCTCGTACTGAAGCCATCTCGCCAAGAAGAGGCGAATCCCTGCCTCTAGATGCGACCAGACAGCGAGGGCCGTGTTCGCGTGCAATACCGGGAAACCGTTGTTGGCTTCGTGCTCGGCAAAAGCCGCATGCCGTTCGGCGTTCGCCAATTCAGTTGCGGTTTCGTCGTGTTCGGACCGACCCTCGGCTTTGGCGACCGCTGCCACCAGTTGAGGCATGGCCCGAAACATGGTGATGCCCCGGATGCTCATCTCCAGGGTTTCTGCTAAATGCCCTATATCGGTAGTTAGGTCCGAAAACGGTTGAGTGGCCCATGTCGGGGACCCAGTTATCTTTTCCGCATGCTCGCTCACGACAAAGCCCTCGGCCTATTTGTTGTTAGACACCCCAGAGGCACGTGGGGTTCGAGTACTTCGAGAGAGTACTTCGAGAGAGTCATCCGCCATGCTCGTCCGCCTCCCGAGCTCGCGGATGCCTTGTGCCGGCGGCAGAAATAATATGTGTGACCCGCGCCGAGCCCGTTGACGTAAACCAATGTCTAGCCCGCCCTCACGCTCCAGCGGCTTTGCGTTCTTTCTGCTTGCGCTCGCGTTCCGCGTGCCACTCGCGCCAGGCGGCTATGGCACGCTGCCGCTCGGTGTCGGTGGCGGCGCGCGGACCGAAGTCCTTGCCGGCGAACTGCACGAGCACTTCATGCGCTCGGTTGGCCACGGCCGGTTCGGCATCTTCGATGAGCCCGATCAGCTCCGGCAGCTTGAACTAGCGGCAGTATTCGCACGCTCCGCCCGGCACGTGCTTCCACGAACTCGCGATAGAAATCAACCCCTGGCATCCCAGCGCCCAGTTTCATCACACCGATTAAATCAAGTCACAAGCCCATCGATAAATCGCTCCATGCCCCCAATCTCATAGCGGCATGACGGAAAAAGCAGGCGAAATCGACTTTCGAGGGCCGGATCGCGCTGATACACTTCAATTTCAGGAGTGCCATCATGTCCTCGCTCAGCTCGCATCAGGATTGAACGTATGGCTAAGGAACGCTCGAATAATAACTTCCCGATTTCATTGAGGCATCGGGATGGCCCGGTAGTTGAAACGAGGCAGCACATGGTCGAAGAGGATTCGCATGGTGCTCTTGAATCCTTCCGCGACCTTGCGCCCTCGCTCGTAAATC
>JACPZP010000080.1 GCA_016195405.1 Planctomycetota bacterium | reverse complement strand
TGTGAGCAATGTTTGAGCAAACCAGTGTTAACGGGCACCGCTCCCGTATGCTGCGCGACGTGCGGTCAACAACCGCTATGCCGCCTCGCTCAGGCGCATCTTGCCGCCGTTCTCCTCGATCGCGCGCCTGACGATCTTTCGTATCTCCGCCAGAAAAGCAACCGAAGGCGAGGTCATCACGGCATCCGGCAGCGGCGCCGCCGCGTCATAGATTCCGTGAATGGCCACAGCCCGACGGCGCGTTGAGCCGGGTCCGCGGAATTCATCGTAGGCAACACGCCACTCCGCAAGATGCGCTTCAACGAGACGCTTCACCGCGAGGTCGTGCAGGGCGGTATCCACCTTCTGCCGGATATGGGCTATGGCGGCCTGCTCCTCCTGCTCATCCAGGGGCTTGCGAGACCAGCTGATGGGTGTGTTGAGGAAGCGTGAAATGGATTCTCGCAGTTGCATCACAAGGTCGGCGACAGGCCGGAGAGTGTCGTACTCATCACCAAGCTCACCGGCGATCCGGCGATTCAGGGCTTTCACACGCGCCCAGTGCTCCTTGCTGAACCCTTCGTAACTACCCATGCCGAGCTTGGCGAGCCACGGCCCCTGGAACTTTGTGACAGCCTCCTGCACGGCAAAGCCGAGACCCGTCGGATCGTATTCAGGGAGAGCATCGACTGGCACCGGAGGCGCAATTGCGTTCTCGAAGAACCGGACAAGGTCCGTCATCTGATCCTTCATGTACGTTGCGGCCCCCGACCGGAGCTTCGCGAGCTGACGGTCCACGCCGCCGAGCATGAAACACCGCTTGTCCATGCTGTGCTCGATCGCTTTGACGACGGAGATACCCAGAACGTCACGGAGGTTCGACAGGGCGTTCAACACAGACGCCATGACATGCGCACGCTTCTCGGCGAACGTGGGCAGATTCTGTCCTTTGATCTGGTCGAAGTGAGTGAAGGCGATCGCGAGCTTGTCGTGATGGCCGCTCGAAGCTACAGCGCGCAGCACGGATAGGGGCGCTGCCTGCATCGGCTGCTGTGCATTGTCCACTAGGAGGATGACATCTACCTGGCTGAAGCGTCGCGTCACGCGCGTCGTGACGCTGGCGGATGAATTGGGTGTATGCCCAAGACCCTGGCCATCTATCAACGCTACTTTCGGCTCCCCGTCGATGAAGCCCGCAAAAAGCGGGCCGCGCACGCGTATGCCATCGACCAGAGGGGTCAGCAGCCGTCCGAACTGTGGCCAGTAATTGCTTGAGAACCAGCGGATATGCCGAATGAATTCGCCCCGGTCCTTCGACTCGAAGTGCCAGAGTTCCGGCCAGCCGGAGGGTCGGCGCACTAGATCTCCCGCCTCGACGAAATCGAACCGTGTACGCACGTCTTCGAGAATGTCCTGAACCAGCTCATGGAAGCCATCATCCTGCGTCAGCCGCGCCTCGAAGTTCTCCTCGATCAGTTCCTGTGCGGCTTCGCGGTCAGGCCCGGAGGCTCTCGGGTCCAGGCCCACTTCGTCCGCAAGGCTGGTGGCAACAGCCTCAGCCAGCTTCTTGATGCGGTCGAGATAGGCCTCAAGCCTAGACCGGTTCGCTGCGCGTTCCTCGTCTGTCAGCGACCCCTCGTCGTCGAAAACCTGTGGCTCATCGGCGTCATCAAAGGACATTTCGTCTTGCGCGCCGTGACCGTCCGTGCGCCAGCTTCCCAGCAGGTAGCTGAGGCGGAACTTCTGGTCCCGGTGATTGAGGAAGCGATCCGCGACCTTGTCTATCGGCGCCTTTTCAAACACAGCCAGCGCGGCATCCGTGACGCATTCCTCGATACTGGCTTGCGTCTGAAACTCCGTGAAAAAGGTTACCGCCGCTTCAAAACCGCCGCCCGCCTGGATTACTTCGATATCGGCAATGGTGGTTTTTGCGGGCGCGGTGGAGGGAAAGCGGTCCTCGTCGGGATCGGAGCCGATCAGTTGGCGCAGCAGGGATGTCTTTCCAGCACCGGTCGTTCCGACGAATAATACGCGCGAGTATCCGTCGTCCTTCGCGTTAGGCAGGCGGATGTGAGACTCCCTTAGGGCTTCTGGATCATCTCTCCCGGCCTGAATCTCATCGTAGAAAGCTTCAACGACTGGTTTCGAGAAGCGAAGCTCGGCTTCCTTGCGCTTGGAGGCGTTCCACCAAGATTGATCCCCCAGGATCACGTTCATTTCAGCGACCATCCCATCGGCTTCGGCCTCGTCGGACGTTCCGAGCCCCCGCCGCATCTTTAATCCGGGGCGGCCCTTTGAGTCGTTGCGAAGCGGATGACGGAAGCCGATCGACCAGCCGGGGCGATTGGACCGCGTTTTACTGGCAGTGTAGGTATCTTTGCTCATATCGCCGCGCAATTCGTTGTTCCCTGTTGTTCCATAACTCAATCTTAACCCGGTTCAGGGCTGTTGTCAACAGTTTTGCCACAACACGGAACAACGCAAAAACCATGACTATACATCTACGCATACAGTTCACATAAAATGGGAACTTCAAGTGTTATAATATAGCCATGAGAGGCAAGGAGGATTCGCTACCGGCATCCCGCGCACGGCTTGCGGCCGTGCTCCGCTCCACCAAAGAGGTGGTGTCAGTTGCCGCCGTCTCGCAAACTCTAGGCATGGACCGGCGCCGCGCGGCAAAATTGCTGTCCCGATGGCTCCAGCAAGGATGGCTCCGGCGTGTTGGCCACGGGCTCTATGTCCCCGTGCCGCTGGACCTGGCCGGAACCGAACAGGTCATGTCCGATCCCTGGGTGCTCGTTCCATCGCTTTTCGGGAACTGCTACATCGGCGGCTGGACGGCCGCCCACCACTGGGATCTCACCGAACAGCTTTTCAACGAAACAGTCGTCTTTACCACGCGCCGCATGTCGCAGAAGCGCGTCACCGCGCAGGGTGCGATCTTCGTTCTCCATACCGTTCCCGCCAAACGCCTCTTCGGCCTCAAAACGCTCTGGCGTGGATCGACAAAAGTGGCCGTCTCCGATGCTCCCCGCACGCTGGTCGATATGCTCGCCACACCGGAAACCGGCGGCGGCATCGACCATATGGCCGACTGCCTTCGCTCCTATCTCGGCAGCAAGGACGCCAACCGCGATCTCCTGATCCGCTATGCGGAGCAGTTCGACAATGGCGCTGTTTTCAAGCGTCTCGGATTTCTTGCGGAAACACAGCTTGACGACGGGAAACTTGCGGCCTTGTGCCGCACCCGGCTGACGCAGGGCTACGCCCGGCTTGACCCCGCCGTAAATTCTCCCAGGCTCATCACCGCCTGGCGCCTCTGGGTGCCCGAGCGCTGGAAAGGCCGCGCCGCATGATAGACCGCCGCGAAATACTCGAAGCCGCGTCATCTTTTTCACTGCAGCCCAACATTGTCGAGAAGGACTACGTTCTCGGCTGGATACTGGCCGGCATCGACGCGCACGAAGAGCTATCCGAGAACTGGGTCTTTAAGGGCGGAACCTGTCTCAAGAAGTGCTACTTCGAGACGTACCGGTTTTCAGAAGACCTCGATTTCACTTTACGCGACGGGAGCCACATCGACGAGGAATTCCTGCGGCCCGTATTTGAGGAAGTCGTCGGCTAGGTCTCCGAGCAATCCGGCCTCAACATCCCCGCCGATCAGATTGAATTCGATGTCTACGAAAACCCCCGAGGCCGCCCGAGCTGCCAGGGCAAGATTGCATATCGAGGCCCCGTCTCCCCGACCTCCGGGGGATGGCCGAAGATCAAGCTCGACCTGACAGCGGATGAGCGGCTGGTTCTGCCCTCGGTCCGCCGCGAGGTATTCCATCCCTACACCGACCGGCCGGAAGGAGGGATTTGGGCCAATTGCTACGCCTACGAGGAAGCCTTCGGGGAGAAGTTGCGGGCGCTCGGCGAGCGGACGCGGCCCCGCGACCTCTACGACGTGGTGAACCTCTATCGTCACACGGACAGCCGCCCTAAAGCCTCCGTGCTTCTCAACGTGCTGCGGCAGAAGTGCGATTACAAGGCAATCCCGCTCCCCACCTTCGCCAGCCTGACGTCTCATCGTGAAGCGCTGGAGGCCATGTGGTCCGACATGCTGGCGCACCAGCTCCCCGTGCTTCCGCCGCTGCACGACTTCTGGGACGCGCTGCCCGAAATCTTCAACTGGATCATGAGCGGTGCGGAAATCCCGCAACGCGCTCTCATCCAGCACGGCGCCGGCGAAATCGCCGTCCGCACGCGCGTCCTGCCGATGGGTGTTCCCATACGCTCCCGCTCAACGCTGGAAATTATCCGCTTTGCCGCGGCGAACCATCTCTGCGTCGATCTCGCCTATGAAGGTAGCGTGCAACGCATCGAGCCCTATTCGCTGTACCAGACCGCCGAGGGCAATTTCGTGTTGCGTGCCATTCGCAACGATTCAGGAGACAATCGTTCTTATCGCGTTGACAAGATGCAGGGCGCGACCGTCACGTCCCAAGTCTTTACGCCACGGTATGCCGTCGAACTGACCTCGACGGGTCCGCTCACAGTCGCACCATCCACCGCCGCGCCGCGGCTTCCGAGCATGCCGCGTATCGCGAGAACAAGCCGCACAGCGCGGACACGGCGGCAGGGGCCGACGTACATCTACCGTTGCACCATTTGCAAGAAGACGTTTAACAGAAGCACGATGGATGGCACGCTGAACCCCCACAAGCACCCACGGGGCTACGAATGCCCTGGGCGGGTCGGGATCTACGTGCGCACGAAGTATTAGAGAGGATTCGAGTCCAAGGGTAAAGAGTTGTCCGACCTGAACCAACGCCGAAAAGCGCAAGGTGCGCCGCCTGTGTCTGCGAGTCGAGGTCGTGCCGCGTCGCGTTCCTGATTCAAATGTCGAATCCATGCTCAACGCGCAGGTATAACAGCATCAATGAGGTCGGTCGGACGGCTTGGAGGCGTCGGTACAGAATTCGTACAAGGGCGAGACGGTTGTCGCGTAAGTTCTTGAATACAATAAATGGCTCACCAGGAAGTCGAGTTTCCAACCCACTCTCCGTCAAAAAGGTTCGGTCCTCTCTCGGAAGATCCGGAGGACGTTCCAGGCTGTACTTGCCGCAAGAGTGCTGGTGTTTCCGGGTGGTGAACGTCTTTCCGCAACCAGGGACTCCCACAGCGGGCGCGACCGCATCGTCAGGCTTCTTCGAACAGCCGCTCTCCGCGGTGTAGTCGCCGCGCGACCCGATAGGTCTGCCCTTGCTCCCGCATCGTCGGCGCGTGGGCAGCCAGGTACCGGGCGGCAGCGACTAGTGCGTGAACCCCAGCCGGCGTTCCGCGAAGTTGCTCGAACTGGCGGAAAGCGGCCTCCGCCGTTTGAATCGTGTGGAAGTCGCGGTCCTCGCGCAGCAGGAGCCTCCCCAACACGGCCAGTAGCTGCTCCGGTTCGCGGCCGCTGTAAAGAAACGCCGCAACCAGATTGCCCGCCTCGTTGACCTGCTGCTGGCGGTCAAGAAGCGACGGCAACTCTTCCAGCAGCGCATCCGGCTTCTCCACTTTGCCGTCTAGCTCCGGCAGCCGTGCCGGCGGGATGTTCAGGAACCGCGTGAGGTAGACGCTCATCGCTGCGTCGAACGCGCCGCGGAGCAGCTCCGGCGACGGCGCCCTGCGAAGTCCCTGCTGGACGGCGTTAGCAAAGGTGAACGTGTGCAGCGCGGTGTCCCAGTCGCCGAACTCGTTGCTGGTGTGGAAACGCGCGATCCGCAACTCAGCCGCGCCGGTTACCACCTGGGCCAACTCTTCTGGCCGAGCGCCTTCCCGCAAGCAGGCCAGCATGGCATCGGCGATCGCCTTCGGGTCGTCGCCCAGCAGAACGTCCGGCAATTCCCCGGTAGCCTTCCAAGAGCCGTGCCGGTCGCGGCCCACTTCGAGCGCCACCGGCAACTCCTCGAAGGCCTGCTCCAGGATCACCACAAGGTCCACCGGATGGCGCCAGGAATTGGATTCCTCCATGCGGTCGGCGTTCGCGTAGCTGGAGGCCAGGCTGGTGAGCGCCGTTTCGGCGTACTCCCATCCCGCACGGTCGAGCGCCTCGAGCGCCTTGTTGGTAAAATCCAGAACGTGGCCGATCTGGAGGTAGCGGTGGTCGGTGGCGGCGGCGAACAGCAGGTCAGCCATCTCTCGGTGGCCGGCGCCCGCGCGCACAGCGGAGACGATGCACCGCTCGGCGCCCTCGGTGTCGCGCACCTCGACGAACTGGCGGAACCAGCGCTTCAGGGTCGCGAGCTCAGTGGCGGCCCCCGGAAGAGCGTGCGGCAGGAAGCGAGGCGGCTCGCCACTGCAGTCCCGGGCCACTGCCGAGAGGCCGTGATACAGCGCGCGCGGGCGCTCTTCGGCTTCCAGGTGCGGCATCAGGTTCATCATGCAGGTGAGGATGGTCAGCCCCTGGCCCCAGCCGGCCAGCCGGTAGCGGGTGCCGAAGTCGAGCCCAATGCGAAACGGCTCCTCCGGCTCGACGCCTCCGTCGACCAGCTTGATGACGGCCTTCGCGATCACTAACCCGATATTTCGTTCCAGCCCGTCCCGGAGCCGCTGACGCTGGTGCGCCATGGGATCGCCCCTCGGCGTCAGGTCGACCCACACCGTTCCGTCGCGGATCTCGACCGGGAAGTCAGGCACGTCGTCGGCCCACGGGTCGAAGGTGCCGCCGCTGGCCAGATCGAACCGCGCGTGGTGCCAGTGGCAGGTCAGGATGCCGTCCTTCACGGTGCCGCGGTCCAGCGGAAATCCCATGTGCGGACACCGGTTGTCCACGGCGTAAACGCGCTCGCCTTGCCGGAACAACGCCAGGGTGTATCCCTTGACGTGAACGACCAGGCAGCCGGCTCGCTCGACATCCGCCAGACGCCCCGCCGCTACGTAGTCCTTGCTGCTACCCATGTGATCGCCTCCCTCGCGCTGCTGGTATGCTAGCACGCACGAAGCGGTTTCCTAGCGGGTGCCGTGAAGATGTACATCGGGCACCGTGCAGATACCTTCGGGCGTCTGTATCGTCCGCCGGAAGGAGCGTCCAGCCACTTGAACCATGTCCTACATGTCCTACTGTCCTACTGGCAACTTGATCCGACGCTTTGAGTGGGCGTATCATTGTGGACTATCGGGATTATGTTGGATTTTTCCTCACACGATGTTCTCCTGGTTGGCGGCGGAGGGGCTGGCCTGCGTGCTGCCATCGCCATTGCCGAAACGGATCCGAAGCTTCGCGTCGCAGTGGTTTCAAAGGTCTACCCGATGCGAAGCCACACGGTCTCGGCTGAGGGAGGCGCCGCTGGGGTCATTCGTCGGGACGACAGCCTGGATGAACACGCGTACGACACGATCTCCGGAGGCGATTGGCTTTGCGACCAAGACGACGTGGAGGCATTTGTAAAGGAGGCCCCCGAAGAGCTGCTGCGCCTGGAGCATTGGGGTTGCCCCTGGAGCCGTGAGGCTGACGGCCACATTGCCGTTCGCCCGTTCGGTGGTATGAAGAAGATGAGAACCTGGTTTGCCGCGGACAAAACCGGGTTCCACATGCTTCACACGCTGTTTCAGACTTCACTCAAATACAACGCCATTACCCGGTACGACGAGTTCTTCGTCACCAAGCTGCTTGTCGATGACGATCGAGTTCAAGGGGTTGTTGCTCTCGAGCTGATGTCGGGAAAGATCCAGGCGATCAGCGCGAAAGCGGTGATCCTGTGCACTGGAGGCTGTGGGCGCGTCTTCCGGTTCACGACGAATGCCAGCATCAAGAGCGGGGACGGCATGGCGCTGGCCTATCGGGCCGGCGCCCCTTTGAAGGACATGGAATTCGTTCAGTACCACCCCACGGGCCTCCCGTTCACGGGGATCCTGATTACGGAGGCGGCCCGCTCGGAAGGCGGCTACCTGGTCAACAAGGATGGATACCGCTACCTCCAGGACTACAACCTGGGGACGGCGCAACCGAAGCCGGTCCTTCGGAGCATGGAGCTGGGCCCGCGCGATCGCCTTTCTCAGGCATTCGTGAAAGAGTACGAGAGGGGCCGCACCATCGACGGACCGTACGGCCCGGTAGTTCATTTGGATCTGCGTCACCTGGGAGAGAAGGTCATCTGCACGAAGCTCCCCTTTGTCAGGGAGCTGTGCCTCAAGTACGAGAACATCGATCCGGTCAACGAGATGGTACCCGTCCGGCCCGTCGTTCATTACATGATGGGCGGCGTCCACACTGACATAAACGGTGCGACACCCCTAAAGGGTCTGTACGCGGCGGGCGAAGTCGCCTGTGTGAGCATAAATGGGGCGAACCGCCTTGGCTCGAATTCTCTGCCGGAGCTGCTCGTCTTCGGCGCGCGGGCCGGGCGTGCGGCTGCAATGTTCGCCGCGGAGCAGATACTGCCCGGCCGGCAGGTGCGTGCCCAGGCGCTGGACGAAGAGGCGCGACTGGAGGAGCACTTCCTTCAAGAAGAGGGAGGCCGGGAGCGCGTTTCCACGATCCGCGAGGAGATGCAGAAAACCATGGAGGAAAGCGCCGGAATCTACCGGTCGGGCGAGTCGCTGCGCCGAGGCGCCGACAAGCTGCACGAGTTACAAGAGAGATTCCGCTGCATCAGTCTTGACGACCGCAGCCGGACCTGCAACACCGAATTACTTTCGGCTCTGGAAGTCTCCTACATGCTCGACGTAGCCGAATCGATGATCCAGTGCGCCTTACAGCGGACGGAGTCGCGTGGGGCGCACCAGCGGACAGACTATCCGGCCAGGAACGACGAGAATTTCCTGGTACATTCGCTGGTGTCCCGGACTCAAGATGGGGCGCCGCGAGTGAAGTACCTGCCCGTAAGCATCACACGTTGGCCACCCGGCGAGAGAATTTACGGAACTTGATCGAACATGGCTGAAGCAATCACTCTCGAAGTCACGCGTTACCATCCCGAGCGCGACGAGGAACCTTCGCTGCAATCCGACGAAGTTCCCCTGCGAAAGGAGTGGGTGGTTCTCGATGCGCTGAACTACGTGAAAGACAAGGTGGACGGTACTCTATCGTTCCGGTGGTCCTGTCGGATGGGAATCTGTGGAAGTTGCGGGATGATGGTGAACGGAGCCCCCAAGCTGACCTGTGCCACATTCCTCTCGGACTATGCTCCGGGCCCGGTCCGCATCGCGCCCTTAGACAACTTCCCGGTCATTCGCGACCTGGTCGTCGACATCTCGGATTTTCTAATCAAGCTGTCGAGAGCGAAACCGTGGCTCATTCGGAAACGAGAAAAGCCCTTGTCAGAGGGGGAATACCTTCAGACTGCCGATGAGCTGGACACCTACAAGCAATTCAGCATGTGCATCAACTGCATGCTGTGTTACGCCGCCTGCCCCGTCTACGGATTGGACCCACTCTTCAGCGGTCCTGCAGCGATCGCCCTCGCACAACGCTATAACCTGGACTCCCGGGATGAGGGATCGAACCAGCGCCTCGACATTCTCTCGCACAGCGACGGAATCTGGGGTTGCACGTTCGTCGGCGAATGCACCGAGGTCTGTCCCAAGAACGTGGACCCTGCCGGGGCCATCCAGCAGTACAAGCTGACGGCGACCAAGGAATGGATGAAGTCCTTTCTGATGCCATGGGGAGGAGGCGAGTAAGCAAGATGTCCAGCTCTATTCAGCATCCGCCCAGGTCGTACCGGCGGCGCGTATCCACCTATTGGTGGCTCGGGCGCTGGCCCTATCTGAAATTCATCCTGCGGGAACTGAGCAGCATTTCTGTCACTTGGTTCGTTGTCCAAACTTTGTTGCAGATTAGCGCCTTGAGCCGAGGGCCGACGCAATACATGGAATTCGAGGCATGGTTGCGGAGACCAATTGTTCTCTCGCTGAACGCAGTCAGTTTCTTCTTCATCGTATTCCACGCCGTTACCTGGTTCAACCTGGCTCCGAAGGCGATGGCCATTCGGGTGGGTGGAAAGCGAGTTCCCAGCCTGCTGATCGCGGCACCCAACTACTTGGCATGGCTGGTTGCGTCGGTGGCAGTGGCCTGGATTGTTCTGCGAGGGTAAATGGGAAAGCGATCGAACGAACCGTTTCTCTGGATGCTTTTCAGTGCGGGTGGTGTGGCAGCCGCACTGCTGATACCGATCCATCTCTTCCTGTTCGGACTCGCGTTTCCTTTAGGATGGCTCGAAGCTCCGGGCTATGATACTCTCTTGGCATTGGCCCGCCATCCCGTCACGCGACTGTATCTTTTCGTTCTCTGTTCGCTTGGGCTGTTCCACTGGGCTCATCGATTTCGGTACACGCTTTACGACGGCTTGCAGATCAAGCATCTGAACGAAATCATTAACACTTTATGCTATGGCGGAGCGATTCTCGGCACGGTTGTAGCAGCCTATCTGATATTGAGGATCCCGTAGCATGTTCTTCTGAGTTCTTCTGACAGCCAGGTGACAGCGACCGTTTGTCAGCAGTACTGCCGTGACGATCAGTGCTGACACTGTCGCCTTCAGGTGAAAGTCGGAATCTGATTCGAGCCACTTCGCACGACAGGAGGCTCTTATGGCGTACTCGGCGGAGATAACTCCCGAAAATCCAACCTGCCTTGTCTTCCTACTCGGCCAGTCGCAATCCATGGCCGAGCCGTTCGAGGGAGATCAGACCATTCGAAAGATTGATGTTGTGATGGATGCAATGAACCGCACGCTACAGGAACTTGTCGTTCGCTGCGCGAAAGCCGAGCAGGTGACGAACTATTACTATATTTCGATCATTCGTTACGGCGGTGGTGTAGAGCCGGCCTTCAGTGGTGCACTAAGCGGTCGAGTGATGGCTCCTATCTCGGAGATCGCGGAGCATCCTGCTCAAACGGAACGCCGCACCTGGATTGTCGCGGATGCAGTAAGTGGCGCCGGCACCCAAGAAGTCCACTTTCCAATGCCTATGTGGGTAAACCCCCGCCCAAGGGGAGAGGCACACATGTGTGAGGCGCTCGCCTTGGTGAAGGTGACTCTCGAACGATGGCTTTCCCACCATAGAACGAGTTTCCCCCCCACGGTCCTGCATCTCACGGACAGCGAGCCGAGTGACGGAGAACCGGCGCAGCTTGGCAACGATATCACTACTCTTGCGACCGCTGATGGCCCAGTGCTCCTTTTCAATTGCCACATCAGCTCGCGCCGCAGCGGGGCGAAGCTGGAGTATCCGACAGACGATTCGACGCTTCCGAGTGACTTCGCGCGAACGCTCTTTCGCATGTCAAGCCATCTTCCCGGCGTGTTCCAAGAGGCAGCGATGAAGAAAGGCCTCAACGTGCCGACCGGTGCGAGAGGATTCGTGTTCAACGGTGATCCGGCATCCGTTTATCACTTTTTTGCTCTCGGGACCACGCTGTTGAATCTGCGATGATGCCATACGCAGTGGCGTGACTCGTCGCCGGTAGGTCGCGAGTAACGAGTTTGGAGGTACAGATAAATGGGGGAAGGTTATGGCGGGATGACAGGCAGGGAGCAGAGAGTGGTGTGGTTCGTCGGAGGTAACGTCTTGAACGAGGAAAAGAAACAGCAAGTCATCGCGCTAGGACGGCTGGGATGGTCGCTGCGGCGCAGTCAGAAGACGACCGGGGTGCGTCGGGGACCTGCGGCTGCTTACTTGAAGGTGGCCGGATGACGCTGCGGGCGCCCAGCAGGTGGGGACGGCCGGAGCCGGCCAAACTGGCCCACCAAGGCGACCAGCGACCCGGCCCCGGGTCACGGCGCCGATCGGGTTTCATAGTTGACCTTCCTTCGCGGACGATACCCTAGACCTCAAGGCGCACTTTCGTTACTCCATGTGCCATGCGACGCAATAGGAACTTGAAAACCCCGCTGCGCGACGCCCATTCGCACGAGAATCGGCAGCACGCTGAGGACGGCCCTGCCTCAGCGCGACCTCTGGAAGAGAAGCCGGGGCGGGACCTTCTGCATCCGCTGAATCTTGGATACTTCCGGGAGCCGTTCCTCCTGGACCCGTGCTGCCGCCGCGTCGAGGACCGCTTCGTCTCCAAGCAGGCACCGCTCGAGGCTGAGCACCCGGTTACCCGCTGGGTGGAGTTAGGCAGTGGCGTCGAGGTCAGTAACCCGCCAGAGTGACAACTGTATCGCCGTAGCTTTCGCTTGACGACGAGTGAGGCAGGGCCGATCCCCAGATGTACATGATGCGGACCCGGTCCTTGGTCGGCCCACTCAGAGGCTCAATTACCACGCGGTGTACTCCGGGACCTGGCCGAAGCGCTCCCGGAAGTCCCGCACAAACCAAATCGGCATTCGGCTCCCCATGGCGCGGTCCGAT
>JACPZP010000073.1 GCA_016195405.1 Planctomycetota bacterium | reverse complement strand
CATCTTGCTCGTGTCGGCGAGAGCGACTAGGTCGCGATACTTCGGATGCTCGCGCAATGATTCGAATCTGGAATCGGTTTGAGCTTTGCGAAGGTCGCGATATCCGCCTTTGAGCGCCTTCTCCAGCCATTCAAGCGTCGCGGCTTGTTCGCCGAGCATGGCATGACAACAAGCGATGGCGTACATGGAATTGGCCGGATAGTCGGCGCGCAACTCCAGCGCTTTGGCGTAGGCGAGGATCGCTCTTTGATATTCCTTGAGACCGTAGTAAGACTTCGCCAGGTTCAGCCAGTAGCCGGCCTGCGTCGGATTTGCATCTGTTACGCGCTTCCATAAGGGGGCTGCGTCCGCGTATTTAGATCCCTTCAGGGCCTTCTCGGCCTGATCGAGCGCCTCTCGAAATGACTGGTCGGGCGCCGCATTCTTGGACTCCTGCGGATAAGCCGCCGTATATACCCAACCGAACGCAAACAAGACGCAAAGCGCCTTACGCATTTTCGTCATAGCAGAACCTCCCGGATAGATGTCGCTCACTTATCCTGTTTCGCTTTCAGTTTCTTGAGCGCCTCGACCGCGCCAGAATTCGCTGGATCAAGTTCAAGCGACCGCTCATAATTCAGGATCGCGAGTTCCTTGTTTCCGTCTTTCATGTACGCTTCGCCCAAGCTGTCCCACACGTTTGCCGATTTCGGATAGTCTTCGACGTTCAGCTTAAAGACTTCGATCGCGTCCTTCAGGCGTTTGGCGGTCATCAGGTTGTACCCCAGGCGATTCATTTGGCCTTCGTCAGCCGTTTCCGCGGCGGGGCGGCCTTTGCGCCATTGGCGGTAGTCCTTCAAGGCGGCGTCGGCACCGTTGGCGAGGATCTTCTTGAACAATATCTTGCCGGGCGAATTGTACGGCTCGTATTTGAGCCACGATGGCGACTGTTGCTCGCCTCCGATCGCTTCATCGACGATTTCGGGAATAATGGACATGCCGTTGGCGCTGTTGGTGAAGACGACGAGGCCGAGCTGCTGCTTGTCGTAGACGACGACAAATGACTTCGTATCGCCGTTGTCGCCCCAATGCCAGAATGCGGTCCCGTCGCCGTTCGTTTGCAATCCCCAGCCGAGGCCCCACGACAAAGAGCGCGAGAGATTTTCCGGAGCGTGTTCGGTGTTGTTGGTGCCGCTCGCGCTGACTTTGATCTGGGGCGTAAGCATATTCCGGCGCGTCTCCGCTTTCAGTCCCGTGCCCTTTATCACTGCTGCCAAGAAACGGCCGTAATCCCGCGCGGTGGTATGCAGACTGTAAGCGGCGTTGGGCGTGTCTGACTTATACCAGGGGGTCGGATTACTCAGTACGTTGTGCCGGTGGGAGTGTTGCTTGTCGTAGCTGTCGCGCCAGATGAAGCTGCTATCGGTCATCTGCAAGGGCTCGATCACTTTCTTGTTCAAAAGATCGTTGAGCTTTTCGCCGGTGACGTGCTCCACGACTTTCGTCAAATAGACGAAGCCTTCGCCCGAATAACTGAAGCGCTCGCCCGGCGTGAAATGGATCTTGAGTGACTTTGTCGAAGTACGCCAATTCGGAAATCCCGGAGTGTGACTGAGGACATGCCTGGCTGTGATCTTTCCCAGCCGTGCGTCGTCGCCGACGTCGTAATTTCCCGGCAGGTACTTCTGCAGCGGCACGTCGAGATCGATCAGGCCGGCATCGACCAACAACATGACCAGATACGCGAAGATCGGCTTGCTCAAGCTGGCCGCTTCGAAAACGGTGTCGTCGCCGACGGGCTCTTTCGTCTTGGCGTTCTTGACGCCGAACCCATGATGCCAAGCAAGTTCGCCCTTATGAATCAGCGCGACCGAAAGCCCGGGCACCTCGCCTTCACTAAGCAAGCGTGGAACGGCTCGCTCGATCCGGGCAATGATCTTCTCTTTTTCGTCATCGGCGCGTAACGGCGTCGCTTTGCCCTCTTGTGCATTCGCGGGCCGCTCCGCCGTCCAGACCAACAATGCCGCCAAGACAAGAAACGCTCGTGCAAACATCGGCATAGCCTCCACATTCAAGAAAAGATATGCAACGACAGGGCAGGATTATTGAACGAATGCAACCTGTTGCACGCAGTTTAGACGTAGCCGAATTCGTGAGAATTCAGGCGACTGTTCAACGACATGAGATGAGCGACCGCACGCAACGCCTTGGGGCTGCGGCCAAGCAACTGCGAACAGCATCGGCAGAAGTGCGCCTGATCCGCGAAGCCCGCGCCGTATGCCGCCTCGGCCATGGGCCAGCCTTCCTCAAGTACGAGCCGCGCGGCCTCGGCGAGCCGCAATGCCCGCAGATAAGCGCTGACCGTCAAGCCTCGGCAACGCCTAAAGACGCGAGCGCAATAGACGGGATGAACGCCGGCTTCCCGGGCGACGTCGCGAAGACTGATCGGCTCAGGAAACTTCGCGTGAAGAAAATCCTCGGCGCGTGCAAGCCATCGCGGCGGAGTTTTGTCGGTAATCTCAGACTCACGAGCCACCGGTTCAAGTATTTCCAAGGCGGCATTTGAAAGGTCGACCTCCGCGGTCGGCCCTGTTTGGCCGCAAGCCGCGAGCAGGCGCAGTCCGAGCAGACGATATTGCGGACGACCCAAAATCCGATAATTCTGAAAGTCTTTAGCAGCCAAACCGTTTTCCGTCAGCCAGCGCTCCCCGTATTCAACGTTCAACCCCGTCATGCCCGTAGGGCCGACATGGGCGACGTGCGGCTCGGTCGTCGGATGAAAAAGAGGCACGAAAGGGCGCTGCTCGTATTCAAGCCGTCGCGTCTCATCGCGATGCTGGCCGGCGATCAGCAGAAAGAAGGTGTTGCAAGCGTGCGTGTGCCACGAGTGCTCGCCGCCTGCTCGATAGCGGGAAAGGGTCAACGTAAGCCCGCCGAGCCGCCGCTGCCAGAGCGCGGGGCCAAGAAACTCACCGGCAGGAAGTTGCTTGATCGGCATGCCTTGATATTAACCAGCGGAGGCGGTGAAAGTTTCGCTTGTACGTACCCCTCTTGGTTACCAGCGCTCTTTCCAACGCGTCAGAAAGCCAACTCCCGAGCCGTAGTGAGTCATGTTATGCCATGCCGCGAGGTTGGCACAAAATAAGACCAGCCAGCAAGCAATCGCCTCAAGCCAGCAACCCATACCGGGAAAGACAACACCGCCTATGACCACGGGCGTTAAGAACAATACGACGAGCAGGACCGTGACTTGGCCTCTTGTAATGTGCGCGAGCCATTCATCGGTCGCGAGAATGCCCACGGATATCACAATGATCAGCGAAAGGCCAACATAGCTTTGGGCTGCGACTGTTTATTTCGCCTGTCACTATACCAGGCGCCAAGAATAAATACCGCGGCGCTGCCGATGAAAATCGGCCTAATGAGTTGCGAGCACTGGATCGTGCTTAGCGCGGGCCCAAGGGCATATCCGACCGACACTGCAGCGAGCATTACGACCGTTGGCAGCAGCATGTACCACATGGCAAATCTTCCTGAGTCTCCAGGCGCCGCCACAGTTCCCAAACTCGTCTTTTCGATTCCCCGCAGCACGGGTTATTATCCGTCTTTCCTATTCCAACGAGGACTGCAAATGCCCCGGCCGGTTTCGCCCTTGCCTTTGCTCGGAACCCAGGCCGGATTCCGACGCTTCACCGTTCCAGAATATCACAAGATGATCGAAATCGGCATGTTGACGGAGAACGATAATCTGGAATTACTCGAAGGCTACCTAGTGTACAAGCTGCCGCGAAATCCGCCGCATGATCGTGTCATTCAGCGCGCCAACCGCCTTTCTATGCGGCTTCTTCCTACAGGCTGGGACCTGCGGATTCAGTCGGCCGTCACATTGCTGGACAGCGAACCCGAGCCGGATATCGCCATCGTTCGCGGCGACGATTCCAACTACGAACATCGACATCCAAATCCCGCCGACATCGGATTGGTTATCGAGGTCTCCGATTCGACGTTGGCGGGAGATCGAGGGGACAAGAGCCGCATTTACGCCCGCGCCCAGATCGTGTGCTACTGGATCATCAACTTGGTTGATCGACAGGTCGAAGTCTACACGCAACCTTCGGGTCCCGTTGTCGCGCCGGCATTCGGCAAACAAACAACTTTTCACACCGGCAATGGCGTTCCATTTCTACTGGACGGAACTTTGGTAGCCACGATTCCGGTGCAAGATCTGTTGCCGTAAGGTAGCCGCGTTCGCCAAGAACGCAGGCGAGTCGGAAACTCGCATTCTACGCAAAGTCGGCTACGAGGGCGAAGGCGGCTACGAGGGCGGCGGCGCTCCATCTGGATTCTTCATTCGATACAAAACATGCCGTCGCAGCGGGTGACCTATGGGCAGAAACGGATGATCGAAGTCGTCCTCAGCCGAGCGCGTCATTCCGAGCTTCTTCATGACCCGCCGCGAACGAAGATTAGCCGGAACCGTGAACGACACGATCTCCTTTGCTTTTATCCAGCGAAATGCAAAATCCACAGCCGCCCGCGCTCCTTCCGTCGCATAGCCCTGGTTCCAATACTCCGCAGCCAGCCGCCAACCAACCTCGATACAAGGCGTGAACGCCGCCTCGAACCGCGGGATCGACAGCCCGATAAATCCCGCGAATTCAGTCACCCCCGGAATCTCCACCGCCCACGGCGCAAAGCCATGCTGTTGGAAGTGGGCCTCGATCCGGTCTGCCAGCGCGTCACTCTCCGGCCGCGAGTGCGGCCCCGAAAAAAACTCCACCACTTGCGGATCGCAGTTTAGCTGAGCGAACGGTTGCCGATCGCTTGCTCGCCAGCGGCGGAGGTGGAGGCGCTTGGTGCGCAGGTCCGTCGGTAGATTCATCTTGTCGCCGCGGGATTTGTCCAGGGATTTGCTCCGATAGTATGCCTACTTCAAGTGAAGTGGCCTTCGTCCATCAACTCCTTGCGTAAGGCGACAAGGTACGGTCCATTCATATTCAGGACTCGAACGGTCACACGTCCAATGGGAGTGCGACCAATCAATATTGGCCCCGTCCTCCGGAAATGTCGAGTCCAACGCTGCCGGCGAGGATTGAACAGGCGAACCAGCCTTTTCGTGACCGGATCAAGCCCGGCGATGTTCGGACCTTTGTGCCCATTGCAATGGAGGCAGGACAATGCAAGATTGTTGGCTCGTGTAGGACCATCGTGCTGCTTGGCGATGATGTGATCAATTTCGAACGGCGCCGGATACAGCTGCTGCGGGATGCGGCAGTATTCGCAGACATAGCCGGCGCGCTCGCGTACCAGCCGGGCCAGGACCGCATTCATCTTGGCCTCATCACGCGGACGACTTAGTCGTTCTTTTCAGGCTCTTGCGAGCCTTGGAATGGAGGATACCAAGAAGACATCCCGCCTTGGCGAATCCCAACAATTCCTCTTTTTCTTTGCGAGAAAGCTTCTTCTCCTGGTTCTTCACCGCCAGTTCATGCATCCGCGCTTCATCGGTTTCGCTAAACCGGAGTTCAAGCAGATAACGGGCCAGTTCTGGTGCAAGGTTGCCCCTATCAGACTGGATGATTCGTCCGAAAACGCCTGCTTCGCTCGATTCCATGTTGTTCTGAGTGCTCATGATGTCCATGGTAACGAAGAATGCCGCAAACTGCCAATCCACTTCATCGGATGAAGCCGAGCGCGCACCGGTTGTCGTCTTTCCCGCCGGCTTGCCAGCGTCGAATGCTTGCCCGACCTCTACTTGATTTTGGCCTTAGCTATCCCTCTCCCCCACGTGAACCTTCAATCCACGTTCCGACGCCGACCGGTAAATGGGCTCCAGCGCGTCCAAGAATCGTTCCTCGCCGCGCCAAAACGGAAACGCGCCAAGCCTTTTCGGCAGCGCCGCGGTCACGGGCGGGCGCTCCACAGGACCGAAGAAGTCCTCCGGCAACGCGGCGCCTCGCCAGAACTCCTCGGGTTGGCTAGGCAACGGCTCGACGGTTTTCTCCGCGGTGGTCGGCGCTTCCTGTGCCGCTTTCGCCTTCTTGAGCGGTGACTTCTGATGATTCTTGCCGAGCGACTTTACGAGTGCTTCCCGGCTCTGGCCGCGCAGCTTGAAAATCAGAAACGGATCGCGGTCGAACTCTTCGCCGAGCAAGCAATAGACGGCGGCGACGTGCTTGCACGGGTTCGACCAATCGGGGCAGGAACAATCGGTGGCCAAATCTCTGTCGGTTTTTGGAAAGAGAGGAATCTTCACTTCTTCAAACACTTGCTCGATTTCCTGCGGCATTTCACCCGCCAACAGCTTTGCCGCGAACAACGCCTGGCGGGAAAGGGCGTTTGCCACGGCTTGCCACTGCGCCTTGGTCAGGGGCTTAACCTTGATTTCAACTTCATAGGGCTTGGGGCGGGAGCCTTGCACCTTGGCGTGGACGCGGCCTTCCTCGATGTCAATGCTTAAGACCTGGCCGCCGCGGGCGTAGGAGCGTCCGCGCGACAGCCGGCCGCCGAGGTTGAAACTCTCCAATACGGCGAGCCAGCGCCGTGCCCACCAACTCTTGCCGAAGTTGCCGCCCTTCGATTGCGCCTTGATGCCGCCTTTGGCAACGCGCGGCCTCGACTTGGGAAAGTGATAATACTCGCGATACCACATGAATCAATCTCCAAGCGCTTCCTGGCGCAACGCGAACAGATCCTTGAGTTGGGCGTTCGATAGCTCGGTCAGCCAGCCTTCACCGCTGCCGACCACCTTGCGGGCGATATCCTGCTTGCGGGCGATCATCTCATCGATCTTTTCTTCGAGCGTGCCGACGCACAGAAATTTGTGAACTTGCACGTTCCGCGTTTGGCCGATGCGGAAAGCCCGGTCGGTCGCCTGATCCTCGACGGCTGGGTTCCACCAGCGATCGAAGTGAAACACGTGATTGGCGGCCGTCAGGTTCAAGCCGGTGCCGCCCGCCTTGAGCGACAGAAGAAACAGGCTCGGTCCCTCTGGCGTCTGAAAGCGAGCCACCATCTCGTCGCGCTGCTTCTTGCTGGTGCCCCCGTGCAGGAACAGCACCTCGCGGCCAAACGTGTCTTGCAGGTGCCGGCGGAGCAGGCCGCCCATCTCGCTGAACTGGGAAAAGATGAGTGCCCGTTCGCCCGCTTCCAAAACTTCCTCGAGCATTTCGGTCAGGCGCGCCAGCTTGCCCGAGCGGCCGGCCACCGCCGAATTGTCGCCCAGGAACTGCGCCGGATGATTGCAAACCTGTTTCAGCTTCGACAGGGTCGCCAGCACGAGTCCCTTGCGTTCGATGCCTTCCGATTTCGTGATCGCCTTCTCCGCGTCCTTGACAACCGCCTGGTAAAGCGAGGCTTGTTCGCGCGTTAACGGGCAGTACACCTTCATTTCGAGCTTGTCCGGCAGGTCGCTGACGATCGACTTGTCGGTCTTCATCCGGCGGAGGATAAAGGGACCGGTCAGGCGCTGCAGGCGCGTCGCGGCTTCCGGATCACGCCCCGCCTGAATTGGCACGAAGAACTTGCGTTTGAACTCGGCGTGGTTGCCAAGAAAACCGGGATTGAGGAATTCCATGATCGACCACAGATCGCCGACGTGATTCTCCACTGGCGTGCCGGTCAAGGCGATTCGGTAGTCGGCGGAAAGTGCGCGAGCGGCCTTAGCCTGGCGGGTTGATGGGTTCTTGATGTTCTGGGCCTCGTCGAGGATTACTCCCGACCAGGCCACGTCTTTGAATAGATCGAAATCGCGATGGAGCAGAGCGTAACTCGACAGGACCAGCGCCTTGTCCGCAACGGCGCTGCGAAAGGCCGGGCCCTTGACCCGCTGGCCGCCGTGATGCACCAGCACGGGCAACTCCGGCGTGAAGCGCTCGGCTTCCTTTTGCCAGTTGCCCACGACCGACATGGGACACGCTAGTAGCACCGGGCGGCGCTCCGAGGCAGTATGCCATTCGCGCTGCAACAAGGCCAATGTCTGGATGGTCTTGCCCAAACCCATATCGTCGGCCAGACAAGCGCCTAAACCCCAGCGCTTCAAGAACGACAGCCAGGAGTAACCGCGCTGCTGATATGGCCGCAGCGTGCCCTGGAAGCCTTCGGACGCCGGCAGCTCTTCGAATCCCGACTTGCCTTCCAGCTCGTCGAGGAATTCGCGCATCCAGCCAGTAGCCGTTAGTCCGCCGAAGGTTAATTCTCCAGGCGTCTTCGCCTCGCCCAGCGCCATGCGCACGACGTCGCGCACTTTGGCCCGGTCTTGGCCATTCTTCCAATAAGCCAGCGCCGCCTGGATTTCATCGCCCTGGAGCTGCACCCATTGACCGCGCACTTTGACCAGGGGTGACTTCAGCTTCGCCAGCAATTCCAGCTCCTCGCGAGTGAGCACGTCGTCGCCAAGCGCCACTTGCCATTCGAACGGGAGGATCGCATCAAGCGTGAGCCCGCCGCCTGCCTGCATGCGTGGACCGGCGACGTGCGCCCGGGCCGTCAGCCGCAGCTTGGTCCCCTTGCGCGTCCACCACGCCGGCAGAAGTACGCCGAAGCCGGACTGTTCCAGCAACCACGTCCGTTCGTTCAGGAACTCCAAGGCTTTGGACCCATCGAGGTCGGCGCCGGCAGGTTGCTGCGTCTTCAGGCTGTCCTCCAGAAGCGGACAGAGCGCGGCCGCCTTGCCCAGCGAGCCATAGAGATACTCCTGCACGTTGAATGACTTTTGGCGGAGCAAGCCGGCCATGCGGCCTTTGGCGGTCCAGGCTTGGGCCAACGGCACAAGCAAACTCGGATCGTCCACGCCTTGCAGCAAGTAGCGCAGATGCCACGGACCTGGAGTCTGTTTTTTTCTGCGCGCAGTCGCTGGCTCGCTGCTTGCCTCGGCGACCCGTTCGGCATCGTCGGCCGGCTCTTCCAAGCGGAAGCAAAGCCGATAGGGCGCCGCCACGCTCACGCTTATGGGCCGCTGCCACTCGTTCACCTTCTCGGCCAAATCGGCCCGGTTCTCGCCCGCCATCAGACCGGTCGGCGCTCGCAAACCATAGAGCCATTCATCATGAATGCTGGTGAAGCGATTCGCCTGCCCGCGTTTGCCGCCATTCACTGATGCGGTCGCTCTCGGCTCGGCCGACTGGGCCGACCGCACGAGCGCATCGACTATGCCGCTTAGAAACGCGTGCAACACCTCTGCGGGAACGTGCGACGGCGGATGCTCGGCGCTAGCCGTCAGCGCCCGGCAAGCCCCAGGCATCGCTTGCGCCAGT
>JACPZP010000072.1 GCA_016195405.1 Planctomycetota bacterium | reverse complement strand
TAAGAGCTTGTCAAGCGTGACCGCCAAATCCGGACGTCCAAGCCGCGACGAATTTCGCCGCGCATGTGCTCAGTTTGCCACCGGGATCACCGTTGTAACCACCGTTGCCGCCGACGGAACGCCGCACGGTTTGACGGCGAACTCCTTTACTTCCGTCTCCGCCGATCCTCCGCTCGTACTGATCTGTATCGATCTGGGCTGTAGCATCCTCGGGCACTTTCAGGATTGTGAGTATTTCGGTATTAATATTCTCGCCGGTCATCAGGAGTGGATCTCCACTCGTTTTGCCACCACTCGCGATGAGCGGTTCGACGGCGTGGATTGGCATGCGGGTACCACCGGCGTTCCGATCCTCGGCGAAACGCTCGGCTGGCTGGAGTGCAAGGTCACACAGCGGCTGCAGGTGGGCGATCACGTGATCGTGTTCGGAGAAGTGACGGGCGTGGAAGTGATGGGCGGCGATCCTCTGCTGTACTATTCCAGCCGATATGAGCGTCTACCACCGGACGATCCCCATGACTGTCCATTTTGAATTTATGTCAGTGCTGATCGGTAATATTTTCTGCCCTGACTTGAAGTGTCGACAGTCAAGTAACTGATTCGACAGTGGGCCGGATTTGGCACACAGGCTGCCGGTAAAACCTCGCAATGGCAACCGCGTTCGTTTACCGTCCCGTCGAGCTGCTGCTGGTGGAGGACAATCCCGGCGACGTCCGGCTCACGCGCGAGGCCCTGAAAGAGGGCTCGATTGACGTCCGGTTGAGCGTGGCGCGCGACGGTGTGGAGGCGCTGGACTTTCTTCGCCGGCAAGCGCCTTACGGCGATGCGCCACGACCTGACCTGATCCTGCTCGATCTCAACCTGCCGCGCATGAACGGACGGGAAGTGCTCAGCGAGATCAAGAGCGATCCACGCCTGCGGCGGATTCCGGTACTGGTGATGACGACGTCGCGCGCCGATCAGGACATTCAGAAGGCTTACAGTCTGAATGCGAACTGCTATATCACCAAGCCGCTGGATCTCGATGAATTCCTGCGCATCGTGAGGTCGATCGAAGACTTCTGGCTGCGCACCGTGACGCTTCCGAACTAGCCCAACTTCCGCAGTTGAAAGAGTAAGTAGTTGTATTTGCAGCGCCGGAGTGGTCGAGTCTTCACTACACGGCCGCAGATTCCAGCGTGGTGGGCAGGTGCAGACCCAGCCGCTGGAGGAGGATCGTCTGGTGTTCGGTGGGACGGCTGATGCAGCGTTTGCGAATGGTCACACCGTTGCGAGTCGGCAGCGCGATCTCTACCAGCGACACCCTGGAGAGTTCCTCGAAGACCTTCCGCGGTTCATCTCCGAGGCCCGCCGCGCGGCACGTCTGCGCTAACGTCTTCCACAGCACGTACGCCAGAAAGCAAACCAGGATGTGCGCCTCCACACGCTCCTGCTTCTCATTCCAGACCGGCCGCAGATCCAGATCGTTCTTGTGAATGCGAAACGCGGCTTCGGCATCAGTGAGCTGGATGTAAGCGTGCCATAGATCCTCGGCGCTCCAGTCTGTCACGTTGCTGCGCAGCAGATAGCAGCCTTCGCTCAACCGGGCCCAATCGCGCCAGTGCTCGACCTTCTTCCACCGGAGCTGAGCCGAGCCATCCGCCGCCGTTTCCACCTGCACCTCAAACAGACCAGCCGCGCGCGTGTTCCGGCCCAGCAGTCTCCCCACCCGCTGCGCGACGGCGATGGGCTTCTGCCGGCGCTTGCGGCAGCCTTCCGTGATCTTCTGTAGCGCCTCTTCGATGCGCTTTTCAAAGCGGTCATGCATCGCCCGCTCCTTGGCGCTCCGCTGTGCGCTGCGACAAAGGATGAACACCTCGGCGCCATCCGGCGCCGGACACAGCCGCACTTCCAAGCCCTCGTGCACCTGCTTCCAGTCCGAAGACAACAGGTCGCGCTCGAACCGCTTCAGCATCCCTTTCGGCGTGCCAACAATGTACCGTCGCCCCTCCTGCTTAAGAAACTCGACGTTGTCTTCGCTGATCATGCCACGATCCAGTGCCCAGATCCGGTGAGCCTTCCCGTAGCGCGCCTCCATCACCGCGACAATCTCTTCCAACGTCGTCACGTCGGCACGGTTGCCGGCAAATACCTCGTAGCCCAACGGCATGCCGCAGCGGC
>JACPZP010000081.1 GCA_016195405.1 Planctomycetota bacterium | reverse complement strand
CGCTGCACTGGGGTTGCGTGGTGATTTTCGACACGGACTGGCTTGGACGCCCATGCTCTGGTAATTCGCCCTTGTCTGTGTTTCATCGAGGATTCTCACGCCGTTAAACTGGGCGCTCTAAGGTTTGCTCAGAAAGTGCAGTTACATGGCATGGCCTCATTATTTCGTGTGTGCCGTTTGAAGGCAAGGGACATTGAATCACACGGTAGCGTAAGCTGGCAGCGCTAGGAGGGATTTGACGGTCTGATACCCCTTGTTAAACTGCTTGCAATTCTCCCGCTCTTTCACGCCGTGACCGGCGGTGCTCCGGTTCGAATTGGTCAATTCGGACCGATCCTCTTGAAAATCGTATCAGAATCTCCAGGTCGCCGCCCAACGCTTGGACAATCTTTCGCAAGGTCGATATCTGCATGTCGTCTTGTTTTTCGAGCTTTGAAAGGCTTGGTTGTTTCATTCCGAGCGTCTGGGCGACTTCCTGCTGGCTTTTGCCGGTAAGTTGCCGAACCTCGCTGAGGAGCAATTCCCCGAGCAATTCCTTAGTGCGACGGGCTGCTTTCGATCGGGTTTTCTTCGTTGTCGTCCGTTTGACGAGGTCGTCGAATGATTTGGCCATTTGTTTATTCTTTCTCCTTCTTCTTCTTCAATTTCGCCAAGTGTGCGTCGAACAAGTCATCAGCTTTGGCGATCAGCTGCTTGTAGAACCGTTTTTGACTGACGCCCGATTTGTCGCCGGCAACCAGCAATATTACGATACCTGCAATAATGCGGCTTTCTCCTCATATTACTCGCTACTTTTGGCTGCGATTCTTGCGATAGCCTTAACGTCTGCGGCCGTCAACGTGGAGAAATTCTCACATACGCCTGCTACAACGGCTTCCTGTTCCACATCGAATTCGTGCGGAGGGGCAGGTAATTCCACCTTTGCGAGCCCGAGCGCCACGAATCCCGCGTTCATCGTTGAGTCGAAAGAGCGCCCTTGAATTCCCCGACCCAGAATCTTGGTTACTTCATCTTCTACGCGCCGCCCTCCTCGGCACCATACCCAGGGCACCAACGCGCACTTGGCCTCGTCAATGTAAAGTCCGACGTAAAAGGTGCGAGCGTCCTGCTTTTTGGGAGATAAGCGCCACTGCACACTCCAAGTTCTTTCGAGATTGTCCCGCCCTCGCCTCGCATTGCCGATGGATTGAAGTTGAGGCTCAATCCGCCCAATACATTCATCGAGCAATGCCGCAGCCTCGTGACAAGCGGCATCGCCAACTCTTTTGATCATGGGCAATACGTTTTCTGCGTCGCTAAGTCCGCTGACATCCGGATTCTCATCAGTCTCACGAGGATCCCAGTAAAGCCGATTCATTTCGGCGGGGTATTTGAGGTAGAAAACCAGGCATCTTCCGAGTTTGGCCATGGGAGTGCCCTCGCTAGCGATCGATCGCATGCCTCAGGTAACTCAGCACTGAATAAGGATCGCTACAGTCCAGACGGATCGGTAACGGCCAACGGCACACGTCTCTGAGCACTCCAGCCAGATAGAAGCGCAGGTAATGATACCCCGGCTTGTCACGCAGTGCGTCCGCCGCAGCGCGAAATGCCTCGACAAGTTCCTGGAATTTTAGCGGGAACCAATTCTGCCGGGCTGTTTCCGGTTGCCGGCCTTCGGGTGTGAGAAATACGCGCAACACTTGACGGTTGTCCGCGAACGAATCGAGCCAGTCTTCGTAGAAGGTAAGCTGCTCTTCACCTTCCCAGGCGTCGATCTTGGCCTCAACCACCAGCCGCCACGGTATCCGGTCTTCCTCTGATTCCATCCAATTTCCTTCGGCGAAAATGTCGACGCGTCCCGAAGTCTCACGCCTTGCGGGCTCTTCAATGAACCATTCACTCTCGACTCGGTGTACCTGCACCGGAAGGTCTTGTTTCTCGACGCAACTCAACAGGGCTTCCAAGAGCTTGCTTCCGAAACCGTGCTCTTTGTCAGGGTCGAGGAGCCAAGCCAGTGTCCGAGTGTGGGCTGTCTCGAGCCGACCGTAGTCCATGGTCGCGAATAGGCTAATCGGGCAACGAAGTGGGTCGTCCTCAGGCAAGCGACCGATCAGCATTTCTAGTTTCTTCCGCGTGTTCGAACGCCATTCTTGCAGCCGCTCAGCAATAAAGCGAAAATCTTCGTCAGATACGGATTGACGCGCCTCCGCCTCGCGAACCGACTTGTCAACTGTTGCGAGGTCCTTAAGGAATTGCGTGGAGACGGTTTGGTCGGGCGGCGCTGGAGCCACTGCTTTCAAGTCGGCAAGGAAGTCGGGCGGAAGTCGGGCTGGCTTCATAACGCGGTGTCAAACGCGGTACTTGTGTTTAATAAGAGGTTCAAGACGCTTAATGTCTTCCAAGAATCGTGATGCTTCGTCAAACCATTTCACTAGGTCAAAATGACAATTACCTTCCCAGGGCTGGCCGGAGTGATTGGTCGGATACCGCGGGAATTCGTTGTGTGGCGTCTTGCTCGAAGGCTGCGCAATATCGTCAATTGACCCTGTAAACTCGAACGCTTTTCCGGAGTAAAGCTTCCTAAATTGTCCATAAAGCTTATCGAGGGGGTGAATGCTCGGGACAGTTTTACCGGCATTTGCTATGCCCCCCTTTAGAAAAAGCTCCACGGCATGGAGAAACAAGTACGCAGCAACCTTTGCATGATGGAAACTGCTGCTCAACCGTTTCTCAATCATCTCAGAAAGCACGTGACAAGCGCATTCCTGATAAGCACATGCCGTGAGAAACCAATGTTCTGCCTCGCTGCAATCTTCATAATCCCATGAAAAGCGAGGCATGGAAAGCCCTTTGAGCGAATCAATCTCGACGGTCATTGGATTCTCCTTTTACCCGTTGGCAGCACCTTGCAATGCCCGCACAGGCTTCGGATCGGAGGTGCCCTTGACATATAGAGGCGCACAAACGGTGCAGGTTCACGCCAGATTCAGCGACTCCAACGCGCAGAGCGTGTATTCATTGTCCCGTAATAAAACAAAAACGGCCACCAGTTCTTCCTCGGATTGCCGTCTTCGTCGCGACGCTCGTTGTTGAGGCCGGGCATGATTTGCCGCCAGTAGATGAGCCAGGCGCCCATGCAGTCAGGGCCAGATCGCGATAGGTTCGAAACACAGCGTTATCGCTCTCGCCTCCTTATCTTCCGTGGCTTCGGAGAGTCCGAAAACCCTTCAGCCACCACCCGTCTAGCAACCTCAATTGATGCAACCATCGCGTCCAATACAATACCACAAATCAATCAGGGAGTTCTGCTATGGCTAGCTCATCCTGGCGAGGACGAAGCGTGCTCCGGCGGGTCCCGGCAGGCTCTGGGAAAAACCGCTGAGGGCCGATTTCTGCGCGTGGTGTACATGCCCGACGACGAAGGCGATGGTGTCTTCGTCGTTACGGCCTACCCGCTTGACGGCAAGCAACTCAAGGCTTTTCGCCGCAGGCAAAGGAGACGAGGAAAATGAACGAGCAAAAGTTCCCCAAAGGCTGGGACCAAGAGCGCGTGAGGAAGTTGATTGCTGAATTGGACGCCCGCAGCGACGAGGAGTGGGTCGCTGCCGACGAGGCGGCCGCGGCCGATGGCGGCGACCAGGCCGTCGTTACGGTGCCGGCTTCCCTCCTGCCCGAGATTCGGCGATTGCTCGCGTCGCACAAGACTGCGTGATCGTCCAAGCTTTGAACTGATGCAACCATCACGAATCAATCAGGGAGTTCCGTCATGGCTCTATTCAAGACGCTTGCTTTTCCTCTCACTCTGGCCGCTGTCTTGGGGTTGCTTCCCTCAGCCAAGCCGCAAAGCGTCCCCGACTTCGAGGCCAACACCTTTTCCATCGTCGCGTTCGATCCCGAGCGCAACGAGTGGGGTTGTGCGGTGGCTTCGAAGGTGATCGCGGTCGGGTCCATGGTGCCTTTTGCAAAGGCGCGGGTCGGCGCCGTGGCCACGCAGGCTTCCGTCAATGTCAAGCACGGTCCGGATGGCTTGGACCTGCTCGCCAAAGGGATGTCGGCACAGGAGGCGCTCGATGCACTCAAGGAAAGCGACAAGAATATCGAGGTTCGGCAGCTTGGGCTGATCGACGCCAAGGGCAATGCCGTCAGCTTCACCGGCAAGAAGTGCATCACCTGGGCGGGGCACAAAACGGGAACGAACTACGCCTGCCAGGGCAACTTGCTGGCGGGCGAGGCCGTCGTCAATGACATGGCCAAGGCGTTTGAAGAAGCGAAAGGCCCCCTGGCTTGGAAGCTGATGGCCGCCCTGGAAGCCGGCGACAAGGCCGGCGGCGACAAACGCGGCAAGCAGTCGGCGGCGATCCTGGTGGTGCGCGAAAAAGGCGGCCCCAACGGCCAAAACGACCGCGCCATCGACCTGCGCGTCGACGAGCACAAAGATCCCATCCCGGAGCTTGCCAGGATTCTCGCCCTGCGGGTAAAGCGGCCGTGAGGACGCGGTCGGACACGGACAATTTTTCCGAGTTGCGCTGCACTGATAGTCCCTTTCGGAAATGCGTTCAATGTAAGGCATATGCGTTTACCTAAGTGGCACATGCGTTTACCGAAGTTGCACTTGCGTTTATTGGACTGGCATATGCGTATAGTGGGGTGTGTGGTCGGGCCTCTCGCTAAACGCATTTTTGGAAGGTCAATATTCGTAACAGTTTAGGAGCAAAAATTGCGTTTATGGCGCTCTAGACGAATTCTCCCAATCGCCCAATACGCTAGTAACGCGTCGTTCACAAGTCGATATAAAAGTTGAGTGTCCGGTCATTGTCTACCGGGTGGGATACAAGATCATGCACCGTCTTCTTGCCTTTGGCGTCCTCGTCGCTTTCGCTTTTCTTGTTCGCACCGCTGAGCCCGGCGACAAGGCGGACGATCCGCGAGAAGCCCTCCAAGCTCTCCAAGATTACATCGGCGGCTGGAAGGGCAGCGGGACCAGTGAGAAGAACAAGAACGAAATCTGGAAGGAGAAAGCCAACTGGGCCTGGCGCTTTCCCAAGGGGAAGGAGCCGTTTCTATTGGTTGAGATGCCCGAGAGCAAGACCTTCAAATCCGGCGAAATGCGCTTCCTTCCCAAAAAAAGCCTTTATGAGCTGACGCTGACCGATCGCAAGGACAAGAAGCAGGTCTTCGAAGGCAAGCTCAAGAAGGACGCTCTCCTTTTGGAGCGGCTCGACCCTGAGACCAAGGACACGCAGCAGCTCAAGATCAACACCGCCGGCGGCGGGCTTCGGCTCGTCATGACGTTCGCCACCAAGCCGGACGGTCGGACTTTGTTCAACAAGCAATTCCAAATCGCCTACACCAAAGAAGGCGAGAGCTTCGGCGCCGAGGCCAAGAAGAACGAGTGCGTGGTCACCGGCGGGCTCGGAACCATGACCGTAAGCTTCATGGGGCAAACCTACTACGTCTGTTGCTCGGGCTGCCGCGACGCGTTCAACGACAACCCCGCCAAGATCATCAAGGAATACCTCGCCAAGAAGAAAGCCGGACAATGACGCCGCCGTAGGACGGATTTGCAATCCGCCTACCTGGGGTCGCATCACGGACGGTTTGCAAAACCGTCCTACGACGTTATTCGCTCGCAGATTTTGCAAACCTTCCGGTGAATAAAACGTAAGGAAGGATGAGTCTGTACTTTTCCCTTCACCCAGCGTGTCGCATGCGATTGAAGTTTCCATTCGGCCTGCTCATCAGCGCCGCTCTTGCCGGTTGTTCACAAGGTCCAACTCCCGACGTGAAGCTCAAGCCGGATGGTGGGCCGAAGGAGTCCGAGCAAATCAAGGCCGCCTGCGAGTTGATTCTGAACGCCAATCAGCTCAGCCATTACCGTGAGGGGCTCTATCTGCTCAATGAACCGCTCAAGCGAGCGGAATCGGAAGCTGACCCAAAAGACCGCGATTTCGTCCTTCATCAGGCGCACCTGGCCGACGCCGAATTGGAAGAAGTTGACGCGTCGACCTATCGGCCCCTGGATGCCCATCATTTGGAGGCGACGTTTCTGTTTCGCGACGCCGCCAGGGCGCTCACGGTCCCTGACTTGCCGCCCCTGGAGCAAGCGCGCGAGGCGTTTGGCTGGGTCGCGCGGCGGGTCTTGTTGCACGAGCAAGCCGACGATTGGCTGCCACCGGCCCAGGTGCTGCGTCGCGGCCACGGCGGGGCGCGCGACCGGGCCTTTGTGTTCCTGGAGGTGCTGCGCCAGCTCCAAATCGAAGGGTGCATCCTCGCGGTTGACCCGCTCGACGATCCCTTCACGCCGCTCTTGGTCGGCGTTCTGATCAAAGGACGCGGCAAGAACGCCAAGACCGAAATGGCGCTTTTCGACCCACGCCTAGGCGTTCCTGTGATCGGCCCCGCCGGAAAGGGCGTCGCCACGCTGGCGCAAGTCGCGGAGCAGCCCGAACTCTTGAAGAAATCGGAAATCGCGCCGGAGATAATTGCAAAACTCAAGATCTACCTGGCGTGTCCGCTGTCCGCCCTGGCGCCGCGCATGAAATTCGTGCAAGATCAGAATCGATTGGCCGACCCGGAAAGGCCGGCGCTGTTCGTCAACCTGCGCGTCCTTCACCAAGCCGTGGTGGACGCCGCGGGGCCCGGGCGCGAAGTCGCGGTTTGGAACGCTCCGGCGTCTGAGAAAGGTCCGCCGCCGCCGTCGCCCTTGCGAGCCATGAGGCTCTTTTTGCCGGCCGACGAAGGTGGAGTCGATCGCACGAAACGCCGCGAGCAGCTTCAGTATCATATGGTGCCCATCGACGCGGTCCGGCAGCAGTATTACAAGTGGAAGCTCTTGCAATTCCTGCCGCCCCAGGCAATCCCTCGCTTCGGCTATTTCACGCAGGAGCTGTTCCAAAAGTTCTACGTCGAGCCTGAAGAGCTGTTTCTGCGCGGCGAATATGTCAAATGCCTGGAGCGCGTGCGGCGGATCGAAGACGCCTTGATCGCCGATGAGTTCAAAGAGCCGCTCGAGGAGGAGGAATTTCTGAAACTGGTGGGAGGGTGGCGCGAACACGTCAAGAGAGCCTATGCGGACTCCCACAAGGGCGACGGCGGCCGCGTGGACGCACTGTGGAACGAGGATCAGTACATTCTGAACCTTTTGGACGTTAGCAGCGAAATTCCGCTGAATCACTACAGGAAAAAGGCGCTCTCAGAAATCCTCATCAATGGCTGCAAGGAGCCTTTGGGCCAACAGGTGGGGTATCTGGTCGCTTCTTGTTGGCATGAAAAGGCGCACGCCTACACCGCGCGGGCGAGTTTCATGGAGGCAAGCGGGAAAGGAAAGGCGACGCGCGGCGACGCGATCTCCGCCTGGAAGACGGCCTACGGCGCTTGGACCCAGTTTCTGGGCCGGCACGGTCTAAGCCCGCCGGTTCTGCGCAAGCGGCTGGAAGATATTCGCGAGCGCCGCAAGCAGAAGGACTTGGAGTCCGTCGTATTGTTGTGGGAGTTCCTGCACGCCGACATGCACGCTTGGTTCGAGGCGCGCCTGAACTTGGCCGAAGTGCATCAGCAGCAGGGCAACCGCGCCGGCGCCTCCCTGACGCTGGACGTGCTGGTGCGCGACCTCGACAGCCTGGAGAAGAACGCGGAGCGAAGCAAAGAATTTGCCACGGACGCTGAGGCGGTAAAACAAGTTCCGCAGAGCAATTTGCCGCGCCGGATGGAGATGCTCGAACGAGATTGGGACGCGCGGGGTCCGATTCACTGGCTGCGGGCGTCCATCGCGCTCCGCCGCCAGGAGTAATCAGTGCCCGCCGCTGGCGAGCCGAGAGCGTCAGCGACCGGAGGTGAAATCCGAATGGACCGGCGGCGCGATTTAGGGTAAATCAAAGCGAGAGACTGAGGGCAATCGTCATGGCCGCCGCTCTTTCGCTATTGCTAGTCTGCGTGGATCCCGCTTGTCTGGGCCAAACCCCCGCCGGCGTGGAGACCCACTTCACCCAGGTTCATCCGCCGGTGAAGGACGCCTTAGAACGCTCCAACGGTCAAGAGCGCGCGGTAGTATTGATTCACGGCATCCGCATCCATCCTTTCAACAGCACCAAAGCCGGCGAGGCAATTTTTCACGACTGGCAGAAAGCCGGCAGCTCGCTGGTGCGCAGCTTGGGCAAAGACGCCGACGTTTTCGCCTATGCCTACGGACAGACGGCCGCTCTCGAGACGATCGCCGGCTCTCCGGCCTTCTCTCGAAAGGTCGCCAAGCTGCGCTTCATGGGCTACAAGGAGATCATTTTGGTCGGCCACAGCGCCGGCGGCGTCTTGGCCCGGCTTTTCGTCGAAGATCATCCCGACAGCGGCGTCACTCGAGTCATCCAAGTCTGCGCTCCCAACGACGGCTCCTCGCTTGCCAGTGCCACCTTCAGCGTCTGCAAGGATCAAGAGCCGTTTCTGCAATCGCTGACGAAAAAGGAACGCAGCAAGCAGTGGGCGTTGCGCCTGGAGAAGACAATTCCCGAAAAGGTGGAGTTCTGTTGCCTGGTCGGCGTCGCCGGCACCAACGGCGACGTGATGGTCTCCTGCCAGAGCCAATGGCCCGGCGATCTGCAAAAGCAAGGAATCCCCGCTTGTCGCCTAAGCACATCTCACTTCACCGTCATGCGCACGCCCAAGACGATCGAAAAGATTGCCGAGGCTGTGCGTGAGCGGCACCCGCGCTGGTCGGCTGAAACCGTGGAAAAGATGAGGAAGATCGTCTTGGAAGAACGGTCAAAGTGATCTCACGCCGATCGCTTGGCGCGCAGATTTTCCAGGTGCGGCACCGTCTCGAACGGTTGCGCAAGGCTGTCAATGGACTCGCCCAGCTGCGGAATCTCCGCGGCATGCAACCGGCCGAGTTTCTTCATGTGACCCAAGACGAGATAGCCGATACGCTCCGGGTCGAGTTGCATCAAACGGCAGCAGGTGGCATCGACGGCGACTAGGTCGGCGCCCATTACGAGCGCGCCAAACGGCTTCGCCGTGCCGTTGAGCGGGCCGTCGCCTTCCATGCCGATGACGGCGTCGACAATGGCGAGGTCCGGCGTACGCGTCAGGGCGATGTCGACGATGCTGTTGTCGATGCCGCGCCAATGCAGCTCGTTTTTGGGCCAGCCATAGCAGATGCCCGGCAGCGTGCCGAATAGGTTCTTGAGCGAGAGCGTGGCCCCCGCCCAATGATGCGTCTTGAGCTTGGGCAGCGAGATCAAGACGTCGGCCGACGTGATCGTCCTTGTCAGGTACAAGTATTCCAGCCCCGTGAGCCGGCCGAGATTCGGCGTCTTCACCGGCTCGTCATGATTGAGATCGACGAACGGCACTTGCTGCTTTTCGAGCACTTCCCCCAGGCCGCTCTCACGGACCAAATACTCGACGTTCCGCCAATGGCCCGGCCCCTCGGCGACGATAATCTCCCTGGCGCCCTCGCGCTTGCACAACTCGATGACGGCCGACACGACGCGCGGGTCGGTATTAATGACCTTGTCGCGATGATACTCGACAAGGTTGGGCTTGAGGACGACGCGCTTGTCCTTGAGCGGCGTCTTGGCGCGGAAAGGGTCGAATTGCTGCTGGAGGATAGCGGTTAGGTCGGAGTCATAATTGGGCGCCCGGGCAATGTGGATGCCGGAAAACTCCGGGAGCTGACGAAGCTGCCCCGCGGCCTTGACCGCGAGGCCGCGAAACCACTTCCCAAAGCGCTGCCCCAAAGATGCTTGTCGCGAGCCATCGACTGGCACGACCGCCGCCGCTTGCGACTTCGCAGCAAGTTTGAAAAAGTTCTTCCGCTCCGTCCCCAGCGCAAGCGCCGTCAACGCCTCGCGCAATGGCGCCGGACGCAGCCAAGGAGTTTGCCGCCGCCGCTCATATGCTGCGGCGATGGCGGCATCCAGTCCCGGAAGAGCTTGCTCGACACCGGGAAGCGTGCGATGGGCGTCGAGCGCCAGCTTCATCCAACACAGGTGCTCGAGGTCGCCGCAAGATGTTTGCGTGAGGAGATACCCGGCCGCGGCAGTAATGCGCGGCTGATCCCGGCCTTGCAAGGCCAACAGCATCAGCGCCGTCGGCCCGGGGATGGGCTCGAGCAATCGTCCAAGGATGCGGCGGTTGCCATAGTTGATGCCGCCCTCATCCATGGCCCGGTCGAGCAGCATCTGCAAGCCTTCCTGCACCCGTTGCTGATTTTCGTGGCCGGCCGCGCGCAGAGCCAAGCAGGCCCAGGCAGTCGGCTCCACCCAAGAAAAGTTGTTTTCCGCCCACGGCCAGCCGGTCAGCTTGAGGTCGATGTCATGGAGTTCATCGGTTTCCATGTTTTCGGGGGTGCGGCCTTTGACGCCCAGAAGGTAGGCGGCTGTGCTTCGCAGTCCCGCGACGGCGCCGTTCTTGGCGGCGCCGTCATCCAGTACGGCCTGGGTGAAAAGCGCAAGAGACGTCGGCCACAGAGCTTCTTCACGGCCGACGGCGAGGCGATAGGAGCCGTCAGGTTTCCGGCAACGGTCCAGAAACTGCCGGGCACGGCCGATGGCGTCGGCGAATCGATCGGCCTCCAGGGAGCAAGCTAGCAGGCCCAAGCAGGTCGGTTCGACTTGCGGAGGCTGGCCGGGCGCGTACGCCCACCCGCCGTCGGCATGCGCCATGGCAGCCAAAGAATCGAGAGCGGAGGAGACGGCGATCGCGGTTTCGGCCACAGGTGTTCCACTCGGTAAGATGTGCGGAATTTCTTCCCTAGAGCGAGTGTAATACATAAACCAAACGGAAGTTGGCTCGCGTTCCCGTTTCGCGCTCGCGCCGGCCGTTGCGCCAGACGCGCCCGAAACGGGAATTTCTTTGGAGGGCGCCTCGGTGGCTCACATCGTTTGCCAGGTCGTTCGCCGACCCGAACGGATCACGTTTCTGTGGTCTCAAGCGGAGGCGGCGTTCGAGCCTTATCATTTGTCAGGTGAAGAACTTGAGGCATTACTACATGCGGTGAAGGATGCTCGACGATTGCTGGCTGAGGCAACGCGCCGGCCCAGCCCACAGGTCGAAGCTGAGCTTGCGCGCGCCGGACATCAACTCTATCGGGCGTTGCTTCCGGAGCGCGTCGTGCATATCCGGCAATGGCTGCGCGATCAGCACAACCAGAACCCCGAGATCGGACTCGAGATCTTGAGCGATATGCCGGGAGCCATACCTTGGAACGTCGTGAACGATCAATCGCGCGAGCCGGCCAACATCCTAGACCGGACTCCGGAGAGTGCGTTTTGGGGGTTTCGAATGCAGCTCGGAGCTGGCCGGCGCGTCAATCCCTTGCGGGTCAATTCGATGCTGGAGGCGCCGACCCTGCTGACGGCCATCGATCCGGGACTTAAGGATTCGCTCAGCATCGAGCAGCGAAATGCACTTGCGGACTTCGGACACGTCCACCAAGCCACAATCTGTGAAAGCGTAGACGATCTCAGCGCCGCATTGCGTGTCCGCGCGCCCGATGTCCTGTTCGTCTTGGCGCGCGTGACGGAGGGCCGTTTGCGTTTCGGCTCGCGGGCGATAAGCGTGGAAGCCCTGCGCGAATTGTTGGCCGACGCCAACGAGGGCAATCCCGATCCCGTGGTAGTGCTCTGCGCCGTTGGTGAAGAGAATCAGAACGATTCGATGGAAGGATTTCTCGAATCGGCTGTAAACTCCCTGGCGGGACTCATCGCCTGCGAGACAGCGGTGCCCGTGGATTTAGCGAACAGCTTCGGGTTGGACGTGGTCAGCCTCTTGCTGGCGGGCGGAAAGTCGTTGGGGCGGATCCTCAGCGAGACACGGGTCAAGCATGGTCTCGCGGGTTTGGCGTTCAGCGGATTTTGCCCCGGTTTCGTCCGCGTCGCCGGCGCGGGCGAGAAGATCGTCCCGGAGGTTTCGCCCCGGCTCTATGCTCTTCCCGAAGCGCCCTATCGGCCGTTTGCCGCTTGCGAGCGCGAAGATCGGCCGCTGCTTGTTGGCCGGGCCGACGACATCGTGCGCTGCGCTTCCAATTTCGATGAAACGGCGACACGCGGGCTCCTGCTGCATGGCCATGGCGGCGTCGGCAAGTCGTCGTTCCTACGCGCGGGATTGATTCCCCATTTGGAAGATGAAGCTGTGGGATACCTGGCCCTTCGCGATCGCACGCCAAGCGAAGCACCCGTTGAAGAGAGCGCATTCCCGGTGGTGGCCATTCGCCCTGGACCAGACCTGGCGGGACAGCTTGTCGACGCTCTGTGCGTCTTTTGCGCGCAACCATTCACGTTTCGCACACCCACCGGAGAGACGGTAACGGTTGAGCTGCCGGCGTTGCTCGCCGGAGCCGTGCGTGGTGGAACGACCGGACCGAGCGAAAGATCGGACGCTGCGGTTACGCCGCAGGAAGTCTGGCAGGCGCTTCAAGAAGACCCAGATCAACTTGCACGCCTGCTCGAGTCTGTGACCGGGCCACTTCCGTTTGAGTTGGTGATCCTCATCGAGCAAGGCGACGACCTTTTCACGGCGGTACAAGATCGATGGGCCGCGAAGCGTCGCCGCCAGGCGCTGGCGATGTTGCAACGGCTCTTTCAATCGCGCGCCCGGTGCAAAGTCGTTCTGTCGCTGCGGACCGAGTTTGTCGGCAGGCTGATGGACAGCGCGCCAGCCGGTAACCCACCGTGGCGGAATTTCCATCTGCGCGAGCTGAAACGTGAGGAACTGATCGAAGTGTTGTTGACGCCCACCTCACCAAGCCCGATTCCTTATGGCGACCAAATCCCATTTGAGAAGTATCTGATCGTCTATGAAGCGGGCTTGGCGCAGAGCATCGTCGACGACATTTGGCAGAAAGCACGTCCCCAAGGGGTTAGCGCCCTTTCCCTGACTCAGGCGACGGGAGCGTTGCTCTATGAAAGCGCGAAGAAACGCGGGCTTACTGAAATTCGGCTGTTGGATCGCAAAGAACTTGGCGAAGTTGACAAGGTTATGTCCCGTCTCGTTGACCAGAAGATTGGCGCGCTACCGATGTCGCGCAGCGCGCAGAACGGCGTTCGATTGTTGCTGGACGATCTTCACAGCGACAAAAGCATGAGCGCCGTTTCACGCCGGCTGGCGACGTGGCGTGAAGTTCAACAGCAGTGGCAGCACGCGGAGCCGCTGGATCGGGTGATTGACGCCGCCGCGGGCGAGGGGCTCTTGGAGGTGAATCGCTTCCTGGTCAACGGAAAGGAATCGCTTTTTCTGGGTTTGCCTCAAGAGGGGCTCGCCCAGGTGGGCGTGCAGCGCGACGAAGAACGACGCCTGCGGACCTTCGGACGAACCAAGATCATCGACACGCTCTGGATCATGATCCCCTTGCTTCTTTTGGGAATGGCCATCACTTGGTCGTGGACGCGCTCATCATCGGCTTCAAGCGTCGCGGGTGGGATGTCGGACGATGAAAAGAAAGCCGTCAATAGGCTTGTGGAGGAAATCAAGAGTTCGCAATGGCCGGTTTACGCCGGCTTCATTGCCCGCGCTCAAATCGCCTTGGAGGCCGGCAACGCCCTCCAGGTCCGGCAGAACCTGCTCGCGCAGATTCCGTTCCGGTTGGAAAGCGATCCGCTTGGCCCGGAAAAGGACCTGCGCAGCTTCGAGTGGTATTACCTCTGGCGGCAGATCAATCGCGAGCAGGGAACCATCGCGGGCCAGCGTGCCACGGTGACATGCTTGGCTGTCTCGCCCGAAGGCAACGTCCTAGCGTCGGGCGGCGTCGACGGCGTCGTCAAGCTCTGGGACTTGAATTCGGGTTTGCTGCGCGCCGACCTTGTTGGACACAAAGGTCCGGTTCAGGCGGTCGCCTTCTCGCCGAGCGGCAAGCTCGTGGCCACGGCGGCCGCGGACCAGTCGGTCCGACTTTGGGGCGCGCACTCGGGAAAAGACGGCTTCGTCATCATCGACAGAGAAGTGCGCCAATTGCAGGGGAAGGGCTCATCGGTTCTTTGCCTGGCGTTTGGAAAGGACGAAGGCGCCTTGGTCGGGGGCAGCGAGGAGGGCAAGGTAATTCTCTGGAACGCCGTCGCCGGCAAGGAGGAGACAACGTATTCGAATCACCAAGCGCCGGTGCGCGCTCTCGTCTTTTCCAGTGATGGAAAGACACTCGCATCCGGCGGCGACGACGAGAGGATTGTCCTGCGTTTAATGGCTGACAGCAAGATCGCTCAGACCATCAAGACTCCAGGCGCCGTACAGACGTTGGCCTTCGGACCGGAAAACAAAACCCTGGCGGCGGGCATCAACGAACGGCAAAACAACCTCGAAATCGGCGCCATCCGCTTATGGGACTCGGAATCGGGCAAGGAAATCGGCAAGCCCTTGCAGCACTCTTCGGGCATTTTCGCGCTGAGTTTCTTGCCCGTTAACAACCTGCTGATATCCACTGGCAAAGACAATCTCGTACGCTGCTGGGACCACGCGGCCGGCGTGCAAGTCGGCGCCGTGCCGGGGCATCTCGGCTGGGTGGGCGCTCTCGTTGCGACTCCGGACGGCAAGCGCATTGTCACGGGCAGCTACGACGCCGCCATCAAGATCTGGGACGCCAAAAGTCTTGTGCGGCCCAACGTGCTGCCGAGCGGACAGCAGATTGTTCAGGCTGTCGCATTTTCCAGAGACGACAAGGTGCTGGCCACGGGAGACAACCGGGGCGGCGTGAAGCTGTGGGACCTGAAAACCGGCGGCTTGCAAGGCGCGCTGCCCGAACAGGCCGGAAGCATCGCCGCCCTGGCGTTTTTCGCGTCCGCCGAGGACAACCCGCGTAAGCTCGCCGTTGCCGTCTATGGCAACGATGGTGAGATCAAGCTTTGGGAACTGACCGCGGGAAAAAAAGACGGCTTCGAGCCTAAGCCCGTGCTTCCGCTCAAAGGACATGCGGGCGGCGTTGCATGTTTGGCCGTGTCGCCCAACGGCAAGGAACTCGCTTCCGGGGGGACCGACGGGGCCGTCATCGTCTGGAATCTCGACGAGGGCCAGGCGAAGCGAACCTTCAAAGGCCACAAGGGCGCCGTGCAGTGTATCGCATTCGTTCCGGACACGCCGCTGGTGGCCTCGGGAGGCGCGGATGGCAGCGTCCGCTTTTGGGACGCCACTACCGGTAAGGAAGGCCGCCAAGCCCAAAGCAACGTCCATCCCGGAGGAGTGACGGCTCTCGCTTTCTTTCCAGAAAATCCTTTTTACGCCACGTCGGGCCGGGATCTGACGACCAAGACCTGGAAGATCGACGCCAAAGAACCGTCGCTGCTGCTACGGGTATTCCGTAGCCACGGCCAACCCGTCTCGGCAATTGGCGCCAGCGCCAAGCTTGGCTATTTCGCAAGCGGGAGTCTTGACGGCACGTTGCGGATTTTCGATCTTCAGAGAGAACGCCTGACCCTCATGGGCCACGCCGGCGCCGTACGCGCGCTCGCCATATCCCATGACGGTCTTACTATCGCCTCGGGCGGACATGACGGCGGACACGACGAAGCCGTCCACCTCTGGCGGGCCCTGGCGCCGGCCGCCGTCAATCCCGACCGTTGAACCGCGGCCTAGCCATTAACCACTATTTCCCGCAAAGGCGAAACAAACGGCCCATCTTGCCGGCTCGAAGTTTGTATTCGCCGGAAAGGCATTGCAATCGCCGGACGATGCGAGAAAATAGGTTGTAGTTGCCGTTTTTAACAGCACGGAATTGTACCGGCGCCATATCTCCCGTCGATGGTCGCCGAAACGATTCTTCTTCTTGAATCCGCGACTTCGAATTGGAGCGGCATTTCCATGGCTACCGAACGAGACGATCAACCTAAGCAAGCAACCCCCACGCCAAAGCCTCGACCGCTTCAAGAAGTCGAAGAGGTAACGGAATCGGAGTCGGCGGAAGAGGCGGCCGCGCGCAAAAAGACGCACCTTGCCAAAAAAGCTGCCGATTCGCCGATACCGGCTAAGCCGCAAACACCAAAGCCCGAGCCGGTGAAGCCGCAGTCGGTGAAACCGGAGCCCGTGAGAGCGCAGCCTGTGAAGCCGGAGCCCGTGAAGCCGCAAGCGGTGAAGCCGGAGCCTTTGAAGCCGCAGCCGGTGAAACCAGAACCCAATAAGCCGCAAACGAAGCCGGAGCCAGCGAAATCGCAATCGCCGAAACCGGAGCCCGAAAGCCTGGAGGCGGTGAAGACGGAACCGTTGAAGAAGCTGGGGACTACCACGCAGATTGGAAAGAAAGCGGGACCGAGTGCGCCTGAGCGGGCGGAGCCGGACAAACCTTCGCCGGTGGAAACCGTGGTGCTCAAGAAAAAGCAAGATCCGGCGCAAACCGGCAAGAAGCTTGGGCAGGTGCAGTCGACGCAACTTGCAGGCGATGTTCCCGAGATGTCCGTGGGCGAATCCGACGACAAAGGAACCGACATTGAACACCCGGCGGCCAGTGATGTACTGGACGACGATCACTCCGCCGACGCTTTAATCGGCGAAGAACTGGAACCCCGACCCGAAACGGGCGACTCGTCCTTTCTCGAGGCCATGGTCATTGACAGCGGCGTCGATCTCAAATCGGCCGACAGCGGCGTCGACGTGATGGAATCAGGTTATAAGTCCAAACCGTCGTCCGGCATCGAATCAGCGGACGACCTATTCTCCGTCAAGCCCGAAGACAAAGGACCTTCCGCGAGTTCGAGCAACATCTTTGGCAAGGAATTCAGCGGCAAGATGAAGGGTTCGGGTCAGGGCGTGGAAAGCCTGGCGCGCAAGGAAGAGGCTCTTGAGGAGATTCTCGAGGCGGTCGACAAGTCGGCAGCCCGCAGAGATCGCCCGGACTTCGACAGCGAAATCGTCGATCTCGGCCAATCGCCTGAGGGGGAGGGGTCGGAGAGCGGCCCAAGCGGAACAGGACCGAATGTTCTCGACTCGGGCGAATTGGCTCCGGGTTCGTCCGCGCTGGATTGGGAGCAGATTGCAGAAGAAACGCCTCCAAGGCCGCTCAAGCGTGAGACTCTCGAGCAAACGGTCGCATATATCGGACCGGGCGAGAAACCCTCCCATGTGGCGCCGAGCGATTCAGCCATCGAATTCGGAAAGACGATCGACACCGACAGCCACAAGAAAAAGGGCGATCCCACCGACATCGCCGATCTGGACGCGCTCCTTACCGAAGAAGACGCCGGCGCACCGAAGGGCGCGTTCGGCGAGGCTACCGAAGTCATGCCGCCTGACGAGGACGCCGCAACCTACGTGGAGGACAAGCCGCGCCGCAAGAAGGCGAAAGATCCAAGCGTCGTGTTCGACGGGTCGGGACTGCACGAGCCGCCGAGCAAGCTAGCCGCGGCGGATCGAGTTGCCGAGGACGACGATTTCGTTTCGAAGAAGGGCGACAAAAAGGTCGCCCCGGTGCAACCGAAGCGTGGCGGGGTTCTTGTAGGCGCTGCGGCGGGAATTCTGGTTGCGCTGATCGGCGGCGCCGGCGTCTGGTTCCTAGCACCGCAACTCTTGACCGGCCTTTCCAAAGCGTCGCCCAATTACAAGGCGGAGCCAGCGCGAACGATTCCACAGCCGCAGGTTGCCATCGCCCAGCAGGCTCGCGAGCTGATGCACGAGGGGAAGTTTAAGGAAGCCCTCGACTTGATCAAAGACGCTGACGCGAGTGTGCCCGGCAATCTTGCGACACGCGGCGAAGCGCGATGGTGGAAATACGCCAAGGAGCAATTGGATGCCAAGGCGCCGTTCGATCGCGAGAGCCCCGAGGTCAAGCTGGCGCTGGCCGACTTGACGGCGGCTAAGGCGGACGTCATTGTCGTTGAAATTAACAGCGTCCTCGATCAGGCGAAGCTGCACGAGGCGGTCAAAGGGAATGAGAAGACGTTGACGGAGTTGCGCGACGCTTTGGTGAAGGCCAAAGTCGCCGACAAGCTCGAGCCCAAGGACGTGCCGACCGCAGTCACGCAGGCGCTCGCAAGCAAGCAAAAATCCGACGAGCTGATCGCCGGCATTGCCGAGTCGCTGGCCAAAGATAAGCTCATCGCCGACCCGGAGAAGTTCGACCTTTCCGTTTTCCACAAGGCTCTTAAGCAACTCGGCGAAATCCAGGAGATGTACGCCGCCACCAATAAGCTGTTGCAAGACGCCAAGGTCAAGGACGCCGGACCCAAGGGCGTCGAAACGGTCCTGAAATCCCGCATCGATTTGGAAGAAAAGCTCGACGCCGTCAACAAAATCCTGACGGACGAAAAGGTGACCGACCCCGGCGCCAAGGGGTTGCAGGCCCTCCTCGAAACGCGCAACCGCCTGGCTAAGGATCGCGACGAACTCGACCAGGCTATCCGCACCGCATACAAGGAACTCGAAGACGCCAAGCTCGTTCCGCCCGGCGCCGATCCCCGCGCGAAGATGCTCGAAGGCGTCAAGCTGGCCCGCAGCAAAGCCGACTCGCCGCTGTCGGTCTCGCTCTCGCAACTGGCATCATCCCTGGGCCAGGCGGGCGCCGGCACCGCAGGCTTGTTGCAACAAGGCTTGAATCATGGCGCCGTTTTGACCCAGCGGAGCATCAATCGACTGAGTGAACCGCTCAACAAGTTGCTGACTGGCGGCGCCCAACCATCCGACGGCGCGAGCCAACCGAATCCGTTCCTGGCCGAGCACTTCTTCGGCAAAGGCCTGCACTATTACTGGGACAAGCAATACGCCAAGGCCGAAGGAGAATTCCAGAAAGCGCTCAAGCATTTCTCCCAGGATGCTCGCTATCAGTATTTCCTCGGGCTTTCGCAGTGGGCTCAGGACACCGACGCCAAACGCGCTGCATCTGCCTTCGCTTTCGAGCAGGCGGCCCGCTTGGAGGCCGCCAACCGGCCCGGAATCGTCGTGGTCAACGGCACCATCGAACGGTTGCAGGGCGACCTGCGACGCATCGTCGACGGATATCGGCAAAAGGCGCTCACGAGCGCGAATTAGTAGAAGTGGTTCAAAACTGTAGCCGCAGGTTTCAACCTGCGGAAAATCCGCAGCCTGAAGGCTGCGGCTACGGGTTTTGAACCACCCTAGGCAAAGGATTGTCCTTCATGCAACTGGGATTCGTCAGCGCCATCCTGGGCGATCTCACGCTCGAGCAAGTGCTCGCCTTCGCCGCGGCGGAGGGATTCGGCTGCGTCGAATTGATGTGCTGGCCGCCCGGCGGCGCGGATCGGCGTTATGCCGGCGTCACCCACCTCGACGTTACCGAACTTTCGACAAGCCGGCTGGCGTGGCTTCGAGAGCTGCTGACGCGATCAGGCGTGGCCATCTCCGGCCTTGGCTATTATCCCAACCCGCTCCATCCCGATCCTGAGCACCGCCAGCGCGTGATCGGCCATCTCAAGAAGGTCATCAGCGCCGCCCCGTTCCTCAATGTCAACGTCGTCAATACCTTCATTGGCCGCGACTCGAAGAAGTCGATTGCCGAGAATTGGCCGCTCGTGCGCGAAGTTTGGCCCGGCATCGTCGAGCATGCGGCCCGCGAAGGCGTGACCCTGGGCATCGAGAATTGTCCAATGCTCTTCACCCAAGACGAATGGCCCGGCGGCGCCAATCTGGCCACCACGCCGGCCGTGTGGCGGAAGATGTTCGAGGACATTCCGCATCCGCGCTTGGGCCTCAACTTCGATCCGTCGCATCTCATCTGGCAGCACATCGACCCGGTGCGCGCTATCCGCGAGTTCGGCAAGCGCATCGTCCACTTCCACGCCAAAGACACGCGCATCGACCGCGATCAGCTTTACGAGACGGGCGCGATGGGCCTGGGCTGGCACACGCCGAAGATTCCCGGCCTGGGCGACGTGCCGTGGGGCCCGGTCTTCTCCGCGCTGAGTGACGCCGGCTACCGCGGCCCGGTCTGCATCGAGGTCGAGGATCGCGCGTTCGAAGGCTCGCTCGAACATCGCAAACAATCGCTGCGGCAGAGCAAGCGGTTTCTGGAGCAGTATCTTTAGGCCGCGATTTCCTCTCAGGGACTCATCCGCGGTCCAAGCACTTTGGCGGTGAGCTCGTCGAGCTAAATCAATACCTCCACGTTACTTATGGCTGCGATTTTGTCAGGGACTCACAGGTCCAAACTCATATACCCCCCTGAGACCTTGATGCGTGATTCTTGGCAAATTCCGTCCCATGACGGAACTACGGACATAGCAATCGGGCCTTCCAAAATGTTACGATGGAAGAATGAAACAAGCCGATCATCCGCTGCTTGTTCCGCGGCGCGTCGATCAAGTCAAGCCCGCGCCCATCGATTGGCTCTGGCCGGGACGGTTGGCGGCCGGCAAGCTCACTCTGCTTGACGGCGATCCGGAAATAGGGAAAACTTGGATCGCGCTCGATCTCTGCGCCCGTCTCAGCAATGGCCAAGCTTGGCCCGACGGCGCCCCAGGTTTGCCGCCATGCACCTCGTTGTTTCTCAGCGCTGAGGACAATGACGCCGACACGCTGGTGCCGCGCTTGACTTCCTTGGGCGCCGATCTCAGCAAAGTGTATCTCTGGCCTTCGGAATACGCGCTGCCGCGCTTGCCGGCCGATCTGGACGCGCTCGACGGCGCGCTCAGCCACACCGAGGCTCGGTTAGTGGTTCTCGATCCGCTCTTGGCATTTCTGGACGCTCAGGTATCGTCGGCGCACTTCGACAGCGTGCACAGGCTCCTCCTCGATCTGCTGCATCTGGCGGAAAAACACCACTGTGCCATGCTGCTGATCCGGCATCTCACCAAACAGGGCATCGGTCGAGCCCTGTTTCGCGGCTTCGGCTCGCTCGCCTTCAGCAGTTTTTGCCGTCTGGCCTGGCTAGTAGGCAAAGAACCCGACGATCCCCAGCGCTGCGTGTTGGCTCAGAACAAGAGCAACCTCGGCCCGGCGCTGAGTTCGCTTGCGTACCGAATCCATTTCGAATCGTCGCAAGCCCCTGAGTCAGGGCAACCCGAGCCAGGCCAACCTGAGTCAGGCCAACCTGAGCCAGGGCAACCCATCGAATGGCTCGGTCCCGTGCCCTGGAGCGCCGATGACCTGGTGCGCAATAGCCGCCGGCTTCCCTCGCCCTGCCTCAACCGGGCGAAAAAGTTTCTGGAGGAGTATCTTGCTCGCGGACCCCGCCCGTCCGACCAGGTGTGGGCAGCCGCCGGAGAGAGTCGGCTGTCCCGGAGCACGGTTAAGCGAGCCAGCAAACACCTGAAGATCCGCAGTCAGCGCATCCGTCACGGCGGCCGGCTCTACACCTATTGGATGCTAAAAGGACAGGAACTGCCGGCAGAGCTGCGGCCGACCGAAGACACGGGTTTGGATCGGTGGCTAAAGCCGCTGGAGGAGCGGTATGGAACGGCGGCGGCGGGAATGGATGAAGGCGAATGAGTGGCGGAGTGTTGGCCCCGTGATTTGACCCTGCAAATCGATTGCGCGGCTGGCCTCGAATGGTCGCAAGTTGTTGTACGGCAGGTTCATGAATGGGGTGTGTGCCAAATGCCAAAGTGCCAGCGCGCCTCCGGGGGGTGCCAGAACCGGCATGAACTTTGCCGAAGTGCGTTGTTTGGGGGGCGATCACGACAAACACCCTACTGAATCGGCTTTCCATTCACGAAAACAGGGCACCTGCTGAATCGAATCTTTCGTTCAAGTAACGAAAGCCGGCGGCATGAAAAAAAGTTGCTTCGCCTTTTTCTACCTCGAGCAGCTGAAACCCGCAAAAACCGATCCAGAAGCACGCGAGCGCCATGCCAAGCACTTAGAGTTAATCTCCGGTGAAAGTCCTCGCCGGACGAAACCCGCAATTGTTCGCACGGAGCCTCGGCGGGAGTCCAACACGGTTGGCGGAGCGGAGATACACGGCAAAGTCGCTGAACGACGCGCCACGCAGCACACGGCTCTTATCGCTGACACTCAACGGTCCTTCATGATCATCTCGCTGTAGAGAGTAGTCGTTGTACTCTTCCTGGCACCAACAACTGCCATTGCCGTACATGTCGAATAAGCCAAAATCGTTCGGCTTTTTGCTGGCCACGGGCCAGCTGCGATTCTCCGAATTTAGATTGAACCAGGCATAGTTTTTGAGCAGTTCCTCCGACTCCCCGTAATAGCGGCTCGTGCCTGCTCCTGCCCGGCAAGCGCATTCCCACTCTGCTTCGGTGGGCAATCGGTATCCGGAAAGGCTCAGGTAAGTCGGTTTAAGCTTTGTCACTTTGCCTTTTGCGTTTTGTTCGTAGCACCATTGGTCCTTGTCGATTCCTTCCGTGTTGCTCAACCAGTTGCAGTATTCGGCGGCCATGAACCAGTCAATTGCATGAACGGGGCAATCGCTCGTCGGCGCAAATCTGCGGTCATCTTCGGCTATCCCAAATTTCAAGAACTGTTCGACCGTCACAGGTTTCGCTGCGATAGCGAAAGTGCGGTCGATTCTCCGCTGGTGCAAGGTCTCGTCCACATTCCTAAAGTGCTCCGTCTCCGGAGAGCCCATCGCGAACACCTGCGGCCTGGGAAGTACTATCATCGTCTGGCCCTGACTGTTGACGTACCACTGTGGCTGGGCGGCCGCTTTCTTCCGGCCAAGCTCCTGGCGAATCTGCCTGAGCCGCTTGTCCTTTTCCGCGGCTAGTGTAACGTCAAGTTCTTTGAGCGTGTCTTGCTGGTTCCAATAGCGCAGCAACCATTCCGTCGCTCCGTGCACGCCGGGATCAGGTTCTATGCAATAGAGTTGCAGGAGCTTTGGAATCAGTTGGTTTTTTTCGGCGCCGAAGTCGAACCCCGCCAGGCTCAAGATCAAGGCGCGGCGAACGCTTACGTCTGGCTCCTCGTCAAGTCGCTTGACCAGCACCTCACCGTCGACTCCCATGGGACCGAGGCCATGGATCAAGTAACTTCGTGCACTTGGATCGGGGCTGTGTTTGAGCAAGGGCCAGACCTTTTCAGCTTTCCCGAAGCGGAGCAAAGCGGCAGCAGCATTCGCCTGGCGCTTGGCCAGCATGTTGTTCCGCTTGCTGGTTTCCAGCCGTTGTTTGGTCAGCTTCTCTATGGCGTCGGCGTCATCGACGGAAACGGTAAACGATCCGGTACCTTTCACAGAGGCCGCGCAAAGTTGATATTCATCGTCCTTGGCAGGAGAAAAAATGAGCCGGGCGTTGAAGTTGCCACCGTTATCGTCGTCGAATCCTATTGCCACGCCCGTTTTGTCCCGGAGTACCAGGAAAGAATCCAGGTCGGTGCTGGCCATGCTGATGGAGTACTTCTTGCCGGCCTCTAGTCTCAACGGGAAAACCTTAGTCGGCAGCGACCGCCATTCTCCACCCAACAGCACCTTCATCTTCGGATCGTCTTTGCGGATAGTCCCCTGCGTCCGGAACAATGCTGGGGCCGCCTCCGCTTTCTCCTTTGTGTGCATGACCGGCTTCTTCTCCAGCTCACGGTAAAAAAGACTCAGTCCGACGTCACGCTCATCTCTCAATTTGGGAAAGAGCACGGCAAATTGTCTATTGTTCGCCCTCATGAGCAGATCGGCCAGCAATGCGGGCTGGTCGGCGGCATAATCGGCCAGGATATCGGCGGCAAGCGAGCGTTCCGTTTCCCCAAGTTTGCTGTCGCCAAAGATCATCGCAAGCGGAGCTTGTAGTTTGTGACGTACTTCTCGCAGGGAATCCAGCCAAGTTGGGAGATACTCTGTCGGCACCGCCACAAGATCATCGGAAACTTGCTTCTCGATTTGCGCCCAGCGTGGGTTTTCCGGATCGTAATGCGCGAGCGCCGCTGCTGCCCGCAAACGCCGTTCTTGGGCCTTGGCCGGCTGGGTCGCCGCTTCCCAGAGTTTCTCCAAGAGCTCCCCACTATGCGGTTGCAAGGAATCTCGGATAACAGCAACTTCCATGGGTCCGGCATCCAAGAGGTGGTTGAAAAGGTAACCTCGTTGTTCCGGGTCTATCGGAAGCAAGGCAAGGCTCAGGTGCAGTTGCTTCCTTGCATCTTTTTTCACTTGGGCATTGCTGAACGCCTCTCGAAGTAGGGGATCGATCCAAATGCGGTACGGAGCCATTTCTTTGACAATCTGTGGGACTTCCTCGATCTTCGCGCTCAGGAGCCGGTCGCTCAAACCGTGGGCCGTAAGCCGGTCATGGGTCTCCCGGCCAACCCACGCGCCTACCAGAACGAAGACGATGGCCAAAAGAATCAAAGCAGCCGCAGTCGGGTGACGGCGGCAGAACTTGTATGTTCGCTCCAACCAGCCAACCGGCCGAGCCTTGATGGGCTTGCAGGCCAGGTACCGTTGCAGGTCGTCTGCCAGAGCGAGCGCGCTTTCATAGCGTCTGCTGGGTTCCTTATGCAAGCACTTGAGGCAGATGGTTTCTAAATCGCGTGGCACTTTTGGCTGAAGCCGCGTGGGGGGCACCGGTTCCTCCGCGATCACCTGCATGACCGTGTCCATCGGCGTTTCCGCCTTGAACGGCGGCCGGCCTGTCAGCCTCTCGTACAAGATGGCCCCCAGCGCGTACAGGTCAGTGGCGGGACCAATCGCGCCGGTTTTTGCTTGCGCTTGCTCCGGCGCCATGTAACTGGGCGTACCCATGATGGCGCCACTCTGGGTTTGAGCGGCTGAAGAGTCAACCTGCTTGGCCAGTCCGAAGTCCGTGATCTTGGGAGTGGCGTCCATTGTCAAAAGCACGTTGGCGGGCTTGAGGTCGCGATGAATGATCCCTGCCTGATGGGCCTTGTGCATGGCCAGGGCGAGGGTGTGGACCAGGTCGGCGGCGGCGCGGGGATTTTGCGGGTTGCCGGCCAGCTTCCGGTCCAGGCTCCCACCGCCCACGAATTCCAGGGAGAAGAAGGGGAGGCCGCCGTGCTCGGCGATTTCAAACACCTGCACGATGTTCGGGTGTTGCAAGCGGGCGACCGCCTCGCCTTCCCGACGAAAGCGGGCGACCTGGTCCCGGCTAGCGTGTTCGCCAGCCACGATCATCTTCAAGGCCACCATGCGTTTGAGGGCCAGGTGCCGGGCCTTGTACACCACGCCCATGCCGCCCCGGCCCAGGAGGCCCAAAACCTCGTAACCGGGGATTTGAGGTAGCTCGCTCTGTGATTCCATTGAACCTGCTTCTTGGCCGGTTGCGGGCGTGTCGAGGTTGGAGGAAAACACCTGAGGCAATGTTTCTGGGCCTGGAGTGGGATCCGGCCGCGGGTTGACAACCGCCGGTTTTTCTAAGAAGCTGTCTTCCGGACAGTCTGCTGCAATCAAAGACTCCGCCTCTAGTCGCAACGCGGAATCATCACCACATTCTGCGCGCAAGAAGCTTGCCCGTTCGCGCGGATCAACGATTGCCACGGCCGCGAGGAACAGCTCTTGAAGCCGTAGTGCTCTGGCAGGGTCTCTCTCAGCCATCGTCATTCAACTCCCGTCTCAGCCAGGCTTTGGCGAAGCGCCAATCGCCTTTGACCGTTTCAGGCGACACACCAATCGCGGCCGCCGTCTCAGGAATCGTACATGCACCGAAAAACCGCAGCTCGACGACCTTGGCCACTCGCGGTCGGACTGTTTCCAGGCGTTGAAGAGCTTCATCCAGGGCAAGAACGTCCAGCTCTCGCCGGCCGGCGATACCCTCAAGCTTGTCAATACTCATTTTCACCTGTTCGCCGCCTCGCTTTGCCGTCTTCTTTGTGCGAGCATGATCTACCAGGATTTGACGCATCACTTTGACTGCGATTGCGTAGAAGTGAGTACGGCCTTCAAGATCAGGTACGTTTAGTCGGCCGTCCGACCCTCGCATCTTAAGCCATGCTTCGTTTACGAGGGCCGTTGGCTGCAATGTGCTACCGGGACTTTCACCGGCGAATAGCTGTCTGTCAATCAGGTGGAGGAGCTTTGGCAGAAAACTCCGTACTATGACGACCTTGAGGGCAATTTTGAGAATATCATTAGTCTGCAGGGACTTGATCCTTCGTCGCTCGTAACGGGGCCTCTTACGGATATTGGCACACAATATGGTCTTACGGGTGCCGGAGTCGGCCACAGCGAGATTCATGACGTGTATATCAGCGCGCCGGATCTAATTACGCGTTTGTCCGAAGGCCTGCCAGTGCTCCTTTCGCCGTCTGATGCACCTGGCAGTAGCCCATCGAGCCTGACCTTCAACATCGCCCCGGATAGTGCTCTCAAGGCGCTTGCGGTCGTTGGGCTTGTAAATACACTCGTTCCTCAAACCACGCCAGTTACGGTTAATCTGGACCTGACTTTCCTGCCAGTCGCCGAGGCTATTGCAGATTTAGCTGTCAGCCCACCGGCTGGGGTAACCGTTGTTATTAAGGGTTTGCTTGGTCAGACGACCATTGTAGGGCATTCGCCCGCCTTGAGCGTCGCGTCCGGAAATGTAATCGTCAGTGGGGTGACCTTCACGACGGACACCGAGTCTCCAACAATCCTTGTCACCGGGGGCAATTTGATCCTCCGCGACTGCACCATTGAAGAAAGCACCGGAGCAGCCGAGCCGGCCATCGCCTTCACTGGAGGAACCCTGGACCTGGGCACGGCCGATGATCCTGGAAACAACATCGTCAATATCAACGGCGCTGGGGAGTTCATCCACGATTCGACGGTGAACCTGGTGCCTACATATGGTAATACATTTGCAAGCAACGGCTCGCCGCAGCTCGCACCGTTTCTCAGCTTCACCGCCCTGAGTCCCTCAGTCGGTTCTTCGATTTACGGCCAGCAAGTGACTTTCACCGTCGCGGTCGCACCCGACGCGTTTGATGCGGCGATTCCCAGCGGAACCATCGCGTTCTTCGACACGACTACCAACACCAACCTCGGGACCGTGGCGCTCTCGGGGGGCCTGGCCTCCTTGACCATCTCTGCCCTGCCGACCGGCGCCCACGCGATAATGGCCAGTTACACCGGTGACGCCAACTACCTGGCCAGCATTGATTTTGCGAGCCTCATCGTCAGCGCGGCCCCTCTGACGATCACGGCCAACGACGCGGCCAAGGTCTACGGTTCCGCCAACCCCGCCTTGTCGGCCGGTTACTCCGGCTTCGTGCTGGGGCAGGATCCGAGCGTCCTGACTGGCTCGCTCAATTTCATCAATTCAGCCACCGCGACTAGCGATGTCGGCACGTACCCAATCACGCCGGGTGGGCTGAACTCCTCTAACTATGACATTACCTTCCAGGCGGGCACGCTGACGGTGACCCCGGCCCCTCTGACGATCACCGCCAACGACGCCGCCAAGGTTTACGGCGCCGCCAACCCCGCCTTCTCGGCCGGTTACTCCGGCTTCGTGCCAGGGCAGGATCCGAGCGTCCTGACTGGCTCGCTCGATTTCATCACACCAGCCACCGCGACCAGCGATGTCGGCAAATACCCAATCACTCCGGGTGGGCTGAATTCCGCCAACTACGACATTACCTTCCAGGCGGGGACGCTGATGATCAGCCCGGCCCCTCTGACGATCACCGCCAACGACGCCGCCAAGGTTTACGGCGCCGCCAACCCCGTCTTCTCGGCCGGCTACTCCGGCTTCGTGCTGGGGGAAGGCCGGGCTGTGCTGAGTGGCACGCTCACCTTGACCACAACGGCCACGGCCGCCAGCCACGTCGTGGTCGGCGGCTACTCCGTCACGCCCAGCGGACTAAGTTCCAGTAACTACGCCATTACCTTCGCCAGCGGTACCCTTACGGTCACACCCGCGCCCTTGTCCATCAAGGCCGACGACAAGAGCATGCCATTCGGCGGACCCATGCCCATTTTGACCGCCACTTACACGGGCTTCGTCAACGGCGACGAGTCCGCTTCGCCGACGACTCCGGTATCCTTGGCTACGGCAGTCACCATCAGCAACTCGGTGGGAACCTACCCTATCACGGCCAGCGGGGCCAGCTCGCCTGACTACGTCATCACGTTTGTCTCCGGCACCTTCACGGTAACTGTCCCGACCAAAGGAGTGGCCTTGCTGGCCGCCGACCCCACGGACTCAACCAAGACCGCCGTGTTTTTCAGCGGCACTGCCGCGGCCGACATCATTGTCATCAAGCCGGTGGACACTCCGGGCACTCTCAACGTGACCGTCAACGGCGCCTCTCTGGGAAACTTCCACCCGACGGGCCACATCATCGGTTACGGCCAGGCTGGCGATGACAGCATCTCGCTGATGACCAACAAAGTCTCCACCGGCGGTGGAAAACCCACGACCGTCTATGTCACCTTGCCGGCCGCCCTTTTCGGGAACGACGGCAACGACACCATCAATGGCTCGGGCAGCAAGGCCAATAATGTCCTGCTCGGAGGCGCTGGAGCCGACACCCTCACGGGGGGGGCGGGCCGGGACATCATAATCGGGGGCGCGGGTGCCGACATCATTAAGTCCGGCAGCGGCGACGACATCCTGGTCGCCGACAGTACCAGCTACGACGCCAATCTCCTGGCCCTTTTCAGTCTCCTGGCAGAATGGAGCCGGACGGACGAAACCTACCAGCAGCGGATTAACCACTTGAACGGGAGCGTTGCCGGTGGCCTGAACGGGACCAATTTTCTCAACGCAGCCAGCATCATCGACGACCCCAGCGCCGCCAACCAACTCTACGGTGGGACCGGCAGGGACTGGTTCATCGTCAAGGCCAACGACAAAGTCAATAACCCCCAAAGAGGGGAGATCATTACGATCATTTGATGATGCTGTTCCTCCCCAGTGGGAGCAGCGATGTTTGCCAGTCGAGCAGCTTCGTTACTTGTGGCCCTAGGTTACCTGATCGCAGCGCTATTCGCCACCGAAGGGCGCGATGGCCCCGTCGTGATTCTCGGCGCGGTCCTCTTGCTTCCTCTGGCGTTGATCTGGTTGGCCGACGTCTTCGGCAACTACGTGGGCCCGATCAGCCGGGGCGGAAGCAAAACGAGCTCAGGTTCATTATTCCTCGCCCGCTTGCTGGGAATGGCGCCTGGAGATCTGGGTGAGTTCGCGTTTTCGGCGGTTGCGTAGTGATGGGGCGGCGCGCGCGGTAAGATGACAGCATGAGCAGCGCACGGCGATACCGGAATACCCCGATCACCGAGGCACTTATCGAACTGCGTGTGCGGCAGAAAAGCGGGATCACCGTGCGCGATCTCGTTCACTGCCACGAAGGCGAGGAAAAGGCATATCCGAATCGCAGAGAACTCACAATCGGGCTGGGACTGATTGAAGTCGGACCTCGAATGTCCGCTTCGGCGTCGGCCGAGCATGTCGGTTTCATTTCCACCAGCCCGGACCAAAAACAGGTTTACCAAGCGCGCCTCGATGGCTTCACTTTCAGCCGATTGGCGCCGTATGAATCGTGGGACGCATTCGTGGCCGAGGCCCGGCGTCTCTGGAACCTGTACCGAAAATGCTTGCAGCCCGAGGAAGTGACGCGCCTGGCCGTCCGATACATCAACCGTTTGGACTTACCCGGAGATCGCGTCGAGATTAAGGATTACCTGCGCACCGCGCCTGAAGTCGCAAGCGGAATGCCACTGTCGTTTGACGGGTTCTTCATGCAATTGCAGATTCCCGTCCCGGACATTCAATGCCGGTTGCTCTTGAACGAAACAATTATTGAGCCGGCACGGCCCGGAGTCGTCTCGGTAGTTCTTGACATCGACCTGTTCCGGACCGATGATCTTCCAAAGGACGAGGAGGGGCTTTGGGCGCTTTTCGAACAGATGCACGTTAGGAAGAATGAGATCTTCGAGACGTGCATTACTGACCGTTCACGGGAGTTGTTTTACTAATGGCAGCACTCACCTTGCCTCCGCCTACCCCTATTGTCTGGCCGATCCAGATGGAGTCCTGGACCATGGCCGAGCCCCAGGGGACTGAAGCTAAACAACTGCACCTGCGGGCGCAGGCCGCACTGAAACACTACCATCAGCGCTCGGAATATCTCCTGGCACAAAGCGCTTCTGACGAATACGCATCAGTGCCATTTGAGCCGGTCCGCAAAGTCCGGGTCATCTACAAACATGTAGGTGAACTGAAGCCGCTTCCCTACCCCTTGGACGAGTGACGTGGATGTTCGCATGGTTAGGGCGACTCTTTCGGGACAGCGGGCCCCAGCACGCCCCTGAAACTTCTTCCAGTGCGCGCGTACCAATATCCCACGCCTTCTGGATCCAAGTTGACGGCGACAGATTAGCCCAGGGTGATTTGCTGCCCGCTTGTCTCGTGCCGGACTTCCCTTCGGATTTTGGCTCGGGCGCCGATCCGGCCGAAGTCGAAATCGCCAAGGCCGATCTCATTGTCTTGACGCAAAGTTGCGACCTTGAGAATAAGAAAATCGCTTTCGTGTCCTTTTGCCCGGTATCCACGATTCCAAAGTTCGAGCAAATCAATCCAGATTTCGCCAAAAAGGGCAAATGGGAGGAAGTCCGACAAGGTCGCCGGGAAGGTCTGTACTTGCTCCCCGCGCCGACAAATCCGCGGAACAATCGCGAGGCGCTCATCCTCGACTTTCGGCAGATCATCAGTTTGCCGGTCGCATACGTCGTCCTGCATGCCACAAGACTTGGCCCGCGCTGGCGATTGCAATCGCCATACCTTGAGCATTTCTCCCAGGCCTTCGCGCGTTTCTTCATGCGCGTCGGACTTCCGTCTGCCCTCCCACCATACAAGTAAAGTAAAGCGGCGCTGGCAGCGATTAGAAGCAAAACGTGTCAGGTTCAGGTCAGGTTTATTATTCCTTGCGCGCTTGCCATAACATGCCGCACAACCGCGAGAGTATGGAACCCGGCGCTGAGCAGTATCGCGGGCTGCCCCGCCGGCGGCGCTCATCATCAGAATGTACACGGGTCCGCTCTCAGCGGTACTCATGGAACGGCACGCCGAGCACGAATCGAGTGCCCCCGGTAATTGGGCCAACGCCGTGCTTCACCGGTTGCAATCCTACGACGCCGCCTGTGCGTACGAGACGATCGCGAGTGCAGAACAGCACTGCATCGCCGAGGCCGAGCGGGATTTCCTGGGGACGCGACTTTCTCCCTTCCGGAGAATCGCAGAACAGGAACTCCCCTCCTTGGAAGCCTTGTGTGTTCGCGTTCTCCGGGTCAGCACGCGGGCTCAGAACTACGGCCATTTGAATCGGGAAGAACAGGGCGCCACGCAAATCACGATGCAGGGCATTGAATCCGCCGGGGCCGTACTTCAGCAGGATCGGCGTCGGCATCGTCTGGCCCGCATGATGGCACTGGTCGCGGAAGCAGTCCCACTTCTCGGGAAAGCGCTCCGACTCTCCCAGCAGCCCTTGCCATTCGTTGGCGATGAGGGCAACATGCGGATAAACGGCGCGGCGCAGGTGGTCTACTACGATCGGTATCGGTGCCCCAAAATAACGATAGACGCCCTTGCCGAATTCCGGACGATCCATGACGACGGTCTTGGAAAATAGCGGGTCGTCATCGAACAGGCCGCATAACTGTTCGCATGTCGAAGCATCGAGTAGGCCGGCAATCACGACACATCCATCGCGGGTCAAGCGGTTGGCCAGGGCGTGCCAATCAAGAGTTGCCAACCGCTTCGGCCAATCGTTGCTCCGGGCGTCCGAGGAAGCTTCAGTCGAATCTACTCTGGCCACAGCCTGCGGCACCGTGTGCAAAGGCAGCCGACCTGTGAGCGCCTGGTACGCCTGAAGAATTTCTGCGTACGATGCATTCTGCGGAGCGTACTCGACGGCTTGGGTCTGCAAGGCAAGCGCCTCTTCGAGGCGCCCTTGGCGAATGCGCAGAGTCGCCAGGTGAGCGTAGGGGTCGGCAAATGTCGGGGCCAGGCTGAGTGCGGCCGCGAAGGACTTGGCCGCCTCAGTGTCTTTGTGGCGCAGTCCAAGAATCACGCCCTGATCGTTCCAGAGGACGGGATTGTCTTCCTGGGTCGCCACGGCCCGGCGAATGATTTTCTCAGCCAGATCGAGGTTACCTTGGTTGGCGGCATCCCACGCCTGTTGCGCCAGCATGCGCGCACGCCGACGGTCTTTCGTTTTTTGTCTCTTGGGGTTCATACGGTCTTCCTCTGTGCGCAGCCACGGACGGTATCCCAATTCTGGATAACGGCAGGAGGCTCGCAACGGTGATAAGTTGGTTTGATTTCAGAGCACGCCCGGATCCGCGCGCGCACGCGGATTGCACCCGTTGTGGGTTGACGATGCCCTAACTGAGGAAGACCTGACGGATCACTCGCATGGGCGCAATTGTAAACGAAGCGGTGGGGCGAGCAAGGTCATGCTGCTTAATGCGAAGGAAACCAGTGGGCGCTACAGGACTTGAACCTGTGACCCCCAGCGTGTCGAGCTGGTGCTCTAGCCAACTGAGCTAAGCGCCCGTCATCTCGTGAAGCTAGGCGTTCGCGTGTGCTTCGTCAAGGGAACGGCGCCTGGCAAATTGCAAAGCGCAATCCCGCGTGGTATCGTGAAGCCGGTCTTGTTCGTGAACCCGCGCGGGAGCTGCGTCATGTCTGCCGTTTCCTTGTCGGAAGTCGCCGTCCAACTGCGTCCTGAAGACAACATCGCCGTGGCCGCCCGAAATCTGCAAGAAGGACTGGAAATCCAGGCCAATGGTTCGCGCCTGACCTTGACCCGGCGTGTGGGCCTGGGGCACAAGCTGGCCCTCAAGCCGATCCGCAAAGGCGAAGCGATTTTCAAGTACGGGCAGATCATCGGCTTCGCTAAGGACGACATCGCGCCGGGGAGCCTCGTTCACGTTCATAACGTCCGTGCCGACAACTTCGAGCGCGACTACGCTTTCTGCCGAGATGTGCCGCCGCCTCCCGCCCCGACGGATCCGCGCTACTTCATGTGATACGATCGCGGACCGGATCGCCCGGAGCATTTCCGCTACGGCACGCGTAACTACATCGCAATCATCAGCACGGTCAACTGCTCGGCCAGCACCAGCAAGTACGTCTCCGAGAAGTTTCGCGCCACCGATCTGCTCAAAAACTACCCGAATGTGGATGGCGTGGTGGCGATTACGCACAAGCAAGGTTGCGCCATGCAGTACGATGGGCCGGACCACAACCAGCTCGACCGCACGCTGGCCGGATTCGCCAAGCATCCCAATGTGGCGGCTTACATCCTGATCGGTCTGGGCTGCGAGACGGGTCAGGCGATCCACCTCGTGGAAAACCAGGGCTTGACGCAACTGCGCCCGTTTAGCCGCGAGCCATCGGCGAGCGCGGCCCCGCTGGTCCTCACCATCCAAGAATGCGGCGGCATCGCCAAGACGGTAGTCGCCGGCGTAAGAGCGATTGCCGAATTGTTGCCCCGTGTCAACGACGTTCACCGAACCAAACTGCCGGCCAGCAAGATCATCCTCGGCACCAACTGCGGCGGTTCCGACGGCAACAGCGGTGTGACGGCCAATCCGGCGCTTGGGGTCGCATCCGACCTATTGGTCTCCCAGGGCGGGACCAGCATCATCGGCGAGACGCCCGAAATCTACGGGGCCGAGCATCTTTTGACGCGACGGGCCGTCAGCCGGCAGGTCGGCGAGAAACTGGTCGAGCGCATTAAGTGGTGGGAGTGGTATACCGGCATCTTTGGCGCGGAGATCAACAACAACCCCTCGCCCGGCAACAAGGAAGGTGGACTGACTACTATTTTCGAAAAGTCGTTGGGCGCCATCGCCAAGGGAGGCAGCACGGCGCTCGTCGACGTCGTGAACTACGCAGAGCCGGTGAAGGCAAAGGGTTTCGTGGTCATGGATACCCCCGGCTACGATCCGGTGAGCATGACCGGCATCGTCGCCGGTGGGGCCAACGTGCTCGTCTTCACCACCGGTCGCGGCTCGGTTTTCGGCTGCAAACCCGCGCCGAGCATCAAGATCGCCACCAACACGCCGATGTACAACCACATGGAAGGCGACATGGACATCAACGCCGGCGTCATTCTCGAAGGCACGCCCGTGGAATCGGTAGGCCGGCAAATCTTCGAAGAGATCTTGGCGGTCGCCTCGGGCAAGAAAACGAAGAGCGAGTTGAACGGCGTCGGCGAGGAGGAGTTCGCGCCGTGGAGCATCGGGCCGACGTTGTAGTACATGCCTGCTTGAATAAAATGTGGGCCAACTAGCCCGCAGGCGAGTCTTCGAGCCTGCGGGGTAACTTACATGCAGGGCACCCCGCACGCTCGAAGACTCGCGTGCGGGCTTGGGTGCATCCTATGAAACGACTGCTTTCGGGCGTTTGCTTCTTGGCTATATCAATACTCTTGGCGCCTGCGCTCGAAGCTAACTCCAAGGACGGCCCGCGGCGCTGGACCAAGACCGTCAAGAAGGGGAGCGAGATCGTTTACAAGATCGTCTTCCTCGCCGAAAAGGTGCCACAGCGGAAGTATGCCGAGTTCGCGGTCATCGGCGACGGCAGCACCGATGTCGACATCGAAGTCTACGACGCCAAGGGCAACCTCGTCACCAAGGACGACAAATTCACCGACCTGGCCCTGGTCCGTTGGGTGCCGGAGATAACGCAAGAGTACACGATCAAGGTTCGAAACCTCGGCGACGATGACAACACCTGCCACATGGGCCATAATTAGGGTCCGCTTTGTGCTTGCCGAATGCCCGCGCATCGGTTACAGTTTCTTTAGCCTACCTGAAATCGCTCCTCCTTCCTGCCTACCTTGAGGAGGAATCGGCATGCAGCGCCTTTCATCCCGAGGCTGCACGCTCGCCCTTGGCCTTGTCTTCATCCAGTCCGCGTTTTCTTCGGCGCAGACTCCGTCCGCGCAGACGCCGCTCCACGAACGCATCGATAAGCAGATCGAGTCGGGCGCCGCGAATTTCGACAGGACCGCAGCGGCGGCCGCCAATGACGCCGAGTTTCTGCGGCGTCTGTTCCTTGATGTGAAGGGTGTCATTCCATCCGCGACCGAGGCCCGCGCTTTCCTTGAGGATAAAAGCCTGGACAAACGACAGAAAGTGATCGATCGTCTCCTCGCAAGCGACGCTTACGCCTGGCACATGCGCGATGTGTTCGATGTACTCTTGATGGATCGCCGGCCCGAGAAAAACGTCAAGGCGGCAGAGTGGCGCGAGTTCTTGCAAAGCTCCTTCACCGCCAACAAATCGTACGATCGGCTGGTGGCGGAAATCCTGTCGGCCGACGGCGTCGAACCGAAGTCGCGCCCGGCCGCGCGCTTCCTTCTCGACCGCAATGCCGAGCCGCACCAACTCACGCGCGACATCAGCCGGCTTTTTCTTGGCATGAACCTACACTGCTGCCAGTGCCATGACCATCCGCTTGTCGACGCCTACAAGCAAGAGTTCTATTACGGAATCTATGCGTTTCTTAGCCGAAGCTTCGTTTTCACGGACAAGGCCAACAAGCAGGCGGTCTTGGTGGAAAAGGGCGATGGCGACGTCACGTTCCAGTCCGTTTTCATGAAACAAGTGACCAAGAACACGGGGCCGCGGCTGCCGTCGGGACCGGTTCTTACAGAGCCGAAACTTGATAAAGGACAGGAGTACGTCGTCCCTTACAAGCCAGGTGAAAAGCCGCAGCCGAAGTTCAGCCGCCGCTCTCACCTGGCCGGGCAGATCACCGGTCCGGAGAATCCGCGCTTCGCGCGGGCGGCCGCCAACAGGCTCTGGTCGATCTATTTTGGCCGCGGCATCGTCGACCCGGTGGAATACGATCATCCCGCCAATCCGCCGTCGCATCCGGAACTCTTGAATCAACTCGCCGAAGACTTCGCGGCTCGCAAGTACGACATGAAAGCGTTCATCCGTGAGATCCTCTTGAGCCGAACCTATCAGCGCTCCAGCGAGGCGCCGAGTGCCGACTCGGAGAGTGATCCGCGGACATTCGCGGTGGCCGCACTGCGGCCGCTGTCGCCGGAACAGCTTGCGTGGAGCATGATGCAGGCGACCGGCCTGCTCGACGCCGAACGCAAGGCGCAGGGCGCGAAGGTGAATGAGGCGGCGACTCGCACCAAGCTCGCCGGCAATGTCCAGACGTTCGTCAACCTGTTCGGCAGCCAACCAGGAACGCCCACCGATCCGAGTCAGTTCGAGGCGACCTTGGATCAGACACTGTTCGTGAGCAACGGCAATCTGCTGCGCGATTGGCTGGCGCAGCGCCCGGGCAGCCTGACGCACCGCCTGGCGGAAATCAAGGAATCCGGTTCGCTTGCCGAGGAGTTGTATCTGAGCGTGTTGTCGCGCTTGCCCAGCGCGGATGAATCGAAGGAAGTGGCCGATTTTCTGGCGAGGCGGTCGAGCGATCGTTCCGTCGCGCTCCAGGATTTAGCGTGGGCGCTATTGTCGTCTGCGGAGTTTCGGTTCAATCATTGATCCCGCTTGCGTTTCGCGCTCACGTGGCGTCATGCGAACGCGAAACGCAAGCGAAAACGGGGGGATATCTATGAAACCGTTCTACGCGTGCGGATCGCCGGCGCATTTTCTCTCGCGGCGGCAGTTCCTGGGCGCGGCCGGGATGACGCTTGGCGGCCTTAGCTTCGCCGACATGATCCATCCGGCGGCGGCGCAGGAACTCCAGCGCCGGCAGCGGCGCGTGCTGGTCATCTTCCTCGCCGGCGGCGCCAGCCAACTCGAGACCTGGGACCCAAAGCCAGCCACCAACACCGGAGGTCCGTTACAGGCGATTCCTACGAACGTCACCGGCATTCACATCTCCGAGTTGCTTCCTTACACGGCGCGGCAAATGCACCGGCTCGCTCTCATTCGCGGGATCAACACCGCCGAGGACGATCACGGCAAGGGGGCGTATTTCATGCAGACGGGCCGGCGGCAAACTCCCGGCGACGTCTATCCGCATCTCGGCTCGGTGGTGGCCAAACTCATGACGCCCGAAGATAACCCGTTGCCGGGCTTCATCCATGTTACACCGGGTTCAGGCGGCGGCAGCTTCAACCGCTCCGATGCGGCGTTCCTCGGACCGCGCTACGCCTCGGTGGTCCTGCCTGACGGGAATCCGCCTGCCAACTTGATTCGCCCGGCAGCCGTCACCGAGCAGGCCGAGGCGCAGCGGCAAGACCTGCGGGCGCACCTCAATCAGCGTTTTGCACAGCGCCACCGCGGCGCCGAGACGGAAGCCTACACGCATTCGTTCCAGCAAGCCGCCCAGGTGATGAATCGCCGGCGGATTTTCGACCTCGACCGCGAGCCGCCGGTCATGCGCGATCGCTACGGCAGCCACGAATTCGGCCGGCATTGCCTCTTGGCCCGGCGCTTGCTGGAGAACGGCGTCACTTTCGTTAAGGTGAGCCATTCCAACTACGACACCCACCACGAAAACTTCGACTTTCACATCGAGCAACTCGGCGAGTTTGACCGCACTTTCGCCACTTTGCTCGACGACCTCGCCCAACGCGGCATGCTCGACAGCACGCTCATAGTTGTCATGTCCGAATTTGGCAGGACGCCGAACATCAATCAGAACATGGGCCGCGATCACTGGTCGCGGGCCTGGTCGGTCGCGGTTGCCGGTTGCGGCATCCGCGGCGGCACGGTCGTCGGCCGCACGAATGCCAACGGCACCGAGGTCACCGACCGCCAAGTCCATGGTGGCCACCTGTTCCACACTTACTTCCGCGCCCTGGGCCTCAACCCGTCGCGCAACCATTACCACGAAGGCCGGCCAATACCCATGGCCGATCCCCAAGCCGCGGCAATCCAAGAGGTCCTCGCCTAACGGGGGAACCACTAATGCCCGCGATACCGCTCGACACGTTGCGCGAGGTCATCCGGCCGGGTCCGCTCGATCCGGTTCGGACGAGGCTCCGGCGCGAACTACGCCACAACAGTCCGCTTCTGGGCTGCCGATTCGATCCGTCGGGACGGTTCGTGTTCGCCGGCGCGCAGGACAACACCATACAGCGCTGGCACGTCTCGTCGGAGCGCAAAACCGCACTGGCGGGGCATCGAAGTTGGATTCGTGCCCTCGCATTTCAAAGCGAATGGCTGATCTCAGGCGATTACAACGGCAGGATTCTCTTCTGGCGTTTGGACGCCGATGCGCCGACGCCGGAGCGAACCATCGACGCCCATGCAGGTTGGGTACGCGCATTGTCCGTCAGCCCCGATGGCCGCCTTTTGGCCTCGTGCGGCAACGACAACCTCGTCAAGCTATGGTCGATCTCCGACGGCAGCCTGGGACGCGAATTGGCGGGACATCAGTGGCATGTTTACAACGTCGCCTTCCATCCGAGCGGCGAATTTCTGGTGTCGGGCGACTTACACGGCGTCCTCAAGCAGTGGCACGTGGGGCGCGGGTCCGAAACGCGGACGATGGATTGCAGCGTCCTGTTCCGCTACGATCCGACATTTCGGGCCGATCACGGCGGCATCCGCAGCATGGCGTTCAGCCCCGACGGCAATCTTCTGGCATGCACCGGCATCACGAATGTGACGAATGCGTTCGCAGGCGTCGGCAACCCGGCGGTCGTCTTGTTCGATTGGCGGACCGGCAATCGCAGCCAAGTGCTGCGTCCGCAAGCCAATTTCCAAGGCACCGGCTGGGGCGTGGTTTTTCATCCCAATGGCTTCATCGCGGGCGCGGGCGGCGGCATCGGCGGGCAGATGTGGTTTTGGCGGCCAGAGCAAGCCAACAGCTTCCACATGGTCGCCCTGCCCAACAACGCGCGCGATTTGTCGCTGCATCCCGATGGCCGGCGTCTGGCGATCCCCTTCTTCGACGGCGCGGTCCGCATCTACGACATGGCCCCGCCGGTAATCGGATAAAGCTCGCTTGCGGTTTCGCGCTCGCGGTGAAGCCCCGATGGGGTTAGGCCATGAAACGACCCGTGGTCCGAATAGCGGTTTTACTTACTGCGCTTATCGTTGTGGGATATTTGGCGCTTTGGTTGAGTTCATTTCGAGGCACCGGATCGATGAGGAGAGGTTCAACAAAATCAAGGAAGGGATGAGCTTGGACGAGGTTGAGGGCGCGTTCGGTGCCCGGGCTGGAGACTATACAACGATGGAGACTCACTATTTTCCGCTCGGCGCACCCCCCTACCGGCCCTTGGAATATCGTAGTGCGCCGAGAATCTGGTCGGGAAATGAAGGGAGAGTATTAATCCATTTCGATGAAGAGGACCGTGTTGAGGGGCATTTTTTCTCGCCAACTTGGGAATCCTTAGACAACGCGTGGATGACCAAGCTACGGCGCTTCTTTGGCTTCCGATAGTTACGCCGTATCACTCGGGGGCGCCTCCCAGAGCACGAACTTGGGCGGCCAGGCGATCTGCTCGCTGCCGTTCCGCATTTAGGAGTTGAAGTGCTTGTTGTGCCAACTCGGCTCCGGTGGGCACGACCTCTCCGTTCGCGTCCACCCAGCGCAGCCAGTCTGCCTCGATTCCTTCGAATTCCCCGTGCCAGATCGCCAGCCCCAAGCCAAACTCAGGAAAGAAGGCCTTTTCCATGGCGCGGTATCTGGTCGGTTGACGGCTAAAGACACGCAAGACGCCAGCCCGAAGTAATTCCTCCGGATCCCAGATTACATAGTAGGGAATGCCGATATCCGCATAGGAGCGCAATTTGAAGTCGTCTTCTCCTCCCTCCCGATTGGAAACGACCTCGATGACAACGTCGGGAGGTTTGGCATAACGCCAAATGAAATAAGAGCGGTTCTTTTTGGGCCACAAGTCTTGCGGCGCTTCCACGTCGAGGCTCAGGAGCACGTCGGGAACGTGCGGCGGCTTACCCGTTGCGAAGAATAGTCCGACGTTCGCGGTGGCCAGAAAAATCCGCTCGCCCAGCGGCCGCGATGAGTACAGGGGCTCCGTCAAAAAGCGCATCTGTTTTTCGGAATAGACTCCGTCCACGGGCGTATCGTCCTCCGTTACCAGGCTTTCCTCATCGGGCAACGCCTCAGGCGGCAAAATGTCGCATGCCGCAGCCCCGCGAGGCGCACTCGCAACCGGCGCAGCCTCACGAGAATCGCCAGGAATGCCTGGGGAGGGCTGCGAAATCGGCACGATGATAGACATGGAAAGCTGCTCTAGTGAACGCGGACTTCCTCACTTCAATTTTAGTTCATGTCCTTCACTGCGAAAAGCACAGTTTCGCGAAACTTGCGAAGCCGCGCGAGGCTTAGCGCTCGCGCTGCGGATACTCCTTCGGCGTCACCGCCGGCGTCACCGCGCGTTGCACCTTGGTCTCGCCGCGCAAAAACGTCACGCCCGTGGTCTGTTCGATCGGCAACTCCGTCAAAATCTTGTGCAAATCGTCCACGGTCGCCACGGGATCGTCGCCCAGCGCCACGATCAAATCTTCTTCTTGAATGCCGGCCTGATCCGCGGGGCCGCCGGTTTCGACGCCGATCACCTCCACCGCGGTTTGCGATTCGAGACCGTAGCGCCGGGCCAGGCTTTGTCTGAGCGGAATGGTGCGGGCGTGCAGGCCGAGATAGCCGCGAACAATCCGGCCATGTTTCAAGAGTTGCGGCAGGATGTGCTTGGCCATGTTGATCGGGATAGCGAAGCAGATGCCTTGCGCGGGCGCGATGACGGCGGTGTTGATGCCGATGACCCTTCCGAGAGCGTCGACCAAGGGGCCGCCCGAGTTGCCGGGGTTGAGGGCGGCGTCGGTCTGAATGACGTTGTCGACTAGGTGGCCGGTGATCGTCCGCAATGATCGGCCCAGGGCGCTGACGACCCCTGCGGTGACGGTGGAGTCGAAGCCGAACGGGCTGCCGATCGCCACCACGAGCTGGCCGACGCGCAGCTTCTCGGAATCGCCTAGCTCCGCGTGCGGAAGATTGTTGGCTTCGGCTTGGACGACGGCGAGGTCGGTCCAGGGATCGGCGCCGACGACCCGGCCTGGCAACTCCCGACCGGAGCTGGTGCGGATGCGAAGGCGCTCCTGGCCGCCGACGACATGGGCGTTGGTGAGCAGGAAGCCATCGGGGGTGAACATAATGCCGGAGACGCTGCCGCCCGTGGCGCTGCGGCCGGCGCTATCGCGGCTTGCGCGAAGATTGACGACTGCGGGCCGAAGCTTCTCGGCGACCCGGACGACGACACGCGAATAGGCGTCCAGGGCTTGGGGTTCTTCAAGGTGGGGTTGCACGGAATCGGGTTCGGGAGGCGAGCCCGAGTCGTTGCTGATGAAATGTTGCCGCATGGTGAATCTCCAAGGGTGCTACACCATTCTAAGGAAACGGGTCAAGCCTTTGAAATCCATGGTTTTTCGGTTGGTTTTTTTCCCCAGAAAGGTTATGATTGCTGACAGTTTCGGGATGCGCCCGAGACGGTAATCTGTGTGGTGTTTGGAGGGGTTCGAGCGGCCAGCCAGGGTTTCCCATATTCTCCGCGTTTTTTCGATGGCGTCTCACTTCTTTGCGTGAACGATCCGGTGCGAAAGACTTCGAGATGGTGGGGTGACCCGGCCCGACAAGCCTGGCCGGTCGTACTCTCTTGCCGCACGCGGTTCCAACACATGTTCGCTCAACCACGGATTTCACGGATCACACGGATGGGAGAACGTTGCTGCATTTCTCTCCCATCTGTGTAATCTGTGAAATCTGTGGTTTGTGGCGGTAGGTTCTATCTGGGCAATTTGTGCGGGCCGGAGAAAGCGGGTCGATGCGCGTCCACTCTGCACGATAAGGCGAATTCCTGATTCTCGCATTCAGGAATTTGGCCGCGAACGTCAATCGCACGAGTGTCAACTTAACGAGGATCCGCGTTTTGGCAGGGCTGGAGCGGATCGGGTGGTTCTTTTGGTTTTGCACGGTGCCCCGTCCGTGGGGAACAGCGCCTGGGATCTTGGGTGGTCCCGGCGGCGGCTGTCGGCGGCCCGCCTCCACATTTCGGACGGACAGGTTGGGGCCCTAAAGGCTAACCCCTAAAGGCTCAGGCACGGAAAGGTTAGTTTTGCATGGCGAAGAATATCTATGTCGGCAACTTGGCCTGGGGGGCCACCGCCGACGACTTGCTGCAACTATTCGGACAACACGGCAAGGTGGCCCGAGCCCAGGTGATCACAGATCGTGAAACCGGGCGTTCCCGGGGCTTTGGCTTCGTGGAAATGGAAAACGACGCGGAAGCCGACAAGGCGATCGAAGCCTTGAACGGCTTCCAGCACGACAACCGTCCCCTGACGGTCAACGAGGCCAAGCCGCGCGAGGAGCGCGGGCCGCGCCAAGGCGGGGGCGGCGGCTACGGCGGTGGCGGCGGTGGTTACGGCGGCGGGGGAGGCGGGGGCGGCTACGGCGGCGGCCGCGGCGGCCGCAGTGGCGGCGGCGGGTACGGCGGCTCCGACCGCGGCCGTCGTTACTAACTTCCCCTAGCAGCCAACACGAGAAACCGACGCTCCAACGCGCGACGCATCGACGCCGCTTGCGGCTTCGCATTCCTTACGAAGCCGCAAGCGGTTTTTTGCTCGTTCTTTTCACCGACCCGTCTCGTCTTATAATTGATACCACCAATCTCCCGGGAGACCGACATGGTCCATTCGCTTTCGATGCGCCGCCTGCCAAGTAGGTCCGGCGAGCCGAGCCGGACCTGGGCCAACGGTCCCGCTCGGCTCGCGGGACCTACTTTGAGCCGGACCCATGGCGCCTGGACCTGGTTCAAGGGTCTCGCTCGGCTCGCCGGACCTACTTTGCTGATCGCCGTGTTTGTGCATGCCGGCGAGCCTTCTCGGCCCGCTTACAAGGTGTCGATCCAGGAAGAAAAGGCCGTTGTCGTTGAATCGGACGCGCCGATCGATCCCGTTGAGCGCATCCGCTTCCAGCGTCAAGGCAACATGTATATCACCATCCAGGACGAGAACAACCGAACGCTCCACTTGAGCCATTTCCCGAGCTTGTATCTCGACGGACGTGCCATTCAGATCGGCCAAGGCGAAGGCCGCTTCGAGATGTCGGGGGCCAAGCTGCCTAAGAGCGCGACTGGCAAGGAGCGCACCGGCTACATGACGGTGTGCGTCGTCGGCGACATCCGCGTGACGCAGACTTTGGAACTCATTGCAACGAAAGCGCCCGCCCCCGGCCAGAAACGCCGCATGGACGCGATGCTCATCAAGCACATCGTCGAGAACAAGGGCAACCAACCGCACAAGGTCGGCGTCCGCGCGTACATGGACACCTACATCATCGACAATGACGGCGCCCTCTTCGCCGCCCCAACCATGCCGGGCAAAATCCTCGACGGCATCGAACTCAAGGACAAGACGCTTCCCGATTACGTGCAGATTTTGCAGCGTCCCGACCTGAAGGACCCCGGCTTCGTGGCTCATTTAACGCTCGGGCTGGGCTCGGGCGTCGAGAAAGCGAGCCGCGTGGTCCTGACCCGGCACGGCGTCGGCTTCAACATGTGGGACATGCAACCGGCGATGGCCGGCGGCGACTCGGCGCTGGGCATCTTCTGGGAGCCGAAAGAGCTGAAACCCGGCACGAAGCGCG